>NZ_JAMYRY010000001.1:0-572500 GCF_040321655.1 Mesorhizobium sp. M0306 | reverse complement strand
GTTTGACTGGGGCGGTCGCCTCCTAAAGAGTAACGGAGGCGCGCGATGGTGGGCTCAGAACGGTCGGAAATCGTTCGCTGAGTGCAATGGCATAAGCCTGCCTGACTGCGAGACTGACAAGTCGAGCAGAGACGAAAGTCGGTCATAGTGATCCGGTGGTCCCGCGTGGAAGGGCCATCGCTCAACGGATAAAAGGTACGCCGGGGATAACAGGCTGATGACCCCCAAGAGTCCATATCGACGGGGTTGTTTGGCACCTCGATGTCGACTCATCGCATCCTGGGGCTGGAGCAGGTCCCAAGGGTATGGCTGTTCGCCATTTAAAGCGGTACGTGAGTTGGGTTCAGAACGTCGTGAGACAGTTCGGTCCCTATCTGCCGTGGGTGTAGGAATATTGAAAGGATCTGTCCCTAGTACGAGAGGACCGGGATGGACGGATCTCTGGTGGACCTGTTGTGGCGCCAGCCGCATAGCAGGGTAGCTATATCCGGACGGGATAACCGCTGAAGGCATCTAAGCGGGAAACCCACCTTAAAACGAGTATTCCCTGAGAACCGTGGAAGACGACCACGTTGATAGGCCGGGTGTGGAAGAGCGGCAACGCTTGAAGCTTACCGGTACTAATAGTTCGATCGGCTTGATCGTTCTCATTCCTAATGCCCATCGTGAACACGATGGATGGCACAGAAAACAGCTTCTCGAGCAACGTGCGTTTTGCCGACCTGGTGGTTATGGCGGAGCGGCTGCACCCGATCCCATTCCGAACTCGGCCGTGAAACGCTCCAGCGCTGATGGTACTTCGTCTCAAGACGCGGGAGAGTAGGTCGCTGCCAGGTCTGCCAAGCGCACGTTGTTTAATCTTCTCCTTACGAACAGGCCCGCCAACGGGACTCCGGGCCGCGCAAGCGGCCCTTTCATTTGGCGGAAGCTTGAATTCGGTGAGCCAAGGCTTACCTTTAGGGTTGACGCGGGGTGGAGCAGCCCGGTAGCTCGTCAGGCTCATAACCTGAAGGTCACAGGTTCAAATCCTGTCCCCGCAACCAAAAACGAAAACGGCCCGCCTTGTGCGGGCCGTTTTCGTTTTGATACCACCCCTGCACAAAATGCATCGAACCCCGGTAGCCCTACGGCGCCGGGTTTTTGTTTTGGGGCGTGCTGCCAAACACCGGAGAGCACCGCGGGCGGGACGGAGTTTCACGTCCTCGCCGGCACCCGAATGTGCTGCATGGATACAGCTCTCTTCTCGTCGATCCATCCTGATTTTGCAGACGCACACGAGGCCGCCAACCGATGGGTCACCGACTCCGATGCTACCTTCGCTGTCGAATAGGAGGGACGGTATTTGCAGGACGATTTTGTTTGCGTGCGGGTCTACCTTGTAGATTGTCTTGCTGCCGACATCCGGCACCCAGACGGCGCCCTCGCCGACGGAAATCCCGCGGTAACTGCCGACAGCCCCCTCAATGGGAATGTCGGCAACAGAGTTGTCGTCTGGATTGATCCGAACAAGCTTACGGCCACTCATCATCCAGAGAGAGTCAAAACCGAAGGCTAAGAAATCGCCGCCACGCTCTATTGTCGCTTCTATGAGCACCTCAGGGGGGTTTTCGGGAGCTGCCGGAGTTGCCCAAGCCGAAGCTGCTATCGAAAAAGCGATTGCGTATGTTGCTGTTTGGATTCCCATTTGCCCCTCCATCAGGGGAATTCCACCTCGCCGTACTGGCTCTGGTCATTCCAAGTAGCGGCCAACCGCAAGCCCCCCTGGCATCACGGCTACGATGGTTGTGTTCAAGCGTCTTTCGCTTGGTGCGGCCGGCTAGCTAGATCATATACTTTGGACGGCAGCACCGGAAGCCGAAACGCTCCGAGGCCTTGCGGAGGGATCCGACAGCATCCAGCTCTCAGGCGCCAGGACTTTCGAACTCTTTCGGTTTGGAAAGACGCTCCTTCTTGGAAATGAGCATACGTCGCACGCCCTTAGCCAGGCCACTCGGCGGCTGGTTCATAGTACACGTACCGACATCGCCGCTGCTGAAATGAGTGTAAGAAGTACGCGAGAGAGAAGCTCAGCATTTCTTGTCGGTATCTCTTCAGCCGCGCAGTTCCCGATGAGGATCATGGCGCCGATCGCTACCGTGCTTTCAGCCCGGCTTAACGGGCTTACCAAAGGCAGGCCCTCCTTGCTTCTTCTCGCCACCGCTCATCCCTTCGGCGGCGACAACCAGTCGTCCGCCCTTTCTCGGCGTCTGCGCCGAGCCGATCGTCGGCATGGCGGTAGAGGCCAGCAGCAATGCCGAACCGGCCAGCATCGTACGTCTGGAAATGGTGAACTCTGGCATGATCGAACTCCGTCCTCTCCGGGGACCCGGCCGGGTGCGCCGTACCCCTCGGACGCTCGTAAGCATCCTGCAAAGCTGATTATGGGCCTTGTCCGGGGTTTCGCCAGAGACGGAATTGGCGCATCCCCACGTGGCTTTGAAATTTCCGTCCGCTGGACCAGTTATACAGAAACGGTTCGATGCGCGGTTCTGGCAAGACCAGACTGGAGTAAAGTGCAGCAGGTGGAGCAGCTTTTGGGGCTGGTTCGCCCGTTCTGGCTGGACCAGATCGGGCAAAATGATGCAGATTTAAGCATAGCCGAGGATCAGAGCCGGAAAAGCCGGTGCCGGCGAGCGGCCGGCTAAGGGATTTCAGGGAGAGAGACATGAACATTGCCCCAGGCAAGAATGCCGTCGGCAGCGTGCCGTTCGACCAGGCCAGGGTGGACGGGCTGATGGAGGAAGCCGGCATCGACGTGCTGCTCGCCACCTCCAAGCACAACACGCAATATCTGCTTGGCGGCTACAAGTTCATCTTCTTCGCCGCCATGGATGCAATCGGCCACAGCCGTTATCTGCCTGTCGTCGTCTATGAGAAAGGCGGGCCGGAGCATGCCGCCTATATCGGCAACCGCATGGAGGGCGGCGAGCACCAGAACCATCCGTTCTGGACGCCGACACTGCATGCCGCCTGCTGGGGTACGCTCGATGCCGCCAATCTGGCGGTCGAGCATTTGCGAAAGATCGGCAAAGACAATGCCCGCATCGGCATCGAGCCCGCCTTCTTGCCGTCCGACGCCTATATGCTGATCCGCAAGGCGCTGCCGGATGCCAAGCTGATCGACGCGACTGATATGCTGGAGCGCATGCGGGCAATCAAAACCGAGGCGGAGCTGGAGAAGCTGCGCATCGCCTCCGAGCTGATCACCGATTCTATGCTGGCGACCATTGGCTGGGCACGCGAAGGCACGACGAAGAGCGAGATCATCGAACAGCTTAGGCGCGAGGAAACCAATCGCGGCGCGCATTTCGAATATTGCCTGCTGACGCTAGGCTCCAGTCACAACCGTGCCGCCTCGCCGCAGGCGTGGAAGAAGGGCGAGGTGATGTCGATCGACTCCGGCGGCAACTACCACGGCTATATCGGCGACCTCTGCCGCATGGGCGTGCTGGGTGAGCCTGACGCCGAACTCGAGGATCTACTAGCCGAGATCGAGACAGTGCAGCAGGCGGCCTTCTCCAAGGTCAAGGCGGGCACGCTGGGCGGTGACATGATTTCTCATGCCGAAGGCGTGCTGAAGAAATCCAAGGTTGCGGCCTACACTGATTTCTTCGCGCATGGCATGGGGCTGATCACGCATGAAGCGCCGTTCCTGATGACCAACCATCCGGTGACCTATGAAGGCACCTATGCCGCAAAGCCGCTGGAGAAAAACATGGTGCTTTCGGTTGAGACGACCATGCTCCACCCGACGCGCGGCTTCATCAAGCTGGAGGATACGGTGGCGGTGATCGATGCCGGTTACGTCATGTTCGGCGATCGGGGCAGGAGCTGGAACAGGGGCGGGGGTTAGGCGCTTCTATCTCACTTCCCGCCCGGCGGGATCAACCCGAAATCCGGCAACTCCCGCAAGGCCAGTTCCGGCCCGGCCGGCGAGTAAACGACGAAAAGCTGCATCGGCCCGTCGCCGGTATTGAGCGTCGAATGGAAGCGGCTTTCCGGCACATAGATGGTGCAGCCGGGGCCGACCTTCTCGACGACCGGGTTGCCCTTCTCGTCTTCAACCATCTGCTCGCCATTGCCTGAGATGACAAAGATGATCTCCTCGGCACCCGGATGGTTATGACGCGTATGGCCCTTGCCTGACGGCAGGTCGACGACACCACCGGAAAATCGCTTTGCGCCGTTCACTTCGGGAGCGACCGTCAGCGACAGCCTGCCCCAGTCGAAGCCGAAGGCGCTGACATCTTTTGGGTATACGAATACCTTGCTGTTGTCGGTCATCGTCCCATCCTTCTTTTTGCTGGTCTCTACGCAGCGCCGAACGTGACGGCCTTGAAATCCGCCGTCTGCCTGGCGATCGAGGCTTCCGCCGGCAGCCGCTCCATCGAACTGGCGCCATAGAACCCGTGCAGGCCCTTGCAGCGCTCCAGAATATATCTGGCGTCGTCCGGCATCGAGATCGGCCCGCCATGGCAAAGCAGGATTATATCCTCGCGCACTGAGCGTGCCGCTTTGGCGATGGCGTCGATCTCGCTGACACAGTCGTCCAGCGATTTAGCCGATGTCGCGCCGATCGAGCCGCCGGTGGTCACCCCCATATGGGCGACGACGATGTCGGCGCCGGCTTTTGTCATGGCGCGCGCCTCATCGGGGTTGAAGACATAGGGCGTGGTCAACAGGTCGAGTTTGTGCGCTTCGGCAATCATGTCGACCTCGAGCCCGAAGCCCATGCCGGTTTCTTCAAAACTCTGCCGCATCTGGCCGTCGAACAGTCCGATGGTCGGAAAGTTCTGCACGCCGGAAAAGCCCATCGTCTTCAACTCGGCCAAAAGCAGCGGCATGATGACGAAGGGATCGGTGCCGTTGACGCCGGCCAGCACCGGCGTCTTCTTCACTACCGGCAGCACTTCGTAGGCCATTTCCTTGACGATCTCGTTGGCGTTGCCATAGGCGAGCAGGCCGGCGGCCGAGCCGCGCCCGGCCATGCGGTAGCGGCCGGAATTGTAGATGATGATCAGGTCGATGCCGCCGGCTTCCTCTGCCTTGGCCGACAGGCCGGTGCCGGCACCGCCGCCGACGATCGGAACGCCGTCCGCGATCATCTTACGGAATTTCTCCAGGATTTTCTTGCGCGGTATGGCGGTCATGTCTTGGTGTCTCACTGTCTGGCGATGTCGAGGAAGGCCGTTGTGGCAGCCCAGGCGAATTCGGGGTCGTTGATGTGCAGCGGCAGGCGCAGCACGCTCCGCGTTTTGGCGGGTTTGATGGTACGCTCGATCGCCTCGAACAAAGCTGCATCGGCTTCAGGGTCGAAGAAGGCGCCGCCTTCGATGTCGAGCGCCGACACGCCTTTCTCCGGAATGAGGAAACGGACCGGACCCTGGCAGAGGCTCAGCCTTGTACCGATCCATTCGCCGATCGTTCTGCTTTCGTCGGCAGTGGTGCGCATCAGTGTGACGTTTGGATTGTGCTCATAGAACAGCCGGCCGCGATAGCGTTCCGGAATTGTCGGCGGCGCCCAGAAATTGACCATGTCGAGCGCGCCGACCGAGCCGACATAAGGCAGCCCGGTGCGGGCGATGGCACCAAATCGATCTTCGGTCGCCGGCAGCACGCCGCCAAACAGCAAGTCGCAGACTTCGGTCGTTGTGATGTCGATGACGCCGGACAACAGGCCGCTGTCGGCCAATTTTTCCATGGTGCGGCCGCCGGTTCCGGTGGCATGAAAGACCATGCAGTCATAGGTGGAACGAAGCTCATCGGCGATCGCGGTCACGCATGGCGTGGTGACGCCGAACATGGTCAGGCCGATCGAGGGTCTGCCGTCGGCCGGCGGCGCCGGCTTTGCCGCCATGCCTGATATCGCCTGGGCGGCATTGTGCAGCACGACACGCGAAAGCCGGTTGAGGCCGGCCATGTCGGTCACCGACGGCATCATGACGATGTCGGAGACGTCGACGTAAGGCGCGGTGTCGCCGGAGGCCAAGGTCGAAACCATGATCTTGGGCAGACCGAGCGGCAGCGTGCGCATGCCTGCAGTGATGATCGAGGTGCCGCCGCCGCCGCCGATGCCGATAATCCCGGCAATATCGCCGCGCGATTGAACAAACCGGGCAAAGGCGGTGGTCATCGCCGCCACCGCGGTGCCGCGATCGTCGATGCCGAGCACGGCACCGCGACCCTCGGGATGGTGGCTGGCGACCTCGCCTGCCGAAACATCGACCGGCACGGTCGCGCCGCGTGTTCCGATGTCGACGCGGACAATCGAAGCGCCGGTAGCCGCGACCGCATCGGACAGAAATGCGAGTTCCTCACCCTTGGTGTCGGCGGTGCCCACCACATAGATGCGCTTCATCGCGTTTCCCCGGTCTTGGGCGTGCTCGGCGCTGCCGCCCCTTTGCCCGGCCGTTCGACGGGCGAAGGGCCATTGCAATTTTTTGAGACGCGCGTATCGTATTGACATGGATGTCTCACGTCAACAAGCGACAGTGAACGACGACGCCGGCCAAGGGCCGAACCCGCGGGTAGAGCGCGGGGCCCGCGCGCGCACCAGGCGTCTCATGCTGGAGACGGCGACAAAGCTGATGCAGGCGGGCGCCACGCCCTCCGTCAGCGAGGTGGCGGAGGCAGCGGAAGTCTCCCGCGCCACCGCCTATCGGTATTTTCCGAGCCAGGCGGCGCTGGTGCAGGCGGTGGTCGATGAGGGGCTTGGGCCGATCCTTACCTGGAAATCGAGCTCTGCCGATCCCGAGCGCCGGGTCGCCGAGCTGTTCGAGACCGCCATGCCGCGCATCGAGGTCTTCGAAGCGACGTTCAAGGCGGCGCTGAAACTGTCGCTCGACCAGTGGGCGCAGCGACAGGCAGGCACGCTTGACGGCGAACCTGCCTTCACGCGCGGCCATCGCGTCGATCTTTTGAAAGATGCGATCGCGCCACTCAAAGGCCGGTTGCCGCCGCGCGAATTCAAGCGGCTCGCGCAGGCGCTGTCATTGATCTTCGGTGTTGAGATGCTGATCGTATTGAAGGATATATGGGGATTGGATAGCCGCAGTATGATGTCGGTTGCGCAATGGGCGGCCGGCGCTCTGGTGCGCGCGGCTATGACCGAATCGATGATTGAAGGAGATGGGATCGCGCCGACGTCGGCCGCTAGATAACGCCAATCTGGTTCGACCAGATTTTCAACCTGACTATTCATACTACTAGCGATGCAGCGGCCCAAGCAAGGCATTCATGTATCAAGGAGTAGGAAAATTCAGAGAAAACAGGCAGATATCGCAGAAACCAACTTGTCTGCGTGTCCGCCACCGTCCAAGAAAGGGCTTGACGTTCGTCTGAAATTGGTAATACCAGATCAGGGCAAATAAAGCGGATCAAAGGGTGAAGGCTAAGATCCGTTTCGGTCGAACGAGGAGGCTCAAAAACCGGAACGGTGCCGTCACGGGAGGACTACCAGGGCCGGCCTCGCCGCCGGCTCGCATGACGCGGTAGAATGCGCACAAGGGAGGAAATCATTATGCGCAAGACAATGACCAGCTTGCTTGCTGGTATCGGCCTAGTGCTCGCCTGCGGAACGTCCGTCTACGCGCAGGAAAAGGAACTTACAATCTTCTGGGCGGAATGGGATCCGGCCAATTACCTGCAGGAACTCGGCAACGAGTACGAGAAGGAAACCGGCGTCAAGATCACGGTGGAAACCACACCGTGGCCCGACTTCCAGACCAAGGCCTTCACCGAGTTCAACGCCCATGGCGACGCCTATGATATGGTCGTCGGCGACTCGCAATGGCTCGGTGCCGGCTCGACCGGTGGCCACTATGTCGACCTGACCGACTTCTTCAATAAGCACAAGGTCGGCGACGTGATGGCACCGGCGACGGTGAAGTACTACGCCGAATATCCGGGCGGCAGCAGCAAGTACTGGGCCATTCCACTTGAAGGCGACGCCGTCGGCTGGTCCTACCGCAAGGACTGGTTCGAGGATCCGAAGGAAAAGGAAGCCTTCAAGGCCAAGTATGGCTACGATCTCGACGTGCCGAAGGATTTCAAGGCGCTGCGCGACATCGCCGAGTTCTTCTACCGGCCGGACCAGAAAAAATACGGCATCGCCATCTACACCGACAATTCGTATGACGCGATGGCGATGGGCTTCGAAAACGCGCTGTTTTCCTTTGGCGGCGAGCTGGGTGATTATAAGACCTACAAGGTCGACGGCTTCATCAACTCCGACAAGGCGATCGCGGCGCTCGACGCCTACAAGGAACTCTACAAGTTCACGCCTCCGGGCTGGGCCAAGTCGTTCTTCGTCGAGGACAACCAGGCGATCACTGAAAACCTGGCCGCGATGAGCATGAACTACTTCGCGTTCTTCCCCTCGCTGATCAACGAGGCGTCGAACCCGAATGCCAAGAACACCGGTTTCTTCGCCAATCCTCCCGGCCCGAACGGCGACCAGTTCGCCGCACTCGGCGGTCAGGGCATCTCCATCGTTTCATACTCGCAGAAGCAGGAAGAGGCGACGAAGTTCCTGGAATGGTTCATCAAGGACGAGACCCAGAAGAAATGGGCAGCGCTTGGCGGCTACACCTGCAGTGCCGCCGTGCTCAAGTCGCCCGAATTCCAGAACGCCACGCCCTACAACAAGGCGTTCTACGAGACCATGTTCAAGGTCAAGGACTTCTGGGCGGTTCCGGAATATGCGGAACTGCTGCAGCAGCTCAACCAGCGCATCTATCCCTACATGATCGGCGGCGAAGGCACCGCCAAGGAGACGCTGGACGCACTGGCAGCCGACTGGAACGCGACCTTCAAGAAATACGGCCGCGGCCAATAAGTTTGAAGTTTCACGGAGGGGGCGTTCGTGCCTCCTCCGTTTCTTTTTCTGATTTTTGAACCGGGAGCAGGGTCTTGGCGACCACGATGATCACCACGCTGGACAGGTCTTCGCGGGCCGCCGCTCGCGGTCTAAGCGACATTTCGATCCGCAATCTCTTCATCATCCCGACGATCCTGTTTCTGATCGTCTTCAACATCTTCCCGCTGATCTATTCGCTGGGCTATTCGTTCACCGATTTCCGCGCCTCGACCAGCGCGGCGGCGAATTTCGTCGGGCTGCAAAACTATCGCGACCTGCTCAGCGATCCCTATGTCTGGTCCAACTTCGCCATCACCGCAAAATACGTCATCATCTCGGTCGCCGGCCAGCTGCTCGTCGGCTTCGGCGTGGCCATGCTGCTCAACCGCGACATTCCGCTCAAGGGCCTGCTGACGACGCTCCTGTTGTTGCCGATGATGCTGTCGATGGCCGTCGTCGGCCTGTTCTGGAAGCTGCTCTACGATCCGTCCTTCGGCATCATCAATTATGCGCTGGGCCTCGGCACCTTCGAATGGCTGTCGGATCCGAAAATGGCGCTCTATGCGGTCGCGCTGACCGACATCTGGATGTGGTCGCCCTTCGTCATGCTGTTGTCGCTGGCCGGCCTGTCGGCCGTGCCCAAGCATCTCTACGAGGCAGCCGCGATCGACAGGGCCGGGCCGTTCTACACCTTCTTCCGCATAACGCTGCCGCTGGTTGCGCCGATCCTGATGATCGCGGTCATCTTCCGCACCATGGAGGCGTTCAAGACCTTCGACCTCGCCTACATCCTGACCAGCCAGCCGACGGCCGAGCTGATCTCGATCCGGCTCTACAAGATGGCGTTCCAGGAATGGCAGACCGGGCGTTCCTGCGCGCTCGCCTACATCGTGCTGATCATGGTGCTGGCGATCACCAACATCTATGTCAAATACCTCAACAAGGTGAAGGAGCGCTGAGATGGCCGCAGTCCGCACTTCTTCCGAAATCAGCTTCAACCGGGTCGCTATCGTCGCTGTTCTGCTGGTGACGATCATCTTCCTGGCGCCGATCTACTGGATCGCCTCGACGGCGTTCAAGCCGCGCAACCTCGCCACCACCATTCCGCCGACGGTGGTTTTCCAGCCGGAGATATCGCCCTTCGTCAAGTTGTTCACCAAGCGTTCGCAGCTGCGCAGTCCGCCGTCGCCGGAGGAGTACGCGGCCGCGCCGTGGTGGGAGCGCGTCGTCTTCAATGGCGGCGAAAAGATCGTGCGCGACGGCAAGGGCCAGGTGCAGTGGTCGGGCTATCCGAGCCGTTTCATGAACTCGCTGATCGTTGCCATAACCTCGACCGTCCTGGCCGTCGGCATGGGCACCTTCACCGCCTATGGGTTCTCGCGCTTCAAGGTAAAAGGCGAGGCGGACCTACTGTTCTTCATCCTGTCGACACGCATGCTGCCGCCGGTGGTCGTCGCCATTCCGATGTTCCTGATGTACCGGGCGGTCGGCCTCAACGATTCCCATATCGGCCTGATCATCCTTTACACTGCCTTCAACCTGTCCTTCTCGGTGTGGCTGATGAAAGGCTTCATGGACGAGATCCCCAAGGAGTATGAGGAGGCGGCCCTCGTCGACGGCTATACGCGCATGGAGGCCTTCTTCAAGATCGTGCTGCCCGAGGCCGCCACCGGCATCGCCGCCACCGCCGTGTTCTGCTTTATCACGGCGTGGAACGAATATGCCTTCGCACTGATCATGACCAGCCGCCGTGCCCAGACAGCACCGCCCTTCATCCCCAGCCAGGTCGGTTCCGGCCTGCCGGACTGGACGGTGATTGCCGCCGGAACCTTCCTGTTCCTGCTGCCGGTGGCGATCTTCACCTTCCTGCTCCGCAACCATCTGCTGCGCGGCATGTCGTTTGGAGCGATCCGCAAATGAGCTTTCGTGCCATCAACCAGAAATATCTCGAACCAGGCTCTCAAGTGCTGATGGTGCTCGGTATCATCGCGCTCTGCCAGCCGTGGAACATGCTGCTGCACAGCTATGGCGTGACCATCATCCTGATCGGCCTGATCGGCTTCAACATCACCTCCAAGATCGCGCCGGAGGAGAAGGCCAGCACCGGGCAAGGGGCAAATCCGGGGGCACAGCATTGACCCAGATCGAGCTTCGCGGCGTCCAGAAATATTTCGGCGCCGTCCAGGTCATCAAGGACCTCAACCTGAAGATCGACGATAACGAGTTCATCGTGCTGCTCGGCCAGTCGGGCTGCGGCAAGACGACGACGCTCAGGGCGATTGCCGGGCTGGAGACGATCGACGGCGGCGACATCCTCATCGACGGCAAGCCGGTCCAGCACCTCAAGGCCGCCGACCGTGACATCGCCATGGTCTTCCAGTCGTTCTCGCTCTATCCGCATATGAGCGTCTATGAGAACATCGCCTTTCCGCTGAGAGCGACGCGCAAGAGCAAGGCCGAGATCGACAGCGAGGTGCGCTCGGTCGCCAAGACGCTGCAGATCAGCGATCTCCTCGCCAAGAAGCCGTCGGCGCTGTCGGGCGGCGACATGCAGCGCGTGGCGATCGGCCGAGCCTTGGTGCGGCGGC
Source organism: Mesorhizobium sp. M0306 (assembly GCF_040321655.1). Lineage (NCBI taxonomy): Bacteria > Pseudomonadati > Pseudomonadota > Alphaproteobacteria > Hyphomicrobiales > Phyllobacteriaceae > Mesorhizobium > Mesorhizobium sp. M0306. Next base: position 561,016 of record NZ_JAMYRY010000001.1, on the reverse strand, counting down.
CGAAGGCGATGCTGATGGACGAGCCGATCGGGGCGCTCGATGCCAAGCTGCGCGAGGAGATGCGGGCCGAGATCAAGCGGCTGCACATCAAGCAGGGCTCGACCAGCATCTACGTTACCCACGACCAGATCGAGGCGATGAGCCTCGCCGACCGCATCGTCATCATGCATGAAGGTGTGCTGCAGCAGGTCGGCTCGCCGGACGAGGTCTATTCGCATCCAGCGAATCTTTTCGTCGCGCAGTTTGTCGGCAGCCCGGTGATGAACGTCGCCGACGCTTCGGTGACCGAGAAAGCCTCATCGGCCTCGGTCACGGTCGGCGATGCGGCCGCCGGTTTCGAATTCCCGCGCGCCTTGCTGTCGAAGCTCAACGGCCATGCCGGCAGCCAACTCGCGCTCGGCATCCGGCCGGAAGGCGTCCTCGTCCGCCGCGAAGCCGCCGAGGGATTCTTGCCGGTGGAGACGCAGATCGTCGAGCCGCTCGGGTCCTTCGACATCGTCGACCTCAAGGTCGGCTCCAAGATGCTGCGTGCGCGCACCAAGAGCGGCTTTATCGGCGGCCCCGGCGAAAGGGTCTTCGTCAGAATCGATCCCAGCCAGGCGCATTTCTTCGACACGGCGAGCGGCAAATCGCTGGGAGTGAGACTCTGATGGCCCACATCCAGCTCAAGAACATCTCGAAGAAGTTCGGCAACCACACCGCCTTGACCGGGCTTGATCTCGACATCGCCGATGGCGAGTTCTTCGTCCTGCTTGGCGAGACCGGCGCCGGCAAGACGACGACGCTGCGCATGATTGCCGGCCTGGAAAAACCGAGCGAAGGTCAGGTCTTCATCGACGGCGTCGATGTCGCAGACTGGGGTGCGGCCGAGCGCGACGTGGCGCTGGTGTTGCAGCAATATTCGCTTTATCCGCGCTATACGGTGCGCGAAAACCTCGAATTTCCGCTGAAGCCGAAGATCCGCCGGCTGCCCGATGCCGAGATCAAGGATCGTGTCGACCGCGCCGCCAGGACGCTGCGGATCGAGCATCTGCTCGACCGCAAGACCGACAGGCTTTCAGGCGGCGAGATGCAGCGCGTCTCGATCGGTCGCGCCATCGTGCGCAAGCCGCGGGTATTCCTGATGGACGAGCCGTTGTCGGCGCTCGACGCCAAGTTGCGCGAGGCGCTACGCACCGAATTGAAGAACCTGCAGATGCAGCTTGGCGCCACCTTCCTGTTCGTGACGCACGATCAGATCGAGGCGATGTCGATGGGGGACAAGGTCGGCGTGCTCAACCATGGCCGCATCGTCCAGACCGGCACGCCGTACGAGATCTACAACAATCCGCGCGACACCTACGTGGCGAGCTTCGTCGGCTCGCCGCCGATGAATCTCATCGACGGCAAGCTTGTCAACGGACGTGCGGTGATGGCGCCGCTCAATTTCGAATTGCCGTTTGCGGGGGGTGCCAAGACTCCGGGGGGTGCCAAGACGGGCGCGGCGACCGACGGTCGCCCGCTCGTCTTCGGTATTCGTCCCGAGGACGTCTATCTCGAGACCGGCGCGCCGGTCGAGGCGCGGGTCCATGACGTCGAGAACCATGGCGTCGAGAAGATCCTGACGCTGCGGGTCGGCGACGCCATGCTGCGCGCCACCGTGCCGGCCAGGACCGACGTCCAGATAGAGCAGCCGGTGCGCTTTGCCTGGAACCCGGACAAGGTGGTGCTGTTCGACAAGGGCAGCGGAATAAGCCTGCGTCACGCCAGCTAAATGCCCTGGGCCATCCGCATCCCCCGTACGGGGGATGCGGATGCTCCGATTTGTCGAGTAGGCTGATCCTTCGGTCCCAAAAAGGGATTTGCACGCCCAATTTGGAGACCCAAATACGGAGGGTTGGCTATGGGAAATCTGTTACGCAGTTTTGCGACGATCCTGCTTGTCGCCGGTATGGGATTGTCGGCCGCGCATCTGGGCGAGGCGCAGGCAGCCAAGAAAGTTGTCGCCGGCGCGCAGGTCGACGCCAAGAAGATCAAGGACCTCAGCGGCGCGGTCAATCTGTCCACCAGTGACTGCAAACTGTTGTTGAGCGGTACCGTCGTCGAAGTCTCGGATGGCAGGTGCGGGGCTTCCGGCAAATATTGCAAGAGTAGCGCCGGCTCGGCCTGCATCACCGAGCAATAACCCGGCCAATGTTTAGCCGGCCTGGCGGATCTCCGCCTGTTCCTCGGCCCGAAAATGGCTGGGCGGCGATCCGATGACCCGCTTGAAGGCGCGGCTGAAGGAGGCGTCGGATTCGTAGCCGAGGCGCGCCGCGACGACGGAAATCTTGAGCCGGTCACGGACCAGCCATTGCCTCGCCTGGTGCATCCGCACCTGCGTGACGTACTTTGCCGGTGTTTCGCCGACAATGGTCGCGAAGCGCTCGGCGAAACCTGATCGCGAGGCACCCATCATCTTCGCCAGAGCCTCCACCGTCCAGTCGCGGTTCGGTTCGAGATGGATTGCGGCCAGCACCCGGCCGATCTCGCGGTCCCTGACCGCCGCGATCCATCCGGAAGAGTCGCCGCAGCCGCGCTCGACCCATGAGCGGATGACGGTTGCGGCAAGCACATCGGCCAGCCGCGCCAGGATGCCGCCGGAGCCGACGCGTTCCATCGTCACCTCGCGGGCCATCGCCTCCAGCAAATGCGGGATACCTGGCTCATAGACCTCCAACTCATGTGCGCGCATCACGTCCGGCATCATGCCGAGCAAGGGGTGCAAGCCATCGAGATTGAAATACATGCTGCCGAAAAACAGCAAGGTGCCCGGACGGCAGCCGGGCACGCCGTCATTCGACATGCAATAGACATCCTTGCAGATTTCCTCGACCTCATAGCCGTGGATCGGCGCCGCCTCGATACCCGGCTCACTCGCCAGCGTGTGGGCTGAACCGCGTGGCAACAAGGCAGCGTCGCCCGCCTTGAGTTCCACCCATTCGCCGGACGGTTGCAGCAACCAGCAGCCTTTGCGGCCGATGAAATGAAACCGTGCCGCCGCCTGAGCCGGAAAATGGATGCCCCAAGGTTCCTTCATCTCGCAACGGCCGTAATCGACACCTTCGAGACGCAATCCGCGCAATATGTCCGTCAGCGGATCGCCGGTGAGGGGAATTTTGGACGAACTGTCAAACATAATGGTGTTTCTAGCATGGAAACTCCAGCTAGTCACTCCCTATGTTGCATTGCAGCTAGATGCTGCGCTGCAACAGACCGGAGATCCCTCATGACCGAACCCGCGACAGGCGTCATGGACGCCGTTCTCGACCCATCGGAAACCGGCGAACGGTCCGAACCGGCATGGGGGGCGGTGGTCTCCCTGGCGCTCGGAGTCTTCGGCCTGGTGACCGCGGAATTCCTGCCCGCCAGCCTGCTGACGCCGCTTGCGCAGGATCTCGGCATCACCGAAGGCGCCGCCGGGCAGGCGGTAACGGCCACCGCCGTCATTGGCGCGATCGCGGCGCCGACCATGGCCATTGTCACCAAGCGGCTGGACCGCAGGCTGGTCATGTGGGCGCTGACGGTGCTGCTTGTGCTGTCAAACCTGGTGGCCGCGTTTGCATCGTCGCTTCCCGTTCTTCTGATCGCCCGCATCATGCTCGGGATCAGTCTTGGCGGCTTCTGGTCGATGTCGGCAGCCATGGCGATGCGGCTCGTTCCGATGCGGCTGATGCCGCGTGCCATGTCGATCATCCTCACCGGCGTCTCGGTGGCGACGGTCTGTGCGGCTCCGGTCGGCGCCTATGTCGGCGACATCTGGGGATGGCGGACAGCGTTCATGATCGCTGCCGTGGTCGGCGCGCTGGCGCTGCTGGTGCAGGTGGCTACCATTCCGAAGCTGCCGCCGGCAGGTACGGCAGGTTTTCGCACGCTGCTGGAGGTGATGAAGCGGCCGATGATCAGGGTGGCACTGCTGGTGGTGTTGCTGGTCGCCTCGGGACACTTTGCCGGCTTCACTTATGTCCGCCCGTTTCTCGAGAAGGTGCCCACGCTGGACATCGAGACGATCTCGCTTGTGCTGCTCGCCTACGGCATTGGTGGCTTTTTCGGCAATTTCGCCGGCGGCTTTATCGCCGAACGCAGCCTCAAGGCAGCCGTCAGCCTGGCGCCTCTGCTGATCGCGTTTTCGGCGGTGTTGCTGCTGGTGGTCGGAGCCTCACCCGTGGTGGCTGCAATAGCAGTGGCCAGCTGGGGCTTTGCCTTCGGCGCGGTGCCGGTCGGGCTGCAGACCTGGCTGGTGCGGGCCGCCCCCGATCAGGCGGAAAGCGCCGGCGGGCTGATGGTTATGACATTTCAGGTCGCCATCGCGTTGGGCGCCGTCTTCGGCGGCCTGCTGGTCGACAATGCCGGCGTTGCCAGCGCCTTCGCCTATTGCGCGGCGGCGACGTTGCTTGCCGCCCTGGCGGCGTTCTTCCTTGGCCCGAAGCCGATCGACGATCCCAAGGCCTAAACTGAACGGCCGTCGAAGTCGAAGACCGGCACGGCGGCGACGTCCAACGCCTCGATGCAATGAATATTGATATAGGCACTTCGCCCGCTCCCTTCGCCGACATCCTCGGCGAAGGGGTGAATGCCGCAGCTGCGGCAGAAGCGGTGGGCGATGACATGGTTGCCGAAGCTGTAGCGGCCGAGATCATCGCCCCAGGCAAGTACCCGCATGCTCTCATGCGGCACTGCCCATAGCAGTGCACTCTTGCGCGAGCAGATCGAGCAATTGCACCGAACGGCTCCGGTCAACTCGCCTTCGACCTCGAACGCGACCTTGCCGCAGTGGCAGCTGCCTTGGTAGAGCATCGGGCCTTCCTCCTTCGGTTCGACAGGTGCAAATCCGACCGTGCCGGGCTATGTCTCCTGCGGCCAGCTAGTGGCTGCTACCTTAAGACGTTGCAAGTGGGCGGAGTCCGACACCGAAAAATGCAATCAGCCCGTGATCGCCTCGAAGCAATTCTTTCGCGTCTTGCCGCTCGCGTGGGCGATGAGAGCGTTTTCGTAAAGCTCTACCCGGAAGCCGCACGGGCGGCGGCGGACGCCGCCGATGCGCGGCGAAAAGCCGGCGTCACACTCGGGCTGCTCGATGGGGCGACCGTCTCGATCAAGGATCTGTTCGATGTCGCCGGCGAGCCGACCACGGCGGGCTCTCTGCTGCTCGCCACCGCAGCGCCGGCGCTGCGGGATGCCATTGTCGTGCGACGGCTGCGCCAGGCCGGTGCAGTCATCCTCGGCAAGACCAACATGACCGAGTTCGCCTTCACTGCGATCGGCGTCAACCCACATTACGGTACGCCCGGCAATGCAAGCGATGCCAGCCGTATCCCGGGCGGCTCGTCCTCAGGCGCCGCGGTTTCGGTCGGCGAAGGTACCAGCGAAATCTCCATCGGTTCCGATACCGGCGGTTCGGTACGCATTCCGGCATCGTTGAATGGCGTCGTCGGTTTCAAGCCGACGGCGCGGCGCGTGCCGCTCGCGGGTGCGTTTCCGCTGTCGGCCACGCTGGACTCGATCGGTCCGCTGGCCCGCACCGTCGCCGAATGTGCGGCGGCCGATGCAGTGATGTCGGGCGAAAACCTGGCGGCATTGTTGCCGCTGCCGCTGGACGGCCTGCGCATCGGTATTGCGCGCGGCGTGCTGTTCGATGATACGCAGGAAGAGGTCGCGACGACGTTCGACCGGTGTCTGCGCAAGATGGAGCTTAGCGGCGCACGGCTTGCGGAACTGTCGATCGACGACCTGCTTGCCGATCTGCGCGCGGCAACCAAGCGCGCGTCGATCGCGGCGATGGAAGGGGCGGAGATCCATGCCGACCGGCTGGCGACCGGAGTGGCGACGCCGGTCGACCCGCGGGTAAGCGGACCATTGTCGCGCGCCGCCGCCATTCCGGCCACGGTCTATATCAGGGCAATGCGCTGCCGCACGGCGCTGGCCGCCGCAATGGACGACCGACTGGCAGCGGTCGACGCGCTGGCCCTGCCGACCACGCCGGTGACGGCGCCGACGATCGTCTCGATGACCGACGACGAGGCTCTGTGGAACAGGACGGAAGGCCTTCTGCTGCGCAACACGCAGGTCGCCAACCAGTTCGATCTGTCAGCCATCTCGCTGCCGATGCCGGGAATGACGCGCCCGGCCGGGCTGATGCTGGTGGCGCGCAATGGCCATGACCACCACCTGCTGCGCATCGCAGCGGGCGTGGAGGCGCTGCTTGCAAATTGATCCGATAGCGCGTGTCAGCGCGACGAGCAGTGGCCGCGTTCGCTGTCCTTGGCGGCGCGTTCGATGCTGGTGGCAATCAGCCAAGGCAGGGTGTACCGCTTGCCGTTAAAGGTCCGGGTGCGGTTCTCGATCGATCCGACAACAACGACCTTGCCGGCATAGAGTTTGTCCGAAAGATCCAGCGCCTTGTCTCGCTGCGGTAGGCGATCGATGTCGATCGAAACACCTTTGATAAGCTTACCAGTAGCGAGGTCGAGTGCGCTGTTCGATGGACAGGGTGCCGCCACGCAGCGCAAGCCGTTGTCGCAGAACACGTAGCTGCCCTGTCCGTTGGCGAAGGCTTGCGCCGTCGCCACGCAGAAGCCGGCGGTCAGCAGGAATTTTGTGACGTGTGCCATGCCGGTACCGTCGCCGGCGAATTCGGGAAAATTAGGGCGCTCTCAGAAATCGGCAGGGAACCGCCGCCGGTAGTGCTCGACCACTTCGGGGTTGCGCAGATTGACCGGCAATCTGTTGGCCAGCACCAGCAAGGCTTCGCCAGCCGCGCCGACGCCCATGCGCATCATCGACTGTTCGGTGATCCCGGCCATGTGCGGGGTGACGATGACATTGTCGAAGCCGAAATAAGGATGGTTGGGCGGCAGCGGTTGTGTTGCAAAAACATCGAGCGCAGCGCCGCCGATGCGGCCCTTCTGCAAGGCCTCGATCAGCGCGTCGTCATCGATCACCGGCCCGCGCGAAACATTGATCAGCAGCGCATCCGGCTTCATCCGGTCAATGCGCTCGCGGCTGATGAGCCCCCGTGTTTCGGGCGTCAGCGGGCAGCACAGAACGATGATGTCGCTCTGCTCGATCAGCGCATCGATCGACAGGAAGCCGACCTTGTCCGGCGCCGGCCGCATGCTGCGCGTCGTCGCCACCACATTCAGATCGAACCCATGGGCCGCGATATGGCCAACCGCCTGGCCGATCGCGCCGAGGCCGACAATGCCGATCGTCTTGCCCGCTAGCTCACTGGCCACGACGGTGTGTTCGCGGCCGGCCAGCCAACCCTTCGCGCGCAAGTCGCGGTCCAACACACGAAAGCGCCTAAGCAGTGCCAGCGCCGCGAACATTACATATTCGGCGACGGATCGCGCGTTCACCCCCGGCACGTTCGCCACCAACACGCCGGCCGCATTGGCCGCTTCCATCGGTACCATGTCCAGCCCGGCGCCGTGGCGGATCGCGGCCCTGAGCTTCAACGCGCCTTCGAAAAGCGCCGCAGGCAAGGGAGCGCGAACGATGATGACATCGGCGTCCCTTGCCTCGGCGGCCAGCGTGTGCGCGTCGAGGGCGGAAGCAACGACGAGTTCGCCGGCCCCTGTCAGTATGGAAGAGGCACGGGGGTGCAGTCTGTGTGTCGACAGGATCTTGGGCATTTCAGGCCTTTTCGAGCGCTGGGCTTTCGGGTTCCGCCCCACGCCCCTCGATCAGCCCCTTCCAGTAGCTTTCCGCGCCTTGCAGGTGGGCGCTCATCAGCGCCTGGGCGAGATTGCCGTCGCGGCGCAGCAGCGCCTCGTAGATCTGGATATGCTCGGCATGGGAGCGCACGCTGCGTTCGGGATCGTTGAAATAGATCGGCAGGCGCAGCTCACCCATCATGTAGTAGACGCTGCAGATATTGTGGAAGACGCTGTTCTTGGTCGCCCGCACGATCTCGAGGTGGAACTCGCGGTCTTCCCGGGCAAGGCCTTCACCGGCGGCGATGCGATCCTCGGAGGCCTTCAGGATCTCGCGCAGCCGCTCGAAATTCTCCTCGGTGGCGCGTGAACAGGCAAGTTCGGCGGCCTTGATCTCGTGGATCTTGCGCAACTCGACCGTCTCGTAGATCTGGATGGGATCGAGCGGCAGGCCGGCGCGGGCGAACAGCGCCATCGCCTCGACGCTCGCCTGCTTCGTATCGATGTAGATGCCGGATTTCGCCCGTCGCTCGACGATGCGCATGGCCTCGAGAATGGCCAGCGCCTCGCGGATCTGGCCGCGGCTGACGCTGAAATGCTCTGCCAGTTCGCGCTCCGACGGCGTGCGGCCCGTCTCCTTGTCCGAATGGGAGAACAGATAGGCGGCGAGTTCCGCGAGAAGGTTCTTTTCTTTCATGTCAGCCGTGTTGCGCGTGCGCCTCCAGGAACCGCTCCGAAATGGTGAATCCCAGCCCGGGTCTATCAGGGATCGCTACCATACCGTCCTTTGCTTCGACAGTCTCTTCGATCAGATCGTGGATCATCGGATTGGCGCCGAGCGAATATTCGACGGTGAAGCTCGCCGGCGAAGCAGCGCAGACATGCAGCCCGGCAAAGAAGCAGGGCGCACCCGCCCAAAGGTGCGGCGCAAAGCGCAGATTAAAGGCGCTGGCGATGGTGCCGATCTTCATCGCCTCGCTGATTCCACCGCAAAAGGCCGGATCCGGCTGGAAGATATCGGCGGATTTGAGTACGGCGAGGTCGCGGAAGGCATAGCGCGTCGCCTCGCTTTCGCCGGTGGCGATCGGGATCGAGCCGCAGGCGCGCACCTCGGCCATGCCGGGCTTGTCGTCGGCGATCACCGGCTCCTCGAACCAGGCGAGATCGAGGTCGCCGGCGAGATGGATGAAGCGCTTGGCTTCGGCCACCGTGTAAGTGCCGTGCGCGTCGACCATCAGGTCGATATCGGGACCGAGCGCCTGTCTTGCGGCGCGAACGCGAGCGGCCGAGATATGTGGGGCGCCGTCCATGGCGCCGACGCGCATCTTCAGCGCCTTGAAGCCGCCGTTGGCGATGTAGGACTGCAGCTGGTCGCCGATGGCTTCCGCAGTGGCCCAGCCGCCGGAAGCATAGGCCGGCATGCGGTCCAGCTTGCGGCCGCCGAGCAGCCGCCAGACCGGAACGCCGAGCGACTTGCCAAGAATGTCCCACAATGCGATGTCGACGGCGCTGATGGCGGCGATGCTCATGCCCCGTCGTGCCAATTGCGGCATGGCATGGCCGGCGCGAGCGGCGCTGTCGTGGCGCGTGCCATTATAGAGCATCTCCCATATGACGCCGATGTCGGCCGGGTCGCGGCCAACCAGCTGCGGGCCGACCTCGTAGTTTAGCAAATGGACGAGAGCGCCGTAGCTGCCGGCGCTGCCGGCGGCATTCTTGCCTTCGCCCCAGCCGACCAGACCGTCGTCGGTTTCGATGCGCAGGATGGCGGCGTCGAATGTCGCCACCTGACCGAAGTCGCTGCGGTGTTGCTTCGCGGCTTCGATCGGTATGCGAACCCACCAGGCTTGGACCGTCTTGATGCGCATGTTCATCCTCGGCCCGGCCGCGGTGAGGCGGAAGGGCTTTTTCCAAACGGCTCAGCTACTTGATCAGCGGCAGCAGCGTTTCCGCATTGATGCGCATCTGGTCGGTGTAGAATTTTTCCGTAAGCACGCTGGAGCCGTGGTCCTGAATGAATTTCAACTGCTCCGGCGAGATGTCGACGGGGTTGCGTTCGACCATGTCGGGATAGGGGGCAGCCGGCGTGCGGTCGACGGGGGCGACGAATTCATTGGTCAGCGCGCCGTCATAGCCGATCTCCTTCAGCGTGCCGACGATCTTCGGCCAGTCGATCTGCCCGAGGCCGGCGGCGAAGCGGTTGTTGTCGGCGACATGGAAGTCGTATAGGCGCTTGCCGACCTGCCGGATGGCGTCATAGACGTTAAATTCTTCCATGTGGATGTGGTAGGCGTCGAGGCAGACGCCGCATTCGGGGCTGACCGCATCGGCCAGCGCCAGTGCCTGGGCGCCGCGGTTGAACAGATAGGTTTCAAAGCGGTTGAGCGGCTCGACCGCGATCTTGACGCCGACCTTCTTGGCGTGGGTGAAGCATTCCCGGGTGGCGTCGACCACCCATTTCCATTCCTCTTCCTCGGTGCCGTCCGGCACCACCTTGCCGACGGTGGCGGGAACCAGCGTGATGATCTCGCCATCAAGTTCGCTGACCATGGTCAGCACGTCCTTGACGTATTGCACGGAGCGCTCGCGCTGGCCCTGGTTCTTGGCGGCGAGATTGCGCTCGCCCAGCATCAGCGTCACCGCTCCCCAGCAGCGAATGCCGTGCTCCTTCAACAGCGCGCGCGTCTCCTTGGGCTTGTATTGTTCGGGTTCGCCGGAAATCTCGATCGACTCATAGCCGAATTTCTTGATGCGCTTGAGCGTCGTTTCCAGCGGCTCCGCCCGCATCCAATTGTGTGTCGAAAGATGCATGGTCTATCCTTCCCAGAATCGCCTGTACCAGTCGCCTGCGGCGCACTCTGCCGAAGCCTGCCGCATGATTCCTCCCCAAGGCGTCCCAGCATTTTTAGCAAACTGGTTCGACCAATTGGGCTTAATGGGAGGTCTACAGTAATTTCATCTGGACGGCAAGAAGTGCTGCCATCAAGCGTTGGCTCATGACTATGCTATTGATTATACTTAAACATGTGGCTTAACTCGGCATGGTTGCAGGGCTGCGGCAGCGCGTCAAACGGCTTGACCAGATTTCGGCATTTGGTAATACCAGAATAGCGGCGCCGAGCGCGCTGTGCAAAGAGACCAAAGAAGCTGGCCCTGTTTTCAATCGGCGCTATGCTTGGTCGTGAAACATAGGGAGATGCCGATGCCGACGACGATGAAGGGGCCTGGTCTGTTCCTGGCGCAGTTTGCGGGCGACGCCGCTCCGTTCAATTCGCTGGCCTCGATCACCGAATGGGCGGCTGGTCTGGGCTACAAGGGCGTGCAGATCCCGACATGGGACGCCCGACTGTTCGATCTCGAGAAGGCAGCCTCCTCCAAGGCCTATTGCGACGAGGTGAAGGGCGTCTGCGCCGATGCCGGCGTCGAGATCACCGAATTGTCGACGCATCTGCAGGGGCAGCTGGTGGCGGTGCATCCGGCCTACGATGCACAGTTCGACGGCTTCGCGCCGGCTGCGGTGCACAACAATCCAAAGGCCAGGCAGCAATGGGCGGTCGAACAGATGAAGTTCGCCGCCAAGGCGTCGAAGAATCTCGGGCTCAAGGCGTCGGTGTCGTTTTGCGGCGCCCTGGCCTTCCCATACCTCTACCCCTGGCCGCAGCGGCCGGCGGGATTGATCGAGGAAGCGTTTGCCGAACTCGGCAAACGCTGGAAGCCGATCCTCGACGTCTATGACGAGAACGGCGTCGATATCGGCTACGAAATCCATCCGGGCGAGGACGTGTTCGACGGCGCGACGTTCGAAATGTTCCTCGATGCGGTCGGCGGCCACAAGCGCTGCAACATCAACTACGACCCGTCGCACTTCCTGCTGCAGCAGCTCGATTATCTCGAATTCATCGACATCTACCACGAGCGGATCAAGGCGTTCCACGTCAAGGACGCCGAATTCAATCCGACCGGGCGGCAAGGCGTCTATTCCGGCTACCAGAGCTGGACCAACCGCGCCGGGCGTTTCCGCTCGCTCGGCGACGGGCAGGTGGATTTCGGCGGCATCTTCTCCAAGCTCACCCAATACAATTACGATTCATGGGCGGTGCTGGAATGGGAATGCTGCCTCAAGCACCCGGAGGATGGTGCGGCCGAAGGCGCTCCCTTCATCCAGCACCACATCATCAGGGTTACGGAAAAAGCGTTCGACGATTTCGCCGGCGGCACGACCGATAAAAAGGTGCTGCGCGGGATGATGGGGATCTAGCACAGATATCCCTCCCCCTCGAGGGGAGGGTGGCCCGGAGGGCCGGATGGGGTCGGTCCATGCCGAGCTTCATGCCCGGCGACCCCACCCCGACGCTACGCGTCGACCCTCCCCTCAAGGGGGAGGGGTATCTCAGATAACGAGGGAGAAAATCATGGTTGGTGCATCGAAGGCGGAAACGGGGGGCGGTCCGATCCGCTACGGCATGGTCGGCGGCGGACAAGGCGCCTTTATCGGCGCGGTGCACCGCATCGCAGCGCGCATGGATAACGAGTTCGTGCTGGTCGCCGGCGCCTTGTCGTCGGATCCGGAGCGCGCTAAGGCCTCGGCCGCCGAGCTTGGGCTCGATCCCGCACGCAGCTACGGCTCTTATGCCGAGATGGCCAAGGCGGAGGCCAAGCGGCCGGACGGCATCGAGGCGGTGGCCATCGTCACGCCGAACAATGTGCACGTGCCGGCTGCCAAGGCTTTTCTCGAGGCCGGCATCCACGTCATCTGCGACAAGCCGCTGGCGACGACGCTGGCCGAGGCAAAGAAGCTGGCGGCGCTGGTCGAAAAGACCGGCAAGGTGTTCGTGCTGACGCATAACTACACCGCCTATCCGATGGTGCGGCAGGCACGCGAGATGGTGGCCAAGGGACAGCTCGGCGATATCCGCATCGTGCAGTCGGAATATCCGCAGGACTGGCTGACCGAAGATCTGGCCGCCACCGGCCAGAAGCAGGCTGCGTGGCGCTCAGACCCCAAGCAGGCCGGTGCCGGCGGCGCGCTGGGCGACATTGGCACGCACGCCTACAACCTTGCCCGTTTCGTATCCGGGCTGGAGCTCGATTCGTTGTCGGCCGATCTCGATGCCTTCGTGCCGGGGAGGCTGCTCGACGACAACATCAATGTGCTGCTGCGCTTTAGGCCGGTCGGCGGGTCGCACCCCGCCAAGGGCATGATCTGGGCAAGCCAAGTGGCGCCCGGCCACGAGAACGGGCTGAAATTGCGCATCTACGGCTCGAAGGGCGGGCTCGAATGGGTGCAGGCCGACCCGAACTATCTCTGGTACACGCCGTTCGGCCAGCCGAAGCAGTTGATCACCCGAAACGGCGCCGGCGCGCTCCCCGTCGCCGGGCGCGTCAGCCGCGTTCCGCCAGGGCATCCGGAAGGCTATCTCGAAGGCTTTGCCAATATCTACCAGGAAGCCGCGCGGGCTATTCGTGCGGCGCGCCAGAAGGGCGGCAAGCCGGCCAAGGATGTCGTCTTCCCGACCGTGGAGGACGGCGTCGAGGGCATGGCCTTCATTGAGGCCTGCGTGAAGTCGTCGAAGAAGAATGGGGCGTGGACGAAACTTTAATCGCTGCGTCCGGTTAACGGGAAGCCCCCCTCACCCGGATTGCCAGCCGAATTGCAAGGGCAATTCGGGGCAATCCGACCTCTCCCCGAGGGGAGAGGAGATCGCCAGCGTTGGCGTCTGCTTCTTCTCCCCAGCGGGGAGAAGGTGGCCGCGAAGCGGCCGGATGAGGGGGCTTGTGGCGAAGTCGCCAGAGGAGCAAGCCCGGCCGTCAAAGGGAGGGGGCGTCGATGAAAATCGGCATGTGCATGTTGTTGTGGACGACCAGTGTCTCGAAAAAACACGAGCCGCTACTCAGGGACATCAAGGCGACCGGCTTCGACGGCGTCGAAATACCGGTCTTCTCCGGCACGCCGGACGACTACAGGAAACTCGGCGAGCTGCTCGACCGTATCGGGCTGCAACGCACCGCCGTCTCGGCGATGGGCGATCCGGCGATGAACCTGATCTCGCCGGATGCCTCGACGCGCAAGGCCGGCATCGACTACATGAAGTCGGCGATCGACTGCGCTCAGGCGCTTGGCGCGAACACGTTGAGCGGCCCGCTGCATTCGACACTCGGGGCCTTCTCCGGCAGCGGGCCGACGGCGGCCGAGAAAAAACGTTCGATCGCTTCGCAGCGCGCCATCGGTGACCATGCCGGCAACAAGGGTGTCACCATCGGGCTGGAGGCGCTCAACCGCTTCGAATGCTATCTGCTCAACACGATGGACGATTTGTCGGAGCATATCGACGCGATCGACCGGCCGCACATCAAGGCGATGTACGACACCTTCCATGCCAACATCGAAGAGGCCGACCCGATCGGCGCCTATTCGCGCAACCGCAAGAACGTCGTCCATATCCATATTTCGGAGAATGATCGCGGCGTGCCGGGCCGCGGCCACATCCCCTGGAAGGAGACTTTCTCAGCCATTCGCAACAGCGGCTATGACGATTGGCTGACAATCGAGGCGTTCGGCCGCTCGCTGAAGGATTTGGCCGGGGCCACCAAGGTGTGGCGCGACTTTTCCGAAAGCCCGGAAGCCGTCTACCGCGACGGCTACAAGCATATCAGGAATGGATGGAGGAAGGCGCCCTAACCGCACGCCTGCGCAACGCCCCCGTTAATCCTGGCCGGCCTGGATCCGGTTGTAGTCGTGGATCGTCCTGCTCAAGCGGCGGCGCAGGAAATTGGAAATGTTGTCGAAGATGAAAACGACGAGCAGGACCAAGAGCACCATGTAGAAGACATTGGCCCAGTTGGAATTGGTGCGCATCGCCTCCCAGAGCTTCAGGCCGATGCCACCGGCACCGACGGCGCCGATGATCGTCGCGCCCCTGGTGTTGGATTCCCACTGATAGAGTGTCTGGCTGATGAAGACCGGGATCACTTCCGGCAGCACGCCATAGCGCTGCACCAGCAAGCCGTTGGCGCCGGTCGACTGGATGCCCTCGCGTGGCTTGTCGTCGATGTTCTCGAGGCCTTCCGAATAGACTTTGCCGAGCGTGCCGATCTCGGTGAAGAAAATCGCGGCGCTGCCGGCAAGCGGACCCGGGCCGAAGGCGCGGGTGAAGAACAGCGCCCAGATCAGCATGTCGACCGAACGCATGAAATCGAAGAACCGCTTGAGCACCTGGCTAAGCAGGCCGCTCGGGGTGATGTTGCGTGCGGCGAAGAAGGCAAGCGGGAAGGCAACGATGCCGCCGAGCAAGGTGCCGAGAAACGCCATGACGATGGTCTGGAACAGCTTCGTCCAGACATCGCCATGCTGCCACTGGGCGTTGTTCCAGATGTTGTCGCCGGCCAGTGCCAGATTGGATGTGCCCGGCTTGAGCTGGGGTCCGGACATCAGCAACGAGACCACGTCGCCGGGTGACTTGCCGAAGAAGGGCGAGCGTGTGTCGAAGACGAAATTCGCCCAGCCAAGGAAGCGCTTGCGGACCTTGACGCGATCGACGGTCATACGGACCTCGCCGGCAAAGCCCATCCTGGCGACGATTTCGTCGTCATGCACGGTGATCCACTCCGGCACCGGGCCGGATATTACCGGTTTGCCGCTGGCCAACGACACCGGCACCGTCCGGCCAAAGGCGACAAGCGTCGCCTCGGCCTTGTCGAAGGTGACGGATTTGGCTCGGCCGTCGATCAGGATGGTGTAGGAGCCGTTGGCATTGGTGATGACCCAATCGGGATGCGGGTCTTCGCCAAGCGCCGAAAAACGCGGGTATCTGGGTGTGATCTGAGGCTGGTCGAGACGGAATTCCGGCTGCAGATCGTAGCTGATCCATTGCGTCAGGAAGAGCGGCAGGCGCTCCCAGTGCGATTCCCTCAGCACTTGCGGCAGGCTGAAGAACCACAAGGCGTAGAGGAGGTAGAGCAGGATGCCGGTGAACAGGACCAGCGGGCCGAAGCGTTTGTACAGGGGCCGCCGGAACACTTGGGGAAAGCGCTCCTCGATCGACTGCATCTCATCGGCGGTCATTGCGGCCATGGGCAGTCTTCTTGTTGATTTGCCATGATCTTTTCCAAAAACCGGAATCCACTTTTTGGGATCATGGTCAGGCGCCCATCATGAATGCCTGCTCACCGACGAGCTTGCGGCGTAGCCAGGCGGAAAACTGGTCGACGAGGAAGATCGTCGTGAACAGCAGCAGCACCAATGCCAGCGTCTTGGCGCCGAAACCGCGCGAGATGGAGAGCTTCAGTTCCTCGCCGATGCCGCCACCACCGACCGCGCCGATAATGGTCGAGATACGCACATTGATCTCGATCCTGAGCAGCGTGTAGGACATGAAATTGGGCAGCACTTGCGGCAGGCCGGCAAAGCGCACGCGCTCGAACCAGTTGGCGCCGACCGCGCGCAGGCCTTCTTCGGCGCGCATGTCGATGTTTTCATTGATCTCGTAGAAGAGCTTGCCGAGGGCGCCGATCGAATGCAGGCCGATGGCGATGATGGCCGCGACCGGGCCGGTCGAGAGGATGGCTGCGAACAGGCCGGCAATGACGATCTCCGGGAAGGCGCGAAGCAGTTCCATGAAGCGCTTGACGACGAGCCTGAGCACCGGACTGGGCGTCAAGTTGCGCGCGGCGATGAAGGAAAAGGGCACCGCAAAGACAAAGCCGATGAAAGTGGAAACCAGCGCCACGTTAAGCGTGGTGAGCATCAGCTCGAAATATTCGGGTAGATAAAAGCCGCCCCAGAGATAGACGCGACCAAGCGGGAAATTGAACTCCTGGCTGCCCTTGTCGTGCGGCGATGCGATGTCGAACAGCGCCCGCCAGACGTCGTTCCAGTCCTTGGGAACAAGCCAACTAAGGAAATCCAGTATGTGCGGTAGCCGATCGAAGAAATGCCCCGCATTGGCCTCGTCGGCGAACCACATGGCTGTGCACATGGCGACAAGCAGTAAGCCGATGCCGAGCGCCGTGTAGAACCGGCGCAAGGACGTCTGGCGTCGCCAGGCGTCTGCTGCCTGCCGGACCGCGTCTGAACGAATTGTAGCGGCGAAGGTCATACGGGGTCACGAGCGGACACGCAAAAAGGGCGGCGACCGCATCGGCCCGAAAGTCGAAGTTCGACTTTCGGAAAGCACGATGCGGCATCTAAGTGTTAGAGCGTACTTTGTGCGTCCAAGTGGACGCACGTCGCTCTAATGGACGCCGCCCTTTCCGCAATTGTCGTCAGCCGCCGATCGCGGCTTTGCGGGCTTCGACGATGACGCTGTAGAAGTCCGGCTTCACCGGAACGTAGCCGGTGAAATCGCCGCCTTCGATGGCCTCGAAGCAGGGCTTGTCCTTGGCCGGCAGGCTGGTGAAGAAGTTGGCGAGCTTGGCGGTCATATCGCCGCCGAGCGCGGTGCGCACGACCAGCGGGCCGTTCGGGATCAGGCCAGAACGCCAGACTTCGACGAAGTCGTTGGGGTCGACGGCGCCCTTGGCGACTTCCTTGTGGAAGGTGCCGGACGTGTAACCGTTCTTGAAGTCGCCGATGCCGGAAGAATCGTCAACCGCCACGTCGACCTTGCCGTCGCGGACGGCGAGAACGTTGTTCTCGTGACCGCCATTGAACTGCGTCGAGGCGAAGAAGGTTTCGTTCGAAGCGCCGGTGTCCTTCGGGATCTGGGTCAGCGGGATCAGATAGCCGGAGGTCGAATCCGGGTCGGCATAGCCGAGCTTCTTGCCCTTTGCCGACTTGATGTCGGTGATGCCGGACGACTTCAGCGCCAGGCCAATCGAATAATAACCGGTCGCGCCGTCGGTCTGCTGGGTGGTGAGGATCGGGGTGACGGCGTTCGGATCCTTGAGATAGACGCTGGCATAGCCTGACGCGCCAAGCTCGGCGAAATCGAGCGTGCCGCCGAGCAGGCCCTGGATGACGCCATCATAGTCGGCAGCCGGGAACAGCGAGACCTTTTCGAAACCGAATTCGGTCTTCAGATGATCGGCGAGGCACTGAAAGTTGCGCAGCCGGTCCGCTTCGTTCTCGCCGCCGAGAATGCCGACGCGGAATTCCTTGATATCCTGGGCGTGAGCAGCACTTGCTGCGATGGCGAGCAATGAAACCGCACCGAAAACCATCTTCCTGAACATTATCTCTCTCCTGTTGGTCCCGGCCTCGCGCCGGTAGCGTTCGAATTTTTGACGGGTGCCTTTGACGCGGGCGAGCGATCAGGCCGTTCTCAGCAACCAGGAAACGCTGGCTCGAGCGGTCCGGCGGATGCAGCGATCTTCTGTTTGACGGCGACAATGGTCGAGGTGATGGCCTCGGAGATTTCGGCGCCATTGCTGTCGGCGCCGTAGACCATGCGCACGGCCTCGCGGTTGAGGTCTTCGGGCGGGCCGTCGAAGACCACCTTGCCGGCGGCCATGCCGACGATGCGGTTGCAATAGTTGCGGGCCGTATCAAGCGTATGGAGATTTGTGATGACGGTGATGCCTTCGCGCAAATTGATGTCCTGCAGCGAATCCATCACCACCTTGGCGTTGAGCGGGTCGAGCGAGGCGATCGGCTCGTCGGCGAGCAACACCTTCGGCTGTTGCATCATGGCACGCGCAATCGCAACGCGCTGCTGCTGGCCGCCGGAAAGGGTGCCAGCAGGCTGCAGCGCGGTGCGGGCGATGTCGAGGCGCTCGAGAGCTGCAACCGCCTCGGCGCATTCGCCGCGGGAAAACATGCCGAACAGGTTGGACAGGGTCGAACGGTGGTTGAGCCGGCCGAGCAGCACATTGGTCAGCACGTCGAGGCGCGGCACCAGGTTGAATTGCTGGAAGATCATGGCGCAGTCGCGCTGCCAGCGCCGGAGCGGCGAGCCGCGCAACCCGGAGACCTCGACGCCGTCGAACAGGATGGATCCCTGGCTCGGATCGATGAGGCGGTTGATCATGCGCAGAAGCGTCGATTTGCCGGCGCCGGAGCGGCCGATGATGCCGACCATCTGGCCTTGCGGAATGGAGATGTGAACATTGCTGACGGCGGTGTTCTTGCCGAACCGTCGGGTGACGCCGCGGATTTCGAGCGTAGCTGACATGGTGCAGGCTCCAGTCCAGTCGCAATTGAAGGTCTGTTAACTCTCGCTAGCGCAGCCGCATGAACCTGCGGTGTCGGATTGATGTCAGTTTTGTTACCGCCCACAGCCTCGCAGCGCGATCAACCCAGCACAACAAGCTCCTCGAAATGCTTCATGTCGCTGAAGCTGCAGAAAGCCGGTGGTCGCAGCTCGATCACCGGTGCCTGATGCGCAAGGAGCGACAGGCAGTCATCGAACAGATCCTGCCATGCGGATGCCCGGTCGTCGTCCAGGCGCCGAATCGGGTAGGCGAAGGTGATGTGGAACACATAGTTGTCGTGGTCGGGATGCCGGTATCCGAACGGCACCGACAGGGCATCGCGCCAGGAACGCATAACGCGCCGGTCCTCGGTGGAAGCGCCGGCGACGGTCAGGCCAGTCGGTACGATTTCAACGACCCTGACGTTGAAAGCACCGCAGCCTTTGAAGCCGTTCAGGCGTTCCAGATAGAGGCGGGTCATGGCGTCGATGCTGGTGTCGAGGGGCACGTCCTGCGGCCAGTAGGGAAGGCGGCGGCGATGTTCGATGATGCCCTGGAAGCGCGTCATGTGCAGGCTGGAGACCGGCGTGAAGGCCAGCCGGTCGGCATCGGGCATCGCGCGCATCCGCTCACGCACCTCGATGACCCCCGCTTCTGAAGCCGAGCCATTGACGAGATGGCAGACGACCGTGTTGCCGGGCTCGTTGAGAAAATTACCAGAGGTGTCGTAGCGCCTGCCGAGATGCAGCGGAGGGGTCGGGTTGGCGCCGGCAAAGAATCCGGCGAGCGAAGGTTTGACTGAAACAGGCATTGCGATCTCCAGAGGAAAGGCCGCGTCCTGCCCCGACGATGTGTCAGGGACATGAAAACCGTGCCAAGAAGTAGAATATCAAAGGCAGGATTCGCCAAGCGATTCTGCCGGGGTTGCACATCATCAAGATTGAAATAAAGATTCAAATCCGTATCAAAGAGAGGCTTCCTAATTGCTACGTTGGCGCCAGTGGTTGCGGCTGTATGCTGCAGGGGTAGTCGCTGCGATAAGTTTCACAGTGGCCCTGGTTTTGATGTCCGTATATCGGGTTGGTAGCTTGAACCATCCAATATCGGGATACTTGTACAATTATGGAAATGGGCGCGACGCGGCCATTATTCTAATGATTCTCATTTTTTTAATCGCGTTAGTTACGATAAATTTCGCAAATAAGATTGAAGAAAAACAAAAATCACTTGTAGATATTGGTTATGACAAAAAATTTATAGAACTTATCAGGTTAAATCAGACTGGTGTTGCTATTCTAATCACGTTAGGATTTCTTTCTATTATTTTGGACATTTGCCTGAGCGGCTGACTTATTCGGGGCGTCAACCCCCATGCTTCTCCAAAAACTGATTGGCCGACAGTTCCCGAAAATCGTCGAGCGTGGCGCGCAGCCGGGCGTGATCCCAGTCCCACCAGGCGAGCGCCTGGTAGCGTTCCGCAGTGCGGCGGTCGAAGCGTTCGCGGATCGGCTTGGCCGGTACGCCGCCGACAATGGTGTAGGGGGCCACATCCTTCGAGACGACCGCCCCGGCACCGACCGCCGCGCCATCGCCGACGGTGACGCCGGGCAGGATGGTCGAGCCGTGACCGAGCCAGGTGTCGTGGCCGATGGTGACGCGTTTGGCGCGGCGCTGAGCGAAGAATTCGCTCTCGTGCTCGGCGTCGTCCCAATAGTCGGAGGCGCGATAGGTGAAATGGTGTAGCGTCGGCCGCCAGGTCGGATGATTGGTGGCATTGATGCGCACGCTAGCGGCGATGTTGGCGAATTTGCCAATCGTCGCGCACCAGACGGCGCAGTCCTGCATCATGTAGGAATAGTCGCCGAGAATGCTCTCGGAGACCCGGCTGCGTTCGGCGATCTCGGTCCAGCGGCCAAGCGTCGAGCTCTCGATCTCCGCCGTCTCGTGGACCAGCGGCGCCTCCGACAATTTCCTCGTCATGCCGCGATTTTCCCCGCGGCGAAGGCGGTCACGTCGATGATGCGATCGGCCACAGCCTCGCGCACGTCGTGATCGTGGAAGATGCCGAGCAAAGCGACGCCCGCCGCCTTCTTCGCGGCGATCAGGGAAATCACCACGTCGCGGTTCCTGGCATCGAGCGAGGCGGTCGGCTCGTCGAGCAGCAGGATCGGGTGCTCGGTGATGAAGCCGCGCGCGATGTTGACGCGCTGCTGTTCGCCCCCGGAGAACGTCGCCGGCGGCAGCGCCCAGAGCTTCTCCGGCAGGTTCAACTGCGCCAGCAAGGCGCGCGCCTTACCGCGCGCTACTTCGCGCTCTTCGCCGCGCTCGACCAGCGGTTCGGCCACGACATCGAGCGCCGAGACGCGCGGTACAGTGCGCAGGAACTGGCTGACATAACCGATCGTGAGCCGGCGCACAGCTAGCACGGTGCGCGGGCTGGCCGAAGGCAGGTCAATCAGCCCGTCCTCGTGCTGGACGATGATCTGGCCTGCGTCGACGGCATAATTGCCGTAGAGCATTTTCAGGATCGAGCTCTTGCCGGCGCCGGACGGGCCGCCGAGCACGGAGCATTCGCCGGCCCTGATCGCGAACGAGACACCGGCGACCACCGGCAGTTTGATGCCGTCGCGCAGATGCATGGTGAAGCTCTTGGCGACATCGGAGACAACGAGCGGGGTCGGCATCAGAAGGTTCTCCAATCGTCGTTCGTTTGCGG
This sequence comes from Mesorhizobium sp. M0306, assembly GCF_040321655.1. Lineage (NCBI taxonomy): Bacteria > Pseudomonadati > Pseudomonadota > Alphaproteobacteria > Hyphomicrobiales > Phyllobacteriaceae > Mesorhizobium > Mesorhizobium sp. M0306. The sequence goes on along the minus strand of NZ_JAMYRY010000001.1, from coordinate 539,500 downwards.
GCCAGCACCCCCCTCTGCCTTGCCAGGCATCTCCCCCTCAAGGGGGGAGATCGGCAGCCTTTTCGTTGCGCCTGTTCTGCAACGTTGAAGACTGGCGAAACCGAGAGCGACAGCCAATCTCCCCCCTTGAGGGGGAGATGGCCGGCAGGCCAGAGGGGGGTACGGCGGAGCAATCATCTTCAGACCTGTAGAATCGAGGAAACAAGCAATTGCGTGTAGGGCGCGCGCGGATCGTCGAGGACGCGGTCGGTGAGGCCGCTTTCGACGACGCGGCCGTCCTTCATCACCATCATGCGCTGCGACAACAGCCGCGCCACCGCGAGGTCGTGGGTGACGACGATGGCTGCCAGGCCAAGGTCGGTGACCAGCCCGCGCAACAGATCGAGCAGGCGCGCCTGCACCGAGACGTCGAGGCCGCCGGTCGGCTCGTCCATGAACACCAGCCGTGGGCCGGTAACGAGGTTGCGGGCGATCTGCAGGCGCTGGCGCATGCCGCCGGAAAAGGCGCGCGGCTCGTCGTCGATGCGGTCTTCGTCGATCTCGACACGCGACAACCAGTCGACCGCCGTCGCACGGATTCTGCCATAGTGACGGTCGCCGACCGCCATCAGCCGCTCGCCGACATTGGCGCCGGCCGACACCGTCATGCGCAGCCCGTCGGCGGGGTTCTGATGGACAAAGCCCCAATCGGTGCGCATCAGGAAGCGGCGTTCGGCCTCGCTCATGCGATAGAGTTCGCGGAACTGGCCGTCGCGCATCCGATAGCTGGCGGCGCCTGAAGAGGGCAGCAGCCGCGTCGACAGGCAGTTGAGCAGCGTCGTCTTGCCGGAACCGGATTCGCCGACCACCGCCAGCACCTCGCCCGGCCACAAATCGAAGGTGACGTTTTCACAGCCGACGCGCGAGCCGTAGAATTTGGACAGCGCCGAGACGCGCAGCAGCGGTTCGTCGGTCATTGCGCCGGCTCCGTTTTTTCCAGGGCAAGAGGGGTTTCAGGCGCAAGGTGGCCGCGATGGCCTTGTTCGCGCCGCTTCTCGCAATGATCGGTATCGGAGCAGACGAACATGTGGCCGCCATGGTCGTCGAGGATGACCTCGTCGAGATAAACGTTCTCGGCCCCGCACAGTGCGCAGGGCTGGTCGAAGGTCTGTACCTCGAACGGATGATCCTCGAAGTCGAGACTGACCACATCGGTGAAGGGCGGCAGTGCATAGATGCGCTTTTCGCGGCCGGCGCCGAACAATTGCAAAGCCGGCGAACGGTGCATCTTCGGATTGTCGAACTTCGGTGTCGGCGAGGGATCCATCACATAGCGGCCCTCGACCTTGACCGGATAGGCATAGGTCGTGGCGATGCGGCCGTGCCTGGCGATATCCTCGTAGAGTTTTACATGCATCAGACCATACTCCTCCAGCGCATGCATTTTGCGCGTCTCCGTCTCGCGTGGCTCGAGGAAGCGCAGCGGTTCGGGGATCGGCACCTGGTAGACCAGCACCTGACCGGCCGCCAAAGGGTGTTCGGGGATACGGTGGCGGGTCTGGATGACGGTCGCCTTGGCCGTCTCGGTGGTGACGGCGACATTGGCGACCTTCTTGAAGAAGGCGCGGATCGAAACCGCATTGGTGGTGTCGTCGGCGCCCTGGTCGATGACCTTGAGCACATCATCCGGGCCGATGATCGAAGCGGTGACCTGGACGCCGCCGGTGCCCCAGCCATAGGGCATCGGCATTTCGCGCGAGGCGAACGGCACCTGATAGCCAGGAATGGCGATGCCCTTGAGGATGGCGCGGCGGATCATCCGCTTGGTCTGCTCGTCGAGATAGGCGAAGTTGTAGGTGGCTATATCCGCTGGTTGTGCACTCATTCCGCTGCCTCCCTCTCCTCTTCGCCCTTGCCGGCGTTTTCGCGGGCATCATGCTCGGCGCGCATGCGGCGCACGAGGTCGAGCTCGGCCTGGAAGTCGACATAGTGCGGCAGCTTCAGATGCTCGACGAAGCCGGTCGCCTGGACATTGTCGGAATGCGAGATGACGAACTCCTCGTCCTGCGCGGCGGAGACGACGTCCTCGCCGAGTTCCGAGGCGCGTAGAGCGCGGTCACATAGCGCCATGGCCATCGCCTTGCGCTCGCTCTGGCCGAAGACGAGGCCGTAGCCGCGGGTGAATTGCGGCGGCGCCTTGGCCGAGCCCTTGAACTGGTTGACCATCTGGCATTCGGTGACGCGGATGCTGCCGAGCGGCACGGCAAAGGGCAGTTCCGGCACGTCCAGTTCCAGTTCGACCTCGCCGATGCGAACCTCGCCGACGAAGGGATGGTTGCGCGCGTAGCCGCGCTGGGTGGAATAGCCGAGCGCCAGCAGAAACCCCTCGTCGCCGCGCGACAACGCCTGCAGGCGGATGTCACGCGCCATCGGGAATTCGAGCGGCTCGCGGGTGATGTCGCCGGGGACATGATCCCCAGGCATGTCGCCGTCGGGCTCGATCAGGCCTTCGCGGGCGAGGATGGCCGAGACGCGCGGCATCGCCTCCGCTTCGCCTGCACGCTGTTCCGGTTCGGCGACATCGCCGCCGGCGGCAAGCTCGGGATCGAGCAGCCGGTGGGTGTAGTCGAAGGTCGGGCCGAGCAGCTGGCCGCCGGGCAGGTCCTTGTAGGTCGCCGACACGCGCCGCTCGACCAGCATCGTGCCGGTGTCGATCGCCCTGGTGTAGCCGAAACGCGGCAGCGTGGTGCGATAGGCGCGAACCAGGAAGATCGCCTCGATCATGTCGCCGCGCGCCTGGACGATGGCGAGTGCCGCCAGTTCGCGATCATAAAGCGAACCTTCGCTTATCACTCGGTCGACGCCGAGCGCCAGCTGCTCGACGATCTGGTCGAGCCGAAGTGCGGGCACCGAACGATCGCCGCGCCGGCGGTCGGCGAGCAGTTTGTGAGCATTGCGAATGGCCGCTTCGCCACCCTTTACCGCGACGTACATGCTACGCCTCCATGATCTTGATGCGCGTCGTACGCGGCAGGCAGGCAATTGCGTCGGTGGTGGCGAGGATGACGTCGACGCCACGCGGAAAGCGCTGGTTGTTCTGCTTCCATTGCTCGACGAAATGACGCGGCATTTGCGCCGGCGCGATCGTCGCCGTCGTCTCGATGCCGGGGCCTTCGAGCAGCAGCGGAGCGCCGGAGACGAGATCGCCGACCTCGAGGATCAGCGTCGTGGAGCGATCGGGATAATCCTGGGTGCCTTGCGAAAAGCCGTCGAGCGCCATCATCTCGGCCGGCGTGGCGATCAGCGCGAAATGCGCGTCGGCCGGGGTGTTGGCCAGCGGCGCGCCGGTATGGAAGCCAAGCCAGGATTTCATCGCCGCCGACCCCTGCAAAACCAGGTCGAGCCAGAGCGGCGTGTCGTTGTCGCACAGCGCCAGCGCAATGGCGCCGGCGGTGACCGATAGCGGCGCCGGCGGCTGGGCGAGGGCCGGCAGCGGCTGCACGCTGCCCGGGCGCACCATCGCGTCCATGACGACACGGAATACGGTCTGGGCGTTGAACACCGGGTCGGCAAAGCCGCCTTCGATCGATTGCACAGCAGCGTCCATCAGTCTTCTCCGCGCACCATGGTGAAGAAATCGACCTTGGTCGCCGCCGTCTCGGCGCGGCGCTGGTCACGCGCCTTGGCCAGTGCCGCTTGCAAGGGCGCGACGATCCTGGTCTCGACCTCGTTGCGGTAGGCAGGATCCTGCCAGAGCGCGTCGGCGATTGCCGCCAGCCTTGCCTTCTGCTTGTCGCGGCCGAGCGCATAGCAGTGGCCGACATGGCCGGACGCAAGCCGCACCGTGGCGCGGGTGACCGTCGCCTCGCCAACATTGAAGGGCGCGCCGCCGCCGCCAATGCTGCCACGCACGGTAACCAAGCCGGTTTCGGGGCCACGCAGAAGTTCCGCCTCAGAAGGCAGGCCGGCTTCGTCCCAGAGGCGGACGATATCGTCGCCGGCCGATTGGGCCAGCGTCGCCATCAAGGCCTTGCGCTCGGCCTGCTCTCGCACTTCCCGTCCTCGCATGGCCGGTGCTCCTCGTCTGCGTTCATTTGTCTATTGATATAGACAATTATACAAATTATATCTATTTTCTAATGCGTGTCCATGACGAGTGCATGACACGAGGAAAATGTCTGGGGCAAAAAGATCGGGGGCGGAAATGATCGGGCAGCCCAGCAGCATCGAGCGGCGCAGCGGTGTCGCGCTGTGGCGGCAGATCGCCGACCAGATCCTGCATTCGATCGCCGTCGGCGATTTTCCCGAGAATGCCGCGCTGCCGCCCGAGATCGCGTTGGCCGAACGCTATGGCGTCAACCGCCATACGGTGCGCAGCGCCATCGCAGCGCTGGTGCAGGAGGGTGTGCTCAGGGCGGAGCAGGGGCGCGGCACCTTCGTGCTTTCGCGCAGGCGGCTGTCCTATCCGATCGGCGCGCGCACCCGCTTTTCGGAGGGATTGCAAGGACAGGCGTCCGAGCGGCATATCACCTTGCTCGCGTCATCGGTCGAGCCGGCCAACCGTCGTGTCGCAGAGGGCTTAGGCCTTGCGAAGGGGGCCGATGTGATACGCCTGGAAACGCGCGGCGAAGCCGATGGAATGCCGGTGTCCCGCGCTGCCGGCTGGTTCGATGCCAGGCGCTTTGCCGGCATCGATGCCGCCATGGCGGAAACCGGTTCGATCACGGCATCGCTGGCACGTTTCGGCATCGACGACTATCTCCGGCAATCGACAGTGCTGTCGGCGCGCCATGCGGATGCCGCCGACCTTGCCGACCTCGAGCTGCAGCCCGGCGCCATCGTGCTGGTGACGGTCGCCGTCAACGTCACGCCCGACGGTCAGCCGATACAGTTTTCGGAGTCGCGCTTCCCGGCCGAGCGGATCGAGCTCAAACTGTCGGCGCTCTGAGATGCGCCAGCCCTGGCATCATCCGACCTGAATGACAGCCTTGATCAGGCCGGACTTCTCATGCGCCCAGCGGGCGAGGTCACGCGGCGTCTCGCCAAGCGTGGTGCGGTGGGTGACCAGCTTTGCCAGCGGCACCGCGCCGTTGCGGATCGAGGCGGCGACATGGTCGAAATCGGCACGCAGGGCGTTGCGGCTGCCGATCAGCATCATCTCGCGCTTGTGGAATTCGGGATCGGAAAAGGCGATGTCGTCCTTGACGACGCTGACCAGGACCAGCGCCCCGCCATGCGCGACATGGGCGAAGGCCGACTGCACCGACCGGGTGCTGCCGGTGGCGTCGAAGACCACATCGAAGCCGTCGCCGCCGGTTGCTTCCCGCACCAGGTCGGCAGCGGTGCCTCGCGAGCCGTCGAGGGTCGCGAAGCCGAGTTCGCTTTCGGCGAAACCCAGCCTCTCCGCACTCATGTCGAGCAGCGTCACGTCGAGCCCGGCGATGCGGGCGAACAGCGCCGTGCCGAGCCCGATCGGGCCGGCGCCGATGACCAGCGTGCGCGCACCTGGATCAACCAGCGAGCGCCGCACGGCATGGGCGCCGATCGCCAGGAATTCGACGGCGGCGGCATCGGCCAGCGACAGGCCGTTTGCCGGATAAAGATTTTGCGCCGGCACCAGGAGCTGCTCGCACATGGCGCCGTCGCGGTGGACGCCGAGCACCTCGATCCTGATGCAGCAATTGGGCTTGCCTTGCCGGCAGGCGATGCATTTGCCGCAGGCGAGATAGGGATTGACGATCACCGCTTCGCCGACGGCGAGATCGACGTCCTCGCCAACCTCGATCACGGTGCCGGAAACCTCGTGGCCCATGATGCGGGGATAGGCGAGGAACGGGTGCTTGCCTTCGAAGATGTGATAGTCGGTGCCGCAGATGCCGACATGGCTGACGGCGACCAGCGCCCAGCCGGCGGGCGGCGCGCCAGGCGCCGGGCGATCTTCGAGGACAAGTTCGCCGGGCGAGCGGCAGACGACGGCTTTCATGCTTCAATCCAGTCGGTTCATGGCACCGCCGGCTCTGCTGTCGCGAGGCCGGCTGTTGGGAGGCGATCTATTTGCCGCGGCGGCGCAGCCCGTCGAAATAGACTATGACGATGATCAGCACGCCGGTGATGATGCGCTGCCAGAAGGCGTTGACGTTAAGCAGATTGGCGCCGTTGTTGATGGTGGCAAGGATGAAGGCGCCGAGCAGCGGCCCGTGCACGGAGCCGACAGCGCCGAACAACGAGGTGCCGCCGATCACCGAGGAGGCGATCGCCTGCAATTCCCAGCCCTCGGCCTGCGTCGGATTGCCGATGCCGATGCGCGAGGCAAGCAGCACGCCGACGAAGGCCGCGCACAGCCCGGACAGCGTGTAGGCCATGTAGATGGTGCGCTGGACGTTGACGCCCGACAGACGCGACGCCTCGGCGTTGGAGCCGACCGAGAACAGATAGCGGCCCCAGCGGCTGTGGTGCAGGAAGATGTAGGCCGGGATGCCGACCAGGATCACCATCCAGAACAGATTGGGGACGCCGACGAAGGAACTGCGCGAGAACGTCTGGAAGGCGTCGTTGTTGATCGAGATCGAGTTGCCGTTGGTCATCAACAGGCCGATGCCGCGCAGCGAGGTCAGCGTTGCCAGGGTGATGATGAAGGGCGGCAGGCCCATCTTGACGATGCCGAAGCCATGGAACATGCCGATGGCGACGCCGACCAGCAAGGTGATCAGGATGGCGAGGAAAACCGGTGTGCCGGCGTTGATCAGCATCGCGACGATGACGGTGGCGAAGCCGACCACGGCGCCGACGGAAAGGTCGATGCCGCCGGTGATGATGACGAAGGTCTGGCCGACCGCCAGGATGGCGATCATCGACCCTTGCCGCAACAGGTTGGAGATGTTGTTGGCGGAGGCGAAGCTCGGCGTCGCCACCGACAGGATGACCCACAAAAGAACCAGCAGCGCCAGCAGTGTCAGCCCGAACAGGGCGTTGTAATTGCGTTTCGGCCTTTCGACAGCGATCGCCTCGGTGCTCATATCCGTCCTCCCGGTTTTTCTTGTTTCTCGGCCAGCGCCTGGGTGAGGATCTCCTCGTGGTCAGCGGTACGAAACCCATGCGTGGCCACCAGCTTGCCGCGCCGGAACACGTGCAGCGTGTCGGCGAGCTCATAGACCTCCGGCAGGTAGGACGAGATCAGGATGATGCCGGCTCCCTTGGACAGCAGCGCGCCAAACAGGCGGTAGATCTCGGCCTTGGTGCCGACATCGACGCCGACAGTCGGCTCGTCGAAGATGAACAGCTTGGCGCCATGGGCGAGCCATTTGCCGATGACGATCTTCTGCTGGTTGCCGCCGGACAGGCTGGAGGCCAGCGCGCCGCGCGTCGGCGTCTTGATGCGCAGGTCGGCGATCTGGCGATCGGCTTGCGCCTTTTCCTGCGCGCGGGAGATCAGCAGATTATTCGAGATGCGCTTGTAAATCGGCAGATTGAGGTTGAGCCCGACCGGCAGGTTGAGGCAGAGGCCCTGGTCGCGGCGGCTTTCCGGGGCCAGCGCCATGCCGAGCCTGATCGCGTCATGTTCGGAATTGACCTTGACCTCCTTGCCCTCCCACAGGATCTGGCCGGCCGATTTGCGGTGCCGGCCATAGAGCGTGGTGACGAACTCGCTGCGGCCGGCGCCGATCAGGCCGTAGAGGCCGACGATCTCGCCGGCGCGGACGGACATCGAGACATTTTCGAAACCCTTGCCGGACAGGTTCCTGGTTTCTACAAGCATCGCGCCGGGGGTGAAATGCTCCTTGTGGTAGACCTGCTCGATCGAGCGGTTGATCATCATCTTGACCAGCTCGGCGTCATTGGTCTCGGCGATATTCCTGGTGCCGACCAGCGTGCCGTCGCGCAGCACCGAGACGCGGTCGGCGAGCTCGAACACTTCTTCCATGCGATGGCTGATGTAGATGATGGTGACGCCTTCGCCCTTCAGCCGGCGGATCAGCGTGAACAGCTGGTCGGCCTCCTTGCGGGTGAGGTAGGCGGTCGGTTCGTCGAAGATCAGGAATTTGGTGCCGCGCACGGTGGCGCGGGCGGCGGCGATCAGTTGCTGCTGGCCGATGGTCAGGTCACCCAGCATGACATGCGCCGGCAGGTCGAAGCCGAGATCGTCGATGATCTTCTGCGCCTGCCTGACCATCGCCCGCTGCTGCAGGATGCCGAAACGTGCATCCTCCTCGCCGAGGAACATGTTGGCGGCGACGGTGAGATGGCGGCACAGGACGACTTCCTGATGCACGGCATTGATGCCGAGCGCCATCGCCTCATGCGGCGTTGCCAATGCGGCAGGCTTGCCCTCCCAGATGACGTCGCCGGAGGTGCGCGGCATGACGCCGGTCAGAAGCTTGATCAGGGTGGATTTGCCGGCGCCGTTCTCGCCGACGATGGCGTGGATCTCGCCGGCCTTGAAGGCGAGGTCGACAGGCTTCAGCGCGTGGGTGCCGGGATAGCGCTTTTCCAGCCCTTGCAGTTCGAGAATGGTCCTGCCCGGTTCCAGCGTTGGGGCCGGATGGAGTTCCTGCGCCGTCGACATCATGACAATCCTCCCAGATTGGCCCCCAAAGATTGGCCTCGCGATTGGCACGAGTGGGATGTTTCCGGGGCGAAAAGGCCCCGGAAACAGTTCACTTGCGGCGATCCTCAGTCGAGCTTCGGATTGAGCAGCGCGTCGATCTTCGGATCCTTCATGTTGGCCTTGGTGACCAAATTGGCGCCGGTGTCGACATTGGCCTCGACCTTCTCGCCTTTCGAGGCGGCGAGCGCCGTCTTGATGCCGTCATAGCCCATCCGGTACGGATCCTGGACGACGAGAGCCGAAATGACGCCGTCGTTGAGGAATTTGATCAGCTTCTCGTCGCTGTCGAAGCCGACCAGCCCGACCTTGCCTGCGAGGCTGTTCTCGGCGATCGCCTGACCGACGCCCTGCGCCATGATCAGGTTGGAGGCGAAAATGCCCTTGAGGTTGGGGTTGGCGGTGATCAGGTCGGTGGCGATGTTGAGGCCGGTGGTGGCCTGGCCGTCGGCGTATTTGTCGGCGACCAGCTTGAGGCCCGGATATTTGGCGGCGAGCTGTTCCTTGAAGCCCTGGGCGCGCTGTTCGAGCGAGCCGGCGCCCGGAAGCGCGGTGATCAGGGCGACGTCGCCCTCAATCTTGCCGCCATTGGCTTCGCCGATGGCTGCGGCAAGGCCGTCAGCGGCGACGCGGCCGCCCTGGATGTTGTCGGTGGTCAGGAACGAGGTGAAGGCCTTGGAGTCGGCGCCGGAGTCGATACCGATGATCTTGACCTTGGTGGCGGCCTCGTCGATCGGCTTGCCGAGCGCCTTGGCTTCGGTCGGCGCGATGACGACGGCGGCCGGGTTGCCGGCGACGGCATTTTCGAGGATCGAAATCTGGCCGTTGACGTCGGTCTCGGCCTGGGCGCCGAGTTCCGGCACGTTGACGCCGAGATCCTTGCCGGCCTTACGGGCGCCGGCCAGAACGATCTGCCAGTAGAAGGACGTAGTATCCTTGACGATGATCGGAATGGTCGCGTCAGCCGCGGATGCCGGTGCCGAATGCATCACGCCGGCAAGCATCGAGGCGGCCGTGAGTGCCACGAAGGCGCGGCGATTGAGAATGCTGGTCACGAATTTCATTAGGAGTCCTCCCTAAGTCGCCCGGTGAATGTTACGGAAGCTCCATTCGGATGGCGCGGCCCAAACGGAACTTTATCAATAAAAAACATTTACCGCATTTTGATAGTGCATCATCTCGGTCGGCGCAAGCGATGTTTGATGGCCGCTTCGAATGGCTCGGCGGGAAAGCTTGCTCTGTCGGAACTCCGCTGCCAATCTCCTCCAATATGCTGCATGGAATATTAATTCCATCACTCAGTCAATATGGAATGTTCATTCTTTTTTGGGGTGTACGAACTGTGACACCTGGCGATCACGTCAGGTGTCTGCGACTGGCTTAGAGCGTCGCTCCGAGGTGCCACGGCACGAACTCGTTGTCGCCGTAGCCGAACTCCTCGCTCTTGGTCTTGCGGCCCGAAGCCGTCTCGACGATCAGCTCGAAGATCTCGCGGCCCATGCCGGCGATGGTCTTTTCGCCCGAGGCGATGACTCCGCAATTCACGTCCATGTCCTCTTCCATGGTGTGGTACATGGTCGAGTTGCTGGCGACCTTGATCGACGGCGTCGGCCGGCAGCCGAAGCAGGAGCCGCGGCCGGTGGTGAAGACGATGACATTGGCGCCGCCCGCCACCTGGCCGGTGGCCGAGACCGGGTCGTAGCCGGGCGTGTCCATGAACACCAGCCCGTGCCCGGTGACCTTTTCGGCATAGCCGAAGACGCCGTTGAGCGGCGTCTGGCCGCCCTTGGCGACCGCGCCGAGCGACTTCTCCAGGATGGTGGTCAGGCCGCCGCGCTTGTTGCCCGGTGAGGGATTGTTGTCGATGGATGCGCCATGCTTGGCGACGTGGTCTTCCCACCATTTCACGTAGCCGTCGAGCTTGGCGGCGATCTCGGGTGTTGCGGCGCGATAGGCAAGCAGGTGCTCGGCGCCGTAGATCTCCGTCGTCTCGGAAAGGATGCCGATGCCGCCGACGCCGGCCAGGATGTCGACCGCGGCACCCAGCGCCGGATTGGCGGTGATGCCGGACATACCGTCGGAGCCGCCGCATTGCAGGCCGACGACGATCTCGCTGACCGGGATCGGCTCACGCTGAAGCTTGCCGACCTCTTCGGCAATCTCGGCCAGCACGACCAACGCCTTCTCGACCGATTTGCGCGAGCCGCCGGCTTCCTGGATGTTGAAATGGCGTTTTCCCGCGGCAACGCCCTTCTGGCCATAGAGGGTGAGCTGGTTGACCTCGCAGCCGAGCCCGACCATCAGCACACCGCCAAAATTCGGATGACGGGCGTAGCCGGCCAGCGTGCGGTGCAGCACCATCATGCCGTCGCCGGTGGCGCTCATGCCGCAGCCCTGGCCGTGGACGATCGGGACGAAGCCGTCGATGCCGGGATATTGCGGCAGAAGCGTGCGGTTCGCCGCGTCAGCGATGGCGTGGCAGACGGTGGCCGAGCAATTGACGCTGGCGAGAATGCCGACGAAGTTGCGCGTGCCGGCGCGGCCGTCGGCGCGGCGGTAGCCCATGAAGGTGCGGGCGCGGTCGGCCTCGGTCGCATGCACCGCTTCGCTCGGCGGCACCACGGGCAAACGGCCGCTTTCGAAAACCAGATTGTGCGAATGGACATGCTCGCCGGGCGCGATGTCCTGCGTGGCGCGGCCGATCGCCTGGGCGTATTTGACCACGGCCTCGCCGGCCGCAATCGGCTTGATCGCCACTTTGTGGCCCGGCTCGATCACTGCGGCGGCGACGGCGCCGCCCGGCAGCACGGTGCCGATCTCGATGCGGCCATTGGCGACCGCGACATTGTCGGCGGGAGACAGAAGAATGCTGTTTGCGGCGTTCACGGGAGCTTCCTGGGTGTGTTCCTGGGTGCGCGAGCGGATTGACACGCGGCTCTTAACATATAATGTCTTTTATCGTGAAAAAACATTTTTGCGTCAATTGTTTTTTCGCCAGAGCGCGACGCGTCTTTTGGATGCGTGAAGTAGGCTCTACAGCCAAAACTAGCGTTGCGCATGATGTTTTCCGAAGCGGTACCGGTTTCATGCACGAGAAACGCTTCACGTCGGACGCAAACGGCGGCGCGCCACGGGGCAGGGGATGTCGAAGAGCAACAACGTTTACAAGGATGCCTATAATCGCGGTCTGAGGCTGCTCGACGAAACCAGGAGCCTGCCTTCGGAGCCGGAGCTGGGCACGCTGCTCGGCGTCAGCCGCACGACGGTCCGCACCATCCTTGCGCGCATGGAAGAAACCGGGCTGATCGACTGGAACAAGCGCAGCAAGACGGTTCTGCGCGAACCGCGGCCGGACGATTTCTTCCCTGAGGAAGAAACCGACACGCTGGCCGAGATCATCGAGCGCTCCTTCATGCGGCGGCTGCTTGCCAGCGGTGCCGAAGCCGGCATGCAGATCAACGAGCTCGAACTGGCGCGCGAGATCGGCGTCGGCACCACCAGCGTGCGCGAATTCCTGATCCGCTTCTCGCGCTTTGGGCTGATCGAGAAGCGCCGCAACAGCCACTGGGTGCTGAAAGGCTTTACCCGCGCCTTCGCGCTGGAGCTGACCGAAATCCGCGAGATGTTCGAACTGCGCTCGGCCGCAGCCTTTGCCGCTCTGCCCGAGGATAGCCCGGTGTGGGCCGACCTCGACCGCCTGGAAGACGAGCATCACCGGCTGGCACGGGAGATTGCCGTGCGTTTCAACGAATTCTCCGAGCTTGACGAGCGCTTTCACCGGCTGATCCACCGGGCGTCGCACAACCGCTTCATCGTCGATTTCTACGATGTCATCGCCATGATCTTCCACTACCACTACCAGTGGAACAAGGCGCAGGAGCGTGAGCGCAACGAAGTCGCGGTCCAGGAGCATCTCGCCTATATCGCTGCGCTCAAGTCGCGCGATCTCGCCAAGGTCGACGCCGCCTGCCGCAAGCACCTGAAATCGGCCCGCCACACGCTGCTAACGTCGATCCCGGAGGGCAGGCAGCCGCTGCGCGCGTGATTGTGTTGCGTTGCCGCAGCAACGTTTTGGCGATTTTCCGGCCGCCGGCTCCGTGCTAGAGAGCTGACGTTGCTGCGTGAAGAGGCTGGTTCTTGACCATACGCCGGAGACGATGGAGCATGCCGGTCGCATTCGCCGCGGCGTGGCTTTTCGTGCTCCAGTCGATGTTCGGCGCGTTTGCTTCCGGCGTCGAGCCGAACGCCTCGCAATTCGATGCTTTCGGCAACACGATCTGCACCCATGACGGCGCGGCGCAACTCCCCGCCGGCGATCCGCATCAGCAGCACATGCCGGCTTGCTGCATGCTTGGTTGCAACCTCGTCTCGGCGATCTACGCGCCGCCCGGTGCCGCCGGGAGCCTGGCTCGCAGCCTTTCCGTCGAAACCATCGCCTTTGTCCTGCCGGCCTTCCGGCATCGCGATTTCGCCCGCGCCCGCACTCCGTCCAATCCGCGCGCACCACCGGCGACGGCCTGATCCGTTCTGGTTGGCGCCGCGCAACGCTTTGCCGGCGCGTTTATCGACATCGTTCGCGACCGGCCATCGGCGCGATCCCCCATTAAAGTCCACGGAGCAATCATGTCTCACTCTTTTCGCGCTGCCGCATCCAGCCGCAGGCGCTTCGCACTGGGTGGTTTCGAGCAGCGTCTCGGCGTCGCCCTTTGCGTTATTGCCCTCCTGTTCGCCAGCGCCCAGACGGTGTTGGCACATGAGTTCAAGCTTGGCGATCTCGAGATCGGGCACCCCTGGTCGCGCGCCACACCAGCCGGTGCCAAGGTAGCCGGCGGCTACTTCACCATCACCAACACCGGCAGTGCGCCGGATCGCCTGCTGTCGATCACCTCCGACATCTCGGCCAAGGCCGAACTGCACGAGATGGGCGTCAGCAATGGCGTCATGACCATGCGGCCGGTCACCGGCGGCCTCGAAATCCCGGCCGGCGGCAAGGTCGCATTGGCGCCCAACGGCTATCATTTGATGTTCAGGGATTTGAAGCGGCAGCCCAAGGAGGGCGAAATGTTCTCCGCCACGCTGACCTTCGAAAAAGCCGGGCCCGTGCAGATTGAATTCGCCGTGCAAGGCATCGGCAGCGCGGCGCCCCAGGACGACGACTGACTTGGCCGCTTCGAGAGGTAGCATCATGAAGAAATCGCTTTTGCCCGGCTGCGTGCTTCTTGTCCTCGGGACCAGCGCGGCCTTTGCCCACATCACGCTCGAAACGCCGGAGGCGGCGGTGGGCTCGACCTACAAGGCGGTTCTTCGGGTGCCGCATGGCTGCGAGGGCAAGGCAACGACCGCCTTGCGCGTGCAGATCCCGGAAGGGGTGCTTTCGGTCAAACCGATGCCGAAGCCAGGCTGGACGCTGCAGGTCAAGAACGGCAAATACGAGAAGTCCTACCAGCTCTACGGCCAGGCAGTGACCAGCGGCGTTAAGGAGATCGACTGGAGCGCCGGCAGCCTGCCGGACGAGTTCTACGACGAATTCGTCTTTCGCGCGACGCTGGCGTCCGACCTGCCGGCAGGCCAGACGCTGCATTTCCCGGTGGTGCAGGAATGTGACGGCGTTGCCGATCGCTGGATCGAGATCCCGGCGGCCGGGCAGGCTGAGGACGCGCTGGAATTTCCGGCGCCCGGCCTCAAGCTGCTGCCGAAGAAGTGAGCTCCGGCGGCGCGCTTTGGCGGATGAGCGCGCCGCTGCTCTTGGCGGTGAGATGAGCGCGGCATCCTTCCTGCGGCAAGCTTGCATGGCCGGCAACTATTCTGGCCGGCTTGTGGCTGGCCTGCTTGCCGCCATCGTGCTGCTCGCCGTAATTGCCATGCCTGGTCCGGCCTTCGCCCATGCGGCGCTGATCAAGGCCGAGCCGGCTGATGGTGCGGTGCTGGCGCAGAGCCCGTCGCAGATGTCGCTGACCTTCAGCGAACCGGTTTCGCCGCTGGTGCTGACGCTGGTGCGGCCCGACGGCACGTCGATCCCGCTGACCTCCTTCCGGCTCAGCGGCCAGACCGTCGAGATCGACAATCCGCAGGCGCTGAAATCCGGCACGCATGTGCTGAGCTGGCGGGTGATTTCCGCCGACGGGCATCCGGTCGGCGGCTCGGTGCTGTTCTCGGTCGGTGCACCGAGTGCCGCGCCGGCCGCCTCCGAAGCCGTCGACCGGACGCTTCGAACCGCGATCTGGATCGGCAAGGTCTTTCTGTATATCGGCCTGTTTTTCGGCGTCGGCGGTGCCTTTGCGCTGGCCTGGCTGGCGCAAGGCGGGCGACCCGGCCAGCGCCTGATCGTCGCTGCGATCCTGTGCGGGCTGGCCGCCGCACCCCTGTCGCTCGGTTTCCAGGGGCTGGATGCACTCGGTGCGCCGCTTGCCCGGCTGGCGCAGCCGATCATCTGGCAGACCGGGCTCGGCACCAGCTTCGGCTGGACGGTGCTGATCGCGCTGATGGCGCTCGGCCTTGGCCTGTTATCGCTGGTGGTGCCGCACGCCGACGCAAAGCCGCTGGCCTTGGCCGGACTGGTTGGCGTCGGCGCAGCACTTGCCGCCAGCGGCCATGCCAGTGCCGCCGAGCCGCAATGGCTGACCCGGCCGATGGTGTTTCTGCATGCCACTGGTATCGCGATCTGGGCCGGGGCGCTGGCGCCGCTCGGTCTTGCCTTGAAACGGCAGCCGCACAAAGCCGGGCCGTTGCTGCGCCGGTTTTCGCGAGCGATCCTGTTCGTCGTGGCCGTGCTTGCGGCAGCCGGCATCGTGCTCGCCGTCATCCAGGTGCAAACGCCGTCGGCGCTTGTCCATACCGCTTACGGCCGGCTGCTGCTGCTCAAGCTGGTGCTGCTCGTCTTCCTGTTCACGCTCGCCGCCGTCAATCGCCTCAAGCTTACGGCCCCGGCTGAGGCGGGCGAAACGGAAGTCCAGCGGCGGCTGGCCCGCTCGATCGCCATCGAGGTGCTGATCGTGCTGGCGATCTTCGGCGTTGCCGCCGGATGGCGCTTCACGCCGCCGCCGCGCGCGCTGGCGATCGCCGCGGCACAGCCGGCATCGGTGCATATCCACACGCTGCAGGCGATGGCCGACCTCAGCATTGTGCCCGGCCATGCCGGGCCTGTTGCCGCTTCGATCTTCATCATGACCGGCGATTTCGGCCCGCTCGACGCAAAGCAGGTGACGCTGGTGCTATCAAAGCCCGATTCCGGCATCGAACCCATCAAGCGCCCGGCGACGAGGCTTGGCGACGGCACCTGGCGCGTCGACGATCTCGTCATTCCGGTCGCCGGCCGGTGGACGGCGCGGCTCGATATCCTGGTCTCGGATTTCGAGATGGTGAAGATAGAGGCGCCGATCGACATCAGGCCGTGACGAGAGCGCCGGTCCACGCAACACAATTCGGCGAGGCGGTTGACGCGGCATTGAAGGCCCGTCAATCATCGTCATCAATCGCGGCTCAAAGCAACAAGATCCGAAAGCAGGGAAGAAACAATGGAAAAAGCCGAAATCGGCCTGATCGGCCTTGGCACGATGGGCTCCAACCTGGCGCTCAATATCGCCGAGAAGGGGCACCGCATCGCCGTCTTCAATCGCACCGCGGCGCGCACCGATGCCTTTGTCGAAAATGCCGGCGCGCTCAGGGATAGGGTGGTGCCTTGCTATAGCCTCGAGGAACTGGCCGCCGCGATCCGGCCGCCGCGGCCGATCATCATCATGGTGCTGGCCGGCAAGCCGGTCGACGAGCAGATCGCGGCATTGCGCGGCGTGCTGTCGGCCAACGACATCGTCATCGACGCCGGCAATGCCAATTTCCGCGACACGATGCGGCGCTTCTCGGAGCTTACCGATTCGGGCCTGACCTTCATCGGCATGGGCGTGTCCGGCGGCGAGGAGGGCGCCCGCCACGGTCCCTCGATCATGGTCGGCGGCACCGAAGAGTCCTGGAAGCGCGTCGAAAAGGTGCTGACCGCGATCTCGGCCAAGTTCAAGGGCGAGCCTTGCGCGGCGTGGCTTGGCACCGACGGCGCCGGCCATTTCGTGAAGACCATCCACAACGGCATCGAATATGCCGACATGCAGATGATCGCCGAGATCTACGGCATCTTGCGCGACGGGCTAGGCACGGGGCCGAAAGAAATCGCCGAGGTGTTTTCGCAGTGGAACACGGGCCGGCTCAATTCGTACCTGATCGAGATCACCGCCAAGGTGCTGGCTGCCGACGATCCCAAGACCGGCAAACCGGTGGTCGACATCATCCTCGACCGCGCCGGCCAGAAAGGCACCGGCAAATGGTCGGTGATCGAGGCGCAGCAGCTCGGCATCCCGGCCACCGCGATCGAAGCGGCTGTGGCGGCACGCGTGCTATCGTCGATCAAGGACGAGCGGCTTGCCGCCGAAAAGGTTTATGGCGGCGGCGTGAGCAAGATTTCCGGAGATAGGGACGCCCTGCTCGGCGATCTCGAACTGGCGCTGTTTGCCGGCAAGATCGCCGCCTACGCGCAAGGCTTCGCGGTGATGAGCGGCGCATCGCAGGAATTCAAGTGGAACCTGCCGATGCCGGTCATCGCCAAGATCTGGCGGGCCGGCTGCATCATCCGCTCGCAATTCCTCGATACGATGGCGGAGGCCTTCGGCGCCGGCGGCGCAGCCACCAACCTGCTGATGGCGCCGGCTTTCGTCTCGTTGATGCAGGAGGCACATCCGTCGCTTCGCCGTGTCGTGGCAAGGGCGGCCGAAGCCGGCTCGCCGGTGCCGGCCCTGTCATCTGCGCTTGCCTATTTCGACAGTTACCGGCAGGGCCGCGGCACTTCGAACCTGATCCAGGCGCAGCGCGATTTCTTCGGCGCGCACGGCTTCGAGCGCATCGATGGGCAGGGCGCTTTCCATGGGCCCTGGGGGAATGGGGCGGCGGGGTAGCGCCTGAACTTGGACGCAGAGCCCAATTTTGCGGTTGCCAGAAAGCAGATATCTCCAGCGACCAACTGGGTGTCGGGTCGCGCCAGGAACCTGCTATGCCGGTAGAGACGATTGACGGTCTCATCGGCATCGGCGGAGCCGCGAATCTGTGGTAAGCCGCCGCTCAACCAACCAAAGGACGACACCTGTGAGCGAACCGACCGTGGCCCAGGCGACCGAAAGTATCTATGCCTCCCTCCGGGCGGACAATGCCGACATCGACGCACATATCGCGACGCTTAAAGCAGCGCTGACACGAGAAGGGATAAAACAGGCGGTGTTCGATCCGACCAAGTTGGCGCAGAACAACCGCTCGGGGCGCAAGTTGATGCAGGCCTATTTTCGGCAGCGCGGCGTGAGCGTGAGGTTTTCGGACTAGTAGAGCCGCGCTCGGGTGATCTCAAGCGCGCCGTTGGGAGTTCTCGGGCCGGTCCGGCGGTTCGCCATCTGGACATCGGGACTGCGCCTCATGTCGGCCATTGAGGTGACTGTTGCCACTGCCTGAGAGCAGACATTGTTGGCGACCATTTTGGAGGTCGCGGTTGCGCCATCTGCGGAAGTTCGAGGCATCGCCGATGAACGGCAGCCGTCGGCCCCGTTCCAGAAGTTGGGGTGCGAGCGCACCTCCAATATTCTTGCGAAGGATGATCCTGCTTTGAGGGTAACCAGCGCCCACAACACAAAGGCTTCAACGGTTTTTTGCGGCCAATTGGCTTCTGCCGGGCCGCATACGGTCAGCCGTCACTCCGGCAAGCCCGCGAACCGCATGTGTCCGATCCAGCGCTCGAGGGGTCCGGGGGCGGTCCAGTTCTTCTCCCACTGCTTGCGTTGTTTGCTGATGGAGTCGCCGGGCGAGTCTTTGAGGAAAACCGCAAGCGCTTCCTTTGCCTCCCGCTGGTTTCCCAGACAAGCGTAGATCCCCGCAAGCATTCGGTGTGCGCCGATCGGGATTGGGGACATTTTCCGCATCGCCGTTAGCGCAGCCCCGCAATCGTTCTTTTCATAGAGCGCCCAGCCCATGTCCCAGTTGTACCAGTCGGGGTAGAAGGGATCGATGCCTTTGGCCTGCTCGATCCGATCGATCGCTTCGTCGGTGCGGCCGGCAAAGAGCAGCGGGGCCGCACTGCCCTCGAGGATATTCGAGGCGCTGGGGTTCAGGGCGATCGCCTGATCGAACTGCGCAATGGCCTGCTCGATCTCGCCGGCTTCACTATGGATTTGGGCGCGGATTTGATGCGCGTTGGCATCGTCCGGAGCGAGCAGGATGGCCTTGTCGGCGTACTCTGCGGCCCGCTTCAACGCCTCGTCGGGGTTGTTTTCCTGCTTGTGCCAGAATACCGAGTCAAAGCGATAGGACCAGGCCAGCCCGATAAAGCCGAATTGGGAGTTCGGATCCGCTTCAATCGCCTTGAGGCTGAGCTGCCGCAGCAGTTCGTTCCCCGCGGCAGAAAAATCCTTTTTGTTCGCGGCAGACCCCATCATGAGATAACTGAGCGCGCTAACCCGGGCGGCGTCGCTCTGTGGCAAGGGTCGCTCGATCCTTTGCCCGACCCGAGCCGCAAGCGTGCGGATGATCTCCTCCTGGACGACGAAAAGATCGCCGATCTCCCGGTTGTAGGTGTTGGCCCAGACATGCGATCCGTCATGCGCATTCAGCAACTGGGCGGTCACTTTCAGCCGGTCTCCGGCCTTCTGCTGGCTGCCTTCGAGCAGGTAGTCGACGCCGAGTTCATCTCCGATCTGCCTGGTGTCGATGGGCTTATCGCGGTACCTGAAGCTCGAGTTCCGCGCGATGACGGCATAAGTCTTGCTCCGCGCCAGCTCGGTGATGATCCCCTCGGCAACGGCATCGCTGAGATATCCCTTATCCGCACCGGCACTCATGTCGTCGAAGGGAAGGACCGCAATCCTGGGCATGTCGCTCGAACGAACGGGAGCGGCTCGCCATACTTCCGCGCCGTAGTATGCGCCGATCGCCGCCGCAACGAGAGCGAGTGCAGCAAGAATGAAGCCGCGCTGCGAGAATCGTGTCTTGGCACGTTCCATGCCGGCTGCGGCGTTTGGGTCCGCCGCGTCCGACGGATCGGCATTCAGTCGGTAGCCTCTCCGAGGCACGGTTTCCACGATCACGTGCGCGTCGTCCGCCAATGCGCGGCGAATATCGGCAATGCATTGAGTGAGGCTGTCTTCGGTCACGAAGGTATCGGGCCAAACCGCCTGCATCATCGCATCCTTGGACACGATTTCGCCTGGTCGCGCCGCGAGCACGGAGAGCACTTCGACGGACTGGCTGCGAAGATTGACCGCTTTGCCTTCCACGGTTCGGAGTTCGTTGCTGTTCGCAAGAAAAACAAAACCGCGGAACGTGACCGTTTCAGCAGATTTCAGGTCAATTTCAGGGGCCGTTCGGGACATTTCACCCTCTTGGCGCGCCTCCTAGCATAGCCCATTCGGCCGTCGCCTCCAAGCGATCCTGGCGGCACCGGATGAAACGGAGGACGACATGAATCGCACCAAGCTCATCATCGCTCTGGCTCTTTTCTTGACAGTGTCAACGGCTGCGAAAGCAGAGCCTCAATCTCTAAATGCAACCGCGCATATAATTTCTCTTGTATTTGTCGATGGCCGCATCGATGAACGCCGAGAACAAAAATCTTTCGACACGATCAAAATCTGCTTCGCATGGAAGCACCAGGGGGAATTTCTTCCGCCGCAACCGGGTTCTTTTGCTTCTTCCACGTTCTGTGAGCTGACTAACTTTGATCCTACTCCGACGGCTAGTATCTCCCAAGTTGCCCAGGAGGGTCAGTGAGGGCGATCCTCGATCGCCCCTCGACAGCTTCATCTCGCATGCGACCGACCACGGTCCGTATTGAAGACTTGCAGTCTTAACCTGCAGGTCCGCTCTCGGCGCCAAGGCTGACTGTCAGCAACGGGCCGCCAAATCGACCGTTCACCTACGAACCCTTGCCGCGTGAAAGCCGACATCCCTGTTGAGGACGTTAGGCGTTCCGGAACTACGGCAAGAGATCCGTCACAGCGCGCCCACTTCCGTCCATTGCCATAGGGAAGCTGGCATGTTCGTGGATGATTTTCCAAGAACCGCCGATGCGCCTTAGCACGATGGTTCGCCGGCTCCAGGAGTCGACCTTTGTGCCATCGGTCTTAATGCCAGTCATGCGCGACAGCCCGAAGGCCACTGCAAGATCGCCGTCGATCATGAGCTGCGGGTCAGCCATGTGAACGGTGACGCCGTTGCGCCAAGTTGCAAACCAAGCATCTATCCCTTCGATGTCGCGCGCCTGTTCGCCTCGAAAGGCAAGCGGCGGCGGCAGATCGAAAACCACGACATCCGGGTCCATGGCATCGACGTTGGCGCGGGCGTCCCCCTTGGCAGTTGCGTCTTCCTGGCCCCGGATGACAGACAAGATTTCCTTTTCAGACATATCGTTGCTCCTTCATTTTCTGGAACGACGAGACCGGGGCGATCAATCCGACATCGACACCATTCGTAACAAATATGGCCGGTCCTAGCTGCTGTTGCATCGTGGTATCAAGAGTGATGAGCCCCTTAATCCCGAAACGTGACTGCCGCGTGCTCCTACGGCCGCTTTATGGTGATCTCGTCCCCATATCGGACGGACAGCTTTCGGCCCCAAGCTGCCAGTCAGCAGCGCGCATTTTGCAGCCAAGTGGAACCATTTGGCGTCGCAGAAATGTGGCTAAGACAGTTAGATGGAGCCGGATGCCAGTTCAATTTGAACATACCCCGCTTTAGTCGGGGCGGCGATAGGCCTGCACTTCGCCCGGCTCGCTCAGGCTTTGCAGGGTGCCGGGTGCGGCGCCGCCGATCCAGCCCAGCACCGAGCGGGCGAGCTCGGCGCCGGCCAGCCGGAAGTTCTCGTTGACGACCAGCAATTCGCTGCGAAACAGGTGCAGAAGCTCCGACGATTGTTTGGATACCACATCGACATCGCGGCCAAGCTTGAGGCCGGCGTCTTCGATGCCGGCGACGATGGCGAGCGTCGCGGCGGCGGCGCTGCTGATGAAACCGTCCGGCCTGACATCGCGGCGCATCAGCTGCGCGGTCCGCATTCTGATCTGCTCGATCGAATGATCGATCGAAACGGTGTTGAACGGGATCTCGCTGGCGCCGACCTCGCTCAGCGCATCGGCAAAGCCGGCGAGCGTGTGGCCGTGATAGGTCAGCTCGACAGGCGGCGCCAGCAGAGCCAGCCGGCGGCGGCCGAGGCCGGCCAGATGGCGCACTGCCTCGGCTGCGAAAGCGTAATTGTCGAAATCATGATAAGGATGGATCAGCCCCATATCGGTGCGACCGTGCGTGGCAAAGGGGATGCCGCGCTCCAGCATATAACGGGCCCTCGGATCGTTTGGCTGTGTGCGCGAAATGATGACGCCGTCGGCTGACCCGGTTTCCACGAGGTAGCGGATCGGGTCGAGCGGATCCTGCGAGCGCGAATAGGGCGTCACGATCAAATGATAGGGCGTGTCGGCAATGACTTCGGAAACGCCGTAGATGATATCCGAGACAAAGCTCATGATCTCGTGCTCGGTGTTGAGCACCAGGCTGATGACATTGGTCTTGCCGGTGCGCAGGCGTACGCCGGCACGGTTGGGCCGATAACCGATCTGCTTGGCGACAAGCTGGACACGCCGCCTGGTCTCGGCGCCGATCTCGGGCGCGTCCTTCAGCGCACGCGACACAGTGGTGACGCCCAGCCCGGTCATGAAGGCGAGCGTCTTCAGTGTCGGCCGGCCCTGGCCCGACGCTTCGTCGGCCTTCTCTTTTTGATGCCTGTTCATTCATCCCGCCCCGTCAGGCGCATACCAGTTGCCGGACAGGCCGGCAATCGGCCGGCCGCGGGTTCGCCGCGGGCCTTCACCGAATGAAACCGCTATATACTGAAACGTTACAGATTGTCACGACCATCGCCATATCACTGGCGACAGATGCAGAACGAGCGGTGCTGCAATCGGTGCAAAACCGTGATTGGAACGGGCTTTTTCCGATTTTTTGGCATCGCAGCATTCCATTTTGCAGTGCAACCCCTCTTGTTGCGATGCGGTAGGCCGGCGAGCCGCGCGATTTTATTCGTGCTTCGAAAAAACTTGATGCCACCTTCGCCTGAGGGGTTGCGCGCCTCAAGCAATTGCCGTATCGAAAATCTGTAACGTTTCAGATTCTGGGAGGAACGAAATGCGATACCAACTCATGACTGCTGCGCTGGCTGCGACGGTCGCGCTGCAATTCGCCGGCCCGGCGGCCGCGACGGATCTGGAAGTCACCCATTGGTGGACCTCCGGCGGCGAGGCGGCAGCGGTCGCCGAACTCGCCAAGGCTTTCGACGCAACCGGCAATCATTGGGTGGACGGCGCTATCGCCGGTTCCGGCGGCACGGCGCGGCCGATCATGATCAGCCGCATCACCGGCGGCGATCCGATGGGCGCGACCCAGTTCAATCACGGCCGGCAGGCGGAAGAATTGGTGCAGGCCGGGCTGATGCGCGACCTCACCGATCTCGCCACCAAGGAAAAGTGGACGGAAATCGTGCAGCCGAAGAGCCTGCTCGACGGCTGTACCCTCGATGGCAAGATCTATTGCGTGCCGGTCAATATCCACTCCTGGCAGTGGCTGTGGCTGTCGAACGCCGCCTTCGAAAAAGCCGGCGTGCCGGTGCCGAAGAACTGGAACGAATATGTCGCTGCGGCGCCCGCTCTTGAAAAAGCAGGCATCCAGCCGCTCGCGGTCGGCGGCCAGCCCTGGCAAGCCTCGGGCGCTTTCGACGTGCTGCTTGCGGCGGTCGGCGGCACCGACGCCTTCCTCAAGGTCTACAAGGACAAGGACGCGGAATTCGCCGCCGGGCCCGAGGTCGCCAAGGTCTTCAAGGCCGCGGACGACGCTCGCAAGATGGCGAAGAACACCAATGTGCAGGACTGGAACCAGGCCACCAATCTGGTCATCACCGGCAAGGCGGGCGGCCAGATCATGGGTGACTGGGCGCAGGGCGAGTTCCAGGTTGCCGGCCAGACCGCCGGCAAGGACTATACTTGCCTTCCGGGCCTCGGTCTCAACGAGGTCATCGCCACCGGCGGCGACGCTTTCTACTTCCCGCTGCTGAAGGATCCCGAAAAATCGAAGGCACAGGAAGTGCTGGCCCACACGCTGCTCGATCCCAAGACGCAGGTCGCCTTCAATCTCAAGAAAGGTTCGCTGCCGGTGCGCGGCGACGTCGACCTCAAGGCGGCGAACGACTGCATGAAGAAGGGCCTCGAAATTCTCGCCAAGGGCAATGTCATGCCCTGGACCGACCAGCTGCTTTCGCAGGATACGCAGAAGCAGAAGGAGGATCTGTTCTCCGAGTTCTTCGCCAAGCAGGACATGACCGTGGAAGATGCGCAGAAGCGCTTCGCCGCTATCGTGGGTTCGGCCGATTGAGCGATCGACCAACCGTGTCTCACTCCCGCCCCCGCAAACGCAGGGTCGGGAGCTCGGGTCAAGACCTCTTGACCCTCCGGCCCTTACCCGATCCAGCGCGGCTGTGCAGATGAGCAAGAGCGAACGCCCTAGCCAACTCTTTCGCAACCTCAATGCGAAAATTGCCTCGATCCCAATGATCTTCACCGCGCTGGTGATTTTTGTCGGCGGCACTGTCTGGACGGTGCTGTATTCCTTCACAAATTCCAAGCTGCTGCCGCGGCTGCACTTCGTCGGGCTCGACCAGTACTACCGGCTGTGGGCAACCCCGCGCTGGCTGATCTCGATCGAGAACCTGCTGATCTACGGCGTGCTGTCGCTGGTGTTCTCGCTGGTCATCGGCTTCCTGCTTGCTGCCCTGCTCGACCAGAAGATACGGTTCGAGGACACGTTCCGGACCATTTTCCTCTATCCCTTCGCCCTGTCCTTCATCGTCACCGGTCTCGTCTGGCAGTGGCTGCTCAACCCGGAATTCGGTGTCCAGGAAGTGGTGCGCAGCCTCGGCTGGACGAGCTTCAGCTTCAATCCGCTCTATGATTCCAGCATCGTCATCTACGGTATATTGATCGCCGCTCTCTGGCAGGGCACCGGGCTCATCATGTGCCTGATGCTTGCCGGCCTGCGCGGCATCGACGAGGATATCTGGAAGGCTGCGCGGGTCGACGGGATACCGACCTGGAAGACCTATCTGTTCATCATCATACCGATGATGCGGCCGGTCTTCATCACCACGCTGGTCATCGTCGCCTCCAACATCGTTCGCGTCTACGACCTTGTCGTCGCCCAGACCAGCGGCGGGCCCGGCATCGCCTCCGAAGTCCCGGCCAAATATGTCTATGATTATATGTTCTTCGCCCAGAACCTCGGTCAGGGGTTCGCCGCCTCGACGATGATGCTGCTGTCGGTGATCATCGTCATCGTGCCGTGGGCCTATCTCGAGTTCGGAGGCAAGAAGCGTGTCTGACCATACCGTTTCATTGCCTGCCATTGCCGGCCCCGGCGGGCTCGAAGCCTACGGGCCGAGCGGGCCGAAGCCGCGCCACACATTCTCGCGCCGCAACATCTTCCTCTACGGCACGCTGATCGTGGTGGCGCTTTACTATCTTTTGCCGCTCTACGTG
Organism: Mesorhizobium sp. M0306; assembly: GCF_040321655.1. Taxonomy (NCBI): domain Bacteria; kingdom Pseudomonadati; phylum Pseudomonadota; class Alphaproteobacteria; order Hyphomicrobiales; family Phyllobacteriaceae; genus Mesorhizobium; species Mesorhizobium sp. M0306. The sequence continues at coordinate 514,324 of NZ_JAMYRY010000001.1, read as the reverse complement.
ATGGTGGTGACATCGCTCAAAGGCATGCCCGAGATACGTCTCGGCAACATCTTCTCGCCGCCGATGGAGATCACCTTCGAGCCGTGGGTCAAGGCCTGGTCGAGCGCCTGCACCGGGCTCAACTGCGACGGGCTGTCGCGTGGTTTCTGGAATTCGGTGCGCATCACCATCCCGTCGGTGATCCTGTCGATCGCGCTCGCCTCGGTGAACGGCTATGCGCTTGCCAACTGGCGCTTCAAAGGCGCCGACACTTTCTTCATCATCCTGATCGTCGGCGCCTTCATCCCTTATCAGGTGATGATCTATCCGATCGTCATCATCCTGCGCGAGGTCGGCCTTTACGGCAGCCTCAGCGGCCTGGTGATCGTCCATTCAATCTTCGGCATGCCGATCCTCACACTCTTGTTCCGCAACTACTTTACTTCCATGCCGGAGGAGCTGTTCCGGGCAGCGCGTGTCGATGGCGCCGGCTTCTGGGGCATTTATTTCCGCATCATGCTGCCGATGTCGCTGCCGATCTTCGTCGTCGCCATCATCCTGCAGGTGACCGGCATCTGGAACGACTTCCTGTTCGGCGTCGTCTACACCCGCCCCGACACCTATCCGATGACGGTGCAGCTCAACAACATCGTCAACTCGGTGCAAGGCGTGAAGGAATACAACGTCAACATGGCAGCCACCATCCTGACCGGCCTCGTGCCGCTGATCGTCTATTTCCTGTCCGGAAAATTGTTTGTGCGCGGCATCGCCGCCGGCGCCGTGAAAGGATGATGGCGATGAACGCAAACGGCAGCATTGAGGTAAACGGCAGCAAGGGGGCAAACGGCACCAGTGTCTCGATCCAGAACCTGTCGCTGAATTTCGGCGCGATATCGGTGCTGCAGACGCTCAATCTCGATGTCGCCGAAGGCGAGTTCATCGTGCTGCTCGGCCCGTCCGGCTGCGGCAAGTCGACCTTGCTCAACTGCATTGCCGGGCTGCTCGACGTTTCCGAAGGCCGCATCTTCATCAAGGGCAAGAACGTCACCTGGGAAGAGCCCAAGGATCGCGGCATCGGCATGGTGTTCCAGTCCTACGCGCTCTATCCGCAGATGACGGTGGAGAAGAACCTGTCGTTCGGGCTGCGCGTTGCCGGCCTCGCCAAGGACGAGATCGCCAAGCGCATCGCCCGGGCCGCCGAGATCCTGCAGATCGAACCGCTTTTGCATCGCAAGCCGGCGGCCCTGTCCGGCGGCCAGCGCCAGCGCGTGGCGATCGGGCGCGCACTTGTCCGTGACGTCGATGTCTTTCTGTTCGACGAGCCGCTCTCCAACCTCGACGCCAAGCTGCGCGCAGAATTGCGCGTCGAGATCAAGCTGCTGCATCGCAAGCTTGAGAACACCATGATCTACGTCACTCACGACCAGATCGAGGCGATGACGCTGGCCGACCGCATCGCGGTGATGAAGGGCGGCGTCATCCAGCAGCTCGATGCACCGCAGACCATCTATAACCGGCCGGTCAACCGGTTTGTCGCCGGCTTCCTCGGCTCGCCGGCAATGAACTTTCTCGACGGCAGACTGGAGCAGGCGTCAGGCGACTGGCATTTTGTCGCCGAGGATGTGCGGATCCCGCTTGCCACCTATGCTTTCGAGAAGGACCCGGTGCCGGGGCCGGCCGTGTTCGGCATCCGCCCCGAGCATGTGGCGTTCAACAGCGGCACGGGATGGCCGTTCGCAGCCACGGCAAATGTCGAAGTCGTCGAGCCCATGGGTTCCGACACGCTGGTCTGGCTGAAGCTCGGTGGCCAGAATTTCACGGTACGGGTGACAGCCGAGCGCACGCCAAACAACGCGGAGGCCGTTGGCATCGGTTTTGATCCGATGCGCGCTTCGCTGTTCGACGCCGCCACCGGCAGCCGCCTCTAGAGCATGATTTAGCCCCCCAAGATTCTTCCATTTCCCCCCAAGATCCCATCCCCCAAGACTAACCATCCACAAGAAAACGGACAGAGACGATGAACTGGTCATTCCAACTTTACAGCGCTCGCAATTTCCAGCCCTGGGAGGGTGTGCTCAAAATGCTGGGCGAGCTTGGTTACAGCCAAGTCGAAGGATTCGGCGGCGTCTATGACGATCCCAAGGCGTTCCGTGTCGAGCTCGGCAAGAACGGCCTTGCCATGCCGACCGGGCACTTCTCGATCGACGCGCTCGAGAAGGATTTCGACGGCGTGCGCAGGACGGCCGACGCGCTCGGCATCACGCTGCTCATCTGCCCCTTCCTGAACGCCGAGTTCAGGCCGGCCGACGCTGCCGGCTGGCGCGGCTTCGGCGAACGCCTGGCCAAGGTCGGCGAGACGGCCAAGAAAGCCGGCTATGGCTTTGCCTGGCACAACCATGATTTCGAGTTCAAGGCGCTTGCCGACGGCTCGGTGCCGCAGGACCATATCCTGTCTTCCGCGCCCGACATTGGCTGGGAGATGGATGTCGCCTGGGTGGTGCGCGGCGGCGTCGATCCGCTGCCCTGGATCGAGAAGCACGGCAAGCGCATCGTCGCCGTCCACGTCAAGGATATGGCCAAGCCGGGCGAGGGCCTCGACGAGGACGGCTGGTCGGATGTCGGCCACGGCACCATCGACTGGCCCGGCCTGATCAAGGCGCTGCGCGCCAAAAGCGCTGCAAAATACTACGTCATGGAACAGGACAATCCCAACGACATCGAGCGCTTCGCCCGCCGCTCGATCGCAGCTGCCAAGACCTATTAGGAGCACACCAGCATGGCAACAAAACTTGGCATCGGCGTCATCGGCTGCGGCAACATCTCGAAGGCGTATTTCTCGCTGGCGCCGCTGTTTCGCGGCATCGAGATGCGCGCCTGCGCCGACATCAACATGGAAGCGGCGAAAGCGCGGGCAAAAGAGTTCAAGCTGCGCGCCGAGACCGTCGAGGGGCTGCTCAAGGCCGACGATATCGACATCATCGTCAACCTGACCATTCCGGCGGTGCATTACGAAGTGTCGAAGCAGATCCTCGATGCCGGCAAGCACGTCTATTCGGAGAAGCCCTTCGTGCTGTCGGTCAAGGAAGGGCTCGACCTGAAGAAACGGGCGGAAAACAAGGGGCTGCGCATCGGCTCTGCCCCCGACACCTTCCTCGGCGGCGCGCACCAGCTTGTCCGCGACCTGATCGACACCGGCAGGCTCGGCAGGATCACCAGCGGCACCTGTCATGTGATGAGCCATGGCATGGAGCACTGGCACCCCAATCCGGACTTCTTCTTCCAGCCGGGCGCCGGGCCGGTGCTCGACATCGGACCCTATTACATCACCAACCTGATCCAGCTGATCGGGCCGGTGAAGCAGGTCGCGGCTTTTGCTTCGATCCCGATGACGGAACGCATCATCAGCTCGAAGCCGCGTGCCGGCGAAAAGATCCCGGTCTCCACGCCGACGACGATCCATGGCGTGCTGGAATTCGAGAACGGCGCCGTGGTGACGCTCAACACCAGCTGGGATGTCTGGAGCCACGGCCACGCGCCGATGGAACTCTATGGCGAGGCAGGCACGGTGTTCGTGCCGGATCCGAACTTCTTCGGCGGCGAGGTGCGCTACACCGAAGCCGCCAAGCCGGTGAAGAAGCTGCCGAAATGGCGGCATCCGTTCGGCGTGCCCAACGAGATGCATTCGCACGGCATGATGGCCAACTACCGCACCGCCGGCCTTGCCGACATGGCGATCGCGATCAGGGAAGGCCGGCCGCATCGCTGCTCGATGGAACTGGCGCTGCATGCCGTCGACGTCATGACCGGCCTGTTGCGCTCGGGCGAGACCGGAAAGTTCGTTGTCATGCAGACCAGCTGCGAGCGGCCCGCAGCACTCGGCGTCAAGGCAGCGAAGGAGCTGCTGGCGAAGAAGAAAACGAAGTAGGCGGCGCACCTCCCAAGCACCGCAAAAGCCTCTCCCCGTTTGCGCGGGGAGAGGCTAAGGGTGGGGCCGAAGTCGACTTGCCCGTCATCGCGGCGGCAGCCGTCGGGCTCGTTTCGATATGAGGATTTTCCATGCCCTATGTTCCCGCCGAAAACCGCTACGAAAAGATGGTCTACAATCGCTGCGGGCGCTCCGGCCTGAAGCTGCCGGCGATCTCGCTTGGGCTGTGGCACAATTTCGGCGACGACACGCCGCATAGAACCAAGCAGGCGATCACGCGCAGGGCGTTTGATCTCGGTATCACGCATTTCGACCTCGCCAACAATTACGGCCCGCCGCCCGGCTCGGCGGAGCGGGCCTTCGGCGAAATCCTGCGGACGGACCTTGCCGGCTATCGCGACGAGCTGATCATCTCGACCAAGGCCGGCTACGAAATGTGGGCAGGACCTTATGGCGAATGGGGCGGCCGCAAATATGTGCTGGCCAGCCTCGACCAGAGCCTGAAGCGGATGCGCCTCGACTATGTCGACATCTTCTATTCGCACCGCTTCGACCCCGACACCCCGTTGGAAGAAACGATGGGCGCGCTCGATCACGCGGTGCGCTCGGGCAAGGCACTTTATGCCGGCATTTCCTCCTATAATTCGCAGAGAACCCGCGAAGCCGCCGACATATTGAAGCAGCTCGGCACGCCTTGCGTGATCCATCAGCCGAGCTATTCGATGCTCAACCGCTGGGTCGAGGACGACGGCCTGCTCGACACGCTGGAGGGACTTGGCGTCGGCTCGATCGTGTTCTCGCCGCTGGCGCAAGGCATGCTGACCGATAAATATCTCGGCGGCATCCCCGATGGCAGCCGCGCCAGCCAGGGCAAGTCGCTGCGCCCGGCATTCATCAACGACAAATCGATCGCCAATATCGAGGCGCTGAACGTCATCGCCCGTCGCCGCGGCCAGACGCTGGCGCAGATGGCGCTGGCCTGGGTGCTGCGCAGGGGCAGGGTCACATCGGCGCTGATCGGCGCCAGCCGGCCGGAACAGGTCGAGGATTGCGTCGGCGCGCTTGAAGCGCTCGACTTCAGCGATGCCGAGCTCGCCGAGATCGACACCTTTGCCCGCGAGTCGGATATCAACCTCTGGGCGGCGTCGGCCGAGTGTAAGGGGCCGCCACGGAAGTAGGCGACGACGGTCTGCGGTCCGTTTTCATCGAAAAGAGCCGGCAGCGCAAATTGGTAGCTGTCTTCGACACGGTGGCCAGCGGCTAACTTTCGGCTGCCTTGAGGTTCCGCGCGGCTTCCTCGAGCGTCGCTCTGTCGTTGCCAAGCCTGTCGATCAGCTCTTGCGCCTGATCACCGGTTATCCCGGTGCGCATCGCCAGCGCCTCGACGGTCAGAACGTCGGAACTGGCGATCGTTCCAGTGGGACCGCGGTCTGTCGCGCCATCTGCCGGCACGGTTGTCGCGTCGTCGAGGTCCAGCTCATGTTTCGCCTGCTGCCAATGACGCTCATGTGCGCCGTGCGGGCGGCCCTCGCGCACCCAGATCTCATAGGCTCGCTGCCGAATTTTTTCATGCAGATCGTCATCCATGGCGGTTCCTCCCTTGTGGCGTTTTCACCAACGCGGGGAGCGCCGGAACGATCCGATGTTCAAGCCGATTTCGTAGGCAAAGCCGCGCTTTCAACGAACAAACACCGGACAGACGCGTTTTGCGGAGGAACCTAGATAGCGGGCCGGCCGTTGAGCCGAACCTGAGCAAAGGAGATTACCATGGCCGACGAACCGAACGAATCCGCAACACCGAAGATGACTCAACGTGAAGCTCAGGAAGCCCTGGAGAAGCAGGTCGCGCAGCTGAGGCGCGAGATCAGCAAGATCAATCGGACCTTGGCCGAACGCGCGGAAGAGGCGATCGAAGACGCCGGCGGCTGGTATGACAACGCTGCTGAGCGCGCCTCCCGGACGGCACAAGCCCTCCGCAACAGGGCGCAGACGGTGTCCGGGGTCGTCCAGGAGAATCCTGGCACAATATCGTCCGCATTCATACTCGGAGCGGCAGTAGGGGCGCTACTGGGCCTCACCTTGGCCGCCACAGACCAGCGCCGCGATCGCTGGTTCTGATGCATGTCGCGCAAAAGTGTGCAGCGGTTTTGCGATAACGACATGCATTGAAACCAAGAACCTAAAGTGCGTCGCATGAGGCCGGTCGGACGCGACGCGCTTTAGCCCCGACCAAAAGTTTCCGGGCAGAAACGGCGGGATTGCTCCCGCCGTACATTCAGCAGGCGGAAGCGGTCAGGGCGTGGCCGGCTTCTGAGCCGTGCCGAGGGCTTTGGGCGCTGCGGCTACGGGCGCTGCCGTCTTCATCTTCTCCTCGATCCAGCCGGTGTAATTGGCCAGCCGCGTGTAGATGCCGTAGGCGTTCTTGTGGCCGCAGGCGGTGCTGCCGTCGGCCGGCCCTTCGCCCCAGCTGACGACGCCGACCTGCACCGGACCATCGGCGCCGGTCATGAACAGCGGTCCGCCGCTGTCGCCATTGCAGGCGTCGCGCTCGCCGCTTGCGGTGCCGGCGCAGATCATGTTGCCGGTCAGCGGATCGGCCATGTCGGCTGCAATCGCGTTGGCGGCCGCCTCGATGCCCCTTTCCGAATAACGCATGCGGCGGGCGAGCTCGCCGAGCGCTGCCTTCAAATCATGCGCATAAATCGCCTTGATGCCGCTGTTGCAGGTTGCGTTCGGCTGGAGGTCCAGGTCGGCGACCATCAGCGCGGTGGGAAATGTTCCGTCCTGCATCTTGCCCCAACCGGTGACCATCGTTTTGCCAGCGTCGGGGGTCGGCTCACGGGCAATTTTGATGGTCGGGGCATCGGCCGGCTCGGCCAGCCGGATCAAGCCGAGATCGTTGTCCAGCGTCTGCTCGCTATAGCCCTCGTTGACGATGATCTCCACCGCCTTGTAGCGCTTGCCCTCGCTGAGATCGGTGGCGCCGGTGAGCACGGTGACTACATCAGGCGGAATCGGCTCGCCGTCGTCATTGAGGCAGTGCGCCGCCGTCAGCACCCATTGCGGCGCGATCAGGCTGCCGCCGCAGAACTGCGCATTCGCCTGCGAGGCCGGGCTTTTGTCCAGTTTGCCGGTGGTCAGCAACGCCACCTGGAACGGGTAAGCGCCCTTCTCGGCCTCTTTGCCGCCGTAGACGCGATCGGCGCCGTCGGGGTTCTCCGCCCTGGCCTTTGCCCTGGCCTCGGCCACGCGTTTCATCGGCGAGATCGCCGCCTCCGGCCGGGCGGCCGTGTTCCCGGCATGAACGGAATTGACGACCGGCACGGCCGCCGCGATGCCAAGCAGCGCGGCGGCGGCAATCGGTCTGAATCTATGGATGATCTTCACCTCGAACCCCCTGAGACGATGTTCCCGACAGGTTAGTCGCCGACGCATGATCCACTGAAATGGAACCGGCCGGTGAGATCATGCTCCACGGCGAAGCACGATCCGTCACAAAGCCGAGCACCATTTCTGCTAATCGTGCTGTCGAGCCAAACCCGCCCAAAATCCTATAGCCCCCCACGGGCTATGTGGAAGCAATTTGTCGTTGCCAATGTTGGATTATTTTAGGCAGTATACCGTTGCAGGCATTTTTGGCGGGGACCTAAACTGGCTGCACTGAATAATGGCCCGGTAAAGGCACCGGTAACCAATTTCATTTTTCTGCGCCACCACGATCTCGACAATATTTCTGTATCTTGATCCAGTCCTTGCTGACTTTTGGGAGAGTCTCACCATGACAAAACTGACACATAGCATTATTGCGTCCGCGTTGCTTTCCACCGCAATGTGGGCGGTTCCTGCCTTGGCTGCCGATCCAGGTTCCGCCAATGCCGGCAACGGCGAAAGCATGCGGGACGTGACATCGGGCGATTACAAGCCCGGCCGGGCGAAGCCGATCGCCCCGCCGAAATTGACCGACGACGAGGCCAACCGCGCCGCGCCACTCACCGACGAAGCAACGGCCGTCAAATCCTACGGCATCGTCGGCCGCTCCGCCGATGGCAAGGACATCAAGATCGACCCGAACGAGACGCTGAAGGACCTTGTCATCAAGGAAATGAACGCGCCCGCCGACGGGCAGAAGTCCGATAATTCCGGACTGAGCGGAGGCGAAGAGGCCGGCCGCCAGGTGTTCGGGACGGACGACCGCGAGCAGATCAAGAATACCAAAACCTACCCGTTCACCGCGATAGGCTATCTCGAAGGCAAATCGAAGAGCGGCAGCTACGGCAGCTGCTCGGCGACGCTGATCGGCCCGCGCACGGTGCTCACCGCGGCGCACTGCCTCTACAGCCACGAAGACAAGGCCTGGCTGGACGACATCCTGTTCGTCCCGGCTCTCAACGGCAAGACCGCCGACGACGCACCGTTCGGCGCCTTCACCTATGAAAGCGCCTATATCGTCCAGGGCTTCATCGACAATTACCAGGGCTTTTACGGCTCCGTCGTGCCGTGGGATCTCGGCATCGTTACTCTGAAACAGGATGTCGGCACCAATCTCGGCTGGCTGGGCTATGCCAATTACGTGGATCTCGGCGATTTCACTGCCAACATCATCGGCTATCCCGGCGACAAGCCGATGGGCACGATGTGGAAGGCGACCTGCGAAGTGCGCGCCGAAAACATCGCCACCGAGTATTTCCAGTACGACTGTGACACGTATCCAGGATCGAGCGGCAGCTCGGTCTATGCCTATGACAATGGCTCCAAGCAGCGCGTCATCACCGGCGTGAACGTGGCCGAGAGCCCGGATGCCAATACCGCCGTGCGCCTGAACGCCATCAACGTCCAGTGGATCAACAGCCTGTACAAATAGGCGTGCAGAATTTCGGCCGCGATCATCGGGGCGGGTTATCTATTTAGCCGCATTTCTGCGACGCCAAGTGTGATCACACTTGGCTGCAAAATGCTCCAACCAAAGCCGGCGGAGGAGCATTTCCGTCGCCGGCTTTCGCATTTGGGGGATTATCTGGACTGGGCCGGAGGTGGCGCCTGGCGCACATAGTTCTCGATCGGCAGGGCAAAAGTCGGCGAGCCGGCCTTGCGCTCCTTGTCGATATAGCCGGCAAAATAGCTCCAGAACGAAGCGGCGTAGTCGCGGAAATAGGAGTCGGCGACCTCGCGCGAGCACAGCCTGCCTTCGACGCAGAAGGAAAGGCGGTTGAGGAAATAGACGATGCGGTCGAAATTATCGCTGAACTCGGCAAGCGGCATGTCGCCGCCAGTAGCGCTCATCGCCTCGATGCCGATGCGCTGTCTGAACACCTGTTCCTCGGTCGGCGTCGGATTGGCGCTGAGCAGATTGCCGTATTTGGCGTTGAGCGCCGCCAGACGTTGCTTGAGGGCCCGTTGTGCCTGCTGGTAATCCTTGCTTTCCCAGAGCTCGACCAACGACATCGTCTGTTCGACGCGCTTTTGCTCCTGGTTCGCCAGGAACTGGTAGACCGAAAAGATCAAGGTGAAGATGATTGCCAGGCGTACCAGCAGTCCGGACCAGGCATAGACGAGCATGCGCCAGTCGCGATCGGTGAACGGGTTGGCCTCCTTCTTGACCTCGTGATTGCTTACCCACGGCAGGCCTTCGACGGTTTCCGGCAGTGACACCGGCTTCTTTTGCGGTACCGGCGCCGCTGCCTGCTGCGTTGCGTTGCCCCCCGCTCTCGTCATCCGCAGCTGTCCAGTTCTATGGTGGCGGACGGGTCGAGCACGATGCCCGGCGTCTCCAGCTTCTTCTTCAGGCAATCCAGCTGCGTGCGCGAAACGATGAACTGCACGTCAGGCTCCACCTGAGCCTTGCCTGGCGACGGCAATGGTTCGACCACGCCGCGTGAGGTGCAGCTGCTGAGATCGACGACGACGGCGGTGTTGCCGGTCTTGGCTATCTGGTCGTACTGGTCGAGAAAGCAGCTCGCCAGTTCGGAGTTGATGACGACCTCCTTGGCGCAGAGGCCGCAAGCCTCGTCCGCCGAAGCATTGGCGGCCAACAATAGCCCGGCGACAAGGCCGGCGGCTGTTGCGCGCCACGAAAATACGATCCTGTTCACGAACGCCCTCATCCGTTCCGTTCGGCCGCCGACAGCGGCGGTCGAAGAATGTTCATTATCAGCCGATTAGGCAAGAGGCCCGGCCGGGCGCTGATCCCGCCTCAGGCGCGCGGCACCGTCTCCATCGGGAAGATCATCACGGCGCCCTTCGACCCCTTGTCGTCGGTGAGCCGCATGGCCGACCGCGTCGCCGGCGCCATGCCGATATCGGCCAGCATGTCGGAGAAACTTGGCTGTCCCAGTCCGCGCGTTACCGAGACAACCCCGTCTTGCGCCAGGAAACTCAGATCCTGCTTCTCGCTCTGCGGCGGCGCTTCGGTCAAGACGGCGATCATGCGCTCCATGCCGAAGCTGGTGTCGGTGAATTTGAACAGGCCTTCCTCGAGCACGGCGCCTTCGGTAAGGCGCTCGGCAAGAAAATGCTGGATGGAATAGTCGGAGCCGACATAGAGCACGTTGATGTCGACCAGGTTGGTCGAGCTGTTCCTGGCCAGCACGTGCACCTGATCATCGGGAGAAACACGCGGCACCGTCGACGGTTCGATCGGCTGCAGCGTGTCACTGTCAAAACGCTTGATCCGGAACTCGACACTGACTTCTTCCGGCCGATAATCGGAAGCGGCGGCCAACCGCGACAGGCCGATGGCGCGGAAGATTTTCGTCAGAGTCCCTGCCGCGGCGTCGATCAACTTTTCGCGGCCATCCGGATGAATGACGATCATCGGCGGCTTGTTGCCGTCCTTCAGCGTCATGTCGCCCGAAGCCGGCAGGAACCACAGCGCCGGCGCGTCGGTGGCATCTTCTGCGGCGCCGGCAATGGCATTCTCGCGCAGCACGGCGAGACGCAGATCTGCGCTCTTGCCGGGCTCGACCAGCGCGATGTGGAACCCCGAGTTCTCCCTGGCCGCCAGTTCGTCGAGAACCGAATTGGCCAGCGCGGCCTCCTTCTCCAGGCCTTTGATCGCCGCCGGCCGCGCGACCACGAGCTTGTAGTCGACGGCGAGCTCGGCCAGCCGGGCATAGGCATTGGCGGGGATGTCGGCCAGCTTGAGCGCCGGCTTGCCGCCGAACTCGACCGGCTTGACCCGGCTTTCCAGGTTTTTCGCCGACTGCACCTGGAGATAGCCAAGCGCCTCGGACAGCGGCGACAACGCCGAGGGCAATACTGCGAGGCTGCTGCCGGGGGTGAGCCGATGCAGCAGTCCGGCGCCGATCGTGGCTTTGTCGTTCTCGATGACGATCGGCCATTGCATGACCGCGTCGGTCCGGTCGGTGCCGAAGACGCGTGCGTCGAGTTCTCCCTCGAATAGCGGCGTCGGCCGGGTGCGGCCGTCGGCCGAATATTGCTGCAGCACGGCCTGGCCGAGCTGGCGGTAAGTGATGTTGGGGTTCTCGGCCAGTTTCGACAGGATGGTGAAGGTGAACAGCCCGAAACGCGGCGCATCGGCCGTGCCCTTGGGCAGTGGCATCTCAGGTGTCGTCTCCACCGTCTGCGCCGCGTAGAAGGCGACCAATTTACCCTTGGTGGTCGGCTCGGCGCCGGTCGGCGTCAGCTTGAAGGCCGGCTTGCGCTGCCCGTCCTCGTCAAAGCCGCGCGGCGCGGCCGACGCAATCTCGTCATAGGCTTTCACCGCAGCCGCCCTGGCAGCGTCGTCGCCGCCGACCAGATCGGCGAACTCGACCTTGCGTTCCAGCTCGTCGTCGACCGCGGCGGCGCGCGTCGCGGTGCCGGAATGGCAGCAGTCGAACACGGCCCAGATAAAGGCGCCCTTGTCGCGGATGGCGTCGAGCGCGGTGCCGATCTCGTTGTCGACCAGCGCATTGGGCACGCCTTGTTCGCGGTTCACCCATTTGTCGATGTCGGACGGCAAGAAAATCTCGTCGAGGCCGTCGGTCTCGTCGCCCTTGCTCGCCGCCGGCTGTTGCGCGCCGTGACCGGACAAATGCAGGTAGACGAAATCGTCGCGCTGGACCTTGGCGGCAAGGTCGGCCAACGCCGCCTTGATCGCCGCATGTGTCGGCGGTCCGTTGGCGCCTTCGACATCCTTGGCGAGCAGCGTGACGTTTTCGGCTGAAAACTTCACCGGCGCGGGCGTGTTCTTCAAGAGGTAATCGCGCACCAGGCCGGCGTCGTTCTTCGGTCCGATCAGCCAGTTTTTCTTCGGCAGGTTCGGGTAATCGGTGCAGGCAACAAGCAGCGCGTGATAGGTGCGCGCCGCTGCGAATGCCCGAAACGGCACCAGGCCGGCAGCGGCCAGCGCGGACGTGCCGGCAAGCAGCGTCCGCCGCGTCACTTTGATCATGATTGCTTCCCCAAGCCCGATCGAATTTCCAAGCACGGCCAGCCTGGCCGACGATTTTGTCAGTATTTTGAATATGGCGCCGCCGGCCAGCCGACCACCGGCTGCGAATAGAAACAGTAGCAAAAATGGCAGTTCGTCGCTATCTCAGTGGAAGTGGTCCGATCGCATGCGAAATGGCAGTGATCGGCACGAAGCGGGTTGGAACAGGATCATGGCGGCAAGGGATGTACTGACGAAGAACCAGCTTTGCGTTCTCGAGAAACTCGAAGCCGCCAGCGGACCGCTCAGCGCCTATACGTTGCTCGACCAACTGCGCGAGCGCGGTTTTCGCGCGCCGCTGCAGGTCTATCGCGCGCTCGACACGCTGGTGAAGTCCGGCTTCGTGCATAGGCTCGAAAGCCTCAATTCCTTCGTCGCCTGTGCGGAGCCGCACGACCACAGCCATTCGATGACGGCGTTTGCCATCTGCGACACCTGCGGCCAGGTGACCGAGTTCTCCGACCACGATGTCGGCCACCGGCTCGACGAATGGGTACGCTCGACCGGCTTCGCCGCCAAGAAGGCGGTTATCGAATTCCGCGGGACTTGTGCGAAGTGTTTGGCCGAGGCGGCTTAGCAAGCCCGAAGGCAACACTTCGAAGGCGGCGGAGCAGTATTCACGCCTCGCCGGTGGGCTCACGATGGTTCCTATGCCTTGGCGATAGCCTCCATGAGGGCGGAAGCCGCCAGTCGACAAACGACCCGTTGCAGACATTCGGCTATGAAAGTGCAGTCCAAACTACCCTCTCAAGATCGGGAGAGTAGCGTGCGATGATAGCCTCTTGATCATTTTCCTGCGTGAGAATTATCTGCTTCCCAGTAGCGTCACCGAGCAATCGCATAAAGCGGTCAAGGTGCTCAACCTCGGTTTTTCCTCTGACTTGCCTTGGATCGAAGTCGAACTCAATTTCGACAGCGCTGAAGAAGTGACATGCAAGCTGAATTGGCCCGACGTTAAAAGACAGTAAGCTGCCTGTTTCGCTTTCCAGGGCCGCTTCGACGCCCAATGGCATCGACTCGATCTTGCCGGAGACACTGAAACTAGCAGGCGGGGTCCATTCGAGGAGGATGTTCCAGACGCTCTGCCAATCTGCCTCAGACGTGTTCAGAACGTAGATGTCTCGCCAGTAGCCGTCCCAAGCGAAATCCGATGCTATCTGTTCCCAATTCATGCATGAACCATTCTCGATGACTGCGGTTCTAGCATGACATACGCCATGAGTGCTTTCCACAAATCCCCAAGTCCGCTTTCCACCTAGTTTACGGCCTAGCCAACCGGCTTCTTTGAGGTATGCCGGATGTGCAGGATTTCGATTGCATCGGAACGGGCCCGATAGAAAACCTTGTAGGGATAGCGACCTATGAAGAGAACGCGAACGCCAGGGATGTCGGTCGCGTGACCACTTTCAGGAAACTCGGCAAGTCGCGAAATTCCAGCGTGGATCCGAGAAATGACCGAAAGGGCGCCCTGAGGCCCCCGCTCTTCGAGGTAGTTGAAAATCGCCTCGCGTTCGGCAAAGGCTGCCGCGTAAATCGGACCTTCATAGTCTGCGGCGGGTGTCTGCCGCGCGAACCGTATCCTCATCTACGAAAGTGCCGTGGTCGGTTTCTGCGAGTCCCGTTGTGATGGCGCTGCGCTCTGATTCCGACGTGGCATACACTCCGGTTCGCCGCGCCTCGATGACGTGGGCATACTCGGCAAGCTCCTCCTGGTCTTCGCGAGGCCAAGCTTCCGCGTGCCTTACCAGATTCTCAAGTGCCTTGGTGATCATACGGGCACTATAGCATACCGCTGCTTCTCGTGAACCTTGAACCGAATATGGCTCTGTGGCCCGCCTTAATGCGCCTCTTCCCAATTGTTGGCGGCGCGGGCGTCGACGTGCAGCGGCACCGACATTGATACCGCGGGCATGGCGGCGTTCTCCATGACGTGGCAGACGACGGGAATCGTCGCCTCGACCTCGGCTTCGACGGTCTCGAAAACCAGCTCGTCATGCACCTGCAGCAGCATGCGGGCGGAAAGCTTGGCCTTTTCCAGCGCCTCGTCCATGCGGATCATGGCGCGGCGGATGATGTCGGCGGCGGTGCCCTGCAGGCGTGCGTTGATCGAGGCGCGCTCGTTGAACGCGCGGACCGACGGGTTTGACGATCTGATCTCCGGATAGTGGATGCGGCGGCCAAAAATGGTTTCGACGAAGCCGTGCTCGCGGGCATAGGCCTTGGTCGCATCGATATAGTCGCGGATGCCGGGGAAACGCTCGAAATATTTCTTGATGTAGTCGCCGGCTTCTTCGCGCGCGATCGACAGCTGGTTGGCGAGGCCGAAGGCCGAAATGCCGTAGATGATGCCGAAATTGATCGCCTTGGCGCGGCGGCGCACTTCCGAAGGCATGCCCTCGACCGGCACGTTGAACATTTCCGAGGCGGTGATGGCGTGGATGTCGGCGCCGTCGGCGAAGGCCTGCTTGAGCTGCGGGATTTCGGCGACGTGGGCGAGCACGCGCAATTCGATCTGGCTGTAGTCGGCGGAAACCAGCTTGTTGCCCTTGTCGGCGATGAAGGCCGTCCTGATCTTTCGGCCCTCGACGGTGCGCACCGGAATGTTCTGCAGATTGGGATCCGAGGACGACAGCCGTCCGGTCGTCGTCGCGGCAAGCGCGTAGGAGGTGTGGACGCGCTTGGTGTCGGGATGGATGAAGCCGGGCAAGGCATCGGTATAGGTCGATTTCAATTTGGTCAGCTGGCGCCAGTCGACGATCTTGCGCGGCAATTCGTGGCCCTCGGCGGCGAGGTCTTCGAGAAGCTGCGCCGAGGTCGACCACTGGCCGGTCTTGGTTTTAGAACCACCGGGCAGGCCCATCCTGCCGAACAGGATGTCGCCGAGCTGTTTTGGC
The DNA here is from genome assembly GCF_040321655.1 of Mesorhizobium sp. M0306. Classification (NCBI taxonomy): domain Bacteria; kingdom Pseudomonadati; phylum Pseudomonadota; class Alphaproteobacteria; order Hyphomicrobiales; family Phyllobacteriaceae; genus Mesorhizobium; species Mesorhizobium sp. M0306. The sequence goes on along the minus strand of NZ_JAMYRY010000001.1, from coordinate 499,095 downwards.
GAACCGATGTTGATGCGTTCGCCGACCAGCTGATAGATCTCGTCCTCGAGCCGTGCGGCACCCTGTGCCAGTTCGCCGGAGAGCCGCGACAGGATCTGCCGGTCGACAGAGATGCCGCGCTGCTCCATCCGTGCCAGCACCGGCACCAGTGGCCGTTCCAGCCGTTCATAGACCGAGACCAGGCCCTTGGCGGCAAGCCGCGGCTTCAGCACCTGCCAGAGCCTGAGCGCGACATCGGCGTGCTCGGCGCCGTAAGCCGTCGCCTTGCCGAGGTCGGCCTGATCGAGGCCGACAAAGCTTCTTCCCGAACCGGCCAGTTCCTTCAGCGGAATGGTCGCGTGGCCGAGCCATTTATCGGCCAGCGCCTCCAGGCCATGGCCACCATGGGTGCCGGCCTCAAGCACGTAGGAGATCAGCATGGTGTCGTCATAGGGGCCGATCTCGATGCCGTGACGGCTCATGACGACAAGGCGGTATTTCATGTCGTGCACGATCTTGAGGACGGATTTGTCCTCGAGCAGCGGCTTGAGCAACGCCAGAGCGTCGCGGATCGGGATCTGGTTTTCGACCGCGCCGCCGCCGAGCAGGTCGCCATTGCCGTTCTTATGGGCAAGCGGCACATAGGCGGCATGGCCGGGCGCGACGGCCATGGCAAGGCCGATCACTTCGGCCCGCATCGGATCCGGCGAGGAGGTTTTAACGTCGAAGGCGACGATGCCTCTCTCCATCGCCTCGGCGATCCAGGCCTTCAGCGTCGCGGCGTCGCGGATGCAGGCGTAAGCGCCGGTGTCGATCTTGCGGGCGGTGGCAGCCTCCAGGCGAAGCGCCGAAAGCAGGGATGGGGTGTCGCCTTGCCTGGCTGCGGCCGGGGCTTCGAGTGCCGCTTCGTCCGACGGCGGTGCGCTCTCGGCGGCCGCGGGCACGCCAAAACCCATATCGGGGCCATGCGCGGTATCGGCACGCTCTATCGTGACGGGAGTGGCCGCAACGTCACCCGCGTCCGTTCCGGTCGCTTCGGCCACGCGGCGGGTCAGCGTCGAGAATTCCATGGTCTTGAGAAAGCCGATCAGCCTGGGGCCGTCCGGCTCGTGCAACACGAACTCGTCGAGCCCCTCGGTCACCGGCACGTCGTTCTTCAGCGTCACCAGGTCACGCGAGATGCGCGCCTTGTCGGCATTGGCGATGATCGATTCGCGCCGCTTGTCCTGCTTGATCTCGCCGGCGCGGGCGAGCAGCGTATCGAGGTCGCCGAACTGTTCGAGCAATTGCGCCGCCGTCTTCGGCCCGATGCCGGGCACGCCCGGCACATTGTCGACCGAATCGCCGGTCAGCGCCTGCAGGTCGATCATTTTCTGCGGCGGCACGCCCCATTTGTCGATCACCTCGGGAACGCCGATCTGGCGGTCCTTCATCGGGTCGTACATGGCAACCGTTGGGCCGACCAGTTGCATCAGATCCTTGTCGGAAGAGATGATGGTGGTGTCGGCGCCGGCTTCGCAGGCAAGCCGGCAATAGGTGGCGATCAAATCGTCGGCCTCGTAGCCTTCCGTCTCAAGGCATGGCAGGTTGAAGGCCCTGGTCGCCTGGCGGATCAGGCCGAATTGTGGGATCAAATCTTCCGGCGGCGCCGAGCGGTTGGCCTTGTATTCGGGGTAGAGGTCGTTGCGGAAGGTTTTCGACGAATAGTCGAAAATCACGGCGAAATGCGTCGGCACGATGCCGACATCGGTATTGCGGGCGTCCTGCGTCAGCTTCCAGACCATGTTGCAGAAGCCGAGCACGGCACTGGTCGGCAGCCCGTCGGACTTGCGGGACAGTGGCGGGAGCGCGTGATAGGCACGGAAGATGTAGCCGGAGCCGTCGACAAGGAAGAGATGATCGCCTTTTTTCATGGCACGAGGGATAGCGCGGCGCAGCGCCGCGGTCCATGCCAAAGGCGGCTTCCGCCAAGGGTTCCGGCAACACCCTGACAAATGGCGTGCGGGCTTGGCCGGCCATGGCGGCTTGGCCGGAGCTTTGTTCGCTCACGCCTATGTTACAAAAGTGTAATTTTTGTGCCCTTGAATCGCCACGTTCGCAGACACAAATAAACGCCATCGGCAGTTTTCGCCGAAGTCCGGAGCAAGGCCCGTCCCCCGCCTATCCCGGACACTTGCGGCAGCCTATCCCCCCTCTCCGGGCTGCCGCATCGTTTCGAGTAAGGCCGCCGTGGTTCCCCTCCACCACGGCGGCATTTTTTTGCCTTTGGACAGGAAGCTGTGGCCCAACGATCGCGGGCTTTCCGTTTCGCCGCATGGGCTCTAGATTCGCCGCCAGAATCGAAAGGCCCGCCAGATGTCCGCAGTTTCCCCTGTCCTCGACCGCCTCGACAAGAACTTCGACCAGAGCCTCGAACGCCTGTTCGGCCTGCTCGGCATCAAGTCGATCTCCACCGATCCGGACTACGCCGCCGACTGCCGCAAGGCCGCCGAATGGCTGGTTGCCGAGCTCAAGCTGATCGGCTTCGACGCCAGCGTGCGCGACACGCCGGGGCATCCGATGGTGGTCGCGCATCACGATGGGCCGGCGGGCGCGCCGCATCTGTTGTTTTACGGCCATTACGACGTCCAGCCGGTCGATCCGATCGAGCTGTGGGAAAGCGACCCGTTCGCGCCGGCGGTCAAGGAGATCGAGCCCGGCCACAAGGTGATCACCGGCCGCGGCGCGGCCGACGACAAGGGCCAACTGATGACCTTCGTCGAGGCCTGCCGCGCGTGGAAGCAGGTGCATGGCGGATTGCCGTGCCGCATCACGATCCTGTTCGAGGGCGAGGAGGAGTCCGGATCGCCGTCGCTGAAACCGTTTCTCGAGGCGAATGCGGATGAGCTGAGGGCCGATTTCGCGCTGGTCTGCGACACCGGCATGTGGGACCGCGATACGCCGTCGATCTGCGTCTCGCTGCGCGGGCTGGTCGGCGAGGAGGTCACGGTGACGGCTGCCGACCGCGACCTGCATTCCGGGCTCTATGGCGGTGCGGCCGCCAATCCGATCCGCATCCTGGCAAAAATCCTGGCCGACATCCACGATGCGGACGGCCACGTCACCATTCCGGGTTTCTATGACGGCGTCGAGGAAACGCCGTCGCAGATATTGCAGTCGTGGCTGTCGCTCGGCGAGACGGCCGAGACCTTCCTCGGACCGATAGGCCTGTCGATTCCGTCCGGCGAAAAGGGCCGCTCGGTGCTCGAACTGACCTGGGCGCGGCCGACGGCCGAGTTCAACGGCATTATCGGCGGCTATACCGGCAAGGGCTTCAAGACGGTGATCGCCGCGCAGGCCTCGGCGAAAGTCTCCTTCCGCCTCGTTCACAAACAGGATCCGGAAAAAATCCGCGCCGCCTTCCAGGCATTTGTCAGGCAGCGGGTTCCGGCCGACTGCTCGGTCGAATTCCATCCGCATGGTGGCTCGCCGGCGATCCAGCTTTCCTACGACTCGCCCTTCCTGGCCAAGGCCAAGCAGGCGCTGTCCGACGAATGGCCGAAACCGGCGGTGGTGACCGGCGGCGGCGGCTCGATCCCGGTGGTCGGCGATTTCCAGAACTATCTCGGCATGGAATCGCTGCTGGTCGGTTTCGGCCTCGACGACGACCGCATCCACTCGCCGAACGAGAAGTACGAGATGAACTCCTTCCACAAGGGCCAGCGCTCCTGGGCGCGCATTCTCGACGCGCTGACACGCTGAAATCGCGCCAGACTCAAGTTTTTGTTGATTTTTCGCCGGATCGCGGCAAGGACGGGCATGGTCCGTCGCGCATCGCTGCACGGGGCCGCGACCGGAGAAGACGATGAGCGACATACGTTTCCATAAAAACGATTTGCCCGGCCTGCTGCATTACGATGTCGGGGCGGTCGCCATCGACACCGAGACGCTGGGGCTGAACCCGCATCGCGACCGGCTCTGCGTCGTGCAGATCTCGCCGGGCGACGGCTCGGCCGACGTCATCCAGATCGCGCCCGGCCAGAAGAAGGCGCCGAACCTCGTCAGCCTGCTCAAGAACCGCAGCATCACCAAGCTTTTTCATTACGGCCGCTTCGATCTCGCCGTGCTCTACAACGCCTTTGGCGTCATGCCGGAGCCGGTGTTCTGCACCAAGATCGCGTCGCGGCTGACGCGCACCTACACCGACCGGCACGGGCTGAAGGACATCTGCTTCGAGCTTCTCGGGGTCGGCCTGTCGAAGGCGCAGCAATCATCGGACTGGGCCGCCGAGACGCTGTCGCCCGAGCAGCTCGAATATGCCGCCTCCGACGTGCTCTACCTGCACCGGCTGCGCGACGTGCTGAGCGCGCGGCTGGCTCGCGACAACCGGACCAAGGAGGCCGATGCCTGCTTCCGCTTCCTGCCGACGCGTGCGAAACTCGACCTGATGGGCTGGGATGAGGAGGATATCTTCGCCCACAGCTAATGGCCTTCTGGCACCTTAACGCCGTTGGCCGGGAGGAATTGAAATGGCTGCGCGAAAACCAATCGAAACGGCACCGAAGGACGGCTCCAAGGTCACCGTCTACTGGCAGGACAGCGACGGCGTGATGAACGAGAGCATCGCGCAATACCGTTCGCTCGACCGGCTGAAGGCGGCCGGCGGCGACTGGGACGAAAGCGATGCCGGCTGGTGGGCCTATACGGACGGCCATACGCAAAAGAAGATCGAACCAATCAGCTGGCGGCCGGCCTCCGACGATCCGGACGCGGACGACTGAGGGCTGACGCAACCGCCGACCTGAAGCGATTATTCTGAGGCAAAGCATATTTTGTTCTTGCTTTGTGCCGGCAGCTATGCTACTAATTTCGCTATGGTGCTCATTGGCTCCAACGACCCGCCCGCCGAGGCGGGTTTTTCATTTCGGGCTTTGGCACTGTCGCGGGCCGCGCCGGCTCGGCAAGCGATTGAATACACTTTACTTCGATTTTTCCCGACTTAACCCGCCCTTAAATCGCCGCATCTAGTCTTCAACCCGAACGCCATAGGCATGGGGAAGACAGCACAGCGCATGGCGAACCGGAAAGACAGCCGCATCGAGCCCAGCTTCGAGGCATCGCCGGGGGCGAGATCCTCGGCCGGCTTTTCGGTGAGCGAGGAGGACCGCGTCGTGCCGAGCAATCGCAAAGCCGCTGCAAAGCGCAAATCGACCAAGGCCAAGCCGTCACGCGGCGGGCGCGGCAAAAGCCGGCGCGGGCTGTTCGGCGTGCTTGGCCGGCTGTTCTACTGGTGCTTCGTGCTGGCCATCTGGGGCGGTATCGCCACTGCCGGCATCGTCGTCTATTACGGCGCAAAGATGCCGGCGGCCACCACCTGGGCCATTCCCGACCGCGCCCCCAACATCAAGATCGTCTCGGTCGATGGCCAGCTGCTTGGCAATCGCGGCATGAGCGGCGGCGAGGCCGTCGGCCTGCACGAAATGTCGCCCTATATTCCCGAGGCCGTCATCGCCATCGAGGACCGCCGCTTCTATTCGCATTTCGGCATCGATCCGATCGGCCTTTCCCGGGCCATGGTGACCAATGTTCTGGGCGGGCATTTTTCGCAGGGTGGTTCGACGCTGACCCAGCAGCTGGCCAAGAACCTGTTCCTGACGCCGGACCGCACGCTGGAACGCAAGGTGCAGGAAGTGCTCTTGGCGTTGTGGCTCGAGCACAAGCATACGAAGGACCAGATCCTCGAAATGTACCTCAACCGGGTCTATTTCGGCTCCGGCGCCTATGGCGTCGAAGCGGCCTCGCGCCGCTATTTCGGCAAGAGCGCGCGCGATGTCACGCTGTCGGAGGCGGCACTTCTCGCCGGCCTGCTCAAGGCGCCGTCGCGGCTGTCGCCGGCGCGCGACCCGAAGGCGGCCGAACAGCGTTCGCAGCTGGTGCTCGCCGCGATGCGCGACGAGGGCAAGATCAGCGCCAAGGAGATGACCACGGCGATGAGCGCGCCGGCGACGCGCGCGCCGTCCTACTGGATCGGCTCGGAAAACTATGTCGCCGACACGATCATGGAAGAACTGCCCGACCTGATCGGCGATGTGCGCCGCGATATCGTCGTCGACGCGACGGTCGATCTGACGCTGCAGAAGCTCGCCGAGCAATCGATCCGCCGGCTGATCGACCAGAGCGGCAAGAAGCTCAATGTCAGCCAGGGCGCGCTGGTGTCGATCGACAATTCCGGCGCGGTGCGCGCCATGGTCGGCGGTTATGATTATTCGACCAGCCAGTTCGACCGCGCCTCGGAAGCGCGCCGCCAGCCGGGCTCGGCATTCAAGCCGTTCGTCTATATGGCGGCGCTGGAATCCGGCCGTACGCCCGACAGCGTGCGCAACGACGCGCCGATCAGGATCGGCAACTGGACGCCCGACAATTACGGCGGCAAATATTTCGGCAAGGTGACGCTGGCGACGGCGCTGGCAAAATCGCTGAATTCGGTGGCCGCGCAGCTGACCATGGAAGTCGGACCGAATGCGGTGGTCGAGGCGGCGCACCGCATGGGCATCCAGTCCGAGCTGACGGCCAACACCTCGATAGCGCTTGGCACCTCGGAAGTGACGCCGCTGGAACTGACCTCGGCCTATGTTCCCTTCGCCAATGGCGGCTTTAAGCCCGACATCCATTTCATCCGCCGCGTCACGACGAGCGACGGCAAGGTGCTCTACGAGAACAATGGCGGCGGCGCGCCGCGGGTCGTCAAGCCGGATGTTGTCGGCATGATGAACTCGATGATGACAGGCACGGTCGAGATCGGCACGGCCAGGAAGGCGGCGTTCGCCTGGCCGGCCGCCGGCAAGACCGGCACCAGCCAGAACTCGCGCGACGCCTGGTTCATCGGCTATACAGCCAACCTGACCACCGGCGTCTGGTTCGGCAATGATGACGGCAGCGCGATGAAGAAGGTCACCGGCGGCGCATTGCCGGCGCAGGCCTGGCACGAGTTCATGGTCGCCGCGCATGAGGGCGTGCCGGTGCGGCCGCTGCCCGGAACCTGGAAGTCGACGCCGCCCGACACCATCGTCCCGGACGACATACCGTCCGACACGGCACCGCCGGCGCCGGTCGCTTCCGTTGGCCAATCGGCGCCGCCTGCAGCAGCCACCCAGTCGGCTTCGCGTCCCGTGCGTCCTGCCGAGACGGTCGATGCCGGCGGCCTGGCCATGCCGGGCGTCGACAGTGCCACCGGATCGATCAAGCATCCGGTGCCGCCCGGCAATGTCGGCGGCCCGGTCAAGAAGCGGCAGACCTCGATCCTTGACATTCTGACTGGGGGCTGACGCACCCGTATTTGACGGCGCAACACGCTAGTCCAATGTCGACAGTCGCGGAGCGCATTACCCACTTGCCTTCCGCTTTGACCAAGTTCAATCTTGTCGTGGACGGGCAGGTCGAAATGGATGGTCTAAACAGGCGCAGATTCAATAGCTTAAGCTGGTGGCAATGGCTCCTCTTGCTGTCGATGCTGGTGTGCGTCGTGGTGTTGAGGCATTTGCCGTATCTGCATATTTCCGATCCGGCCTATCTGTTCAATGAGAGGCTGGGCGCGATAATAGCTTCAGTCGTTTTGATGCTCGTCGTGCCGTATGGTATTGCGTGGGGTATTGGGCGCCTCGCGGATAGATCGCGCGGCGGCTTCCTGTGGGTTCTATGGTCGCTGGCGACCATAATGTTTATCCTCAATCTCGGCCTGCTCGCCACTTGTCCTACCTGCTTATGAGCAAGGTCTAGCAGCGGTCGCTTCTTGCGGCAGCACAAGGCAATGGTCGCGCGCGCGTCGATCGATGGGTGCCTGCACGGTCGATCCTCGCCAAAACCCGAACGACCCTCGCCACGGTTCGCACATTCGGCTAGATGTCGTCGTCGGAGTGACAGACATGGCTGAACTCGACACCAGAAAGACGATCGTGCTGACCGGCGCCAGCCGTGGCATCGGCCATGCCACGGTCAAGCGCTTTTCACGCGAAGGCTGGCGCGTCATCACCTGCTCGCGCCAGGCTTTTGCCGAGGACTGCCCGTGGCCGGCCGGCCCGGAAGACCACATCAAGGTCGACCTCGCCGACCAGGAGGACGTCGGCATCGCCATCTCCGAGATCCGCCACCGGCTGGAGGCGCATGGCGGGCAGCTGCATGCGCTGGTCAACAATGCCGGCATCTCGCCGAAGCTCAAGGACGGCAACAGCCGCATGAACTCGATCGACACGCCGATGCATGTCTGGCGCGACGTCTTCCAGGTGAATTTCTTCGCCCCGATCATGCTGGCGCGCGGACTGTTCAAGGAGCTGGCATCGGCCAAGGGCTCGATCGTCAACGTCACCTCGATCGCCGGCACCCGCGTGCATCCTTTCGCCGGCACCGCGTACGCGACCTCGAAGGCGGCACTCGGCTCGCTGACCCGCGAGATGGCGCATGATTTCGGCCCGCACGGCATTCGCGTCAACGCCATTGCGCCGGGCGAGATCGACACCGCGATCCTGTCGCCGGGCACGGAAAAAATCGTCGAGACCATCCCGCTGAGGCGCCTGGGCACCACCGCGGAAGTCGCCGACATCATTTTCTTCCTGTGCTCGCAGCAGGCGTCTTACGTGACCGGCTCGGAAATCCACATCAACGGCGGCCAGCACGTTTGAGCGGCTGAGTTTTTATGGATCGTTGACGCTGCCTCTTCACGGTAGGGGTGAGGGGCGGCGCAGGCTTAGGCCGCCGGGGGCGCTTTCCGGTGCTGCCAAAACTTCCTCGACGATCCCGCGGGCGATCTCCCGTTCGCCCATGATGACGGTGTCGGCACCAAGGCCCTTGAGGTGCTCGACCTCGGCATCGGAATGGGCGCGGGCGATGATCTCGATTGTCGGATTGGCGGCGCGGGCGCGCAGCACGACCTGCCCGGCCTCGCGTTGGGAATGGCCAGGATCAGCCGCTTCGCGCCCTCGGGGTTCGATGCGGCGAACACGTCGCCATTCGCCGCGTTGCCGGCCACGGTTTCGATGCCGTCGGCCTTGAGCTTCGCCAACGTCTTGTCGGCATCCTCGATGACGAGGAAGGGCAGGGCGGCCTGCCTCAGCGCCGTGCCGACGAGGCTGCCGACGCGGCCGTAGCCGATCAGGATGGTGTGGCCGGTCAGCCTCGTCCTGGGCGGTGGGCCATCCTCCTTCGCAGGGCCGCGACCGAAGCCACCTGGCCGGGCTCGGTCGCCGGGCCGATCGGCCTTGCTTCGCCGGGCGCCGCCGTCCCGCCGGCGCGTGCTTCCAGCCAGGGTTTCATCCGGTCGACGGCAAGAAACATCAGCGGATTGAGGACGATCGACAGGATGGCGCCGGCGAGGATGAGGTCGCGGCCTTGTTCGGGCAGCAGCTTCAGCCCGACACCGAGTTCGGCAAGGATGAACGAGAATTCGCCGATCTGGGCAAGGCTTGCCGAAATCATCAACGCGGTTGCGATCGGATAGCGGAAAACGACGACGATGACGAAGGCTGCCAGCGACTTGCCGATAACGATGATGGCCAGCGTCGCCAGGATCGGCCAGCCATTGCTGATCAGGCTGAACGGGTCGAACAACATGCCGACCGAGACGAAGAACAGCACGGAAAAAGCGTCGCGCAGCGGCAGCGATTCCTCGGCCGCGCGGTGGCTGAGCTCGGATTCGCTCATGATCATGCCTGCGAAGAAAGCGCCGAGAGCCAGCGACACGCCGAACAGCTTGGCCGCGCCGAAGGCGACGCCAAGCGCAATCGCAATCACCGCCAGCCGGAACAGTTCGCGCGATCCGGTATGGGCGACGTAGTGCAGGATCCAGGGGATAAGCCGGCGGCCGACCACCAGCATGACCACGACAAAGGCCACGACCTTGGCCAGTGTGATGCCGACGACGCCCCAGACGCCGTAGCTCGTCGGCAGCGACAGCAGACCGCTGGAGTGCACCTCCACCTGCTCTTGGCCGCCGAGCACGCCGGCCAATGCCGGCAAAAGCACCAGCGCCAGCACCATGGCGAGATCCTCGACGATCAGCCAGCCGACGGCGATGCGGCCGCGCTCGGTCTCGATCAGCCGCCGCTCCTGCAGGGCGCGCAACAGCACCACGGTCGAGGCCACGGAAAGCGCCAGGCCGAAGACCAGCCCCGCGCCCATCGACCAGCCGAGCATCCAGGCAAGGCCGGCGCCGAGGGCTGTCGCGAAGCCGATCTGCACGATGGCGCCGGGCACGGCGATGGCGCGAACCGACAACAGGTCCTTCAGCGAGAAATGCAGGCCGACGCCGAACATTAGCAGGATGACGCCGATCTCGGCCAGTTCATTGGCGAGGCCGGCATCGGCAACGAAACCCGGCGTGTTCGGTCCAACCAGAACGCCGGCGACGAGATAGCCTACCAGCGGCGGGACACGGAAGCGGTTGGCAAGTGCGCCGAAGATGAAAGCCAGCCCCAGACCGGCGACGATGGTGGCGATAAGGGGCGTGTCATGCGGCATTGTCTATGGAGCGCCTTCAGGAATTGCGATGTCGGATGTGCGCCGCCCAAAAGCCGCCGCCTTGGCAGTATGGAGGCTGGGACAGTCGCGAGACAACCCGCAATCCCCATGAAATCGATGACAAAGCAGCAAAAGGCGGAGAGCCGGCAAGCGTTGCCACCCGGCGGCCTGCTCCAGGCAGGCGATTGCTACGGCAACGAAAGTTGCGCGCCGCCGATGCCCCGATCAGGTTGCCTGCAGCAGGCTCTCGATATCGGGTATGCTGTGGTTGGTCAGCGTCTTTGGAATTTCGGCCGTTATCTTGTCGGTGACCTCCTTGTGCAGCTTCCTGCGCATGTCGCCCAGCACCGCCGGCGGCGCGATCAGCACGATCTCCTTGAACGTGCCGCGATGCGCGAGCTTGTAGAGCCTGTCGGCAATCTCTTCGGCAAAACGCTCCTTGCCGAGACGGTGCCAGTCGGTGTCCTCGACCGCACTGCGGTGGACGGAAGGGCCGTCGCTGTAGCGGCCGGGGCGGTCCGTGCCTTGTTCTCGGGTTGCCGGATTTTCCTGCTCCATCTCGTGCACGACCTGAAGGTCGGGATATTGGACGTCTCCACGATTCTCGAGGAACAGCGCCTTTTCGCCATCTGCCACCACGATCCACAGTCCGCGTTTCAGTCTGACGTTGCTCATGGGGCGCTCCTTTTTTGATTTTTCGAGCCCATCGCCAAGCCTTTGCCGCAGGGGCATGACCGGGGCTGGGCCCATAGGGCAAACGCGTGCCGAGGCGGGAATGTTCCGGTACTCGGACCGGTATTCCGACAGAGGCCGGCGAGAGCGCCGGGCTGCCTTTGATGGCTCGTTTGGCATCCGGCGGCTTTAATCTACTAAATTGGTAGAATTTAGAAAAATCTGTTTTGTGGCCGGCTCTGGCAGCCGCTAGAAAGGCAGCGGATCAAGGGCCGCAACAGCAGCTTCAATCCGCTCCGCATTTGAATGTGGAATATTTTTCTCTTGGCCTTCATGCTTGCAGAAAAGAGATTGCCTGCTACGAAGCGATGCGCGAGTGGGTGCCTTCTGGTTTTTCGCGCCCCCGCGTAGAACTGGCAAACGGTTCCAAGGATTCCGCTCGTCATGCCGCAAGCCACGCCCAAGCTCAATGCCTTTCCCGTCTTCATGCGGGTCGAGGGCGAAGCCGTAGGCATCGTCGGCGGCGGCGAGGAGGCGCTGGCCAAGGCGCGGCTGCTCGCTCAGTCGAGCGCTGTGCTGCGCATCGTCAGCGATGCCGCAAGCGCCGATCTGCTGGCCTTTATCGCCGAGACGGGGGCCACCTACATTGCCGACGCCTACGATGCAGCACATCTCGCCGGTGCGGTGATGGTGTTTGCCGCCAGCGGCAATGAGGCGCTCGACCGCCGCGTTGCCGGGGATGCGCGCCGGCTGGGCATTCCGGTCAATGCCGTCGACCGGCCGGAGCTTTGCGATTTCTTCACGCCGGCGCTGGTCAACCGCGCGCCGGTCGCCATCGCCATCGGCACCGAAGGCGCCGGCCCGGTGCTGGCGCAGATGCTGCGCAGCCGCATAGACCGCATGCTGGCGCCCTCGCTCGGGCCGCTCGCAGCCCTTGCCGCATCGTTTCGCGGCGCCGCCGAAAAACTGCTGCCGAAAGGCAATGCCCGCCGCCGCTTCTGGAGCGATTTCTTTGGCGGCGCGCCGGCCCGTGCCGTGGAGGCCGGCGAGCTTTCGCAGGCGCATGATGCCGCCGTCGGCCTGCTGCTTTCGAACGAACCGGCATCGGGCCATATCGCGCTTGTAGGCGCCGGTCCCGGCGCCGAGGACCTTTTGACGCTGCGCGCCCATCGCCTGCTGATGGAAGCCGACGTGATCGTCCATGACGCGCTGGTGCCGGAGGCGATCGTCGCCATGGGCCGCCGCGATGCCGAGCGCCTGCCGGTCGGCAAGCGCAAGGGCTGCCATTCCAAGAGCCAGGCCGAGATCAATACGCTGCTGGTCGAGCTTGGCCACGCCGGCAAGCGCGTCGTGCGGCTGAAGTCCGGCGACCCGCTGGTGTTCGGACGGGCCGGCGAGGAGATGGCGGCACTTCGCGATGCCGGCGTCGCCTACGAAGTGGTTCCGGGCGTCACCGCGGCCTTCGCCGCCGCCGCCGATTTCGAACTGCCGCTGACGCTGCGCGGCGTGTCGTCGTCGATGGTGTTCACCACCGGCCACGACCTCAAGGGAAATTCGCTGCCCGACTGGGCAAAGCTCGCCATTTCCGGCGCGACGGTCGCCGTCTATATGGGGCGCTCGGTCGCCGCCGAGGTCGCCGGCCGGCTGATCGAAGCCGGCCTGTCGCCGGATACCGCCGTCGCCGTGGTCGAGAATGCCAGCCTTGCCAACCGCCGCCGTTTCCACGGCACGCTGGCCGACCTGCCATCGCTGGAGGCACGCGCCGACCTCAGCGGCCCGGTGATGACCATCATCGGCGACGCGGTCGCCGGCGCCAATTTCGAACGGTCCGAGCCGCTGGCGGCACACAGGCAGGAAAGCGTGGCCCGTGCTGCCGCGCAAGGAGTGAGCCAATGAAAGTCCTGACCGCGAACCGCCTCGCCGACGGCATAGCCGTCTGGTACGCCAATGGCGGCTGGGCCGAGACCATCGACCATGCCGACATCGCCCATGACAAGGCGGCCGAGGACCGGCTGGAGGCGATCGGCGCCAAGGCCTCCGCCAACAACGAAGTGGTCGACGTCAATCTGATCGACGTGACCGTGGTCAACGGCACGGTCGAGGCGGTCCGGTTGCGTGAAAAGATCCGTGCCGCCGGCCCGACGACCCGCAACGATCTGGGAAAGCAGGCCCGTCCGCAGGCCGCACGCGCGGCATAGATGACACAAGCATGATCCCGATCATGCTCGAACGAAGAAAATAACGGGCGGACGCGCCCGGAAAGACCTGGATATGTACCGTTACGATGAGTTCGACCACGATTTCGTCAAGGCCCGCGTCGCCGAGTTCAGCGATCAGGTCGCGCGGCGGCTTGCCGGCGAGATCACCGAGGACCAGTTCCGGCCGCTTCGGCTGATGAATGGCGTCTATCTGCAGCTGCATGCCTATATGCTGCGCATCGCGGTGCCCTACGGCACTCTGAACAGCAAGCAGCTGCGCATGCTCGGCCATATCGCCCGCAAATACGACAAGGGTTATGGCCATTTCACGACGCGCCAGAACATCCAGTTCAACTGGCCGGCGCTGTCGGACATTCCGGCGATCCTGGCGGATCTGGCAAGCGTCGAGATGCACGCCATCCAGACCAGCGGCAACTGCATTCGCAACGTCACCGCCGACCACTTCGCCGGCGCCGCCGCCGACGAGGTTGCCGATCCGCGCCCCTATGCCGAAATCCTGCGGCAATGGTCGTCGGTGCATCCGGAATTCTCGTTCCTGCCGCGAAAGTTCAAGATCGCGGTGACCGGTGCTGAGCGCGACCGCGCCGCCATCCAGACGCACGACATCGGCCTGCACCTGAAGAAGAACGCTGCCGGCGAGCTCGGTTTCGCCGTCTATGTCGGCGGCGGCCAGGGCCGCACGCCGATGATCGCCAAGAAGATCCGCGACTTCCTCCCCGAAGCGGATCTGTTGTCCTATTGCACGGCGATCCTGCGCGTTTACAACCTCTACGGCCGTCGCGACAACAAGTTCAAGGCGCGCATCAAGATCCTGGTCCATGAGACCGGTGTCGAGGAGATTACCCGCCAGGTCGAGGCCGAATGGCAGGAGTTGAAGGACGCCGAGCTGAGGCTGCCGGAAGCCGACATCCGTGCCATCGACGCCTATTTCGCGCCGCCGGCGCTTGTCGACCGGCCGGAAGGCGACGAGGCGGTCAAGCTTGCCCGGCTCGACTCCAAGAGCTTTTCCGAATGGCTGGACCAGAATGTGGTCACCCATCGCCATCCCGACTACGCGGCGGTGACCATCTCGCTCAAGGGCATCGGCGAGACGCCGGGCGACGCCTCCGACAGCCAGATGGAAGCGGTCGCCGACATTGCCGAAAAATATTCCTTCGACGAGCTGCGCGTCAGTCACGAGCAGAACCTGATTCTGCCGCATGTGGCGCGGACCGACCTCAAGGCGGTCTATGACGCGCTTGTCGATATCGGGCTGGCGACGGCCAATTCCAACCTGATCAGCGACATCATCTCCTGCCCCGGCCTCGATTATTGTGCGCTGGCGACGGCGCGCTCGATTCCCGTGGCGCAGGAAATCTCGCGGCGCTTCGCCTCGCTGGAGCGCCAGCGCGAGATCGGTGAATTGAAGCTGAAGATTTCCGGCTGCATCAATGCCTGCGGCCATCACCATGTCGGCCATATCGGCATCCTCGGCGTCGAGAAGAAAGGCGCCGAGCTCTACCAGGTGACGCTCGGCGGCTCGGCCGACGAGAACACCTCGGTCGGCGAGATCATCGGCCGCGGCTTCAGCTCGGAAGAGATCACCGACGCCATCGAGCAGATCGTCGAGACCTATCTCGGGCTTCGGCTGGACAGAAACGAACGATTCATCGACGCCTACCGCCGAGTCGGTCCCGCGCCGTTCAAGGAGGCGCTCTATGCTGGCGAAACCAAGGCCGCTTGACCGGATCGTCGACGTCGAGGCCGGCATCGCCGCCGAAGCGGCGGGCCTCGACGCGCTCTATGGCCACCTGAAGCCGCTGGAGATCATCGAGCGGTCGGCCCGGGAATTCTTTCACGGCGAAATCGCCGCCGTCTCGTCCTTCGGCGCGGATTCGGCGGTGCTGCTGCACATGATCGCCGAGATCGACCGTACGTTGCCGGTGATCTTTCTCGACACCGGCAAGCATTTCGAGGAGACGCTCGGCTATCGTGACGCGCTGGTCGCCGATTTCGGGCTAACCGATATCCGGGTGATCAGGCCCGACGATGCGGCGCTGGCAAGGATCGACCCGACCGGCAATCTGAACGAGACCGATACCGACGCCTGCTGCGACGTGCGCAAGGTCGAGCCGCTGGCGCGCGGCGTCGAGCCGTTCCGCGCATGGTTCACCGGCCGCAAGCGCTTCCAGGCGGCGACCCGGGCAGCGCTTCCGGTGTTCGAGGCGGTCGGTTCGCGCATCCGCATCAATCCGCTGGCGCACTGGACGACATCAGACCAGGCCGGCTACATGCGCGCGCATGCGCTGCGTGAAAACCCGCTGGTCGCCTATGGCTATCTGTCGATCGGCTGCTTCCCATGCACGCAGCCGGTGCAGCCGGGCGACGACGCGCGCAGCGGCCGCTGGGCCGGGCACGCCAAGACCGAATGCGGCATTCATTTGTCGGGGCTGGAAAGGTCGCTGACCGACGCCTCGCTTTAGGGTATGTTGATATTCAGGTGATGCCGGCGTGCAAACGGCGGCTTCCTGCGCTTCCGGCCTTCGCCGGCCGAAGCATTCATGATAGTGACGAAGGAGTTAAGGCTACGGCCGGCATAGGCCGGTGCTCACGTACCAAAAGTACGCTCCGCTCCGGTTCTCGGAAGCCACCATTTTCGGCTCGGCCTGACCTGAATCTCAACACACCCTGAGGTGTTTTGCACTTTAGAATCTTTGGACTTGGGAATTTCTTGATGAGCGACTTGATAGCCGAAAACGCCACGCGGCTGTGGACACCGAATGGGTTCCGCGAGGACGAGTGGGTTCATGCCGAAAGCGCCGAGGCGCTGGTCGGCAATGGCCGCTTCATCCTGCCGCTGCAGGCGTTTCTCGGCCTCGATCCGGCGGTGCGGCGGTCGGCGAAGGAACGCATCGGCGTGCTGCTGCAGCCCGGCGACCAGCTCGAAAAGATCGCCGGCCTGCTCGATCAGCTGTCGCTGGTGGCGCTGGCCTTCCCGGCGTTCAATGACGGCCGCTCGTTCTCCAAGGGCGAATTGCTGCGCAGCCGTTATCACTTCACCGGCGCCATGCGCGCCACCGGGCAAGTGCTGGTCGACCAGCTGCCGCATATGCTGCGCCTCGGCTTCGACGAATTCGAGATCTCGCACCCGGTGCTGCTGAAGCGGCTCGAGCAAGGCCGCACCGGCGGACTGCCGCTATTCTATCAGCCGGCGGTGAAGCCGGAGGCCAAAGGCCCGAAATATTCCTGGCGGCGGGTGCGCGCCGGCTGATCTGCTCCAGGGGCCAGAAGCCCTATCTGGTCGGACCACATTCCCGATTCAGCCTTTTATTTTGCGCCTCTCCGCCTTAGGATAGGCCCATTATTTCGCGATCCGAATAAATGTGGCCACAAGGGAGGAACCGGGTATGGCTGGCAAGAAGATATTGATGCTCGTTGGCGAGTTCAGCGAGGAATATGAGATTTTCGTCTTTGAACAGGCCATGCATGCGGTGGGCCACACCGTCCACGTCGTCTGTCCGGACAAGAAGGCCGGCGATGTCCTGAAGACCTCGCTGCACGACTTCGAAGGACACCAGACCTATACGGAAAAGCTCGGTCATGACTACATCCTCAACAAGACGTTTTCCGAGGTCAATCCTGCCGAATACGACGCCGTCTACGCGGCGGGCGGGCGCGGGCCGGAATATATCCGTATCGACAAGCGCGTGCAGGCGCTGGTGCGGCATTTCCATGAGACGGGAAAACCGATCTTCACCATCTGCCACGGCGTGCAGATCCTGATCGCGGTCGACGGCGTGGTGCGCGGCCGCGAGGTTGCGGCGCTGCAATATTGCGAGCCGGAAGTCACGCTGGCCGGCGGCATCTATATCGATGTTGCGCCGACCGGCGCCCATGTCGACGGCAATCTTGTGTCGGCCAAGGGCTGGCCGGGCCTTGCAGCGTTCATGCGCGAATGCCTGAAAGTGCTGGGCACCGAGATCCGCCAGGGCGAGATCCTGATGCGCGACCAACGCCGGGCGGCTTGAGGTGGAATTTTGGAGCCCGCCGCACCAGTGGTGCGGCGGTGCGTCTACACGCCCATCCGCGCTTCGCGGAACGATACCAGCTTGCTGCGGCTCTCGTCCCACAGCGCCAGCTTGACGCAGCGCAGGCTGTCGAGAAGCGTGACGCGGCCGATCTCACGCAGTTCCGGATAGTCCCTCAGCACTTCCGGAAGCCGGTAGCATGGCACCTTGGCCGAGAGGTGGTGCACGTGGTGGACGCCGATATTGCCGGTAATCCAGTTCAGCACCGGCGGCAGGTCGTAATAGGACGAGCCGTGCAGGGCTGCGTGCTGGAATTCCCACTCGGAGTCCTTTGTCCACTCCGTCTCCTCGAACTGGTGCTGGACATAAAACAGCCAGATGCCGGCCGATCCGGCGAGGATGACGATTGGCAAATGCACGACCAGGAACGCGCCGGGGCCAACGAACCAGATGAGCAGCGCGGCGATGACCGCGATAGCGAGATTGGTCGACATCGACGACACCCAGGGGGTGAGGCCGCCCCGCATCATGCCCAACGGCAATCTCTGCTCGAAAATGAAGATCCATATCGGGCCAAGGCCAAACATCACCAGCGGATGGCGATAGAGGCGATAGGCGAGCCGGCCCCGCCACGACAGTTGCCGGTATTCGGCGACGGTCAGTGTCTTGATGTCGCCGGTGCCGCGCTCGTCGAGATTGCCGGCGCTGGCGTGATGGGTTGCGTGGGCGCGGCGCCAGCAATCGTAGGGCGTCAGCGTCAGCACGCCAAGCACGCGGCCGATCCAGTCGTCGGCATAGCGGTTGGCAAAGAAGGAACCGTGGCCGCAATCGTGCTGGATCATGAAGATCCGCACCAGAAAGCCGGCTGCCGGAAGGATGAGGACCAGACCCCACCAATGGCCATAGGCATAGGCGGCCGAGGACAGTGCCCACAGCGTGGCGAAGGGGATGAGGGTGATGGCGAGTTCGACGGCGCTGCGACGCCTGTCGGGCTTTTTATAGCGCGACAGGATTTTCAACCAGGCGCGCTTGCTGTTTGCCACAGCTTCGGGGGAAATCATGTTCATCATGAAACATAGGCGGAGCGGCGCGCTGCCGCAAGGCGGAGATCACGCGAAGTTACTGCGCGTAAATGTCGCGCGATGGCGAGGAATTCCGGTGGCAATCGCCGGGCGCGTCGCCGGCAACGACGCCTACCGACGGCGCCCGCCTGCGACCACCTTGGCTTCCACGCCGTCCAGGCGGTCGAGCAATTCCTTCAGACGGTCGGGAATATCCGACTCCGTGCGGAAGGCCGGCAAGGTGCGCAGAAAGCGCTTGGTCGCCTCGGTGCCGAGCTGGCGCCGGATATCGGCTGCGAGCCCGTCGCGTTTTTCGCCATTCCTGCGGGGCATCATCTCAAAATCCTGTGTCGGCTTCGAAACTCTTCCACGGGAGGAATGGTTCCCGCATTGTAGTAGCCTGGCAAGCAAAGCCGGCGGGTACGGTAAAGTTTGAATTAAAATCGAAAGGTTTGCGCCGTCGGCCATCAAGCCACGACAGCGGCTAGAGTATCGCTTGCCCCTTGATTTTTGGCCGCTAAACCTCGATATCGGGCGCAAATCCACACCATTCGAAAATGACGGGAAACGGCGATGAGCGACCAGGCAAAAGACGAACGCGCGCCCGATGAAGCCGAGAAGACCGAGGCTGCCGCGGAGCCAAGGGAAGGCGGCGTCGACGGCGACTATGAAGCGCTTGTGCGGCTTCTGAAGGAAAACGAAGAGCTGAAGGATCGCGCGCTGCGCGTGGCGGCCGACATGGAGAATTTGCGCCGCCGCACGGCCCGAGACGTCCACGATGCGCGCGCCTATGCGGTTGCCAACTTTGCCCGCGACATGCTTTCGGTATCAGACAATCTGCGCCGTGCGCTGGATGCCATCCCGGAAGAGGCCAAGGCTTCGGGCGATGCCGGGTTCAAAGCGCTGATCGACGGCGTCGAGATCACCGAGCGCGCCATGCTGTCGGCGCTGGAACGTCACGGCGTGAAGAAGCTCGAACCCGAGGGCGAGAAATTCGATCCGAATTTCCACCAGGCGATGTTCGAGGTGCCCAATCCCGACGTACCGGCCAACACGGTCGTGCAGGTCGTGCAGCCCGGCTATTCGATCGGCGAGCGCGTGTTGCGGCCGGCCATGGTCGGCGTGGCCAAGGGCGGCCCCAAGCATGTAGCAAGCGAAGCGCCGGTCGAGCCGGGGCCGGTCAACGAGCAGGCTGAGAAGGATGCGTAAGTTAGGGGAGTAGGGGAATAGGGCAGTGCGGGAGTAGGGAATAACGCTACGCGGGTAAAGTAGAGCAATTGCCTACTCCGGCCGTTGCCTTCTCTCCGCCTACTCCCCTACTGCCTTATTCCCCTACTGCCCTACTGCCCTACTCAGGCAGCGAAGCGCTGCGCTTCCCCGCCATAATAATTGACGTAGCGGGCGCCGATCTCCTTGACCGGCATCACCACGAACACGTCGACCGTCGAGAATTCACGGTCGATGACGCAGCCGTCGCCGATGCGCGCGCCGACGCGCAGATAGCCCTTGACCAGCGGCGGCATCGCGGCGATCGCTGCCTTGGCATTGACGGCCTCGATCGGCATCAGATCCATGGAACAATAGCGCCCTGCGACGGCACGCACGTCCCACGATGAATTCGTCCGGCAGTGGTGGGCAAGATAGGTCAGCGCCTCGGCATGTGCGGCCGGCACGGTGCCGTGGAACGACGCGCAGCCGGTCATCACGCCGATGCCGTAATGGTTGATATAGGCCCAGATGCCTTGCCACAGCGCCTCGATGGTGCGCTTCGAGCGGTATTCCGGCAGAACGCAGGAGCGGCCGAGCTCGAGGAAGCGCTGGCCGGGATGCCGCGCGATCAGCTTGGTCAGCTCGAATTCGCCTTCGGAATAGAAGCCGCCGGCGGCCGCGGCAATCTCCTGCCGCAGCAGGCGGTAGGTGCCGACGATGCGGCGGTGCTCGGGGCCGGAAAGCGAAGTGTCGAAGACCAGCAGATGGTCGCAGAGGGGATCGAAGCGATCGGCATCGCGGCGGTCCTGCATCTGGAACAGGTCCTTCCTGGCACCAAGCTCGTCGTAGAACACCCGGTAGCGCACTTCCTGCGCGGCAGCGATCTCGGCCTCGTTGCGGGCGAGCCGCACTTCGAGATTGCCGATGCGGCCGAGCGATGCGCCTTTTATGACGGCATCGGCGTTCCGGCCGACGAGCAAAGGCCCGCTGGCGTTCGGCCGAGCATCACATTCCGGCATGACTGTATGCACGAGTGATTCTCCTTCGAGCCATCCCTCTTGGCACGGGGATACGTTGTAGGTGCAACAGGATTGTGACAGTACCGTGATACGGCTCTGCGGGCAATACTTCGTCGGCTGGGTAATCTATCAACCGTCTATGTTGTGCCTCAGGCGGCCACTTGCCCCTCGACCGCATGAACCAGGGCATCGGGGTCGAGCGGCTTGGTGACGAAGCCGCTGGCACCGTGAGCGAGCACGGCGTGGCGGGTCTTTTCCTGGCTGTCGGCCGACAGCACCATGATCGGCACCGGCGGCACCGCGGTCTCCTCCTCATGGCGGCGGATGGCGGCGATGGCGTCCAGACCGTCCATGACAGGCATGTGCAAGTCCATCAGCACCACGTCGTAGCGGTGCT
Source organism: Mesorhizobium sp. M0306 (assembly GCF_040321655.1). Taxonomy (NCBI): domain Bacteria; kingdom Pseudomonadati; phylum Pseudomonadota; class Alphaproteobacteria; order Hyphomicrobiales; family Phyllobacteriaceae; genus Mesorhizobium; species Mesorhizobium sp. M0306. The sequence goes on along the minus strand of NZ_JAMYRY010000001.1, from coordinate 478,044 downwards.
TGTGGCCGGAGCTGATGACCGCCTCGACGGCGGCTTTGCCGTTGCCGACCACTTTCACGCGATGCCCGGCCTTCAGCAGCGTGGCGCGAGCCAGCATGGCGTTGATGTCGTTGTCCTCGGCGATCAGCACCGACAGGCCCTGCTGGCGGCCGCCAATGGCGTGCCCAGCCTGCGCGCCGCGCTTTTGCGGTTGTGGCTCTGCGATGACCGGCGCATGGCTGGTCAAAAGCACGCGCAGCAATGTCTCGCCGCGCACTGGCCTCGCCAGGAAGGTGGCGTAACCGTTGGCACGGAATTCGCCAAGCATGCCGCGGTCGGTCGGCGCGATCAGCGTCACCGCCTCGCAATCGGCAAATCCGCCCTGGCGCAGGCGCCTGAGCAGCCTGCCGTCGCTTTGCTCCATGGCAGCATCGATCAGAAGCAGGTCGCAGCTCTCGGCGAAAGGGGTGGCCTGGGCGGCGGTGGTGGCCAGATCGACCGTGCCGCCATTGGCGCGAATGGTGCGGGCGATGGCTTCGGCCTCGACCAGGTTCTTCGACACGATCACCGCATGCCGGCCCGACAGCGGGTCCTGCCGGATCTGCGCCGCCTCGACGGCGGAAATAGCGGGAATATCGAAGACGAATTCGGACCCCTGGCCAAGCCGGCTCGACACGGAGATGGTGCCGCCCATGGCGGTCACCAGGCGCTTGGAAATGGCAAGACCGAGGCCGGCACCGCCATGCGCACGGGTCGAGGTGCCGTCAGCCTGTTCGAAGTCCTCGAAGATGCGCTCCATGTCCTCCTCGCGCAGACCGGGGCCGGTGTCGGTGATGGTGAAGCGGATGCGGTCGGTGGTTTCGGTGCGGACGCGGGCGATGCTTGCCAGGACGCCGCCGCTGTCGGTGAACTTGACGGCGTTGCCGATCAGGTTGAGCAGCACCTGCCTGACCCTGCCGGGGTCGGCGGTGATCAGCTGCGGCACGTCGGGTTCGACATGACAGCCGAGGCCGATATCCTTGGCAAAAGCCCGCGCCGCCAAAAGCTCGATGACATTGTCGGCGATCTCGCGCACCGACATCGGCTGCGGTTCGGGATCGAAGCGGCCGGCCTCGATCTTGGAGTAGTCGAGCAGGTCCTCGATCAGCGCCAGCAGCGCGCTGGCCGAGGTCGAGATGGCGCCGACATAGGTCCGCTGCTCGGCCGAAAGGCTGGTGTCGGCGAGAAGCCGGGCCATGCCCATGATGCCGTTCATCGGCGTGCGGATCTCGTGGCTGACGGTGGCGAGGAAGCGCGATTTGGCCTGGCTCGCATGTTCGGCCCGCTCGCGGGCGGTGATCAGCGAGGATTCGGCGCGTTTGCGGGCAGTGATGTCACGGGCGATGGCGCGATGCGAAACGGCGCCGCTGTCCTTGTCGCGCACCGACAGCTCGATCCACGAGAACCAGCGTGGGCCGTCCGGCGTGCGAATGGCGACATCGGTGGAACTCAGGCATTCATGGTCGGAAAAGGCGGCGTCGGGAACGATGCCGACATCGATGCCTAGTTCGGCCAGGGTCTTGCCGGCGAGGTCGCGCTGGTCGGTTTCGACAAGGTCGGCGAAAACCTTGTTGGCGTAGACAATATGGCCGTCGCGGTCGCGGTGGACGACGAGATCGCCGAGTGCATCGATCAGACCGTGAAAGCGCTCCTCGCTCTCCTGCATCTCCCACATGCGGTCGGCCAGCGTCTCGATTTCGGCGCGGCTGCGGGCGGTCGTGGCATCGAGCAGGGCCACTGCGCGACGCTGGGTGCGCCTGTTGCGCAGATGCATGGCGAGCCCGGCGATGGCTGTCGCCAAAAGGCCGAGGGTGATGAAGATCGGCGCTCCGGTCAGATGCGACAGGCCCGCCAGCACGACGATGGCGACGAGCGTCAGGAAGGGCAGGCCTTCGCGGTTGGCGGCCGGCAGTTCCGGCGCCAGCGGCGGCGCGGCGACAAGCTGCCGTCCTGGCACCTCGGGGGCCGTCCCGTCGGCTCGTTCGGCTGGTTCCGCCTCTCTGATGCCGGGTTCCGCAATCATACGGAACTCCTGCCAGACAGAGCTTATCGAAGGTTGTGGTTGATCGTTCGAATTTTAGCGGTCGCGCTCTTTTTTGTCCCTTTGGGGCTCACATATCCACCACCACGCGGCCGCGGATCTTGCCCTCGACGATGTCATGCGCGGCGCCGATGATGCCGTCGAAGCCGATGCTCGTCGACAGGCTGGCAAGCTTTGCGTGATCGAGATCGGCGCCGATGCGGCGCCAGGCCTCGAGGCGGACCGCCTTGGGCGCCATCACCGAATCGATGCCGAGCAGCGAGACGCCGCGCAGGATGAACGGAGCGACGCTTGCCGGCAGGTCCATGCCGCCGGCGAGGCCGCAAGCGGCGACGGCGCCGCCATAGGAGGTCATCGACAGAACGTTGGCCAGCGTATGACTGCCGACAGCATCGATGCCGCCGGCCCAGCGTTCCTTGGCGAGTGGTTTTGCCGGCTGGGCAAGCTCGTCGCGTGAAATCACTTCCGCGGCGCCAAGATCTATCAGATAGGGGCTTTCGGCAGCGCGGCCGGTCGAGGCAATGACGTGATAGCCGAGGCTGGACAGGATCGAGACCGCGACCGAGCCGACGCCACCGGCAGCGCCGGTCACCACCACCGGGCCGCGATCGGGAACGATGCCGTGGCGCTCCAGCGCGATGACGCAAAGCATGGCGGTGTAGCCGGCGGTGCCGACCGCCATCGCATCATGCGGGCTCATGCCGTCCGGCAGCGGCACCAGCCAGTCGCCTTTGACGCGGGCGCGTCCGGCAAAGGCGCCGAAATGCGTTTCGCCGACGCCCCAGCCGTTCAATATGACCTTGTCACCCTTGCGCCAGTCGGGACTGGAAGACGAGATGACGGTGCCGGCGAAATCGATGCCCGGCACCAGCGGCCAGCGGCGGATCACCGGCGCCTTGCCGGTAATCGCAAGGCCGTCCTTGTAGTTCACCGTCGTCGCCTCGACCGCGACGGTGACGTCGCCCTCCATCAGGTCTGCCTCGGTAAGCTCGGTCACCGCGACCGACTGGTTTTTCTCGGCGTCGCGCGAAACGAGGATGGCTTTGAAGGTTTTGGGCATTTTTTCTCCTCGGGCTTGCAGATCAGAATGTGCGGCGCCAGGCGAGTGAGGTCAATCGCTCGACGTTCCGCGCCGCCAGCCAATGAGTTCGTCGAAGACGACCAGCACGGCACCGACCGAAATGAAGGCGTCGGCGAGGTTGAAGACGGCGAAGGACCAGACCGGCGTATGAAACAGGATATAGTCGATGACGTGGCCATAGGCAGCGCGGTCGATCAGGTTGCCGAGCGCGCCGCCGACGATCAGTGCGAAGCCGATGCGGGCAAGCAGGTGGCCGGGCGGCGTGCGGGCCGCAAGATAGAGCACGAAAGCGACCACCAGAACCGCGACGACCACCAGGCCGGTGTCGCCGAAGGACGAAAACAGCGAGAACGCGATGCCGGTGTTGTAGGTGCGGTACAGCGCCAGGAACGGCAGCAGGTCGAGCCGTTCCTGAAAGGCAAGGCCGGTTTCGACCAGATATTTCAGCCACTGGTCGAGCGCTATCGCGGCGACGACCAGAAGAGCATAGGGCCTCCAGGACTTCATGGTTTGCAGTTTCACGGTTTGGGATGTCACGATCTGGCGTCCTCCGGGCCGAGCTTCAGCGTGCCGCGCCGGATCTCGAACAGCATGACGCCGGTGGCCACCGCAAGGTTGAGCGAATCGGCGCGGCCGGCCTGCGGTATCCGCAGCAGCTTGTCGCAGCTTGCGGCAAGCTCGTCAGGCAGGCCTTGCTGCTCGTTGCCCATCATCAAAAGCACCGGGCCTTTTGAAAAATCGACCGAGCGGTAGTCGACCGCACCCTTCAGATGGGTGCCGGCGACAAGGCCGGGAAAGCTCTTTCGCCAGGCGAGAAAAGCCTCGGGCGTCGCCTTGGCGACCGGCACGGCGAAAATCGAGCCCATGGTGGCGCGCACCGTCTCGACCGAAAAGGGATCGGTGGTCTCGCCGACCAGTATGACGCCCCTGGCGCCGACGGCGTCGACCGTGCGGATGACGGTACCGAGATTGCCGGGGTCGCGGACGCGGTCGAGCGCCACCCAGACGTCGCCGTCACGGGCGCGGATATCTTTCAGCGGCAGCAATTTCTGCGAGAACACGCCGACGACCATTTGCGGATTGTCGCGGCGGGTGATGGCGACCAGCACCTTTTCCGAGACTTCAAGTACGGTGCCGCCGGCGGCGACCGTGCGCGCCGCGACCTTTTCGACCGCCGCATTGCCGCGCCCGGCCTTGGCGAAGACCAGCGTCCTGATCGACCAGCCGAGATCGAGCGCGTCAATAACCAGCTTCAGGCCTTCGGCCATGAAGGCATTCTGCTGGTCGCGGAATTTCTTCAGCGCGAGCGCCTTGATGTCCTTGATCAGCGGATTGGCGAGGCTGGTGACTTCCTTCACCTGCCCTGGCGCGCCTGCATGCCGTTCGTACGCACTCATTCAGGCCACCCAGCGTGAGAACAGCGAGGTCGAAAGCGCCCGACCGGCAGATTTCTCGCGGATGATCAATTCGCCCGATTCGACCGTGCCGCCCATGCCGGCGAAGGTGTCGCGCATCAGGGCATGGATGGCGAAAAAGGAGGCGCGGATCGAATAGGCGGTCAGTACCACGGCGAGCGGCTTCGGCGTCAGGATCGCGCGGCAGATATCGGTCAGCGCCGGCAGGTCCTCGAACAGCTGCCAGACCTCGCCTTTCGGTCCGCGGCCATAGGCGGGCGGGTCGAACAGGATGATGTCGTAGCGGCTGCCGCGGCGCTCCTCGCGTTCGGCGAATTTCACGGCATCGTCGACGATCCAGCGGATCGGCTTTTGCGACAGGCCCGCCATCTCCTGGTTCTCGCGCGCCCAGCCGATCGCCTTCTTGGAAGCATCGACATGCGTGACCTCGGCGCCGGCACGCGCCGCCACCAGCGAGGCAAGGCCGGTGTAACCGAACAGGTTCAGCACCTTCACAGGCCGTTTTGCCGCCGCGATCAGTCCGGCCATGTGGTCCCAGTGCGAGGCCTGCTCGGGAAAGACGCCGACATGGCGAAACGAAGTGAAGCGGCCGAGATAGTCTATGCCGTCATGCTTCATCGGCCAGGTCTCGCCGAGCGGCGTCTTGGGGAAGCGCCAGCGGCCGATGCCTTCCTCGTCGGTATCGCCGGTGAAAATGGCGTCGGCGCGCTCCCAGTCCCTGGCCGGCAAAGCCTTTTGCCAGATCGCCTGGCCTTCCGGCCGAACGATGCGGTAGGGACCGTATTGCTCGAGTTTTTCTCCGGCGCCGCTGTCGAGCAGCGCGTAGTCCTGATTGGGGCCGACCTCGAGGATCAGCGGCAGATGTTCGGCAGGCAGCGCGCCATCGCGGCGCGAGAGCAGGCGTGGCGCGGCTTTCGGCTCGGACCGGTCCTGCAGTTTAGGCTCCGAACCGGCGGTCAGGCCGGCGTCGCGCCGCCGCGGCTGCTCCGCCCCGCCCTTCGCGGACGGGCGGCTGTCGCGGCGTTTGTCGCGAAAAGGTTTCAAGAAGGCGCATCTCCGGACGGCGGCTTGGCCGCTTCTGCCACAGCACATTGACCGGCGCAACAAAAGGGCTGCCGACGTGTGCAACCGGATCAGCCGCGCCTGATCGACAGCAGGCCGATTGCGAGCGCTATGAAACCAACGGCCTTGAAGCCGGTGACGACCATATGGCCGGTTTCCCAGCGGCTCCGGATAGTTTCGAAATTGTCCGGGATCGGTCCAGGCACCCAGGTGGCCAGGACATCGTTTGCCGGTTTGACCAGGGTAAACCACGCCACGAGGGCCATCAGATAAAGCACGGTGGCCGCCAAGACCCACCAGAATACCGGGCGATCGCTGCGCAGCATCCAGGCGAGGAGGCCCGGACAGACGATCGCCGCCACGTCCAGCGGCGCGCCGACAATCGCGAAGAATTGGAACTGAGCATTGAAGACAGTGGTTTCACGCCAGAGCGAAGGCGACCATCTGGTCAGCCGCGGCACCGATTCCAGCACGTGGGCGAAGGACGGCCCAAGGCTGAGCGCAGCGACGATGGCGCTCAAAACCGACCAGAACAACAGAAAACCGCGTATATCCATAATGGCCAGACAACGGCGTCAGACCGCAGACGTTCCGGTCGGCGATCATCTCGCTTGCCGCCGAAACCGCAGGCGCACTATCGTCCATTCAAATTGGGCATCCATCCAAACCGGGTTGCGATCCATGTCCCGCGCCGAACGCCTGCTCGACCTGATCCAGATCCTGCGCCGGCATCGCCGGCCGGTCAGCGGCCGCAGCCTTGCGGGCGAAATGGGTGTGTCGATCCGCACGCTCTATCGCGATATCGCCACGCTGCAGGGGCAGGGCGCGCCGATCGAGGGCGAGGCGGGGCTGGGCTACGTGCTCAGGCCTGGCTTCATGCTGCCGCCCTTGATGTTCACCGATGAGGAGATCGAGGCGATCGTGCTCGGTTCGCGCTGGGTGGCCAAGCAGCCGGACTGGCGGCTTGCCAACGCCGCCACCGACGCGCTGGCCAAGATCGCCGCGGTGCTGCCGGACGATTTGCGCGAAGAGCTCGACGCCTCGACGCTGCTGGTCGGGTCGCGCACCGAGGTCACCGAAGGCATCGATCTCGGCGTGGTGCGGCAGGCCATCCGGGAGGAGCGCAAGCTGAGCTTTGTTTATCGCGACGCCGGCGGCGCTGCCTCCGAGCGCACCGTCTGGCCGTTCGCACTCGGCTTCTTCGACAAGGTGCGCGTCGTCGCGGCCTGGTGCGAGATGCGCCAGGATTTCAGGCACTTTCGCGCCGATCGGATATCCGGCCTCAACGCCACCGAGATGCGCTATCCGCGCCGCCGTCAAGTGCTGCTCAAAGAATGGCGGGCGACGCTCGACAAGCCAAGCTAAGGCTGCTGCTCAGTTAAGACTGCTGCCAGAATCTGGCAGTGGCGTACGCTATGCTCCTCCAGTCGAAACCATCTGGAGAGCAATTCATGACACCGCCCAATTTCGTCATCCTCTATGTCGACAAGCCTGAGCAAAGCGGCGCCTTCTACAGCGCGCTGCTTGGGCGGCAGCCGGTCGAGACCTCGCCGACCTTCGTGGTATTCGTGCTCGACAACGGCTTCAAGCTCGGCCTCTGGTCGCGTCACACCGTGGAGCCGGCCGCCGCGGCAGCAGGCGGCGGCGCCGAGATCGTCTTTGCACTGGACACGCCGGATGCCGTCGACGCCACCCATGCCGAGTGGGCCGGCCGCGGGCTGAAAATTCTGCAGACGCCGACCGACATGGATTTCGGCCGCACCTTCGTCGCGCTTGATCCCGACAGCCACCGGCTGCGGGCTTATTGGCAAAGGGAGTAAGGGAGGAGGGGAGTAGTGGAATACGGGAGTAAGGGAGTAGGGCAGTAAGGGAGTAGGGCAGTAAGGCAGCAAGGGAGTACGTGACAGGAAATATAGCTGGCGCGGCGCCGCACCATCAGTACGGTTTCCTACTCCCCTACTCCCCTACTCCCCTACTCCCCTACTCCCCTACTCCCCTACTCCCCTACTCCCCTACTCCCCTACTCCCCTACGCTTGCCCGATACACGGCAATGCCGGCGGCGAGGTCCTCGAGGGCTGCGCCGACCGACTTGAACAGCGTGATCTCGTCGTCGTTCTGCCGGCCTTTTTTCTGGCTGCGTGCCAGTTCATAGAGATCGGCGACGATGGCTTCCGGCTTCAACACGCCGGAGGCCAGCGGCTGAACGATATCGCCGGCTTCCTTGGTGGCGCCGGCGCGGGTGTCGACATAGACGCCGGCGCGTGCAATCGCGTCGTCGTCGCTTTCGCGCATCGCCGGCGTGAAGCCGCCGACCAGATCGACATGGGTTCCGGGCTTCAAGAGTGCGCCCTTGATCAGTGGCGTGGTGGTGATGGTCGCCGACGATACGATATCGGCCTTTCCGAGTTCGGCGTCGAGATCGCCTGCTGCTTCGGCCGAAAAACCCTCGGCACGCAATTTTGCCGCGACCTTTTCGGCATTCGCCGGCGTGCGGTTCCAGATGCGGATGTTCTTGATCGGACGCACCGCCGAATGCGCCTTTGCAAGGAATGGCGACAGCGCGCCGGCGCCGACCACCAGCAGCCGCGATGCGTCCTCACGGGCCAGATAGGAGGCGGCCAGCGCCGAGGCGCAGGCCGTGCGCCACTGCGTCAGCCTCTGGCCATCGATCAACGCCTGCGGCTCGCCGGTGGCACCGTCGAGCAACAGGTAAAGCCCCATCACCGCGGGCTTGCCGACGGCATTGTTGTCGGGCGACACCGTGACGATCTTGACGCCGATATGGCCATCGGCCGAGGTGCCGGCTGCGTTGAAGTCGGTCCAGGCCGGCATCAAAAGCAGCGTCGAGGCGGCGCCATCGGGCCGCTCGACCGTGTGATGGTGCCTGACCGGCTGCACGGCGCCGTCGCGAAAAGCGGCGCGCAACGTCTCGACCAGCCCGGAAAAGGTCAGCGCGCGGTCGACCTCGGCGGCGGAAATCGTCAGCATGAAAGGCTCCGTAGAGAAATAGGCCAGCTGCGCTTCAGGCCCGAGCCGTGGCTCAGTTCGTCGGCTTCGGCAAGGCCTGGCCCTGCGACGCGGTGGGCGCGCGGCTGACCGCCTGGCGCAGGTTCTCGGCCTCGGCGCCGCGCTGGCGCGCCAGCTTGCGGTAGCGGCCCTGCTTGATCCAGGTCGCCAGGCTGCCGACGATCATACCGATGGCCAGCGCCAGGAACAAGAAAATGAAGAGCGGCACGGTGAGCGTCAGCGCCGGATTGCCGGGATTGAACGGATCGAGCGTGAAGGCGACCGGTTCGCGGTTGGCGACGGCCAAGGCAATCAGGATGACGGCCAGCGGCACGAAAACCACGATGAGGAGAAAGCGATTGAACATGTTTTTCCGTTCGGAAGAAAAGGCAGGAGCGGTGGCGGGTGCCGCGCCTATTTGCCTCCGTTCAGCCTTTCACGCAATTCCTTGCCGGTCTTGAAGAACGGTACCCATTTCTCCTCGACCTCTACGGATTCGCCGGTGCGCGGGTTGCGGCCGGTGCGGGCAGGGCGGTTTTTCACCGAAAACGCGCCGAAGCCGCGCAACTCGACCCGGTTGCCCTCGGCAAGCGCGTCGGTGATTTCATCGAAGATGGCGCTGACAATATTTTCGACGTCGCGCAGGAAAAGATGCGGATTGCGCGTGGCGATGATCTGCACAAGTTCGGATTTGATCATGAAAAGGCTCCCCGTGAAAGCAGTGCCGCCGAAATTATCAGAATGATTTTATTTGCTTTTTCACTCGTCCCAAGCGGTTCCTCAAGGGTGCCAGACGGAAACGAGACCGTCAAGAAACAAGCGGTCCACTCCAATTTCGTGAAGGACGTCGCCGCCATGGCCGGGCAGGCCAAGCGCAGCGCCGACGGTCTGCGCCATCGCCTTGGAGAACAGAAAACCACTGGGTTTTTCCGTGTCCTTCCATTCCACCACCTTGAGCTTGGCATCGACACCCTTGCCTGCAAGCCAGTCGATCGCTTCGGCCTCGCCGCCGACCGCGTCGATCAATTTGTTGGTGACCGCCTGCCGGCCGGTGAAGATCGACCCGTCTGCGAGCGCCAGCGCCTCCGGCTTGGTCATGTTGCGGCGCTCGGCGACGATGCCGACGAACCAGTCGTAGCTGTCGAGGATGAGCTTGCGGACCATGGCGCGCTCATCGTCATTGGTCGGCTTGAAGGGAGAAGGCGAGGCCTTCAAGGGCGAGGATTTCACCTCCTCCAGCTTGACGCCGAGCTTGTCCATGAGGCCGCTGACGTCCGGGTACTGGATCAGCACGCCGATCGACCCGACGATCGAGGATTTGCGTGCGACAATATGGTCGGCCGCAGTGGCGATCATGTAGCCCGCCGAAGCCGCGAGCGTGCCGACCTCGGCCACCACCGGCTTGTCGGCGGCGAGCTTGCGCACTGCCTCGTAGATCGACTCGCCACCGACGGTGGTGCCCCCGGGTGAATCGATCGACAGGATCACAGCCTTGACGCGCGGCGACTGACGGATGGCCTCCAGCCGCTTGATCAGTTCTTCGTCTTCGGTGATGGTGCCTTCGATCTTGACCTTGGCGATGTGGTCGACAGCCGCGCCGGTGAAGTCGTCACCATAGATCCACGCCGAAAAGGCGATCAGCCCGGCTGCGGCGACAATAATCGCCGCAACACGCCAGAATGTCAGCTTGCGGCGCAAGCGGCGGCGGTCGATCAGGTCGTCGGCTCTCAATGCCATGGTCAGCCTCATAGTCGGTGGGAGCAGATGCTTTTAAAGCAACCATTCGCGCCCGGCTACCGTTTCCTGACGGCCTTGCGCCAAAGGCGTCTTGGGCATTCGCGGCAAGCCTCAACCTGTCACGTTCCACAGGCTCTAACACTGTGCGCCCATATCTGGTATGAGGTACAGGCTGCGCTGGGGCCATTTTCATTGTACAGGGGCGGCTGTCACATTTTTGCGGTTTTCCTCGGCTTGTGCTTGCTTGAGGGCGCCGGCACCCCACCTATAGGGCGGCCTGGCGGGCAGGGGTTTAGAAGAAGCAGTCATGTTAGCGGGACCAATCGAACCGACCAACACCGAGACGGAGTTGGCTCCCAAGGCCGCAGGCCGGGCGCGGGTCGACGCGTTTGACATTGCGCGGCGTCATTCGCGCCGGGTCCGGATCCTCAAGCTGGCCGTGCCGCTGGTCGCTGCCGTGATCGCGGTCGCGTTTCCGGTCTATTCCTATCTCATGGCTCCCGCTGCAATCGAGGTGCAGGCCGACGGCGGCGCCTTTGCCGATGGCAAGCTGGTGATGGCCAACCCCAAGCTCAACGGCTTCACCAAGCAGGACCTGCCCTATTCGATGACAGCGCTGCGCGCGATACAGGACGTCAGCAAACAAGGCATCATCGATCTGGAAGGTATCAAGGCCAAGCTGCCGATTGCGGCCGACAACACGGCCGCCATAAATGCCACGCACGGCACCTACGATCGCGACGGCAACACGCTCAGCCTGACCAGCGACGTGACCGTGTCGACCACGGATGGTGTGGTGGCAAAATTCAAATCAGTCTATCTCGACATGGGCGAAGGCACTATGAAGACAAGCGAGCCCGTCGATGTCAGCCGCGGCGGGTCGCGGATCAGGGCGGATTCGATGTCGGTCCAGGACAATGGCAAGGTCCTGGTTTTCGAGAACAAGGTGCGCGTCGACATCGATCCCGCCAGTTTGAAGGCGGCAGAGGCAAAGAGCGGAGAGACCAATGCGGTTCAGTAGTTCGGCACGGCGCCTCGCCGCGATTTCGGCGTTGACGCTTGGGTTGCCCTTGGGGCTGACCTTCGGGACGGCGCCGTCGCTGGCGCAATCCAGTGCCACCAGCCAAATGTCCGGCCTCAGGCTGTCGGGCGACAAGCCTATCCAGATCGAAAGCGACAAGCTCGAGGTGCGCCAGGCGGAAAGCGTCGCCGTCTTCACCGGCAACGTCAACGTCGTCCAGGGTCCAACCGTGCTCAAGGCCGGCAAAATGACGGTCTATTACGTCAGGGATGCAGGCGCCGCTAAAGGCGCCCAGCCCGCGGGTGCCGCGGCAATGACCGGATCCGCCAACATCGACCATCTCGAGGTCGACGACAAGGTCTACATCAAATCGGACAATCAGGTTGCCACTGGCGACCGCGGCACCTTCGACATGAAGACCGAAGTGCTGGTGCTTTCGGGCAGCAAGGTCGTGCTCTCGCAAGGCGACAACGTGCTTGTCGGCTGCAAGCTTACCGTGCAGATGAAGAGCGGCCTTGCCCAGGTCGACGCTTGCGGCGGCCGCGTCATGATGTCGATCACGCCGCCGGCGAAGTCTGGAGCAGCGAAACCCTGATGACCGGCATATCGTCGCTGCTGGCGCGTCTTCCAGCGCGCGCCGCCAGCAAACTTGCGGCACCGGCCAGGATCACCGTCGAAGCGGCAAAGTTCAAGGGAACCTTGATCGCCAAAGGGCTGACCAAAAGCTACAAGGGCCGCAAAGTCGTCAGCGGCGTGACGCTGGGCGTGCGCGCCGGCGAGGCGGTTGGGCTGCTCGGCCCCAACGGCGCCGGCAAGACGACCTGTTTCTACATGGTGACCGGCCTGGTGCCGGTCGATGAAGGCACGATCGAAATTGACGGTTTCGACGTCACGTCGATGCCGATGTATCGCCGCGCTCGTCTCGGCATCGGCTATCTGCCGCAGGAAGCCTCGATTTTTCGCGGCCTGAATGTCGAGCAAAACATCCGGGCCGTGCTCGAAGTGGTCGAAAAGAGCCGCAAGGAGCGTGAGCGCCTGCTCGACGAATTGCTCGAGGAATTCCATATTAGCCATCTGCGCAAGGCTCCGTCGCTGTCGCTCTCCGGCGGTGAGCGGCGACGCCTCGAAATTGCTCGTGCGTTGGCAACCCGCCCTGCCTACATGCTGCTCGACGAACCTTTCGCCGGCATCGATCCGATCGCCGTCGCCGACATCCAGCAGCTCGTGCGCCACTTGACGGCACGTGGCATCGGCGTGCTGATCACCGACCATAATGTCCGCGAGACGCTTGGCCTGATCGACCGCGCCTACATCATCCATGCCGGCCAGGTGCTGACCCATGGGCGTGCCGACGAAGTGGTGGCAAATGCCGATGTGCGGCGGCTTTATCTCGGCGAGGGATTTACGCTCTAAGTGCGAAATTCCGGTTCGAGCGGGATTTCCGGCGTAGTCCAGCAGCTTTTTCTTCAATTTTCTGCCTGAAAACGCGCCGGCAGGCGAGTTTTACCGCTCCTCGCCTTGACAAGCAAAAGCCGGGCCAGTTTCTATGCTGGCCTGGAAAATTCCTTCCAGCAGTGCGGGTGCGTAGACGGAGCGTTTGAAACCGAACCATGGCGTTGGCGGCAAAACTACAGCTACGACAGTCGCAGTCGCTGGTGATGACGCCGCAGCTGATGCAGTCGATCCGCCTGCTGCAGTTCACCCATCTCGAGCTGGAACGCTTCATCGACGACGAGATCGAACGCAATCCCCTGCTGGAACGCGCCGAACCGCAGGAGGACGCCGCCAGCGACCAGGCGCAGAAGGGCGACGCTGCACCGGAACCGGCTGCCGACGGCGACTGGTTCGAAGCGGAGACGGCGTGGAGCGCCGAGGCGATCTCGGAAAAGCTCGATACGTCGCTGGAAAACCTGTTTCCCGACGATCCTGGTACGAGCGAGCGGCTCGGGCCCGACCTGACGGCGCAATGGAAATCGGCGTCCGGCAACGGTTCCACCTCTTCCTCCGACGGCTTCGACGTCGCGGATATGGCGGCGGCTGCCATCACGCTGCGCGACCATGTCGGCGAGCAGGTGGCGCTCGCCTTTGCCGATCCGGCGACGCGCCTGATCGCTAGCGAGCTTGCCGACGGCCTCGACGAGGCCGGCTACATGCGTGCCGACATGGCCGAGATCGCGGCCCGCCTCGGCGCGGACGCCACGGCGGTGGCAAAGGTCCTGGCGGTCTGCCAGACATTCGAGCCGGCCGGCATCTTCGCCCGCGACCTCGCCGAATGCCTGTTGCTGCAGCTTGCCGTGCGCGACCGGCTCGATCCGGCGATGAAGGCGCTGATCGCCAATCTCGAACTTCTGGCACGTCGCGATTTCCAGACGCTGAAGCGGATTTGCGGTGTCGACGAGGAGGATCTGCTCGACATGCTGGCTGAGATCCGGGCGCTCGACCCGCGGCCGGGAATGGCGTTTTCGCGCGGTGCCAGCGATGCGATCGTGGCCGACGTTGAGGTGCGCGCAGCCAATGACGGCAGCTGGACGGTCGAACTCAATGCCGAGACGCTGCCGCGTGTACTGGTCGATCACATCTATTTCGCCCAGGTCACGCCGCATGCGAAAAACCAGGCCGAAAAGGATTTCCTCGCCGAATGCCTGCAGAACGCCAACTGGCTCACGCGCAGCCTCGACCAGCGGGCGAAGACCATTCTCAAGGTGGCCTCCGAGATCGTGCGCCAGCAGGACGCTTTTCTCGTCCACGGCGTGCGGCACCTGAAGCCGCTCAACCTGCGCACGGTGGCGGACGCCATCGGCATGCACGAATCAACGGTCAGCCGGGTCACGGCAAACAAATACATGCTGACGCCGCGCGGTGTGTTCGAGCTGCGCTATTTCTTCACCGCCTCGATCGCTTCGTCTGGTGGCGGCGATGCGCATTCGTCGGAAGCGGTGCGCGACCGCATAAAGCAGTTGATCGACGAGGAGAAAGCCGTCGATGTGCTTTCCGACGATGCCATCGTGGACATGCTGCGGGAAAGCGGCGTCGACATCGCCAGGCGCACGGTGGCCAAATACCGGGAAGGCATGAACATACCCTCTTCGGTGCAGCGGCGGCGCGAAAAACGCGCTTTGGCCAGCGCCGGCCGTTGAGCTCCGGCGGAATTTCCACGGCTTTCGCCCTTCATTGACAAGCGGCAACGAAGTGGCTAGAAGCCCGCCCGCATGAGACGGGCTGGCGAGTGGATTTGAGTTCGCTGATGCCCGCACGAGAGATGGTCCGTCACGACGTAGGCCACGGGACGGCCAAGAAGGCGGCTTGTGATCAACCGGAAAGTTCGGATCTAAAATCGGCGCAAGTGACGCCGCAAAAGCTTGTGCGCACGGACCACGAGTATAAACTCGGGACAGTTTGAAGCCTGAGCAAGGAAGGTCAGTTTTCAGATGACACTGCGCATATCGGGAAAACACATGGATATCGGCGATGCGTTCCGTACGCGCATCAACGACCGTGTCGGCGAAGTGATCGGGAAATATTTCGATCGGGGCTTTTCAGGGCAAATCGTAGTCGTCAAATCGGGGTCGCGCTACACGGCCGATTGCATGATCCGGCTGGATTCCGGTGCTTCGCTGCAGGCGACCGGCGATGCCCAGGATCCAACGCTTGCCTTCGATACCGCGGCAGACCGTCTGGAAACACGCCTCAGGCGCTACAAGCGCCGGCTGAAGTCGCACAATTCAGGCAACAGCAACGGCGAGCTCACCGACGTCGCCTATACGGTGATGGCGCCGCTTGCCGACGACGAGGAGGACATACCGGAGAATTTCGCGCCGGCCATCGTCGCCGAATCGACCATGACGCTGCGGACCATGTCGGTGGCGTCAGCAGTGATCGAACTCGACACCAAGGACAGCCCGGTCCTGGTCTTCCGCAATGCCGGAAACGACCATCTCAACATCGTCTATCGCCGGCCGGACGGGAATATTGGCTGGATTGACCCGTCCACGGCCAAGGTCGCGCAGGGGTAAAAACCAGCCGCACGCGAGCGTGGGGACTGGCGACGGCAGGCGAACAAGGGATTTCAAGCATGGATCTGAGCGATCTCGTCAGCGTTCCGGCAATCATGCCGACGTTGAAGGCGAACTCCAAAAAGCAGCTGCTGCAACTGCTGTCCGAAAGGGCGGCGGCGATTTCCGGCATTCCGGAGCGAGAGGTGTTCGATACCATCCTGCAACGCGAGCGGCTCGGCTCGACCGGCGTCGGCAACGGCATCGCCATTCCGCACGGCAAGCTGGCCGGGGTGAAGCGGATCGCCGGCGTTTTTGCCCGGCTGGAGACACCGGTGGACTTCGAGGCCCTCGATGATCAGCCGGTCGACCTGGTGTTTCTGCTTTTGGCTCCCGAAGGTGCCGGCGCCGACCACCTCAAGGCGCTGTCGCGCATCGCGCGGGTGCTGCGCGATGCCGACACGGTTGCCAAGATCAGGGGCACGCGTGACGCCGTAGCCATCCACGCGCTGCTGTCGGACACGCAGGCCTCGCACGCCGCCTGAGGTTTTGATCAAATCCGTTGAAGGGCCGCCGTGAGCGGCCCTGTCCGTTTCCAACCAGATCGCTGCGCCGTATTTGTCAGTGGATAGCGACGTTAGTGGATAGCGACCGGGGTCAGATCGTTTTCCAGCGCGCCAGCCAGTGCCCGGTCGCGAGCGTCCGAAAGCAGGATCGGCTGGCCATTGGCGGCAAACAGGGCCCACAGTTCGAGCCCGGAGGCGATTTCGCCGAGACCCGGGAAACGGCCGCGCAGATCGTCGCTCGACACTTTCCTGAGATAGGCGACCGAACCTTCGCCGAGATGGGCGAATTCGCCGCTGGTCATGATGATATTTTCGTTAGTTCTGGTCATTTCAAGCCTCCTTGCCGCGAGACGCCGCTCAAGGCCATCCCGCATGAGAGCTATCGGCAAAAATCAGTCTTTCACCGATATGTTTATTTTTCGTACCAGCCGTTCGGATTCCGGCCGATCGAGATCGATCGACAGAAGGCCGTTCTTCAATTCCGCCGCAATCACCCGCATGCCGTCGGCCAGCACGAAGCAGCGCTGGAACTGGCGCGCGGCGATGCCGCGGTGGAGGAATTCGCGCTCGGTGTCGTCGTTCTGACGGCCGCGCACGACCAACTGGTTCTCCTCCGTTGTGACATCGAGATCGCTTTCCGCGAAACCGGCGACAGCGAGCGTGATACGCAGCCTTTCGGTTTTGCCGTCGGCACCGCTGAGGCGCTCGATGTTGTAGGGAGGATAGCTATCGCCGGACTTTGCCAACCGCTCCAGCGTCTTTTCCATGGAATCGAAACCGAGGAGAAGCGGGCTGGAAAAAGGCGTCATTCGGCTCATGTTACAGTGTCCTCTCAAGAGCGACATAAAGTGGAAAAACCCGGATGGCATTTTTCCCGATGGTCTTGATATGGTCCGCCGCCCGGCAGACTTCAAGCCGTCACACGTCCCGCCCAAAAAGACTTGCCAAAACAAGGAATTGAAATGCCCCAATCCCGCAGGATCATCATCGACACTGACCCCGGCCAGGACGATGCCGTCGCCATATTACTGGCGCTCGGCAGCGCCGAGCTGGAGATCGTCGGCATCACCGCGGTGGCCGGCAACGTGCCGTTGAAACTTACCGAAAAAAACGCCCGCAAGATCTGCGAGCTGGCCGGCCGGCCGGACGTCAAGGTCTATGCAGGCGCCATCCGGCCGCTGGCGCGCGAACTGGTCACCGCCGAGGAAGTGCATGGCAAGACCGGCCTCAACGGACCACAACTGCCCGAACCAAAGATGAAGCTGCAGGACGAGTATGCGGTCGATTTCATCGTCGAGACGCTGATGAGGGAGGAGAGCGGCACGATCACGCTTTGCGCGCTCGGGCCGCTCACCAACGTTGCGCTGGCGCTGATCCGCGAGCCGAAAATCGCGCCGCGCATCAAGGAGATCGTGCTGATGGGCGGCGGCTTCTTCGAGGGCGGCAATGTCACGCCGACCGCCGAATTCAACATCTATGTCGACCCGCATGCCGCCGATGTCGTGTTCAAATCGGGCATTCCGATCGTGATGATGCCGCTCGACGTCACCCACAAGGCGCTGACCACCGCCAAGCGCACGAAGGCCTTCCGCAAGCTCGGCACCAGGGTCGGCACGGCCACCGCGGACATGCTGGAATTCTTCGAACGTTTCGACGAGGAAAAATACGGCACCGATGGCGGCCCGCTGCACGATCCTTGCGTCATCGCCTATCTGTTGAAGCCGAAGCTGTTCAAGGGCCGCAACTGCAATGTCAGCGTGGAAACCGCCTCGGAGCTCACCATGGGCATGACGGTTATCGACTGGTGGGGAGTGACCAAGCGGCCGAAGAACGCGATGGTGATGCGTGACATCGACCATGATGCGTTTTTCGAGCTGTTGCTGGAAAGGCTGGGGCGGCTTTAGGGCCGTCTTTCATTCCCGAAGCAGACGATACGTTTCGGTTTCGTTCACGCGACGCTGTCGCTCAATCAAAACTTGCGAGCCGATGGCGCGCGGCGCGCTCGGGTCGCCATATACGAACACCAAGAGATTATTTTCTTCGAGGCGGATTCCGTAGAGATAGCGGAATCCGTCACCGACCGCACCTTCGGGATTTGGGGAAGCGTTGAGGACGTTAACCACAGTGCCTGGCACGCGCTCCACATCGATGATGGGGCTGCTCCGCCTTGCAATCAGTGCGCCGATTGCCAAAATGCAGACGCCCACCACAAGGCTGGTGGTGATGATGCCCCGGAGGTTTTCCCGCAGTATCAGCAAGGTGAAGGCCAGCCGCGCTCTTGTCATGGTTCAATTTGCAAACCGGTAAAAGACGAAGCCATTGTCGCGCGTTACCCGCTCGATGCCGACGCGCGAGTCGATCAGATGCGGGAGGTCGTCGTAAACCAGGACCGTCGAACCGTTCTCAAGGACCAGCAGATATTGGATATTCTGCCCTTTACCCTGTCCACTTTTGATCGTTGCATCGACGCGCATCGACCGACCGGATCGGACTTGCGTCATTCGCCCATTTGTTCAGAACCGACGGAACCATCGCCGCGAACAAAGCGATGAACAGAATCACGCCAAACGCGTTCCTTTTCAAATCCGCATAAGTCCACGGCATAGACATGAATCCCCACTGTTGATTCATGTGGTGGCCTGAAGGCCGACTTTCAATCGGCCTTCCTATTCCAGGATGTTGCTGTTGGCGTCGCCGGACTCGCGGCCGTTACTTCGCCTTGGAAAACGCCAGCCAAAGGCCGCCGCCGACCAGGAAGCTGCCGCTGATTCGCGACAGCAGCCTGACGCGGCCGGCCGACAGCAGGCGTCCGGCGCGGCCGGCGGCCAGCGCGTAGGTCGAATCCGAGACGGCGGCGAAGATCATGGCGGTGAGACCCATGACGCCGATCTGTAATGCGTAATTGCCTTCAGGCGCGATGAACTGCGGAAAGAAGGCGCCGAAGAACACCAGCGTCTTCGGATTGCTGATCGCCACCAGCAGCCCCTGCAAAAAGAAGCCGCCGCGCGGTCTTTTTGCCGATCCGTCGGCGTTCAGCTTGCCTTTCGAGCGAAACATCTGCACGCCCATCCAGATCAGGTAGGCAGCGCCAATCAGCCGGACCCATTCGAACCAGTGGCCCATGCCGGCGATCAGCGATGTCAGCCCGATGCCGACGATGGCGATCATGATGGCCAGTCCGGCCTGGGTGCCGGCGACATTGGCGAGCCCGGCGCGCGAGCCGTGGCGGATGCTGTTGGCGATGATCAGCGTCACCGTCGGCCCCGGCACCAGGATGATGACGATGCAGGCGACGACATAGGTGGCGTAGAGTTCCAGCGACATTTTTTCCCTCCGCAGAATGCCGCTCGTGCGGCGCGCTGTTGCGATCAATGCATGGCGATGAGTTGCGTGCAAGTCGGCGAGGCGCCGACAATGCGGAGCTGATGTCAGCAGGCGCCGGCCTGCCACGGCAGTGTTGCCTCATAGGCGGCAGCCGCCATCAGCACCGAGAGGTCACCGCGCGGCCGCCCGATCAATTGCATGCCCATTGGCCTGCCCCTGGCGTCGAAGCCCACCGGCACGTTGACCGCCGGGCAGCCGCCCAGCGTGGCGAGCGCTGAGACCTGCATCCAGCGATGATAGCTGTCCATGGCACGCCCCGCCACTTCCCTTGGCCAGTGGGTGACGACATCGAAGGGAAAGACCTGTGCGGCTGGCAGCGCAATCAGGTCGAAACGCTCGAAGAGCGATAGCAGCATTCGATGCCAGGACGAGCGCCTCACCGTTGCGGCGTGGATCTGTGGCGCGGTGAGGCGCAGTGCATGTTCCACCTCCCACACGGCCTCCGGCTTCAGCAGACTGCGTTTCAAGGGATCGTCGTAATGCGCCTTGAGCGCACAACCGCTGCTCGCCTGGCGAAGCGTTACAAAGGCCTGCCACAGCGCTTCGAAGTCGAATTCCGGCATCAGCGGCTCGGCCTCGAAGGATACATCCGCGAATCGACCGAGTGCGGCCTCGCAAAGCTGTAGAATGCCTGCTTCAACCGGCAGGTGGCCGTCAAGATCGCCGAGCCAGGCGATGCGCCCGCCGGCCGCCGGTGCTTCCAGCCCTTCGAGGAACGAGCCTGGCCTATCATGCGACAGCGGCGCGCGAGGATGATAGCCGGCCTGAACGTCGAGCAGCAACGCCATGTCGCGCACGTTGCGTCCCATCGGCCCTTCGACGCCCATCTGCGCCTGAAACACATCAAGGTCAGGGCCAGCCGGCACCAATCCCTGCGATGGGCGGAAGCCATAGACATTGTTGTAGGCAGCGGGATTACGCAGCGAACCGCCAAAATCGCTGCCATCGGCAACGGGAACCATGTCGAGCGCCAGCGCGACGGCCGCGCCGCCGCTCGAGCCGCCGGCGGTCAGCGCCGGGTCGAACGCGTTGAGCGTCTGTCCGAACACGGTGTTGTAGGTGTTGGAGCCAAGTCCGAATTCGGGAACGTTGGTCTTGCCGATGATGATGGCGCCGGCTTTGCGGACGCGCTCGACGAAGAAGTCGTCTTCCTCAGGCACGAAATCGGCGAAGATCGGCGAGCCGAAGGTGGTTCTCAGGCCTTTTGTCAGCGCAAGGTCCTTAATCGCGATCGGCAGGCCGAACAGCGATCCGGTATCTCCTCCTCGCGCCAGATGGGTGTCAGCGCTGTCGGCCTCGTGCAGGATGTCGGCACGCTCACGCAATGAAACGATAGCGTTGACCAGCGGGTTCACCGCCTCGATCCTGTCGAGGAATACCGCGATCACTTCGCACACCGAAAGTTGCCGGCGCCTGATCTTCTCGGCAAGCTCCACGGCAGACAGGCGGCAGATGTCGCCGGGGGGCGGCACCGCATGCTTCGTGGTCGGGCGCACGGCTGTCATCCCGCTTTAGCCTGCAGATTTCTGCAAGGCAGCATCGACGTCCCTGGCCAGCGGGATGGCCGGCTGTGCACCGGCTTTCAGGCAGGCCAGCGAACCGGCTGCGGCAGCGCGGGCAAGCGCCTGGTCGAGCGGCAGGCCGGCTGCCAGCCCGACAGCAAAATAGCCGCAGAACGTGTCCCCGGCGCCGACCGTGTCGAGCGGGGTGATCTGCAGCGCCGGAACCATCAGAAGATCGTCCGGCATTGCCGCCAGAACGCCGTCCGGGCCAAGCGTGACGACGATGGTGCGGCCGGTTCTCGCGGCATAGTCGCGCATCCGTGCCGGGCGGTCGCGGCCGCTCAATGACAGCGCCTCGCCATAGAGGTCGAACTCGGTTTCGTTGGCGACGAGATAGTCGGCCTTGCCGAGGAAGCCGGCCGCGTCACTATGGAAAGGTGCGGTGTTGAGCACGGTGATCGCGCCGGCCGTCCTTGCCGCGTCGAGTGCTGCCTCGACGGTCTGCAGCGGGATCTCCAGTTGCAGCAGCACGACGTCGCCGTTTTTCAGGAAAGCTTTGGAAAGGTCACCCGGCACGACCGAATCATTGGCGCCCGCCACAACGGCGATCACGTTCTCGCCGTCGGCGCCGACCATGATCAGCGCAGTACCGGTCGAGGCAAAGGTCTCGCCGACGCCGGACAGGTCGATCTTGCCGTCGCGCAGCAGCGCCAGAGCGTCGCTGGCGAAGCTGTCCTTGCCGACTGCGCCGACCATGCGCACCTTGGCGCCGGCGCGGGCGGCGGCCAGCGCCTGGTTGGCGCCTTTGCCGCCGGGGGCAGTGGCGAAACCGGAGCCGCGCACGGTCTCGCCGGGACCGGGCAAGCGGTCGACACTGGCGATGAGGTCGAGATTGATGGAGCCGATGACGACGATCAAGAAGTGCCTCCCGCTAGCGCATATCACTCTAATTGCGCGGGAAGCTACTCCGTAAGATCGCTGCTTGTCACCCTAGCGGTCCTTGCATCGCTCCTGTCGTTCCATTCGTTGGCTATTCAAGAAGAGACCTGTCCCGCCTCCCAGCCGAGGATGGCGCGTTTGCGCGTCAGGCCCCAATGGTAGCCGGTGAGCGCGCCGGACTTGCCGAGAGCCCGGTGGCACGGCACGACGAAGGACATCGGATTGGCACCGACCGCGGCACCGACAGCCCGGCTGGCGCTCGGTGCGCCGATGCGCGCGGCGATCGAGGAATAGGTGCAGGCCTGGCCCATCGGAATACGCAGCAAGGCCTCCCAGACACGGACCTGGAAGTCAGTGCCGATCATGACGACGCGCAGCGGCTGGTCGGCGCGCCACAGCGACGGATCGAAGATGCGCGCGGCATAGGGCGCCGTCGCCGCCATGTCCTCGACATAGGTCGCATTCGGCCAGCGGCTGGACATGTCGGCAAAGGCCGCACGCTCGCCGCCGGGGTCGTTGAAGGCGAGGCCGGCAAGGCCGCGGTCCGTCACCATGATCAGCGCGATGCCGAAAGGCGAGATATGATAGCCGTAGCGGATGGTGAGCCCGGCGCCGCGGGTCTTGTAGTCGCCCGGCGACATCGCTTCGTGGGTGACGAACAGATCGTGCAGCCGGCCTGGGCCGGACATGCCGAGTTCGAACGAGGTTTCAAGCAGCGGCATGCCGGCATCGAGCAGTTTGCGCGCATGATCGAGGGTGACGGCCTGCAGAAAAGCCTTGGGCGACAGGCCGGCCCAGCGGGTGAACAGCTTCTGCAGCCCGGTCGGCGTATCGCCGACCTCCTCGGCCAGCACTTCCAACGAAGGCTGGTCGCGATAGTCGAGGCTGATCTTTTCGATGGCACGACGGACGATTTCGTAGTCGCCGCCTTCAGGCGTGATGTCTTTCTGAAGGATTGCTGTCGTTTTGAGAGGCATTTGGGCGTTCATGGCAGTATCTCCTTGAGTGCGAATATCGTCTTTCGCGGCGCCGATCACCACCCGAAACTTGCTTTCCCGCGGCATGTACCCAGATAGAGCTGGCTTTGAATGGGAGGACAATCATGGCCGGCGAGAAGGTGCAGCTGACCAAGGAAAAAGAAACGCTGCTGATCACCGTTTATGGCAAGGCGCTGGAAAGCCGGCTTCCCAACTCGCTGCTGAAAGACCGCTTCGCGGACGAGGCGGTTCGCCGCATCGACTACGACTTCTCGCGGCTCAAGGTCGACAACAATCTCGGCGTCGGTCTGGCGATCCGGGCCAAGACGCTGGACGACTGGGTTTCGGTTTTTCTGGCGAACAACCCGAACGCCATTGTCCTGCATCTCGGCTGCGGGCTGGACACGCGAATATTCCGCATCGATCCGCCGCCCGGCGTGGACTGGTTCGACGTCGATTATGCCGAAGTCATCGAGCTCAGGCGCAAGCTCTATCCGATGCGCGAGCATTATCACCTGATCGGATCATCCGTCACCGAGCCTGGCTGGCTGGACGAAGTGCCCGGCGATCGCCCGGCGATGGTCGTGGCGGAGGGCCTGACACCCTACCTTGCCGCTGACGAGGGCCCAAGGCTGGTTTCGCGGCTTGTGTCGCATCTGGCCAGCGGCGAACTTGTCTGCGATGCCTACAGCGACCTGGGTCTAAAGCTCGTGCGCCTCAACCCGTCGTGCCGCGCCACTGGCGCCGAACTCCACTGGGCCATCAACGATCCGCGCGACTTGGAACGGTCAGTGCCCGGCCTGCGGTTGGTCGAGGAAACCATGGCTTACAAACCCGAACATGCCGCCCGTGTGAGCTGGTTCGCCGGACTGGTCTTTCGCCTCTGGAGCCACATTCCGGCTCTTCGGAGGGTCGGCAGGCTATTGAGATTTCGGTTCTGATCGTCAGCGCGCCTTGGCGGTCGCCAGAGCGCGCGAAAATGCGGCGGCAAAACTCTCGCGGTCGTCGGGGTTGAGAAAGCCGCCGATCGAGACGGTTTTTCCTTGCGCCTCGACCGCCATTCTGGTGATGCCGATCTCGGCGTGGCGGGCGATCGAAAAGCGTGCCCAGAATGGATTGAAGCGATGTGCTTCCGATTTGCCTGACGGGGCAGTCTTGCGGATGTCGAGGCTGGTGCGCGACACCGACACCTCCTCGCGAGCCCGGGCGGCACGATAATTGGCGCGGAAGGCGATATAGACGGCAATAACGTCGAGGCCGAAGAAGCCGAACACCGGCCAGGCGCCGCGCGACAGAAAAAACGCTCCGGTCACCAGCCACCCGAACAGCAGGGCGCCCATCAGGATGGCAAAGCCGGTTTTACCCAGCGACCGGTGCGGTGTCAGCAGCGCCTGGAAGAATGGCTCGTCGGCCTGAAATGAGGCGTTTGTGTCGCTCATTGCAGAATATTATAGGAAGGCAATGACAAGCCCCAAGCCCAAAAACTCTTCGGCGCTAAAAAAAGACCTGTTGCCCGGCCGCCGCGACGGCTCGAACGTCAAGCCGCGTCCGCGGCCGGCAAGATCCCGGGCGCTTTACAGCCTCGCCGAGGTGCATGAGATTTTCCGGCGCTTTTCCGTTCAGCGGCCGGAGCCGAAAGGCGAGCTCGAACATATCAACGCCTTCACGCTGTTGGTGGCGGTGGTGCTTTCGGCGCAAGCGACGGATGCCGGCGTCAACAAGGCGACGCGGGCGCTGTTCAAAATCGCCGACACGCCGCAGAAAATGCTGGCGCTGGGCGAGACCAGGCTCGGCGACCATATCCGCACCATCGGGCTGTGGCGCAACAAGGCCAAGAACGTCATCGCGCTGTCCGAGGCGCTGATCCGTGACCATGGCGGCGAGGTGCCTGAGGATCGCGATCAACTGGTCGAGCTGCCGGGTGTCGGCCGCAAGACCGCCAATGTCGTGCTGAACGTAGCCTTCGGGCAGCATACGATGGCGGTCGACACGCACATCTTCCGCATCGGAAACAGGCTCGGGCTGGCGCCGGGCAAGACGCCGGAACAGGTGGAGCACGGGTTCCTGAAGATCATTCCGGACGAATATATGCGGCATGCCCATCATTGGCTGATCCTGCACGGCCGCTATGTCTGCAAGGCGCGCAAGCCGGATTGCCCAGCCTGCGTCATCGCCGATATCTGCAAGGCCAAGGAAAAGACGACCAGCGTGCCTGCACCGCTGGTCGAGATCGCGCCGCTCGGGTCAGTAGAAGCGGCTGCTGAATCAGTGCCCGCCAAGTGACTCTGAAGTTCCTCCTATGTGGCGCCGTCCACGTTCAGGAACTCTCTTCGACGAACACCTCCTCGCGCTTCTTCCTGACCGCGGGGAGAAACACGATGACGAGCACCGCAAGCGCGATGAGGAGCAGGCTGGCGCTGATCGGCCGCGTCACGAAGGTGCTCGGATCGCCGCGCGAGAGAATCATGGCGCGGCGCAGGTTTTCCTCGAGCAGCGGGCCGAGCACGAAGCCGAGCAGCAGCGGCGCAGGTTCGCAGCGCAGCTTGGTCAGGAGGTAGCCAAGCAAGCCGAAGAAGGCGACGGCATAGAGGTCGTAGACGTTGGTGTTGACGCTGTAAACGCCGATCGAGCAGAACGCCATGATGATCGGGAAGAGCACATAGTAGGGGATCGTAAGAAGTTTCACCCAAAGCCCGATCAGCGGCAGGTTCAAGACAATCAACATCAGATTGCCGATCCACATCGAGGTGATGATACCCCAAAACAGCGCAGGCTGTTCGATGGCGACATTGGGGCCGGGCACGATGCCCTGGATGATCATCGCGCCGATCATCAGCGCCATTACCGGGTTGGCCGGAATGCCGAGCGTCAGCATCGGGATGAAGGAGGTCTGCGCGCCGGCATTGTTGGCCGATTCCGGCCCGGCGACCCCTTCGATGGCGCCCTTGCCGAATTCGCCCGGATTGTTCGAGACACGTTTTTCGACGGTGTATGAGGCAAAGGCGGCAAGGATCGCGCCGCCTCCCGGCAGGATGCCGAGCGCCGAACCGATGATCGTTCCGCGCACGATTGGAGCCGCCATGCGCCGAAAATCGTCGCGGGTCGGCATAAGGCCGGAGATCTTTCGAATCAGCACGGAACGCTCATGCTCGTTTTCGAGGTTGCGCAGTATCTCGGCGACGCCGAAGACGCCGACCGCCACTGCGACGAAATTCAGCCCGTCGGCATATTCGCGGATGCCGAGCGTGAAGCGGGGCGTACCGGTGTAAATATCCGTGCCGACAAGTCCCAGCAGCAGGCCGAGCACGACCATGGCCAGCGCCTTGACGATCGAGCCGTGGGCGAGCGCGACGGACGAGACCAGGCCGACGATCATCAGCGAAAAATATTCGGCCGCGCCGAATCTCAGTGCTATCGCCGTCAGCGGTGGGGCAAAGATGGCGACGAGGAAGGTCGACACCGTGCCGGCAAAGAACGAGCCTATCGCCGCGGTCGCCAGAGCTGCTCCGGCGCGGCCGTTCCTGGCCATCTGGTAGCCGTCGATTGCGGTGACGGCCGACGAGGATTCGCCGGGCATGTTGATGAGAATGGCGGTGGTCGAGCCGCCATACTGCGCGCCGTAATAGATGCCGGCGAGCATGATGAGAGAGGAAACCGGGTCGCCGATCTGGAAGGTGATCGGCAACAGCATGGCGATGGTAGCGGTGGCGCCGATGCCGGGCAGGACGCCAATCAGCGTGCCGAGAAGGACGCCGATCAGGCAGAAACCGAGGTTTGCCAAAGATGTGGCTGTCGAAAAGCCGAGTGCGAGGTTGTTGAGGAGTTCCATTTCATCTCCTCACAACGATAGTGGCAGCCATGGGCCGAAACGCCGGAACGGCAGGCCGAGTGCGTAGCTGAAGACGACGAATGCGAACAGCGTCAGGCCGGCTGACAGGACGAGTGCAGTCAGTGGCTTCATACGGCCGCTACCGAACGATGCGATCAGCGCCGTCAGGAAGATCGACGGGATGAAGCCGAGGCCGCGCACCGTCAGGCCGAAGAAGATCGGAGCAGGCAGGATGAACAACATGCCGCGCCACGCAATGTAACCGATCGGCTCGCTCTCGAAACGCACCGCTTGGACGAGGATAGCAGCGCCAAGCAGGATCAGCACGATCGCCAGCACCAGCGGGAAATAGCCCGGCCCCATGCGAAAGGCGGTGCCGATTTCGAGGCCCAGTGACTGCAGCGCGAAAAAGGCGCCAATAAAGATCAACAGCGCGGCGCATATGCCGTTGGTTCTGTCGATTGCGAAAGGTTTCATGGCGTCCTCCCGGCCCGCCTCAGGGGCGTGCCGATGCCGGTGTAAAAATGGGGCGCTGGCGGCGCCCCGTTAAAATCTTTAGTCGGCGTACTGGCCGGCCGCTTCGATGATCGGCTTCCAGCGCACGATCTCACTTTCCAGCTTGGCCTTGAGCGCGGCCGGCGTGGCATCGGCCTCGGGCGACGGCTTGGTGCCGAGTTCGGCAAATCGGGCGACGACGTTCTGGTCCTTCAGCGCCACCTGCAGAGATTTCGACAGGCGTTCGGTGATCTCGGCCGGCGTGCCCTTGGGCGCATAGATGCCGTGCCAGATGCCGACCTGCACCTGGGGAAGGCCGGCTTCTATCGTCGTCGGCACGTCCGGCAGCACGTCTAGGCGTTGTGGCGAGGTTACGGCATAGGCTTTGATCGTGCCGCCCTGGATCTGCTTGGTGGTATTGGTCGTCTGGTCGCACATGATATCGACCTGGCCGCCGAGAAGATCGGTCATGGCCGGGCCGGTGCCCTTGTAGGGCACGGTGACCAGCGGCGTGCCGATGGCGCTCATGAACAGCATGCCGCACAGATGCGAGGCCGCGCCGATCCCGGCATTGGCGACGGTGACGGTGTCCTTGTTGGCCTTGGCGTAGTCGACCAGTCCCTTCAGATCGGTCGGCTCGAGGTCCTTGCGGGCGACAATGGTCATCGGCACCTCGGTGACGAGGCCGACATATTCGAACGCGTTCAGCGTGTCGTAGGCGAGATTCCTATATAGCGTCGCACTGGTCGCCATGCCGATGTGATGCAGGAGCAGCGTGTAGCCGTCAGGCTCGGCATTCGCGACGCGGCCGGCGCCCAGTGTGCCGCCGGCGCCGCCGACATTCTCGACGATAACCTGCTGGCCGAGGTCTTTCGACATGGCTTCCGCGACAAGACGCGTGACGGTGTCGGTCGGGCCGCCGGCCGAAAAAGGCACGACAATGGTGATGGTGCGTTCGGGGTAGGTCTGCGCGCCAGCGGCCGACGGATAAAGCATGGCGGCCGCAGCGACAGCCAGCGCGGCGATGAATTTTCGCATCGTGTTTCCTCCCAGAATATGATTGCCAACCGCTGCGCGGATTCCTCTAAAACCGACTGTAGATGGAGCAATAACTAGCGCAACCCGACAAATGACAATCGGGCTCAAACGGCAAACTGCACGTTTGTCCGCGCAAATGAGTGGGAAGGTTGGGCCATGCGATGCCCTTCCTCCAACCTATTCTAGTAGCCGTAGCCGCGCGCCATCGCCGCCGCGAACATCGGGATCAATAGGAAGATCAAGGCCTCGGTGCGGACATAGGTGCGAACGGACGCTAGCTCCGCCCCAGGCACCTGGAAGCCCGGATTGGCGACTACCTGCCTATTCCAGGACAGGAAACGGATGGTCGGGACAATCGACAACAGGCCGACAATGGCGAAAGCGGCCATCTTAGCCCAGAACATCCAATTGTAGACGTAGAATTCCCAGCCCTTGAGACCATAGATGACGCGGCCGATGCCGACGATGATGATCAGCATGGCAATGATGCCGTAGTGGCGGTCGATGCCGACAAGCCGCTTCAGCGTCGCGGCGGACAAGTCGCTGCGGATCAGGACGAATTCGGCGCCGATGATGCCTGCTAGCGAAAACACCAGCAGATGATGGAAGATGGCAAGCACAAGGTCGGTAGTGTCCATGCTGTTTTCCCTGTGTCGGACGGCAGCGCCGAAACCGAACGCGCCTGAACCAGATACTGGTGAAAAACGAACACCGCTTGGCAGGATTCACATCAGGTGGAAGATGATCTACACAGCCTTGGCTCTTGTTTTGCGCAACGGATTTGGATTTCCCGTCTCGTGCATGTCGCTGTCCCCACTTTTGGAAGACCTGCATTGGGCACCGGCAACACAACCGAGACATGACCATGGCCAGTCCGCAGACAATTGTCGCCCCAGTGATTGAGACCTCGCGCACGGTCCTGCGGCCGCATCGGCTGGACGATTTCGACGCCTATGTCGCTATGTGGGCCGATCCTGTCATCACCCGCTTTATCGGCGGCAAGCCGCGCACACGGGAGGAAAGCTGGATGCGCGTCCTGCGCCATGCCGGCCTGTGGTCGCTTCTGGGCTACGGCTTCTGGGCGATCGAGGAAAGGGCGACCGGCCGCTTCATCGGCGAGGCCGGCTTTCACGACCTGAAACGCGACATGACGCCGTCCATCGAGGGCATTCCTGAGGCCGGATGGGCTCTGGTTTCGGGCGTGCATGGCCAGGGGTTGGCCAGCGAAGTCGTCGCACGGGTGCTTGCCTGGGGCGACGAGACGTTCGGCGCCGCGAAAACCGTCTGCATCATCGATCCGGAAAACACCGGCTCGCTGAACGTCGCGGCAAAATGCGGTTATGGCGAAGTGCTGCGAACCGTCTATCAAGACAAGCCGACCATTCTGCTCGAGCGGCAACCCTGACGGATGCTGTCAGGCCTCTGCCTGCCACGTTGTCGTCGGGCGTCGAGTTCGCCAGCCTGAAAATCGCACAGGCCAATTGTGCCGCATGCAGCGTGTTCTGTCTTTGACAGGAGGACGCAAACTCTGCATGAATTTTATCGAGCGGGTCTGAAGTCAGGCCACGTTTCTGGCAGGCACCGGAGGAGGTGTCGCGATTTGGAGGAATCCCATGCTGAACAGACGCCGATTCTTGATGAGCACCGCGGCAGCAGGTGCTGCCGGACTCGCGGTATCGCATTTTGTCCCCGCCTTCGCGCAGGACGCGCCCCAGCTGCAGATTTTCGTGCCGGCGGCGCCGGGCGGCGGCTGGGACCAGACGGCGCGTGCCATGGACCAGGTGCTGCGCAGCGAAAAGCTGATTTCCGGCTCGCAGATCACCAATGTCGGCGGCGCCGGCGGTACAGTCGGCCTGCCGCAATTCGTCAACCAGTGGAACGGCAAGGGCAATGCGCTGATGGTGGCCGGCATGGTCATGGTCGGCGCCATTATCGCCAACAAGGCGGCTAACAACCTTACCGAAGTCACGCCGATCGCCCGCCTCACCGGCGAGTTCGAGGCGCTTGTCGTGCCGGCCGCCTCGCCGTTCAAGACGGCCGCGAACTTTGTCGCTGCTCTCAAGGCTGACCCGACGCAGGTTCCGGTCGCTGGCGGTTCGGCCGGCGGCTCGGACCACATCTTGTTCGGCCTCATCGCCAAGACCGTCGGTGTTCCGGCCACCAATCTCTCCTATGTGCCGTTTGCCGGCGGCGGCGAGGCGCTGTCGGCGCTGCTCGGCAACCAGGTCGCGGCCGGCATCTCCGGCTATGGCGAGTTCGCCGAACAGGTCAAGGCGGGTGCGCTGCGGTTACTGGCCATCTCCGCGGACAAACGCCAGGAGGGGATCGATGCGCCGACGATGAAGGAAGCCGGCATCGATGTCGAGCTGTTCAACTGGCGCGGCGTCTTCGCACCGCCCGGCGTCTCGGACGCCGACAAGGCAGCAATGATCAAGCTGATCGAGACCATGGCCAAGAGCGACGCCTGGGCGACCGAATGCAAGAACCGCAACTGGACGCAGATCCTGCTCACCGGTGACGACTATGCGAAATTCGTCGCCGAAGACACGGCCCGCATCGGGACGATCCTCAAGGACCTCGGCCTGGCGTGATGCTCTCGGCAAGGGGCGGCCTGCGCCGGCCCTTGCCGACTTTCGCCAGCCGCATGGACATACGCGGCGCCGGAGGTGAAACTACGCCGAGATCGGCCGAGTGAGACCGGTCCAAGGAGAACCGGCCCCAAGGGACCGACATTGGGAGGACGATCATGAGCACCAGCGACCAGCAGGCGCCGCCGCGCCTTGCAGTGCCCGAACTGCTGATCGGCGTTGGGCTCCTCGCCTGTGCGGGTGCGGTTGCCTGGCAGACGCTGGCAATCCCGGTGTCGCCGCTCTATTCCAAGGTCGGTCCGACCGTCTTTCCCTACATCACCATGACCGGGATGGTGATCCTGTCGCTGCTGCTCATCATTGCCGCCTTGCGGGGCGGATGGCAGCCGGAGGACGAAAAGGAGACGCCGACCGACTGGAAGGCGATGGGCATCGTCGCCCTCGGACTGATCGCCAACCTCGTGCTGATCCAGCCGCTCGGCTTTACCGCCGCATCTGTCATCATGTTCGTTCTCATCTGCCACGGTTTCGGCAGCCGGCGTCCGCTGCGTGACGTGCTGCTCGGTCTGATCCTGGCGCTGGCCGCCTATTTCGGCTTTGCCAGGGCACTCGGCGTCAATATCGGCGCCGGCTTCATCGAAAACCAGCTGAACGCGATCGTCGATTCGGTCGTTGCCATGCTGAGGGGCTGACGCCATGGAAACGCTCGGCCATCTCGCGCACGGATTTTCGGTCGCCTTCTCGCCGATCAATCTCATATGGTGCCTGGTCGGCACCACGCTGGGGACTGCGATCGGCGTGCTGCCCGGCCTCGGGCCGGCACTGACCATCGCGCTGCTGTTGCCGATAACCTATCAGGTGGCGCCGGAGGCGTCGTTCATCCTGTTTGCCGGCATCTATTACGGCGCCATGTATGGCGGCTCGACGACATCGATCCTGCTCAACACGCCTGGCGAAAGCGCCACTATCGTCACCGCGCTGGAAGGCAACCGGATGGCCCGCTCCGGCCGCGGCGGTGCGGCCTTGGCAACCTCGGCGATCGGCTCCTTCGTCGCTGGCACGCTGGGCACTATCGGCGTTGCCTTCCTGGCGCCGATCGTCGTCAAATTCGCGCTGGCTTTCGGTCCGGCCGAATATTTCTCGCTGATGGTGCTGGCCTTCATCACGGTTTCGGCGGTGCTCGGCTCGTCGTCGGTGCGCGGCCTGACCAGCCTGTTCGTCGGCTTCGTCGTCGGCATGATAGGCGTCGATCTGCAGACGGGGCAGCCGCGCTTCACCTTCGGCATGAGCGAATTGTTGGACGGCGTCGACGTCATCGTCGTCGCGGTTGGCCTGTTCGCCGTTGGCGAGACGCTTTACATGGCCTCGCGCCGCTATGCCGGCAAGGACGACATCGTGCCGTTGAAAGGGTCGCTCTATATGACCGCGGCTGAATGGTCGCGCTCCTGGAGGCCATGGCTGCGCGGCTCCCTGATCGGCTTCCCGATCGGCGCCATGCCGGCCGGCGGCGCCGAAATCCCGACCTTCCTCTCCTATGCCATCGAGAAGAAACTCTCCAGACACAAGGAGGAGTTCGGCACGGTCGGCGCCATCGAGGGCGTTGCCGGGCCGGAAGCGGCCAATAATGCATCCGCGGCCGGCGTGCTGGTGCCGATGCTGACGCTCGGCCTGCCGACCTCGGCGACGGCCGCGATCATGCTGTCGGCATTCCAGAGCTACGGTATCAATCCGGGGCCGCTGCTGCTGACGACGCAGGCCGACCTGGTGTGGGGGCTGATCGCCAGCCTGTTCATCGCCAACGTCATCCTCGTCGTCCTCAACCTGCCGCTGATCGGGCTTTGGGTGCGATTGCTGAAGATCCCGGCGCCGCACCTCTATGCCGGCATCCTGGTGTTCGCCACGGTCGGCACCTACGGCATCTCGCAATCGCCGATCGACCTCGTCATCCTCTATCTGCTCGGTGCAGCCGGCTTCCTGATGCGGCGTTTCGATTTCCCGACCGCGCCGGTCATCATCGGCATGATTCTCGGGCCGCTTGCCGAAACGCAGTTCCGCCGCGCGATGACCATCTCGAACGGCGATTGGACGGTGTTCTATAAGCATCCGCTGTCGCTGACGCTGCTGACGCTGGCCTTCATCGGGTTGGTCGGACCGCATATCTGGGCCTACATCGAGCACAGGCGCATGCGCGGACCGGAGCACGTGCCGGGCGATGCCTGAGCTGTTCGTGACGTCATGACAGACCTGCTTTCCGGCATCCGCATCCTTGACCTGACCAATGTGCTGGCCGGCCCCTATTGCGCCTACCAGCTGGCGTTGCTCGGGGCCGACGTCATCAAGGTCGAGACGCCGCAAGGCGGTGATCTGGCGCGCCAGCTCGGCGCCTCTCCGGAGCTCAACCGGGCGGGCATGGGCGCTTCGTTCCTGGCGCAGAATGCCGGCAAACGCTCGGTGGCGCTCGATCTCAAGCAGGAGGCCGACCGCGAACGCTTTCTCGATCTGGTCGCTTCGGCCGACGCGCTGGTCGAGAATTTCCGCCCCGGCGTAATGGACCGGCTGGGGCTTGGCCATGCCAGGCTGAAAGAGGTCCGGCCAAGCCTTGTCTATTGTGCGATATCGGGCTTCGGCCAGACCGGGCCGATGCGCGACAATCCAGCCTACGACCAAATCATCCAGGGTCTTTCCGGCATTATGAGCATCACCGGTACACCGGAAACGGCGCCGCTGCGTGTCGGCTATCCCGTCGCCGATACGCTTGGCGGGCTGGTCGGGGCATTCGCCATTACCGCCGCATTGGTCAAGCAGAAGACGACAGGCGAGGGCGCGTTCCTCGACGTCTCGATGCTCGAATGCACGCTTTCTGCGCTCGGCTGGCCGGTGTCGAACTATCTAACGGCGGAAGTCGAGCCGCAGCCGATGGGCAATGAAAACATGACGGCCGCACCGTCTGGCGCGTTTCGCACCGGCGACGGCTTGCTCAACATCGCCGCCAACAAGCAGGAGCAGTTCGTCACACTGTGCCGGTTGATCGGTCGACCGGAGCTGGCGTCGGATGTCCGCTTTGCCGAGCGAGAAACGCGCAAGCAGAACCGCATTGCATTGAAAGCGCTGATCGAGGATGCCTTGGCGAGCGGCTCGGCCGCCGCCTGGGAGGAGACGTTCAATCGCGCCGGCCTGCCGGCAGGCCGGGTACTGACAATCCCGCAGGTCCTGCAAGAGCGACAGGTGATCGAGCGCGGCATGACGGCGCGCTTCCCGGCTGTGTCCGGCATGGACAGGCCGCTGACCGTGGTGCGCGGCGGCTTCATGGTCGATGGCGAGGCACCTTTGCCGAGCAGGCCGCCGCCGGGGCTGGGCGAGCATATGGACGAGGTTTTTGCCAACCTGCCGCCACGCGCCAAGAAAAGAGCGAAGGCATGAGCGGCACGGAAAGAAGACATGAGCGACACGGAAAACAAGACTGGCCGCGCGCGCGGCGAGGAATGGTGGCAGACCGGCATCATCGAGATGCGGCCCGGCGTCATCCGGCTGCGCGGCTATGAAATCCAGAATCTGATCGGCCGCGTCAGCTTTCCGGCAATGATCTGGCTGATGCTGCGCGGCGAACTGCCAAGCGAGGAGCAGGCGGCGCTGCTTGGCATCGCGCTGGGTGCCGCCGTCGACCACGGGCCGCAGGCGCCGTCCATCGCCATCGCCCGCATGGCGATCACGTGCGGTGTCGGCATCAACAGCGCCATGGCGTCGGCCGTCAACGTGCTTGGCGACGTGCATGGAGGCGCCGGCGAACAGGCGCTCTCCTTCTACGGAGACATCGCCGCCGAACTGGACGCCGGCGTGCCGCTCGCGGACGCGGTGTCGGCGCGGGTTGATCGTGTCCTTGCTGGGGAAGACGGCTATGTGCCGGGGCTGGGCCACCGCTTCCACCCGGTCGACCCGCGGGCGCCGCGCCTCATCGAACTGACCCGCGACTTTGCCGCGCGCGGCGTCGTCAGCGGGCGCTTCGCCGACATCGCCGAGATGGTCGAGGCGGAAGTTGCGCGGCGCAAGGGCAAAAAAATCCCGCTCAATATAGACGGTGCGACGGCCATCATCTACGGCGAGCTCGGCTTCCCGCCGCCGCTGACGCGCGGCCTTTTCGTGCTGTCGCGCTCGGTCGGCATCCTCGCACATGCGTGGGAACAGTCGCAGGAAAGCGACCGCAACAAAGGGCCACTGCCGCGCGAATGGCTGTGGGCCTATACCGGCACGCCGGCGCGGCCTCTGCCCGAGGAAGACGATGGCAGTCAGTGAGGCATCGGTTCAAGAGACGGCGGCGGGCGCTGGAACCAATTCCATCCCGACACACACAGTCGGGGCAGGCCCCCATCTTTTATCGAGTGTGATCTTTTCCGAACGCCGGATTCTGCTTTTTGGGATTGTGCTCCAGTTCGGCAATCCTGATGTTCCTCACTAGCGTCGAAAGATCCGGCTCGTCGATCAGCAACGCCGCGTCGGTCGGCGTCAGCCATGCCCGCTGCCGTCTCTCGGCTTCTTGCCAATTGGCAAGTTCCTCGGTTACTTCCAGCAAATAGACGACGACGTCGACGCGAACGAACCGGTTCGCCAGCCGCTTCCAGTAGTGATAGGTACCGGCCGGCTGTTTCAGTGTCTTGCCGAGAACACCGGCTTCTTCCTGTGCTTCGATGGTGGCTGCCTTGCGGCCGCTCTTGCCCTTCATCGGCCAGCCCTTCGGTACGATGAAGCGCCTCGTCGTTCGCGATGTGACCAGCATCACCTCGACATCGCCATGCTCGTTCAGCCGAAAGGGAATCGCCGCGACCTGGCGAACCCCGTCGCCCTTCCTTGCCTTGCGTACGACCTTCTTCTTGCTGGCTGCCATTCGATAATCCAGTCGAAGCGGTGCCCAGACGGCAAGGGCAGCGTTGCAAAGTCGGCCGCCCTCAATGGGGCGCAAGCGGAGCGGTTTCCCCAGTATATAAGTCGGCTAAATAAATGAAAGGGGCCGGTCGTCAGCGGCAGGTGCTGACAAAGCCGCTCCCCGACGGCAGCAACTGGCAAGTTGGCCTCATCTGCGGTACCTCCTGCCGTTGCGGTATTGGGATTTGGCGATCCTGGGCACGGTACTGCTGTTGCTGCTGCTGGTATTGCTGCCGCCGCAGCCTGTTCTCCAACATCTGCAACTGGTCTTGCTGGATCAACACGTTGCGATCGGCGGGGCTGACGACCTGTGCCGATGCAGCAGGATTTACGCCCCACAGCATCGCCGCAGTCAGCATTGCCGACCCAAAAAACTGCAGTAGGAGAAGCCGTGGCATCCGTTCATTCCCGCACAAATCCGTTCTTGCCTCAATATAGGGCTTTTGTCGGACGACGCCATGGCCGCCGCTGATTTGAAGCGGATTGGAAGAGGCATTTCGGCTTCGGACGCCCGTCGCGTCAATCGACTTCGCGCAGCCGGTATCCGACGCCGGTCTCGGTGGTGATATAGCGGGGCTGGTCGGGCGTTTTTTCGATCTTTTGCCTGATCTGCCGGACGTAGACTCTGAGATATTGAACGTCGGTGGAATCGCCCCAGACCTGCTTCAGCAGGAACTGGTGGGTGAGAACCTTGCCGGCGTGCTGCACCAAGGTGCGAAGAATGTCGTATTCCTTCGGCGAGAGCTTTATCTCCCTGTCCTCGACCTTGACGATGCGCTTCACCAGATCGACGGAGAGGTCGCCGGTTTCGAACACCGGTCTCTCACCCTGCTTCTGGAACTTGTGGCGAAGCGCTACGCGGATGCGTGCGACAAGCTCGTTCATACCGAACGGCTTGGTGATATAATCGTCGGCGCCGAGTTCGAGGGCCGAGACGATGCCGGCCTCGTCGGTGCGGCTGGAGAGGATGACCACGGGAATATCGAGGCCGTCGTCGCGCCATTTGCGCAGCAAATCATGACCGCTCATGCCGGGCAGTCCGAGATCGAGCAGGATCAGGTCCGGTTTTTCCGCCTCCATGAGTTCGATCGCCACGTTGGCGTTCGGCGCCTCGCTGATGGCATAGCCCTGGCTGCCGAGCCCGACGCGAAGCAGTTTTCGGATCGGCGGTTCGTCGTCGACCACCAATATCCTGACGTCCAGGCTCGTCATGCCACATCGTCCATATTCTGATGGCCTGCATCGGGTTCGCCGAGGTTGGGCAGCTCTGCCGGCACCACCTGCATCCTGATGGTGAAAACCGCACCCGAGCGGTCGGTTCTGTTTGCCGCCGAGAGAGTCCCGCCCATCGCTTCGATGAAGCCACGGCAAATCGACAATCCGAGCCCGGTGCCGGCACGCACCTGGTCACCCTTGCGCACACGGTAGAAAGTGTCGAACACGCGCTCTAGATCCGCCGGCGGAATGCCTGGTCCCTCATCCATGATCTGCAGGATGACGAAGCCATGGTCGGCCCAGGCTTGCAGGCGGATCGTCGAACCTGGCGGCGCGTATTTTGCAGCGTTGTCGAGGAGGTTGAACAGCACCTGTTCGAACAGAACGGGGTCGAGCCGCAACATCGGCAGATCCGATGGGATATCGATCTCAGTCTTGTGCTCGCCGACGATTTTGCGGGCCCGATGCAGGGCTGAGCCGACAATGTCGCCGACATAGTGGAACGCATAATTCGGCTCCATCGTGCCGGATTCTATCTTGGTCATGTCGAGCAGATTGGCGATGAAGCGGTTCAGCCTTTCCGATTCATCAAGCACGGTCGACAGCAGTTCCGCCCGGTCCTGCTCGGGAAGTGCGGCCTCGAATTCCCTGAGTGTTCCGGCCGCGCCCATGATGGCGGCAAGCGGCGTCTTCAAATCGTGGGAAATGGAGGTGAGCAAGGCCGAGCGCAGACGGTCTGCCTCGGCCGCAAGCTTGGCCCGGTCAACATCGGCGACGAGCTGGATACGCTCGATGGCGACCGCCGCCTGGTCGGCGAGCGCATCGAGCAGACGCTGTTGCTCGGGGGTTAGCAGCGGACCTTGCTTGTCGTTGTCGAGGCCGACAACGCCCACCGCCGTGCGTCCGGTCCGCAGGGGCAGATAGAGGCGTTTTGCTCCGGGCAGGGTGTCGGCGCCGCGCCCGGCGGCGCGGTTATGCTCCCACGCCCAGCGGGCTGCTGCGATGTCGGCCTCGGCCAGCGTGTCGTCGGGTGGGTAGCCGGCTTTGACCGCGATTGTGCCGTCCTCCGGCAAAAGCAGCACCACGCGCAGCTTCAGCATCAAGGCGATCTGGAAGGCAGTGGCCCATAGCACGTCGTCCAGGGTACCGGCGCCGGCGAGCTTCTTTGAAAACTGATAGATGTCTTCCGTGGCGCGCGCCCGTGAGCTGGCGGCGATCGCCTGACGCTGCACCCGCGCCGTCAGATTGCTGGCGATAACGGCGACAACAAGGAACACGGCAAGCGCAACGATGCTCTCCGGATCCCTGATCGTCAGTGTGTAGCGCGGCTCTAGGAAAAAGTAGTTGAATGCAAGGGCGCTGACGACACAGGCGTACAACGCTGTCCAGAGCCCGCCCGTTACAGCCGATGTGAGCACCGCCAGCAAAAAGACAATGGCCAGATTGCGAACGTCGAGAAACTGGTCGAGAACAGTGCTGAAGGCGAGGGAGCCCATGACATAGGCTGTGGCTAGCAGGTGGGGCCTAACCTGAAACTGCTTCTGCTCGGTTGCCGCGCTGACATTTTTCGAGGGTGCGTCGGTGCCCTGGTCGGTTCCCGAAATTACATGGACGCTGATGTTGCCGGCGTCGCGGATGAGATCATAGGTGAGCGAGCCTTCGATCAATTCGCGCCAGCGCGATCGGGTCGGCCTGCCGATCACGATATGGGTGAAGTTGTTCGCCGTCGCGTGGCGAACGATGTCTTGCGCGACATTCTGACCCGGAATGGTCGTCGCCTCGGCACCGAGCTGCTCGGCAAGGCGCAGCTGCGTCGCCAGCCGATCCTTGTCCTCCTCGGGCATGGCGGCTGAGCGAGGGGTGTCCACATGAAGCGCCGTCCAGGGGGCGCGGAGCCGGTCGGCCAGCCTGCGTGCATAGCGGATGCGAGCCGCTCCGCCCGGACGTGCGTCGACGCAGACGAGAACCCTTTCTCCGGCCGCCCACGGTCCCGGGATCGCGTGGGCCTGCATATGGTTGAGCAACTGCTCGTCGACACGCTGGGCGGTGCGGCGGAGCGCCAACTCCCTGAGGGCCGTCAGATTGCCCGGCGAGAAGTAGTTCTCGATGGCGCGCTGGGCGGTGTTGGGGAAGTAGACCTTGCCTTCCTCCAGCCGCTTGATCAGGTCGTCGGGGGTGAGGTCGATGATCTCGATGTCGTCGGCCTGGTCGATGATCGAGTCTGGAACCGTCTCGCGCACCCTGACGCGCGTGATCTGCGCCACGACGTCGTTCAGGCTTTCGACGTGCTGGATGTTCAGTGTCGTGTAGACATCGATGCCGTGCGTCAGGATTTCCTGGACGTCGAGATAGCGCTTGGGGTGACGGCTGCCGGCGACGTTGGTGTGGGCGAGTTCGTCGACCAGAACCAGCGCCGGGTGCCGGGCGAGGATGGCGTCGAGATCCATCTCCTCGAGGATCCGCCCCTTATAATCGATCTCAAGGCGAGGAATGACCTCGTAGCCTTCGACCAGCGTCTGGGTTTCCTTGCGGCCGTGCGTCTCGACGATGCCGATCACCACGTCGACCCCGTCGGCCAGCCTGGCGCGGCCCGACATCAACATCTCGTAGGTCTTGCCGACACCGGGGGCGGCGCCGAGAAATATCCTCAGGCGACCGCGCTCCTCCCGCTCGGCATGCGCGAGCAGCGCGTCGGGAGACGGCCTGGTTTCGGCGGTGCGGCTGTCGTCTGGCATAAGGGTCAATCATGAACGGCGCCGGCTTCGGTGTCGATCCCGGCGCCGCCTTTCATTGTTTCATCGCATCGTCCAGCGTAAGGTTGAGGGCCAGCACATTGACCACCGGCTCGCCGATGAAACCCAACTCGCGATCCTCGACTTGGCTGTCGACAACCGATTTGATCCTGGATTCATCGACGCCCCTGGCCTTGGCCACCCTGGCAACCTGAAAATAGGCCGCATCGGGGCTGATATGCGGATCGAGCCCGCTGCCGGACGTGGTGACCAGATCCATCGGCACCGGCTGGTTCGGGTTTTCTGCTCTCAACTTTTCGGCGTCGCTCTTGATACGGTCGATGAGCTTCGGGTTGGTTGGGCCGAGATTCGAGCCGCCCGAGGCGGCGGCATTGTAGCCGTCGCCGGCAGCCGACGGACGGCCATGGAAATAGCGGTCGCTGGTGAAGGCCTGGCCGATCAGCTCGGAACCGACGAGCTTGCCGTCCTTCTCGATCAGGCTGCCATTGGCCTGGCGCGAAAACAGCGCCTGGGCAATGCCGGTCATGCCGATCGGATAGACCAAACCCGTCAGAACGGTGAAGAAGACGATCATGACGATCGCGGGCCTGATTTGATTGAGCATCGACGTGGTTCCTTATGCGAGACCGAGAGCAGTGATAGCCATGTCGATCACCTTGATGCCGACGAAGGGGACGACGACGCCGCCGAGACCATAGACAATGAGATTGCGGCTGAGCAGCGCACCGGCGCCGACCGCGCGGTATTTGACGCCCCTTAGCGACAGCGGGATCAGCGCGATGATGATCAGCGCGTTGAAGATGATGGCCGAGAGGATAGCGCTCTGCGGCGTCGCCAGATGCATGACGTTGAGCGCTTGCAGCGGCCCGGCGGTCTGGCCCGGGGCGATGTAGAAGACGGCGAATATTGCCGGGATGATGGCAAAATACTTGGCCACGTCGTTGGCGATGGAGAAGGTGGTCAGCGAACCACGCGTCATCAGCAGCGCCTTGCCGATTTCGACGATCTCGATCAGCTTGGTCGGATCGCTGTCAAGATCGACCATGTTGCCGGCCTCGCGCGCCGCGACCGTGCCGGTGTTCATGGCAACGCCGACATCGGCCTGCGCAAGGGCCGGCGCATCGTTGGTGCCATCGCCGCACATCGCGACCAGCTTGCCTTTGGCCTGCTCGTCGCGGATCAGCTTCAACTTGTCCTCGGGCGTCGCCTGGGCAAGGAAGTCGTCGACGCCGGCTTCCGCCGCGATCGCCGCCGCGGTCATCGGATTATCACCGGTGATCATCACCGTGCGGATGCCCATGCGGCGCAATTCGGCAAAGCGTTCTGCGATGCCGCCCTTGACGATGTCCTTCAGATGGACGACGCCGAGCAGGCGCCCGTCGCGCTCGACCGCCAGTGGGGTGCCACCCGATTTGGCGATCTCGGCGGCGATCCCCTGGAGGTCGCGGACGGTGTCGCTGCCGGGGCGCGTACTGCCTGTGGCAACGGTCGAGAGGTTGACGTGGGCAAGCACCGCATCGACTGCGCCCTTGCGGACCGAGGAGCCTTCCAGATCGACGCCGCTCATGCGGGTTTGCGCGGTGAAGGGCACGAAAGTCGCGTGCAGGCTTGCCATGTCGCGGGCGCGGATGGCGTATTTTTCCTTCGCCAGGACGACGATCGAGCGGCCTTCCGGCGTTTCGTCGGCAAGCGAGGCAAGCTGGGCCGCGTCGGCCAGTTCCTGTTCGGTGACGCCCTTGACCGGACGAAATGCCGTCGCCTGACGGTTGCCCAGCGTGATGGTTCCGGTCTTGTCGAGCAGCAGCGTGTCGACATCGCCGGCCGCCTCGACGGCGCGGCCCGACATGGCGAGTACGTTGAAGCGCACCAGGCGGTCCATGCCGGCAATGCCGATGGCCGACAGCAGGGCGCCAATTGTGGTCGGGATCAGGGTAACGAACAGGGCGACCAGCACGGTCACCGAGATATAGCCGCCCGAATACGAGGCGAAGCTCGGGATCGTCGCCGTCGCCAGCACGAAGATCAGCGTCATGCCGACGAGCAGGATGTTAAGCGCGATCTCGTTGGGTGTCTTCTGGCGCTCGGCGCCCTCGACCAACGAGATCATGCGGTCGAGGAACGTATGGCCGGCAGCCGCAGTGATGCGCACGCGGATCCAGTCGGACAAGACCTGCGTGCCGCCGGTCACCGCCGAACGATCGCCTCCGGATTCGCGAATGACCGGTGCGGATTCGCCGGTGATGGCCGCCTCGTTTACTGAAGCCACGCCTTCGACCACCTCGCCGTCCGAGGGGATGATGTCGCCGGCTTCGACCAGCACGATGTCGCCGACCTTCAGGCTGGTGCCGGGCACCAGTTTGAACTTGCTGCGGTCGCCACCGTTCAACAGCTTGGCCTGCGTCTCGGTGCGCGCCCGGCGCAGCGAGTCTGCCTGCGCCTTGCCGCGGCCTTCGGCCACCGCTTCGGCGAAATTGGCGAAGAGCACGGTGAACCACAGCCAGATGATGATCTGCAGCGTGAAGCCAAGATCGCCGCCGCCGGTAACGAGATCCTTGACGAACAGCACGGTGGTGAGCGCCGAGACGACGGCGACGACGAACATCACCGGGTTCCGCATCAAGGTGCGCGGGTTCAGTTTTCTGAAGGAACCGCCGATAGCGGGCCACAGAATGCGGGTATCCATGATGCTCACGGATTTCGACGGGCTCATTTGGTGGCTCCAGTGTCGATGTTGTTGACCGGTCGATCGTGTGCCGAACGAAGGTGCGGCGGCCCGTAAGCCAGCAGCCAGATCATGATCAAGGCTGCCGCAATAGCGAGGAATGTGGACAGCGTCGGGAAAGGAGGGGGCGTTTTCTCCCCCTCCGGCTCGGGGCGATGCCGGACCTTTCGAGGTATGATCTTGAACCAGGGCATCGCCGTTTCAGAATGTCTGACCGTGAATCATCGCCAGGTGCTCGACGATCGGTCCGACCGCCAGGGCAGGGAAGAAGGTCAAGCCACCGACGATCAGGATGACACCGGCCAGCAGTCCGACGAACAGCGGACCGTCCGTCGGAAAGGTGCCGGCGGAGGCAGGGACGGTCTTCTTCGCAACCAGCGAGCCAGCAATCGCCAACGCCGGAATGATGACCAGGAAGCGGCCCATCAGCATGCCGATGCCGAGCGTTATGTTGTACCAGGGCGTGTTGCCGCTGAGACCGCCAAAGGCGGAGCCATTGTTCGCCGCGGCCGAGGTGTAGGCATAGAGAACCTCGGAGAAGCCGTGTGGACCGGCGTTGGCGATGGAAGCAACGCCGGTCGGCAGCACCACCGCGATAGCGGTGAAGATCAGCATTGCCAGCGGCAGGCAGAGCACGGCCAGCATAGCCATCTTGACCTCCTTGGCCTCGATCTTCTTGCCGAGATATTCGGGCGTGCGTCCGACCATCAACCCGGCGACGAAAACGGCAATGACGATGAACATCAGGATACCGTAGAAGCCGGCGCCGACGCCGCCGACAATGACCTCGCCGAGCTGCATGTTGATGATGGGGATCATGCCGCCGAGTGCGGTGAAGCTGTCATGCATGGCATTGACCGCGCCGCAGGACGCGGCTGTGGTGATGACGGCAAACAGTGCCGACAGGGCGATGCCGAAGCGGCTCTCCTTGCCCTCCATGTTGCCGCCGTCGATGCCGAGGGCATGGACCAGAGGATTGCCGGCGGCCTCGGCCCAGTAGCAGACGGCAACGCCGGCGATGAACAGCACGCCCATAGCCGACAGAATTGCCCAGCCCTGGCGCTGGTTGCCGACCATGCGGCCGAAGACATTGGTCAGCGCCGCGCCGAGGGCAAAGATCGTCACCATCTGGATCAGGTTGGAGATTGCATCGGGATTTTCGAAGGGATGCGCGGCATTGGCGTTGAAGAAACCGCCGCCATTGGTGCCGAGCATCTTGATGGCGATCTGCGATGCGACCGGCCCGACCGCGATGGTCTGTTGCGCGCCTTCGAGCGTCGTCGCGTTGACGTAGGCAGCGAGCGTCTGTGGCATGCCGAGATAGACATAGACGAGCGTCAGGACGATGCAGAACGGCAAAAGCAGATAGAGCGTGCAGCGGGTCATATCGACCCAGAAATTGCCGA
The DNA here is from genome assembly GCF_040321655.1 of Mesorhizobium sp. M0306. Lineage (NCBI taxonomy): Bacteria > Pseudomonadati > Pseudomonadota > Alphaproteobacteria > Hyphomicrobiales > Phyllobacteriaceae > Mesorhizobium > Mesorhizobium sp. M0306. The sequence goes on along the minus strand of NZ_JAMYRY010000001.1, from coordinate 434,339 downwards.
TGGATTTGCCTGAGGCCCTGGCAAAGCCGCGGATCAGTGCGACCGCAATGGCGATGCCGGTCGCCGCCGACAGAAAATTCTGCACGGTCAAGCCGGCCATCTGCACGAGATAGGACATCGTGCTTTCGCCGCCGTAGTTCTGCCAGTTGGTGTTGGTCATGAAGCTGGCGGCGGTGTTGAAGGCCAGCCCAGGTTCGACGGCGGTCATGCCGGCCGGATTGTAGGGCAGGCCGCCTTGCAGCCGTTGCAGCAAATAGAGCACCAGGAAGCCGGCCAGGTTAAAGAACAGCAGGGCCGCCGCATAGGAGGTCCAGTGCTGCTCCTCGCGCTCGCTGGTCCCTGATATGCGGTAGAGCCCGCGCTCGAGCGGGGCCAGAATTGACGATAGGAATGTGCGCTCGCCGCTGAAAACGCGATGCATGTAGCCGCCGAGCGGCTTGGCCAGCAAAACTACGATCCCGCAATAGACGAGGATCTGCAGCCATCCGTTGATTGTCATGGGGTTGGCTCCTTGCCAGCGGAGATCAGAAGCGTTCCGGGCGAACGAGGGCGTATGTCAGGTAAGCGAGAAGAAACAAGGTCACGGCGCCGCCGAGGATATAGTCGAAAAGCATGTTGCGATCCCCTAAACTTACAGCTTGTCGCAGGCTTTGATGTAGCCGAAGCATAGAGCAAAGAACGCGATTCCAATCCCGACAACAACGATGTCCATCGTGCATTTTCCTTGGTGTTTGTTCTTTTCAACTTGGACAAAACTATCCGAGCCTGTCGCCGCATCACATCGGCGGCCGGATACATCGCTTCGGCGAATATGGATCAAAGTGCCATAAAGGTTCGAGACGGGACGCGGAGCAAAGAAATCAAAATCCCATAAGGATTTCGCCGCCTCGGCACTGACCACAGCTTCAGGAGGGAGGTGCGCACCGGCGCGCGAAGCTGCCGGGATCAGTCGCGGCGGGTATAGATCACCGCGTAATCGTCCGCATAGGCCCGCTTCCAGCCCAGTTCCTCGAAGAACGGAATGCGGCTGTCGTCGGCGGTCAACAATGCCCAGCCTACCGTATATTTCTCGAGTTGGGCTTTCAGGATCGGCTTGCCCCGGCTGTGCCCAGTCTGCTCATCCGTTTCCGTAAAGCCATTCAGGAAGAGCTGATCCGCGCGGCCGTCGATAAACGTCCTGATGCCATGGAAAATCAGCGTGCCGCCGAAATTGTAGGAGTTCAGCAGATTGCCCGACAGTTTATGGGTTTGGGCGAATGCCAGCGCGTCCCTCGCCGAGGTCTTCTGGCTCGGCACCACCGGATACGCCATGAACGCCGCAGCCGCCGAAACCACCAAAACGGCAAGTCCAGCGCAAATCCTGGAAAATTGCCGCGCGAAAAATTGCTCGAGTCCGTCGCGCTTTTCAGCCGCCCATTTTGCGGCTGAAAGCGCTGGATATTGTTGCGCGACCTCGACGGCAAGGACGACCGGGACAAGAAGAAATAACAGGTACATGAACCGTATGTGGGTGAGATAGACGTGCAACGTGAAGACAAGGAACAGCGCCTTGGCCCAGCCAATGCGCAATCTCGACACGAGCAGCCCGAAAAACGCCACCAGCAGGGCCACCTCCTGGAGGGTATGCCGCGAGGCGTCGAACGGCTGCCACTCCGCAATGTAAGGCACCGCCTCATTGCCATAGGCCACGGTGAATGTGGCGAGTATGGCCTTGACGCCATAGGGATTGAGCAGGCTGATCAGCGGGCAAAGCAGCCCGAAAGCGATCCACTTGGCCAGCAGCCGGGGGTTCGACAAGCGCGTGCGCATGACGAGGTCGAGGCCGGCGAAGGCGGCGATGACGAAACCGAAGGTGAAGGTGGCGTGGAGATTGGCCCACAGGCAAAGCAGCGCCAGCTGCCACAAAGGCGGCGCTTTCTCGTTGCGTGCGGCTTCGAAAAGACCGGCGGTCCAGACGACGATGATGGGCAAGGTAAAGATGTGCGGCCGGGCGACATAGATCGGCCCGATCAACAGCGCGAGAACCAGCGTCAGTCCTATCGCCAGCGTCGGCTTCAACCACGCGCTGAGATACCACGACGTCAAGAAGGCCGTCAGCGCGATTACTGCAGTCGCCAGCAGCACCACGCCGTTCCAGCCGCCGGCTTCAAAGGCAATTGCAAGGAGAACCTGGCTAAGCCATTCCTTGGCGATCCATGGCTGGCCGGCAAAAGTGTAGGAATAGATGTCGACGGTGGGGAATGTGCGGCTTGCCAGCATATCCATGCCGACCTTGATGTGCCACCAGCTATCGGGATCCTGCAGGAGGGAGGTGGCAAAGGCGAGGAGCGCCGCCGCCATCACGACCGCCGCCAGCAGGCAAAACACCAGCCTCACATGCCGTATGTCGTCTATCGACGGCCTGGCCTCACCAGATATCCCGTGCATATGGCATCCCTGAGCCGCGATAGCGGAAGGGATAGGCCGAATTTGTTAGAAAACCGATAAGCTGGAGGATTGCGGCCACAACCCTGTGCCGCGCGTCCAACCGGCTCGGCGGCTCAGCCCTCGGCCTTGAAGTTCTTGGCCTCCTTCTCGACCTTCGGGCTGTCCTTGCCGTGCTTGCGCATCAGATCCTTCGCCTGCTTCGGCGAAACGTCGGTGGTTTCGGCCAGACGCAGAGCCTCCTTTTCGTCCGCATCGCGCGTCTTGCGGTCGGCCGTTGCGGTTTTCTTGTCAGCCATTACGACGCTCTTATGCTCTCGGCGATTTCGTTCAGCACCTTGCGGTCGGTGCCGTGGCGCTTGATCAGCGTGCGTGCCTGATCCGGGGTAATGCCCGCTTCCTCGGCGAAGTGACGTACCTCGTAATCCTCGCCGCCCGCCACTCGTGAGCGGTCGCGACTGTCGGTCTTGGTTTTGTCGTCGGCCATGGCAGCTCTCCTCATCTCAACGAGAGCATAACGGGCAAGATTTCAGCGAGTTCCTTCGAGCGTGTCGCCCAATTACCGCCCTCGGGCATGACCCGGCATGAGCAGCGGTTTTGCTCAAAGCAAGGGCTTGGTGCCAGGCCGACCTTCACGCACAAACAGGCTGGCTTCTTTGGCGGCGCTGCCAACCGCCCGCCACTGCTCCTGCAGCCTGATATTCGTTCCGGATTGCTAATAGGAGCGATGGTCGAACACGACGCCCATGGTCCTACCAACGGCCGTCATGACGATAAGCTCGACCAGATCGTCGTCACTGTTGCCGCAGGCCGGAGCCGTCCTGCGAAGGATGTCCAGCATCGCCCTCGTCGATATGGTGTCGCCGGCACCGAACCGTGAAAGCGCAGATGAAACAAGCTCTTGGGCCGTCAAGTCGGCGACAGGCACCCTCTGCACCACGTTCATTGGCTTCCTCCCACCATGAACCCTCTCCCGGGAGAATGATACGCCGAACGTCGCGTTTCGCCAGCGAAATGGTGGTCCTACCAGCGTGCGGGCAGCGACCGAAAATCGTCGGTTTGCGTGAGGCAATCCGGGCGCGAGGCGGCAGCGCTTTTGTGCCATGCGACTTCGCCATAGACCCAATCCCAGCGGCCGGGATCGGTCTAAATTTTATTTACTTGGCAGTCTGATGCTTGGCAGTGTGGTCTGCTCGGTTGCGGCCGAAGCCAGCGCAGCAAGAACCACGGTGCGGGCAGGACCAGGACGGTTCGTCGTTTCATGGAAACGCCGAACCGGTCTGTTTTTTTGTTTGACGCAATTCCGGACGGAAAACCGTTCACACGTTTTCCTGGAATTGCTTGTCTTATGACCTAGGCGGCCAGGTCGCTCGGAAGCTTGCCGCCATTTTCGGCCAGCTTTTTCATCAGTGCATCATGCAGCCACAGATTCATCGTTACGGTGTCGTTCATGTCGCCGGTGTAGTTCAGCTCGTGAGCAAGCTCCTTGCGGGCGCCGAGGCTGCTGTCGATATTCAGAGCCTTCATCAGATCGACAATCGAATTCTTCCAGTTGAGCTTTTGCCCCTTCGCGGCCACCGCCTTGTCGAGAATGGCAGCGATGTCCGGAGCAGGGGACGGCGCGGCCGGCGCTGCCGGGGCCGGGGTTGCAGCCGGGACGGATCGGGTAGGCGCCGTCGGCTGGGTGGCCGTGCTCGAAGCAGGCGCGGGAGACGGTTGCGCCGGCTGCGCTTCGGCCGCAACCGCGTTTCCGAAAATCGCACCTTTGATACTGTCGAAAATGCCCATTGTTATCTCCTGTGTGCCTTGACGGTGGTGTTGCCTTGACGGTCGGTGAGGCGACCGTTGCCGAATGCCGCATTGAGCGCCCTGGTTGTACCGGGCCACGAACGCGACGCGGCGGCAACTCCAAACTGGCTGAAAGGTAAAGGCTTGGTTGCGTTAGAAAATCGACCGAGACGGCAGCAGTTCGGGCTAGAGACAGCTCGAGAGACCGTCAAGTGCAATGGGTGGCGGCCTAATTGAAGGCTCTCAGCATGCATCCAGATAAATTAGAAGTTGCAAATAAATCTGCGGAATGCCGAGCGGTTCCGTACGAGTAAGATCAGTGTCAGTGGCCAATGGAGGCATTGGAGCGGTACCTGGAGGGAGACGCTCTTGATGATGAAAGCAGAAAGATCGTCTAGGTTACGTATTCGCATCGTTGAGGGGAGCGAACCATGATCCCGGTTGTCGGAGCTGATATGAGCGCGCGCGCGGCCCGCAAGCGGTTCGGCGTCGTTACGCGCCTGCGTCACGGGCGGACCGGCTGATGGCGCCTGTCAAGGTCGACCCCGCCAAGGTGCGCGAGTTCAGGGATGCCGAAAGCTTCCATGCCTGGCTTGGCGAGCATCACGACAGCGAGGACGAAGTCTGGATCAAGATCCATAAGCTCGATTCGGGGCTGCCGTCGATTACGCCGAAGCAAGCCATCGACGTGGCGTTGTGCTGGGGCTGGATCGATGCGGTGCGAAAGGCGTTGGACGGCAAAAGCTACCTGCAGCGCTACACCCCGCGCGGCAAGAAGAGCACCTGGAGCCAGATCAATGTCGACAATGTCGCCCGGCTGATTGAGGAGGGCCGGATGACCGAGCACGGGCTGAAGCAAGTCGAGGCAGCCAAGGCCGATGGCCGCTGGGCGCCCGCTTACAAGAGCGGTAAGGAGATGAAGATCCCCGACGATCTCCAGGCGGCAATAGACGCCGAGCCCAGGGCGAAAGAGATGCTGGCAAAGCTCAGCGGGCAAAACCGCTTCGCGCTCGCCTTCCGCATCCACAACATGAAGACCGAAGCCGGACGCAAGAGGAAGATCGCGGCGTTCGTGGAGATGCTGAAGCGCGGCGAGACCATCTATCCGCAACGAAATCGCGGTTCTGGATGAACATTTGGCTGCTTGTCTCCGGCATCTTGTGCTTGTCCCTGTCGGCGAGCCCCGAATGCTGCCGGATCGCTGCTCAGGCGCACCTTCGATTCTGGCGATGTCGCCGACGATTTGTTTTCGACGAGCGTCGCCTGCCATTTCGACACCAGCTCTCATTCGTTTAGTTGATGCAGGAAAAAAGTCCCGTCCTCACAGTCGGCATAGTATATTAGCAGGCGCTGTTATGAGGTTTTTGCCCGTTCAGGAGCCGACTGGCACGTGGGCCGTGTTTGATGCGACCGTGGACGTGCCTGCGGATTTCGCTGGCAGTTGCCTTATCGGCTTGCCGCGGGAGCGGGCGGAGTGGCTCGCAGCAAGAGCCAATCGAGATGCTGCAAAAGGCACTTCGATTTGCCAGTTGTCAGCTGCCGGACCGGCACAAGTTCTTAGACTTAGACCGTTAGGAGAGATTTCGATGATGCACGAACAGGTAATGGAAGCTGCGTTGGCAGCCAGAAATCAGGAAGTGGATATTTGTGGTGTCTTCGACATCACCAACAAAACCGATGCGCCAATTGGCTCTCGCCGATTGGGCGAGGCTATCCACTTTGTCGCCAATGCACCTATCGTTGGCTATGATGTTCACGCCGCCGTCATCAGATATGGCCCACTCGGAACCCCCAGCCTCAGAGCAACAGATTGCGCACAGCTGTGGGAGAAGTTTGGCGAGGCCTTGCTGCAACAGTGACGGGCAGATCTTCGGCGCGTATGGCACCAAGATCGTGCAGGACACTTCCCTGGGCGAGAAACGACATGGAAGCCTGGCGGGTAATGTTGCAATTAAATTAGCGTGAGTGCATATTTTTTGCCGGCTGGTCTCGCGAACCGGCCAGGCCCGGCGGCCGGCCGCCGATGGGCTGTCAGGCCGGCGATAAATGGTTCCGCAGGCCCGACGGTCCCCTTGGCAGGTCGCTGGAACCAAAGCATGATGCGGCGGCAAAAACGGTTTGGGGGAATGACATGCCTAAGGTTTCGGAACTCTTTTTCAAGACAGCCATCGTCTTTCTAATTCTGGGAATTGCAGCTGGCCTGCAGATGGCAATTTCAGGCGATCACGGCGCGTTTCCGGCTCACGCGCACATCAACCTGCTGGGATGGGTCACCAGTGCAATATTCGGCGGCTACTATGCGTTGAACCCGGCGAAGGCCGCCCGCAGGAGCGCGATGATCCACTACGGCGTGTACAATCTCGGCCTGGTCGTGATGCTGCCGGCCCTTTACCTAATGCTGCAGGGAAATCCGGCGCTCGAGCCGATTGTCGCCACCGGCTCAATGATTGTCGCTGTCGCCGTGCTGATCTTTGCCTTCGTGGTGTTCTCCGGCGAAACAGAGCGCTCGGTCTCGGGGATACAAGCGGTTCCGCGCTAGACGGGGCGGCGACAGTGCCGAGTCGACCAAAGCCCGTGCTTCTGGTGAAGCGCGGCCGATTGGTTGTGGGCTGATCTGAAGTAAGGGTGCGGCGAAGATGAAAGCCGCTCAGTAGCCTTCGCGCCCCCGCTGCCTGCCTCAAGATACTGCATCGCAGCGGCAGTCGCCGTCCAGTGTCCCTTCAGGCTCGGCGAGCCGGTGTGATTTAGCTGGCGGAGAGAGCGGGAAACTCTCCTCCATAGGCCCGTACCCCTTGCAGCCCTTGACTTCTGCGCATCTGAGACTCACTTGTGGGGCACCAGCGTGGGGCACCGGGGTCCGAATGGCTATCTCAAGACAGTATCTCGAATGGCACGGTCAACAGTGGCGTGTTCGCGTGAAGGTGCCGGCAAGGGTTCGCGATATCCTAGGTCGTGGCAAGCTCACTCATCCTCTCCACACGGCCGACCTCAAGGAAGCCAATGAGCGCAAATGGCCTATCGTTGCGCGGCTCAAAGGCATCATCGCGGCGGCAGAGAAGGCGCTGGGATCGAATGACCCCGTGGAGGCCGAAGCGCTGCGGCTGCGTCTCGCCAACCAAGATGAAAATGCGCAGGAGGCCATTACGCTGCGGGCCTACCAGCTTGAGGCCATTCACGGAGAGGATCGGGCGAAGGCTTTCTATGACCTCGCAAGTGGTAAGGTGACCCCGCTAGACCACCACGTTGAAGACTTCCTGAAGCACCAAGGCTACCGATTGAAATCCGAGGGCGACTTTCGCAGGGCGCTGGGGTGGCTCGAAGATTGGCTCCGGGATAGCAATCGACCCGTCGCGCTGGAGGCGGTTGGCCGCACCGAAGCGGGCAGGTTCATCGCTGAGTCGCTGGTGGTCGGCAGGGGTCACCAGAAGGCCACCGCATATCTCGGGTTCATCCGGCAGTACTGGGCATGGCTGCGAGACAAGGGACACCTCACACCCAGTGAGAACCCATGGGCGGGCCAGACGCTTCCCGCAGGGCCCCGGCAAAGGCGCGACGCTGAGCCAGACCGAGGCAAGCGGCCCTTCACTGATGCCGAGATGGCCACGCTGCTTGGCGGCGATGCTGGCCCGCTGCTCGATGACCTTATACCAGTGGGGGCCTTAAGCGGTATGCGGATTGAGGAAATTTGCCAGCTTCACGTTTCCGACTGCGAAGGTGGCGTCTTCAACATCTGGGCCGGCAAGACGGACAATGCCCGCCGCACGGTGCCCATCCACAGCGGCCTTGTGGAGATCGTCAAGCGCCGCACCGCCGGAAAGAAGGACAGCGACTATCTCTTTGAAGACCTGCCGCCCATCCCCAAGTCACGCGAGACGCGTTCCGATCCGGCCGCCAAGAGGTTCACCCGCTATCGCCGAGATGTGGGGGTCGATGAGCGGCCGAACGACAAGGCCAAGAGCAACGTGGACTTTCACTCGTTTCGCCGCTGGTTCATGCGCAAGGCACGTGATGCCATGCTTGCGGGGGCCGAGGGTTTTGACGAGTGGACCATCACGTGGGTGGTCGGGCATACGGATAGCGAACGGGCCAAGAGCCTAGACCTCAGCCAGCACGTCTACGCGGGGATGGACCCGGAGAAGGCAAAGAGGGCGCTTGTGGAGTCCGTAAAGCTACCTCGACAGTGCTCAGAGGCGGATTGCGCCCCGGAGGCCCATTCATAAGGGAATTTCGACGCGGTGTCGATCCGCTGTAACACGGTCCCGTTGCACAGAAAGCGAGTGGGTCAAACAGCATACGCGTGGCACGACCCGGATAACGCCAAAAGGCGCTTGCAGCTGCCAATCCGACCTTTTCTTAAAAACCCCTGCCGCGATCGCAATTAATATGTCGGCTCACTTCTCAGGTGCCCTAAGTCGCAGTCTCTCAGGGCTGCCGGGCTGCGAACTCCTATCTGGAGCCGGCAATTCGCGCACCTCTGGCAGCTGTTTGAAATCGAACTTTGCATCGACCGTGACGGCCGCCTTGAGCTTATCGCGATTTTCAATCTCGATCATTTCTGCTAGCGTCAGTTCGCGGGAACGTACATGTCGGCCGCTCTCGTCCACAACTTGCTCGTAGATCATTGAACCAATTTGGATCGATGCGTTTCCTGAGTTTTCCAACGCTCTTGCAACGTTTGCGAAGGCTTCTGAGGCCTTCAGATTTATGTCCGCCTGAATCTTTCCTAGAACCTGTAGTTCGAGCGCTTTTTCGATCTTGGCATATCGCTCTTTCGCCTCTTTGCTCCGCAGAGCATTTTTGAAGCGGCCGGTAAATGTCTGAAAGAACGACCCTATAACCGGTGGAAATTCATCAGCAACTTCAGCACCGAAGGCGTCGAGAAGCTTAGTGATTTCGTCCCTTAAACCTTGGACTGCGGGAGATGGAGACTCTTCGAGGAAGATTCGAATTGGGAAGTAGCGCGGCAGCGACAACAAGGACGTGTCTAGACCTAGGGATTGCACAGAAAACCAGAGCCTCATATCCCGCCCGGTCTGCGAAGAGCTTTCTGAGAGGGTTTTAATTTCCGAGGTTTTTTCAAAATTGAACGTCTGGAACTCGGTTTGCAAATTTGCCTGTCGTTCCGAGATATCTTTTACGGAATTCTCCAACCGTTCTGTTCTAGATGGCTTTTTTACCTTGGCTCGTACGCGCCGATCTACCACCGCTCTGGCGTATAAATCTGCATCATCGAATGCCTCCTCAGGAGGTTCATTCCCCGTCACATAGCTCCTGATAACGGCTCGATCGCGGCTAGTTAGCTTCTCATTGTCAATAATTAGCTTCTCATTGTCAATAAGATGACCAAAAGATGACCAATTGTCAATAAGATGACCAAGCAAATTTTCTAGTTTTATCACTCTCTCTCTCAAAGCGACAATCTCGTCGGAATCCGCCATAGCACTCTCCCCCTTTAGAGCTCGGAGGAATAGCCGAAAGATCGAGATATTGAAACCGGGACATGTCACAGGCTCTAGCGCTTGGCAAATCGGGGTGGATGAAATGGTTCAATGTATGGCCGGGGGGTAGAGCCCTTTCCCGATTGCATCGGGTGGGCCAAACGGCCAATTTCGGACGAATCGATTCAACGGAGGCATCATGGCGGCTAGTCGCGTCACACAGGCGGAAATCAACAAGGCGGCGTGGGCTGCCTGCGACACCTTCAGGGGCACGGTCGACGCGTCGGTCTACAAGGACTACGTGCTGACCATGCTGTTCCTGAAATACATCTCCGATGTCTGGAAGGACCACTACGAGACCTACCGCAAGGAGCATGGCGACCATCCCGATCTCATTGAAGCGCTGATGAAGAATGAGCAGTTCGTGCTGCCGAAGGGTGCGGGCTTCTATGATCTTCACCGCGACCGCCACAAGGCCGGCAATGGCGAGCGAATCGACACCGCGCTTCATGCCATCGAAGAGGCGAACGGCAACAAGCTACGCGACGTGTTCCAGGACATCTCCTTCAACGCGAATAAGTTGGGGGACGAGGAGCAGAAGAATGACATTCTGCGGATGCTGCTGGAGGATTTCGCCAAGGACAGCCTGGACCTGAGGCCAAGCCGTGTCGGCAGCCTCGACATCATTGGCGGCGCTTACGAATATCTTATCTCCCGCTTTGCGGCCTCTGCGGGCAAGAAGGCGGGCGAATTCTACACCCCCGCCGAAGTCTCGACCCTTATGGCGCGACTGGTCGAGCCACAGGAAGGCGACGACATCTGCGATCCGACATGCGGCTCGGGCTCGCTGCTGATGAAGTGCGGCCAGGAGATCACCAGGCACACCGGCTCCAGAAAGTATGCACTCTATGGCCAGGAGGCGATCGGTTCGACCTGGGCGCTGGCCAAGATGAACATGTTCTTGCATGGCGAGACCAATCACCAGATCGAATGGGGCGACACCATCGGCAACCCCAAGCTACGCACGGCGGAAGACCGGCTGCGCCATTTCGATGTCGTCGTTGCCAACCCGCCCTTCAGCCTCGACAAATGGGGATCGGAGAAGGCCGCAGCCGATCCCTTCGGCCGCTTCCGCCGGGGCCTCCCGCCAAAGACCAAGGGCGACTATGCCTTCATCCTGCACATGATCGAGACGATGAAGCCGCGCACTGGCCGCATGGCAGTCGTCGTGCCGCACGGCGTCCTGTTCCGGGGATCGAGCGAGGGCGAAATCCGCCGCAAGCTCATCGAGGAGAACCTTCTAGATTCGGTCATAGGCCTGCCCGAAAAGCTGTTCTTCGGTACAGGCATCCCCGCAGCCATCCTCATCTTCCGCAAGAAGAAGCCCGATGACACCGTGCTCTTCATCGATGCCAGCCGCGACTACGAGGCGGACGCCAACCAGAATCGGCTGGGCGAGGAGCAGTTTCTTAAGGTTTTGGCGGCTTTCGATGACCGCGTCTCGATTGACAAATACGCCTATCTGGCGACAGCGAAAGAGATCGCCAACAACGACTTCAATCTCAATGTCCCGCGCTATGTCGACACTTTCAAGGCGGATGAGGAGATAAACCTGATGACCGCGCGGGCGGAGCGACTGAAGCTGAACGCCGAACTTGCCGAACTTGAAGATAAGATGGAAGGATATCTTCGGGAACTTGGCTATGGTTCCTGAAGGATGGCAGCGCCGGACGCTGGGAGAAGTGACAGAACTTCAGAGGGGATTCGATCTTCCAGCATCACAAAGAGAGCCAGGCCTTTATCCAATTATTTCCTCAAGCGGGCGCTCCGGTACGCATTCTGAGCCAAGAGTAAAAGGGCCGGGAATTGTAACCGGGCGATACGGTTCAATAGGCGAGGTATTCTATGTTGAGGAGGATCACTGGCCGCTCAACACGTCGCTTTGGGTGAGAGACTTTCATGGCAACGATAAGCGCTTCGCATACTACTTTCTGCAAACCGTAGATTTTGAAAAATACAGTGATAAGACCAGTGTGCCGGGTGTTAATCGCAACGACCTACATCGAATCTCGGCTCTCGTCCCTCCGCTCGCCGAACAGAAGAAGATCGCCGACATCCTTTCGACTTGGGACGCTGCCATCGAGACCAACGAGAACCTGCTTGCAAATGCAGAGGCGCAGAAGCGGGCCCTCATGGGGCAATTGCTTACGGGCAAACGGCGACTGAAAGGATATGAAGGGAGTACTTGGCCGGATGTCGAGTTGGGGCAGATGGGGGAGTTGATTTCGGGCCTAACGTATTCCCCAAGCGATGTGGTTAAAGACGGGCAGGGCCTACTTGTTCTCCGCTCATCGAATGTTCAAGGCGGGTCCATTTCGTTAGTCGACACGGTCTACGTCAATTTGAAGCTTCCCGAGAACAAACTTACCCGCTTCGGCGACGTCCTCATTTGTGTGAGGAACGGCAGTCGGAATCTAATCGGGAAGGCGGCCAAAATCTCGAAAGAGACCACTGGCGTTGCTCACGGGGCCTTCATGGCATTGTTTCGACCGACTGAGCCAGAGTTTGCCTATCAGCTGATTTGCTCCGCTGTTTTTAGGCGGCATGTGAGCCAAAATCTCGGCGCGACGATCAACTCGATAAACGGCAGTGACTTGCGGAAATTCGTGTTTGCTTACCCTCCAAGCGCGGAGAGAAACAAAATCTCCGAAATCCTTTCAACTGCTGACGATGAACTCCAATCATTGAGAAGGCAATTAGAGCTGCTGAAGGTGGAAAAAGCTGCCCTTATGCGGGAACTGCTAACAGGGAAGAGACGAGTAACCGTGTGAGATGAATGCCCCCGAGCGCCCAAGGACTGACGAGGAAACCCAGGCAAAGGTCCCGGCGCTCACCCTCTTACTAAAGCTTGGCTGGTCCTACCTATCGCCGCAGGAGTGCCTGGGATTGCGCGGGGGAGAACGGGCGGTGTTGCTCGATGCGGTGCTGCGCGACCATATCTCGGTCTGGCGCTTTGCCTATCGCGGCGCGAGCCATGCGCTCTCCACCACCGGTGTCGCCCAGGTACTGAAGGCACTCAATGACACCGGCCTCAATGAGGGCCTCACGCCGGCCAACGAGCGGGTTTGGAAGCATCTCATCCTTGGCGTCACCGTGTCCGAGTTGATGCCGGACGGGCACAAGCATTCCGTCACCGTGCCGCTGGTCGACTTCGCGGACCCTGCGAGAAACCGCCTCCAGGTCACCGAGGAGTTTTCGGTTCAACGGGAGGGTGGGCATGGACGATTCCGTCCCGACATCGTGCTCTATGTCAACGGCATCCCGCTGGCTGTTATCGAAGCCAAGCGCCCGACCGGTAGCCATGCCGAAAAGCTGATGCTGGCCGAGGGCGTCTCGCAGCATCTCCGCAACCAGAAGCCTGACGGCGTTCCCGCCCTCTATGCCTATGCCCAGCTCCTTCTCTCCATCTCTGGGCAGGACGGCAAATACGCCACCACCGAGACCCCTGCCAAATTCTGGTCGCTGTGGCGCGAGGAGGACATTTCCGCCGCCTCGATCGACGCGATGGTCAACGCCAAACTGACGCCGCAGCAGCACTCCGCCCTGTTCGCCGAACGGCCGCCCCATGTCAGCGCTTTCTTCGATGGCCTGTGGTCGAAACCCGTCGCCACGACCGGACAAGATCGGCTCATCGTCAGCCTGTTGCGGCCCGATCGCCTTCTGGAGTTCATCCGCTACTTCCTCCTTTTCGATCGCAAGCTCGGCAAGATCGCCGCCCGCTACCCGCAGGTCTTCGGCATCAAGGCGATGCTGGCGCGGATGGAGAAGCGCAACCGCGATGGCGGGCGCGAGGGCGGCGTCATCTGGCACACCACCGGCTCGGGCAAGTCCTTCACCATGGTCTTTCTGCTCAAGGCGCTGCTGATCCACGACGCACTTGCCCGCTGCCGCATCATCGTCATCACCGACCGGGTCGACCTAGAGCGCCAACTGTCGACCACCTTCATGGCGGGCGGTGCTTTCGGCTCTGCGGTGGCGACTAAGAAGGGCGGTGAGAACGCCAAGGCGTCGTCAGGTCGCGACTTAGCGCAGCGCATCGGCTCCGGCACCGAGCGCATCATGTTCACGCTGCTGCAAAAGTTCAATTCGGCGACACGCTTTAAGGAGTGCCACAACGCGTCCGAAGACCTCATCGTGCTGGTCGACGAGGGGCACCGCAGCCATGGCGGCGAAAACCATGAGCGGATGCGCAAGGCGCTGCCCAACGCCGCCTTCATCGCTTTCACAGGGACGCCGCTGCTGAAAGACGACAAGACGCAGAACAAGTTCGGGCCGATCCTCCACGCCTATACGATGCAGCGGGCGGTGGAGGATGGGACGGTCACGCCGCTGCTCTACGAGGAGCGCCGGCCGGTGGTCGACGTGAATGCCGAGGCCATCGACAAATGGTTTGACAAGATCACCACAGGGCTTTCCGGCAAGCAGCAATCCGATCTGAAGAAGAAGTTCGCCACCCGTGGCATCGTCTACCGAGCCGGCAACCGCATCGACCTCATCGCCTGGGACATCGCCACACACTTCTCGCAGAACTTCAAGGAGCTTGGCACCGGGCTAAAGGCGCAGCTGGCGACCGACAGCAAGCTCTCCGCGATCCGCTATAAGCAGGCACTCGATGCCACGGGCGTTGTCACCAGCGCCGTCATCATCTCGCCGCCCGACACCCGCGAAGGCCATGAGGACACCGACGAGGCGAAGACCCCTGAAGTCCAGAAATGGTGGGCAGCCAATGTGGGCAACGATGCAGAGGGATATGAGCGGCGCGTCATCGACGATTTCGGCACACCGGGTGAGCCCGACATCCTCATCGTCGTCGATAAGCTGCTGACCGGCTTCGACGAGCCGCGCAACGCGGTGCTCTACATCGACAAATATCTCAAGGAGCACAATCTGCTCCAGGCCATCGCGCGAGTGAACCGCCTTCACGAGGCCAAGCAGTTCGGCTTCCTGATCGACTATCGCGGCATCCTGATGGAACTCGACACGTCGCTGAAGGACTACCAGGACCTCGCCGAGCGCACCCAGGGCGGCTACGACATTGAAGACATCGAAGGCACCTTCGCCAGCGTCTCGACCGAATACAAGCGCCTGCCAGGCCTCCACGCCTCGCTATGGGCAATCTTCGTCGGCGTGAAGAACAAGGGTGACCGCGAGCAGTTCCGCCTGGTCTTAACCCCGGACTCGGTTCTTGGCGAAGAGGGCGTTAGCTACGATCGCAATCAGAAAGTGCGCGAGGATTTCTATGCCGCGCTGACCGAGTTCGGCATGTGCCTTAAGCTCGCCCTTTCCTCACGCGCCTTCTTCGAGGACGGCTCCTTCAGCGAGGCGACGATTGCCGGCTACAAGAAGGACCTGAAGTTCTTCACCGAGCTGCGCATCCAGGCCAAGCAAGATGCCATGGAGACGGTCGACTTCTCGGCTTACGAGGAGCAGATACGCAAGCTGGTCGACAAGCAGGTCGTCGGTGTCGAGATCAAGGAGTCGGAAGGCGTCATCGACCTCACCGGCTTCACGGATCAAAAGCAGGCCGGCTATGACGCGTCAGGGTGGAGCGACGATAAGGCCCGCGCCGAGACCGATGTCATCAAGACACGACTGACCAAGACAATCGAACAGACGCTCGCCGATGATCCTTATGCACAGGCGGTCTTCTCTGACCTGTTACGGCAAGCGATCAAGGAGGCGGAATCCCTGTTCGATCACCCGCACAAGCAATACATCCTTTTCAAGGACCTTGAGGAGAAGGCGAGGATGCGGGCCAATCCCCATGTCCCCGATCGATTCCCGGATAATCCCCACGCGCAGGCCTATTTCGGTCTGTTCCCGATCGTGCTGGGCGAGGTCGCGCGGGATAGGGGTGAGGACTGGCTGGTGGATGAGGCCTTCCACATCGATGGGATCGTGAGCAACGCCGTGGCGACGTTCTCGATCAACCCGGCGAACATCGAGGCCGACATCAGGACCAGGCTCCTGCCGCGCTATTTCAAGGCGCTGGGTGGGCTGGACAAGGCCGGGGCGCTGGTAGACCACATCGTCGAGATCGTACGCCTGGGAGCCTCCCGTGGCACTCTCTGAGCGTAACATGTCGACGCTGCGTTATGGCGACCAGAACATCGCCTACGCCGTGCGGGTCAACCCAGTGCGGCGCGAGCGCATTGCCATCCATGTCCATCCCGATGGTGCCGTCGAGGTCGAGGCTCCCGAGGACGCCAGCGAGGAAGCCATCCGCAAAGCCGTAATGAAACGCGCCCGCTGGGTTCTCCGGCATGTCACCGATGCCAGGAAACGCTTCGAATATGTGCTGCCACGGCAATATGTCAGCGGCGAGCAGGCGCTCTATCTCGGCCGCCGCCATGTCCTGAAGGTAATGCAGGTGCCCAAGGCAGAGCGGTCAATCAAGCTGAAGCATGGCCTCCTCATCGTCGCGACGGACAACACCGACAAGGCGGCGCTCCGGGCCCGCTTGCGGGCCTGGTATCGCGTCAAGGCGCGGGACTATTTCGCCGGTCGCATCGAGGCAATTTCAAAGGCACTGCCCTGGGTCCAGGGGCCGCCGCCTTTCCGGCTGCTCGACATGAAGCGGCAATGGGGAAGCTGCGCGACGGGCGGCTCGGTCACGCTCAATCCGTTCTTGGTCAAAGCCCCACGCGAGGCGATCGATTACGTCATCACCCACGAGCTTTGCCATCTCAGAGAACACAATCACAGCCCCGAGTTCTTCCGCCTTCTCACGCGTGCCATGCCGGGCTGGGAGGCCGTCAAGTCGCGCCTCGACCACAGCGCCGAGATCATCCTGAACGACTAACGTCCAAGAGTGTTGGTAAGATAGGAAACGATGAGCCGACTAGATCACGAAAGGCCCCTGTTTCGATTGCTTGCTAGCCTCAAGCGAGAGCGCCGCATAAATCTGCCGGACGACCTGGCTAAGCTGGAAAAGAAGTTTTCGGCAGACAGTGCTCGCGCCAAGGGCGGTCGAAAACCCACCAAATCAGAGGAACGCAAAATAATTCATCAGATAGCGGTCGGCATTTTCGACCACGTGGAAAAGCACAAAGACATTACAGTCATAAAAACGCTTCTCGATCACATTGATAACAAGAACGATCGGGGGGCCGTCGAAGCTTGGTTCTGCAAATTCGGTAGGGTTCACCTGAAGGCTCCGGGGGTGCTTGCCTACTCGCGTGAACGTCAACCTAATCGGAACGAAGCGATTGCAAACCCATTTTGGACATTGATGGGTGAAAGAAAGAGGGCGGAACCACCGTTTGATTTTTCGGGCGAACTTGTCCAACTGCTTGGCAAAGCGACAGAGAGAAGTCTACGACCGCTGCTAGGTGACAAAGTCGACCTTGAGCTTTTGGCTGACATAAAGCTGCTCTTGCGTGAACGGTGACAGTCGCCCAATCAAATTTTGGGTCAGATATTCGAGACACCATCTCGTGAGGGCGTCGACGACCATTCCCCCCGTGCCCCCTATCGCCGCCGCGTTTTGCCGGCTTTGTGCCCGCCGTGGCGGACACTTGTGGTGGTCGGCGTAGCCTTATGACGATGTGATTGCGCTACGGACTTCAACAGAATGGCCAGAAGAATGACTCCTGCGCCTTGCTGGTAACATCATCCCCGAACGCAGCTGCGTTCAACAGTGAGTAGGCTCGAAGGGATGTGAGAATTCGATGGGCGGACAAGCCGGAGGGCTCGACCCCGATCTGCATAAGGAACCGGTCAAAGTCATCCTTACTTTTTTCGAAAACAGAAAGGCCCGTTTTCTCGTAGGAGAAAAGGGCATCCGATCGCGTTAATATGCCCTGCACCGACTTGTCCTGTAGATACTTCCACACCTCTCCTCTATTCGCTGTCGCACGCTGTTCCCATTCTGCGCTGCTCTCATAGCCGCGAGGGGCCACTTGGGTTCGCCAACTGTGCACAAACTCCACGTCAACAAAAATGTTGCCGAGAACTTTGGGTTCGAAGATGCTCTTAGCGAAGGCATCTAGGTCGAGCGGTTCGCGAATTTGTGTCTGGCCCACAGCAGGTGACGAACTGACTGCGGCCGCAATTCCGATGGCCGACAGCAGCAAACCACGACGATCCATTTAGCTAGGCCCCTTAGCGGTTTCGAAGCTGATGTGTGTTAGATAGAAGGACTACTAGGAGCAGCAGCATACCAATTCCAAAGAACACAACCTGCATCGCGGCCCAGTTCATGATGTTTTCAAGGCCAGCGTCCTTGAGATAGACGGTCGCAGATTTCGAGCCCCATGCGATTGCATGAAGCGCTGGGACAGCCGATACAAGTACGCTTTTTGTCATGACGCCAAAAACAATTGAGAAGAATTGCGCAACGATGGCTGCGAATACTAGCCAGCTGCGTTTCAGGAATATTCGATTATCATTCTGCGCATTGTGAAAAATGATCTGACACAAAAGCGCAAACGCACCAGCCGACACCCCTAATGACAAGGTTGTCAGAAGCTGTTGGTATCCCTCAATGTTCGCAATTAAGTCGGATGCAACGTCTTGCAAGCCATCTCCCCCACTAAGCGCAATGGTGGCGCCTTATATTGTCGCTGTCAACGTCATCTTACTATGGCTGCTCTAGACGCGCATTGCTTCGGGAGGGCCGTAGTGTTGGGCTAGCACGGACCATAAGAATGAAGTTGCGGCACTCACCCCAAGCGGCAGAAGTATCACTGTATCACTAGGGCAAGCCCATGTGAGTCTGCCATATAGCCGTCCAGACAGTCTCATATGAATGGTCGCTTGACATTCTCGCCTTCTGTCTCACATAATAGTCTCACATGAACGCCAATGGGAGACCCAATGTCATGTCCACGTCCGCACTAGTCGGCTACGCCCGCACCTCCACCACTGACCAAAAGGCAGGCCTTGAGGCCCAGCTTCGCGACCTTGAGCAAGCGGGATGCACCAAGGTATTTCGCGAAGAAATTTCCTCTGTTGCGACCAATCGACCCCAGCTTGCTGCCGTCCTTGAATGGGTGCGGGAGGGCGACACGTTGGTTGTGACCAAGCTGGACCGGCTAGCACGCTCTGTGGCCGACCTCGTGTCGATCACTGTGGCTCTGAAGGCAAAGGGGGCAGGGCTCCGTATTCTGGCAATGAACCTCGACACCGCCACTCCGACAGGGAAGCTCATGTTGAACCTACTGGGATCAATCGCCGAATTCGAACGGGAGCTAATGCTTGAACGGCAACGCGAGGGGATCGCGAAAGCCAAGGCGGACGGTAAGTATGCTGGTAGGCAGCCTACTGCCCGCGCCAAGGCACAGGAGGTGCTGCGCCTAAGGGCTGAAGGTAAATCAGCCGGCGATATCGTGACCGCTCTACGGATTAGCCGGGCGTCGGTCTTTCGGATTCTGGCGGAGCACCCCAATGCCAAAACCCTAATAGTTCAGGGCATAGCTCTTAAGACCAATCTGGCCGGGCGCTAAGAATCAGCTATGTATCTATCCTGGTATCAGAATTATGATTGTCGTTGGAGCGCTTGTGGCCGACTTGTCGAACTCCAGGTTTACGAAGGCGATGGATTTCGCAACGACAAATTTTGCAGTCATGTCCGCTGCAGCATTTGTGTTAGCAGTAATGACCGCCGCGTTATTCACCTCAGGATATCTAAGTGTCTTTGGAAGTGGGCTTATATGGCTGGTGCAATATTCCGACCTCGTGAAGATCGGACTAGTGATAACGGTCTTCCTTCTCGGATTTACATGGGCAGCTGATAGCTACGCTTACTTCTTACTGGACCTTTTTAAATCTGACATTTCTAGTAGGAGGAGAATAATAACTGGACTGCTTTTTTGCGGTGCTTTCGCGGCTTATATGGGGCTTCAATTTTATTTCGATCACACAAGCGGTAAGAATAGAATAGGCGAGCGTGTTATCTTTATATTACTGGTTGTATTTGCAATATATCTAATGTACAGATTGTCTAGATTTGGCCAAGACTTCTATCACGCAAATCCTAGAAGGGTGATGGGAGATTTGTTTTTTATGCTATTATTCATGACACTCTGCGGAGTGTATTTTGGCCAGTACGTGAAGAACGATGCACGATTCAAGGAAACCGTTTATCTGGATGATCGTATTCTGTATGACGCCGTTGTAGTTTTGTTCACCTCAGACTACGCCGTTTTTTGCGCTAGTGATGGGGCTGTCATAGTTGTGCCAGGATCGCGAGTTCGTGAAATCCGAGGTAAAAGTCGAAGCTAGATGCGATGTGCAACCTCTACAACATCACCACGTCGCAAGAGGCCATTCGCCAGTGGACCCGCGCCTTGCGGGACATCCTTGGCAACCTTGAGCCGTCCATTGATATCTATCCAAACCAGTTTGGCCCGGTCGTCCGCAATGCGCAGGACGGCACCCGCGAACTTGCCAATCTGCGCTGGGGGATGCCGACGCCGCTGGAACGGGTGAAGGGCAACGCCGACCCTGGCACGACGAACATCCGCAATCCGCAGTACGGCCATTGGCAGCAGTATGTCGGCGTCGAGCATCGCTGTGTTGTGCCGGTGACGAGCTTCGCGGAGCCCAGCCCTGCGCCCGGCGACAAGGACCCCGAGACGGGCGGCATTCAGCGCAACTTTTGGTTCGCCCTTAACGAGGACCGCCCGCTGTTCTTCTTCGCCGGCCTGTGGACGCGCTGGACTGGAGTCCGCAAGGTCAAGGAAGGCCCTGGTGATCATGAGGTCTATGGCTTCCTGACCACCAAGCCCAACGCCCTCATTGCGCCGATCCATGAGAAGGCGATGCCGGTAATTTTAACCACGCAAGAGGAAACGGAGATGTGGCTAAGTGCCCCCTGGTCGGAGGCGAAACAGCTACAGCGCACAGCGCCGGATGACGCCCTCGTGATTGTCGAGAAGCCTGCCACACAGATCAAGGTTCCCACTCAAGTGCCTCCGCCCGCTCAAGGCTCGCTGTTCTAGCTTCTCGCTTTCTGTAAAACCCAAATGTAGCCCTTCGGCGGATGGTCCTGATCGATGAACTGCGTCTTCACCTTCGTGTCCGTTCGACTGCACCGTTTGCATTTAAACTTGATGGCCTCTAGCGGCTTGTTCCATCCCACCACCTTGGCCACATCGTTCGCCTTAAACCGACCCACATGATAGCAATGGCCGCACTCGACGATTAGCAGCATGTTGGCCTTTGCGGCCCGTCCAACGCTGTCCATTGGCCCGGCCATTGATCACTTCCGTGTCGAGTAGTCCTCAGGCAGCGGAAGCAGGCCAAGATGCCCTGCCCGGTAGTCGGGCTCTTTCTCGGCGACCGTGGCGAGCACCTCGTGCAATTTCTCGACGAGCCCGCAAAGTTGCCAGAACAACGGGCCACTTGCATTGAGATGCACCTGTGCCGCCATCAGCGTCTTTCGAAGGCTAAGCGCGTCCAAAATGATCGCCTCCGCGTCACGTGCGGATAGCCTTTCATACCGGCTTTTCCGTCTGCCCATCGCGGCTCTCCATGCCTATGAGTAACCGCCCCACTCATCGCCAAATAGGAACACAGTCCTCGCAGAGTCAATTCTGGCTTGACAATTTTGTTCCGTTTTTGTTCACTGCCTCTCATCAAGCGTTTGGAGTTATCGCCATGGACCACATTGTGAAGCTGGACAGCCGCCAAGAAGCCGCTCTCCAGTCAATCGCCGACAAGTTCATTGCTCAGCACAAGGGGGACGCGGTAAAAGCGCTCAAGGAAATGATCGTGCTCAATGGCCACCTTCAGGACCGCCTTGACGAACTCTCGGCGCCGCGACGGGCAAGACGTTAGGAGGCACCCCGATGGGCATCATGCACCTAGACGCCGAAGCCAAGGCCGAGCTGCACTCGGAGGCGGAGAAGCTCATCGCTCGCTACGAGAGCCCCCTAGAGACCGTCAAAGCGCTCATGGCCTACAACTGCGAACTTGAGACCCAAATCCTCGCACTCGCTCATCGGCATCCGGGGCTTGTGCACGTAAGCTACGACGACTCGCCGCCCCGCTCGGGGTGAGAGACTGTGGACCACAACGCCCCATGCATGACCTTATTGAGTTCCTAGAAGCCAACTCGGCGCTGGTCATCGCGAACCCGGCTGCCTTTGCGACGTTTGCCGTACTGTTTGGAGGTGGCGGCTTCTTGGTCGGCCGCTACTTGCTGACCGAGCGCATTGCCAACCTGGAAAGCCGGATCGCTAGACGCGATGAGGAAATCACGGAGCTAAAGGCCAAGCGGAAGGACCCGCAGCAGGCCGCGCCGATGGTGCCCATAGTCGGGACCGTTCCGATTGGTCCGCCGAGCCGGAGCAACCCTGTCCGTCAGGCTCCGGCCAAAGACCTGGCCCGCCCCCTCGGTTACCGAGCGATAGGGAACGGGAGACGATAGCATGTCGGACAGCATCCTTCCGCAGCAGAGGGCGCCCAAGCTAATCGTCGTCACCGCCTTCGACCGCGATGAGACGGGCGACCTTCAGCCTGTCTTTGGGCCTGCCGAGCAGCAGACCGAGGACCGGGCTATAAGGACCGCGAAGGGCCTAGCGGGTAAGCATGCCGGAGTCATTGCGTGGACACGTGATGCCAACCCTTGCCAGGAGAGTACGGCGAACCGACGACGCTCTTTGTGGTGGCGACGTGCCGGACATGGAGTAGCGAACCCGTATGAGGTCAAGGGCCGGCAGGGACGTCGGGATCAATTTCATATGAGAACTTTCCGGGAATACGTGGATAGTCTGGACAGCGCGAGGCCGGCCCCGACATGCAGTAGTGATTGACTGACCGGCGATACTCCATCGTGCCGACCGCGCGAAACACCACGATGACGGCGACGGTCGACAGCCCGAGTGCAATCACGAGAGCCGTCTTGTTCCTAGGCGACCTGCTCTCAGCAAGATAACCCTGTGCAGGCCGTGGCTCTAGGGCAGCGATTTGCGCCGCAATGGTCGCGGCGGCACTCGATGCGATAGCTTCGGCCTGCCCGGATGCAGCAGGCACCATCTCCTCCTTCCAGCCTGGAGGAAGCGGTCGTGCTCCCATTAGAAAGCTCGTTACGGCCGCTGCTGCTGTATCGGGCCAGCCCGCTTCTCGGAATTCAGCTAGCCACCTTGCCGGCTCCCGCCCTCGGAATGTTCGATAGCGGTCGGTTGCTGTGGCGCTGCTTGGTGCCCGGAGCGCTTTTGACGACATTGGTTCCCCTAGAGAGGCAAACGCCTGCGGTACGCCCCCGCAGACAGCCTCCTCATGACCCCTGATCGGGGAGTTGGAAAACCGAGTTCCGGTTCCTGCGGCCTTTAGTTCCGGAGAACCTGGACATACGCCACAGGCTCCCCGACCGAAAAAGTCGAGGATCGGCGCCGATGTGTTCGGCACCATGTTTGAACTCAGGGTTTCCACACCCCGGAACGCCGCGTCAGCGAACGCAACGAGTCTAGCTAACAGTTAGCGCAATGCAAGGCAGCTGCCCGGGACTCGCGCCGGCGAAGGTAGCTGTGGGTGGCAAGTGTGGGGACGAAGCTGGATGCTGGGCGAGGGTACGCATAGACGGCTATCGCCACTACCCTTGAAAGTACAGTATCTCCCCGAGGTTGCTGACTTTAGTCTTAAGTGGGTGTAACAAACTCTTAAGTTAGGGTGTAACAACAAAATATATTTCTGCTAAATACTTGAAACCCGCCTTTCGCGCCTCCAACTTCTGGATCGTGCAGCATCTAACCGCTGCTTCCGAAAGAGAAGGTCACAACGCAAAATGAAACCTACAGATTGGCACTACCCTGAAGGTCAGCCGATTTTCGCAGAACCAGGCGAATTCGACGCTTGGATATCAGGAAGCGGGGGGCAGGTGCGGTCTGCGGCGGTCTGGTTGATCCGCTCAAAGTCCGATGCCCCGGAGAAATTCGAACCGGTCAGGAAAAGCGAAGGAAAGAGCAGTGCTCAGAGAGCAACCTTGGGCAGCCTAGCTGGCGTTTTGGAGAGCGTGCAGCCCAAGTCAACCATCAACTGCTACACAAACAGCACCTACGCGATAGGAGCTGGACAGAACGCTGAAGCACAGGCCGCCCGGGGCTGGGAGGGTTCCAAGGGACCTCTTGCCAATCAAGATATTCTCAAGCGCATTCACCACGTGCTTACTTCACGCCAGATCACTCTCCGCATGCAGCTTATCGACGATGGTGTTGAACCTCATCACAGCACGATAGCGCGCCTAACGCTGCGAGCCCGTGGCGCATGGAGGCAAGACGAAGCGTGAGGGCGCGAAACCATCCTGGAGAGCGAGCACAGCGACACGAGAGTGACGGCTCCGCCTGTTCTATACCTGGGTGTGGCCGCCCCTCGATGCTCTCTCAGGGCAATGGGTTGTCGCGGTATCTATGCCGATACCACGCTCAGCGTAAATCTCGCCACGGCTCGCAGTGGCGCGGAACGTACCGCGCTGCTGAATTGAAGCCTTATCTTGTTGCCGCCTCCCAGTGGCTAGCAACTCGCCGTGATGCCGCGACCGTGGTAGAGATGGATTACTTGCTCGCCACAGCCGGCAGAGCCGAACCCGCCATGAATCTTCGCGGTCTGGATGCTGCCAGCAGGGCACGTATCGCGTTCGCCCGGCTTAGTGACGCGGAGATACCAGCAAAGCGTCTGGTGGCGATCTATCTCGCCGTGGCGGCCCTTATTGAGGACGACTTCGCAAGCAATCGGACTAAGGAGTTCCAGATTGTTCAGGCCGCGAAAGCTGCTCATCGGCTGGCAAGTGGGACCCATAGGCGGTGGATGATGTGGAACCCCAAGGGCGAGGACGTTTCGATTGAGATCCATGCCTATCCTCGCTCCTCAGGGCTCGTACTGCGGAAAATCGGTGAGGCCATGGGGAAGGTTGTCGATCCGCTTGTTGGCGTGGCAGTTCCGGAAATCATTAAGCTGAAGGTGGAAAGGTTTGGCCTGCATCCATCGCACCGTGCGGCGGCAGAATGAAAACTCGCGGCCACTTCATCGTGTGACTTGATCGGGTATCTCGGGGACGCGCATGTTCAAGCCTTAGCTCCCCCCATTCCCCTTATGGCGGCCCCGTGGTGGTGCGCTTGGGGCTAGAGGCCTTTCCCAGCCCCATCTCCGTCAACCCAGCTTAGAGGCCCCTGGACGCCGGCTTAGAGATTGGTGGGCTTTGATGGATGATCCCTTCTCCTCCTCCGACCATTGGTTTGATCCTTGGGCAACGGCACTAGGCCCGAACCTCAAGGCACTCACTGAGTCCATCACCATGCAGGTGCTCCAAGCCACCGCCAAGGGACATCAAGCCCGCATCAGGCGACCCAAGCAGGAGCAGGTGGAGAGGGTGACCAGCATCGTGTCCTGCCTAGTGGCGAACCTCGCAGCCATGCATCAAGGTCACCCCGAGCATAGCCGTCTAGCCATCTCTCTGCGCCACACCTCCCTGTCCCGCTACGACCGCAAGGGCTTGGGGCATCTCCCCCATGTCACCGATGCGATGGCCGCCCAGGGCCTAGTGCTCAAGCACCCAGCCCACATCAAGAAGCGCAGGACAGGCATAGAGGCAACGGGTAGCCTGCTTAATGCCTTGCTCGCGGGGACAGTGGCGGAGGTTGGCAGAGCAGAGGGGGAGGAGACCGTATGGCTGACCGCAAGGATGGGCCGTGATGCCATTGGCCACAAGCTCCCCTATCAACTGGTGGACTATGTGGACACCCCTGAGACATGCTCACTGCGGAGGGAGATGGAGGAAATCAACACCTTTCTCGCCACCCAGCGCATCGAGCTTCAAGGCCAGCCCCAAGCTGGCTTCAGGCTAACCCGCCGCTTCCTGCTGCGCGACATCGGGGACCCGCATACCTTCCGCCTTCATGGCCGGCTCTACGGTGGCTTCTGGCAATCCTTACCGAAGAGACTGCGGGGAGACCTGCGCATCAACGGAGAGCCTATAGCCGACCTCGACTTCGCCAGCATGTTCCCACGGCTTGCCTATGCGCGACTTGGGGCTGCACCGCCTGAGGGTGACGTCTATGCTATCCCCGGCTTGGAGGAGCATCGTGCCGCCGTGAAGGCTGGCTTCGCGGCCATGCTGTCGTCTTCCAACGAAATGACCCGCCTGCCGAGCGGCGTGAAGGATGCCTTGCCGGTGGGCTGGACGGGAAGAAGGCTGGCGACGGCGATTAGTAATAAGCACCCGGCCCTCGTGCCGCTCTTCGGTAGGGACATCGCGTTGGACTTGATGTTCACTGAAAGCTGCATCTTGGTTGCCGTCTTGCTGCGACTGGCGGAGATGGGGATAGCGGCCCTACCGATGCATGATGGGGTGATGGTGGCGGCGCGAGACTGCGAGGTGGCCAAGAAGGTTATGGTCGAGTTTGCCGAGTCTCGCGAGGGGGTGTCAATTCCGGTGGTGGTCAAATGAGGCCGTCAATTCAGGGTTGGTCCCCTCACACCTTCGCCTTGCGCCAGCCGGCCCACCATGCTTCCCATTGCGAACAGAACCATCGCTCCCACTCATGCGGGTGGCCAAATAGTACGCTTGCCCCCAGCATATGTAGATGCGCTCGCCCCACTCCCTCCTCTCCTTCATGTCCACTCCCTTGCGGTCCGCCATCGCCTATCGACTAGATGACCTCAAGGCAGCAGTCTCCCGGCCGCGCTCATGACGACATACGGGGCTGCACGAAATGGCAGTGAGAGGGCAGTGGTAAGACCGAATGGATAAAGGAAAGAGCGTATGGGCGGCTTCAAGGTGTCACCGAAAGCAAGAGGCGCTGGGACGCCCGAGGGTACGTCTATGCCATTTTCGGCCTGAGAAGCATCGTGGGGCGAAGTGAGCCTTCGTACTATTTTGTCCCAAACCACCGGCCACTGTAAAGTGTGGTCCCAAAGACACGAAGGGTACTCCGGCCTGATTAATTCGGTCGGAATAGTGGACGTACAACTTTTGGTGTTGGTTCTCATAGTCATTGCCTTGGCAGCGTTTTCAGAGCATACTGTTATTCGAGCGTAGAATGCCTATGATTGGCTGATGTCTCATTTTACTTTGCTGATGTAGGCACTTACGTGAATTCCTCGGGGATCCTTGCTCAGGTGGTGGATTCTTGAAGACGCTGCGAATCTAGTAGATTCAAGTGTCTGGCCCTCACCGCATTAGTGTGAGCTGACGCTTGCCGACATAAACCTCAAAAACAATCGTTACCTTGGCAAGCAGACTAGGTAGTCGGGGAAAAGAAACTGCAACATTCTAGTTAGGAAAAGGGAGGATGTCATGACTAAAGTGAGTATGTTCGTATTGTTAAGCGGAGTGCTTCTTGCCATTCCTGGGCCTTCGGCTGCCGCTCCTGCGGGGTTCAAGGAATGCGAGGTAAAAGTCTCCTGCGACTTCCCTACAGCCGATGGAACCGTAGTTTGTCCGTTCATAGACAGCAACAACAATGAGCTAAAGGGACAACTTCTCCTGGCCAGGTGTAAGCAGTTCTACGGCTCGGATACAAAGTATGGCAATATTAACGGTGGGCATCCAGCTTGCATCATTAAGACGTTGATGCCTGAGGCCGCAAGCTGTCCGTGAACGGGCTGCTAGAGGTTTGAGCGAAAGGCCGCGCTGGAATCTGCCCTTTACAGCTTCTATCCCAGCCAGAAGTGAAGCGACAGGATCTTGGGGCACCGATGTGGGGCACCGACCTGGAAAGGCTCTCCGAAAAACCCTATCCATTCAGTACGTTGAAGGGAGTTGCCTAGATTGGCGGAGAGAGCGGGATTCGAACCCGCGTTACGGTCTCCCGTAAACACACTTTCCAGGCGTGCGCCTTCAACCACTCGGCCACCTCTCCGTCCTTTTAGCATTTTCGACGCGGTCGGTTTCGCCGCGCGGGTTGGGGAGATGCATCTCCCTTGGGATTCCGGCCCGGAATTCCGGCCGTGGGCGCCGTCAACCAGCGGATACCCTTTCCCCGCACCTGAGCCGTCAAAGCAACAGGCGCGGGGCTCATCTAGTCGATCCGGTGCCGAATGCCAAGACATAACGACAGTCTATTCGCTTTGCCGCATACGGATGCTCACCCCATGTTACCGGAGCACCCGTTGGGAGCCTATCGAAAGGGGCGGCGGAGGTGTGCTCGCCGTCCGGCGCGCCACCGGTTCCGGCGAACCGGCGGTCGCGGGTTCAACTTCGCGTGTCGCGATTGCAGGCGAAGCAAGTAGATCCTATCTAACAGTCCGATACGACATTCTGATAATCTCCTGGGGAGGAAGGGTCTGGATGTTCCGCTTCGTCTTTCGTCTCGCTGCAATGGTCGCGCTGTCGGTTTCGGTCATCATGGCCGTGCTCGATGCGACCCGGTCGGTGGCGGCTTCGGCGCTGGTGATGACCCCGCTTAATACCAGCTGGCTCGCGGTCTCGCCGGATACGCGCAGCGCCTTCGAAAGCTTCGTCCGCGACAAGGTCAATCCGCTGCTGTGGGACGGTGCCATCGCCTGGGTGCTCAGCCAGTCCGGCTTCGCCGTGTTCGCGGTGCTGGCGTTCATTCTTTACGCCATCGGCTACAGGCGGCAGCGCCCCAGCGGGCGGTTCGCCGCGACCTGAAATTCCAGCCTGACCCGGTGTTCCCGTACCGGGGAGGCTCAACCAAGAAGAAAAGGAACCCACACATGTTTCTCAGCGACATGCTGAACAAGAAGCTCAACCTGCCGAAACCCTCCGAGGCGCTGCCCGGCCGCGACCGGCCGATCCCGACGGCATCGAAGCATTTTGTCTCGAACAGGCCGCTCAAGGGTCCCTATCCCGAAGGGCTGGAGACGGCGATGTTCGGCCTGGGCTGCTTCTGGGGCGCCGAGCGCCTGTTCTGGCAGGTCGAGGGCGTCTGGGTCACGGCGGCCGGCTATGCCGGCGGCGTCACGCCCAACCCGACCTATCAGGAAACCTGCACCGGGCTTACCGGCCATGCCGAAGTCGTGCTCGTCGTCTACGATCCGAAGATCGTGTCCTATGCCGAGCTTTTGAAGCTGTTCTGGGAAAGTCACGACCCGACCCAAGGCATGCGCCAGGGCAATGACGTCGGCACCACCTACCGTTCGGCGATCTACACGTTCAACGACGCGCAGTACCAGGCTGCGATCGCCTCGCGCGATGCCTACGAGGCTTCGCTGCGCGGCGCCGGACGCGGCAAGATCACCACGGAGATCGCACCGGCGCCGGAATTCTACTTCGCCGAGGAAGACCACCAGCAATATCTGGCGAAGAACCCCTATGGCTATTGCGGCCTGCAGGGAACCGGCGTCTCCTGCGCCATTCCGGCTGCCGTCTCCGACTGATTTTGCGCCCCTGACGCAAGGAATGTGCTGTGGCGCAGCGATGCGGCGCCACGCTTTTCCAAAGGGTCAAAATTCCACGTGAATTTTGTTTCGGGCCGTGCCAGATTGGCCCGAAGCGGGAGGAAGACACTCCTGCCTGACGCCGCGTGCCTGCCGGAGAACCGGGCCGGCATTAGGGTGCATAATGGACAAATAACCGACAGGGGTGTGGATCACATGAAACGTATCGTTCTCGGCCTTATGGCCGCAGCTGCAATGGTTCTTCCGGCCTTCGCCGCGGACATTCAACCCGCGATCCTCTACGATCTCGGCGGCAAGTTCGACAAGTCGTTCAACGAGGCGTCCTTCCACGGCGCCGAAAAGTTCAAGACCGAGACCGGCATCCCCTATGTGGAATTCGAGGTCAGCAACGCCACCCAGCGCGAGCAGGCGCTGCGCCGTTTCGCCGAGGACGGCCGCAATCCGATCGTCATGGCGGGCTTTTCCTGGGCGGACGCGCTGGACAAGATCGCCACCGAGTTCCCCGACACCAAATTCGCCATCATCGACATGGTCGTCGACAAGCCCAATGTCCGCTCCCTTGTCTACAAGGAGCAGGAAGGCTCCTACCTCGTCGGCGTGATGGCGGCGATGGCTTCCAAGACCAAGAAGGTCGGCTTCGTCGGCGGCATGGACATTCCGCTGATCCGCAGGTTTGGCTGCGGCTATGTCGGCGGCGCCAAGGCGGCCGGCGCCACTGACGTCATCCAGAACATGACCGGCGATACGCCGGCAGCCTGGAACGATCCGGCCAAGGGCGGCGAGATCGCCAAGACGCAGATCGACCAGGGCGCCGACGTGGTCTACGCAGCGGCAGGCGGCACCGGTGTCGGTGTGCTGCAGGCAGCGGCCGACGCCGGCAAACTCGGCATCGGCGTCGATTCCAATCAGAACGGCCTGCAGCCCGGCAAGGTGCTGACCTCGATGGTCAAGCGCGTCGACGTTGCCGTCTACAACACCTTCATGGATGCCAAGGACGGCAAGTTCACGGCCGGCGTCAACGATCTCGGCCTCAAGGAAGGCGGCGTCGACTACGCCATGGACGACAACAACAAGGCGCTTGTCGACGACGCGATGAAGGCAGCGGTCGAAAAGGCCAAGGCCGACATCATCGCCGGCACCATCAAGGTGCACGACTACATGTCGGACAATGCCTGCCCGTATTGATCGATTGCCCTTATTGATCGACTAGCACTGCTGAACTGACGAGCCGCCGGGTGAAAGCCCGGCGGTTTTGCATTGTCAGCCGCTCACCAGTGCGGCGGCTTGGTTACCGGCACGTCGGGTGCGGCCTGTTCCTCCAGCGCCAGGAAGCGCTCGGCCAGCGCGTCGAGCTTGCGCTGCATGCGCTCGATCACCTTCCACTGTTCGGCGATCTGGCCGGACAGTTCCTCAATGGTCTTCTCCTGCTCGGCGGCGCGGATTTCCAGCGTCGTCAGCCGGTCCTCGGGCATGGTCATTTGAAATCCTCGATCAGGCGATTGTGCAGGCTGCGGCCACGTTGGAAATTGACAAGCATGGCGGGATTTGTCGAGAGTGAACCCTGCTCCGGCCAATTGGCACAGACCCAATTGGCACAGACTGGGCGTCATGCTAGGCGTTTGACCAAGCGGTAAAAAAATAACAGTGGGAACAGGCTGCATGGCGCAAGCCGCAATCGAGCTGATCGGCATCGACAAGAGCTTTGGCGCCGTGCGCGCCAACCGCGACATCAATCTGGAGATCATGCGCGGTACCATCCATGGCATCGTCGGCGAGAACGGTGCCGGCAAGTCGACGCTGATGTCGATCCTCTATGGTTTCTACCAGGCCGATGCCGGCGAAATCCGTGTCGGCGGCCAGCCGGCATCGATCAAGACACCAAACGATGCAATCGCGCTCGGCATCGGCATGGTGCATCAGCACTTCATGCTGGTCGACAACTTCTCGGTCTTGGAAAACGTCATTCTCGGCGCCGAAAGCGATGCGCTGCTGAAGAAGAGCATCGCCAAGGCTCGTTCCGAGCTGGAGCGGCTCGAGCGCGAATACGGGCTCGAAGTCGATCCCGACGCGATCATCGAGGAATTGCCGGTCGGCCTGCAGCAACGCGTCGAAATCCTCAAGGCGCTCTATCGCGGCGCCGAGATCCTGATCCTCGACGAACCGACGGGCGTGCTGACGCCGGCCGAGGCCGACCATCTGTTCCGCATCCTCAGGCAGCTGAAGGAGCAGGGCAAGACGATCGTACTGATCACCCACAAGCTGCGCGAGATCATGGCGATCACCGACACGGTCTCGGTGATGCGCCAGGGCACGATGGTGGCGACACGCGAAACCAGGAAGACCACGGTCGAGGAGTTGGCCGAGCTGATGGTCGGCCGGCGCGTGCTGCTGCGCGTCGAGAAGGGCGAGGCGAAGGCCGGCGGCGTCAAGCTCGCGGTCAAGAACCTGACGGTCAAGGATTCCCGCGGCGTCACCATGGTCGACGACGTCTCCTTCGACGTACACGCCGGCGAGATCGTCGGCATTGCCGGCGTCGCCGGCAACGGACAATCCGAACTGCTCGAGGCGATTTCCGGCATCAGGCATGCCGTGTCGGGCTCGGTTATGCTGGACGGAAAGCCGATCGACCTGACCGGCGCCGCCGACCCTGGCGAGCTGCGCGAGCGCGGCCTTGCCCATGTGCCGGAGGACCGCCACCATGTCGGCTTGGTGTTGGCCTTCGAGGAGAACGAGAATTCGATCCTCGGCTACCAGGACGACGAGCGCTATCTGAAGGGGCCGTTCCTCGACATCGACGCCATCCGTAACGATGCCAGGGACAAGATCGTCAAATACGACATCCGCCCGGCCGACTGCCGCCTCAAGACCGCCAATTTCTCCGGCGGCAACCAGCAGAAGATCGTGCTCGCGCGGGAAATGGAGCAGGATCCCGGCGTGTTGATCGTCGGCCAGCCGACGCGCGGCGTCGATGTCGGCGCCATCGAATTCATCCACAAGCGCCTCATCGCGATGCGCGACCAGGGCAAAGCGGTGCTGGTGGTTTCGGTCGAGCTCGACGAGATCCGTTCGCTTTCCGACCGCATTCTGGTGATGTTTGCCGGCCGCATCGTCGGCGAGCGCGGCCCCGACGCGACCGAGGGCGAACTCGGTCTGCTGATGGCCGGCGTCGAGCACCGGGAGGCGGCCGAGTGAGCACTCCCTATGCCAAGCTGCCGGCCTGGGCCGATTACGTGCTGATCCCGCTGATCAATCTGTTCGTCGCCTTCGTCGTTGCCGGCTTCGTCGTCATATTGGTTGGCGAGAACCCGCTGCGCGCAGCCGTCGTCCTGGTCGAGGGCGCCTTCGGTCGCGGCCAAGGCATCGCGTTCACGCTTTTCTATGCCACCACCTTCATCTTCAGCGGGCTTTCGGTGGCGGTTGCGGCGCATTGCGGCCTGTTCAACATCGGTGGCGAGGGCCAGGGCTATATCGCCGGTCTCGGCATCGGCATCGTTTGCCTGGCCTTCGACAGCGTGCTGCCCTGGTGGCTGACCTTCCCGATTGCCATTGTCGCCGCAGCGGCGATGGGCGCGCTGTGGGCGCTGATCCCGGCCTATCTGCAGGCCAAGCGCGGCTCGCACATCGTCATCACCACCATCATGTTCAATTTCATCGCCGCCAGCGTCATGGTCTATGCGCTGGTGGGCATGCTGAAGCCGCCCGGCTCGATGGCGCCGCAGACGCGCACCTTCCTCGAAGGCGCACAATTGCCGAAGCTCAACTGGATCATCGAATTGTTCGGCGCCAAAATCCGTTCGGCGCCGTTCAACGTCAGCTCGCTGCTGGCGCTGGCCATGGCCTTTCTCGTGTGGGTGCTGATCTGGCGCACCAAGCTGGGCTACGAGATGCGCACCTATGGCCATAGCCCGAAAGCGGCGCGCTATGCCGGCATTTCGGAGATCCGCATCATCATCATCGCGATGATGATCTCGGGCGCACTGGCCGGCATGATGGCGCTCAATCCGACGATGGGCGACCAGCATAATGTCGCGCTCGAATTCGTTTCGGGCGCCGGTTTCGTCGGCATCGCAGTGGCGTTGATGGGCCGCCTGCACCCGGTCGGCATCGTGCTTGCCGCAATACTGTTCGGCATGCTCTACCAGGGCGGCGCCGAGCTCGCCTTCGAGATGCCGGCGATCAGCCGCGACATGATCGTCATCATCCAGGGCCTCGTCATCCTGTTCGCCGGCGCGCTCGAGCATATGTTCCGGCCCTACGTCCAGGCGCTGTTCGCCTCGCTCAGCCCGAGATCGGTTGGTATGGAAGCGGTCAAGGGGAAGGGTGCCTGAGATGGATTTCTTCAATGCCATCGTGCAGGTCCTGGACTCGACCATCCGCCTGTCGGTTCCCTTGCTGCTCGCCTGCCTCGCCGGCCTCTATTCGGAGCGCGCCGGCGTCTTCGACATCGGGCTCGAGGGCAAGATGCTTGTCGGCGCCTTCGCCGGTGCCGCCGCCGCCTCGGTCTTCCACTCGGCCTATCTCGGGCTCGGCATGGCCATCCTCATCTCGGTTGCCTTCGCGCTGATCCACGGCTTTGCCTCGATCACCCATCGCGGCAACCAGATCGTCTCCGGCGTCGCGATCAATTTCATTGCGGCCGGATCGACGATCATGCTCGGCCAGGCCTGGTTCCAGCAAGGCGGGCGCACGCCAGCGCTGGCCGCCGGCGAGCGCTTCGAGGCAATCATCTGGCCGGGCGCGGATGCGCTCAGGAGCGTTCCGATCCTCGGGCCGATCTATTCGGAACTCATCTCCGGCCACTCCGTGCTGGTCTATCTCGCCTTCCTGGCCGTGCCGTTCACCTGGTGGGTGCTGTTTCGCACCCGCTTCGGCTTGCGCCTGCGCGCCGTCGGCGAGAACCCGGCCGCGGTCGATACCGCCGGAATATCCGTCGCCTGGCTGCGCTACCGGGCGCTGATCTGCACCGGCGTGCTCACCGGCATTGCCGGCGCCTATCTGTCGATGGTGCAGAATGGCGGCTTCGTGAAGGACATGACCGCCGGCAAGGGCTACATCGCGCTGGCCGCGCTGATCTTCGCCAAATGGAAACCGGTCAACGCCATGTTCGCCTGCCTGCTGTTCGGCTTCCTCGACGCGGCGTCGATCCGCCTGCAAGGCACGCCGCTGCCGCTGATCGGCAAGGTGCCGGTGCAATTCATGCAGGCGCTGCCCTATGTCCTGACGGTCATCCTGCTTGCCGGCTTCATCGGCAAGGCAATCCCGCCGCGCGCCGGCGGCGTGCCTTATGTCAAGGAACGCTGATCTATCATGGCTCATGATCTGTTCGAAGCGGCGAAAGCCGCCATGGCCAAGGCCTATGCGCCCTATTCGAAATTTCCGGTCGGCGCGGCGTTGCGCACCGAGGACGGCCGTGTCTTCACTGGCGCCAATGTCGAGATCGCGTCCTATCCGGAGGGCTGGTGCGCTGAAACCACCGCACTTGCCAACTACATCATGGGCGGCGGCGGCAAGATCACGGAAGTCGCCGTGATCGCCGAACGCGTGGCAAAATGCTCGCCCTGCGGCGGCTGCCGGCAGCGGCTGGCGGAATTCTGCCGGCCGGAAACGAAGTTCTATCTCTGCGATGACAGTGGCGTGGTCGAGACCGTGACCATGGGCGAGTTGCTGCCATACGGATTCCAGGGCGATGTGCTGAAATGAAAGAAGCGCTCGATCACCTCGTCGAAAGGCTGGACGGGCTGGCGCCGACCACCGCTTTGGTGCTGGGATCGGGGCTTGGCGGGCTTGTCGACAAGGTCGAGGATGCAGTGCGCATTTCCTACGCCGACTTGCCGGGGTTTCCCAGAAGCGGCGTCAGCGGCCATGCCGGCGAGGTGGTGGCGGGACTCTTTGCCGGCACGCCGGTGCTGATGCTGTCCGGCCGCGCACACTACTACGAGCACGGCAACGCGGCGGCGATGCGGCCGGCACTCGAGGTGCTTGCCGGCCTCGGCATCTCCAAACTGATCCTCACCAACGCCGCCGGTTCGGTCGATCCGGGGATGGGGCCGGGCTCGGTGATGCTGATCACGGACCACATCAATTTCTCGGGCTCCAACCCGCTGA
Organism: Mesorhizobium sp. M0306; assembly: GCF_040321655.1. NCBI lineage: Bacteria > Pseudomonadati > Pseudomonadota > Alphaproteobacteria > Hyphomicrobiales > Phyllobacteriaceae > Mesorhizobium > Mesorhizobium sp. M0306. Next base: position 399,222 of record NZ_JAMYRY010000001.1, on the reverse strand, counting down.
TAGGCGAGCCGAGCGACCGCCGTTTCGTCGGCCTGACCGAAGCCTATGACGCCGGTCTCCGCTCCGCCATCGAGCAGGCGGCGAAGGCCACCGGTACCACGCTGCACAAGGGCGTCTATATGTGGTTCTCCGGCCCATGCTTCGAGACGCCCGCCGAGATCCGCATGGCGCGCGTCATGGGCGCCAACGCGGTCGGCATGTCGACGGTGCCGGAGGTCATTCTCGCCCGCTTCCTCGGCCTGCGCGTCGCCGCCTGCTCTGTCGTCACCAACCTTGCCGCCGGCATGACCGGAGCCGAGCTGTCGCACCAGGAGACCAAGGACATGGCGCCGGTCGGCGGCGCGCGGCTGGCGACCATCCTGCAGCGCGTTTTTCAGGACGGGCTTCCGGAGCACAGGGTCGACGCCTGATGCTTCCCCAGGAAATCATCCGCCGCAAGCGCGATGGCCAGAAGCTCTCGGCTGAGGAGATCGCGTTCTTTATCGAGGGCCTGACCGCCGGCACCGTTACCGACGCGCAGGTCGGCGCCTTCGCCATGGCGGTGTTCTTCAACGGCATGAGCCGCGACGAGGCGGTGGCGCTGACAATAGCGATGCGCGATTCCGGCGATGTGCTCGACTGGTCGGATCTGCCTGGGCCGGTCACCGACAAGCATTCGACGGGCGGCGTCGGCGACAATGTCTCCTTGATGCTGGCACCGATCGTCGCTGCCTGTGGCGCCTATGTGCCGATGATTTCCGGCAGGGGTCTGGGCCATACCGGCGGCACGCTGGACAAGATGGATGCCATCCCCGGCTATATCAGCCAGCCGGACATTGCACGCTTCCGCAAGACGGTGCTGGAAACCGGCTGCGCCATCATCGGCCAGACCGCCGATCTGGCACCCGCCGACGCCAGGCTCTACGCCATCCGCGATGTGACGGGAACAGTGGAATCGGTGCCGCTGATCACCGCCTCGATCCTATCGAAGAAGCTGGCCGCCGGCCTCAATTCGCTAGTGCTGGACGTCAAGGTCGGCAACGGCGCCTTCATGGAGAAATCGCGCGATGCAACCGCGCTGGCCAACAGCCTGGTCGACGTCGCCAATGGCGCCGGCCTTAAGGCCTCGGCGCTGGTCACCGGCATGAACGAGCCGCTGGCATCCGCCGCCGGCAATGCGGTCGAGGTGCGCAACGCCGTCGATTTTCTCACCGGCCGCTTTCGCGACCGGCGGCTGGAGGACGTGACGCTGGCGCTGGCCGCCGAAATGCTGCAATCGGCAGGCCTGGTGTCGTCCAACCAGAACGGCCTGCGCCGCGCCGCCGAGACGCTGGCCGGCGGCCGCGCCGCTTCCATCTTCGCGCGCATGGTGGCGGCACTTGGCGGTCCCGCCGACTTCATCGAAAATCCGGAAAAATATCTGCCGAAAACGGCAACGGAATTTGCCGTCAAGGCGAGCGCGAACGGCTTTGTCACCGGCATCGCGACCCGCGAGATCGGGCTTGCGGTGGTCGGGCTTGGCGGCGGGCGGACGCGGCCGGACGACAGGATCGATCACGCCGTCGGCATCACCAGGCTGTTGCCAGTCGGCGCTGAAGTGCGGACCGGCGAAGCGCTGGCGCTGGTCCATGCCCGCAATACCGGGGATGCCGAAGCGGCCGCCGCCGCCGTGCTTTCGGCCTATACGATCGGCACTTCCAAACCGGCCACGGAGAAAACCGTCATCCGGCGGATCCTGCCGCGCGGGTAGAGCCCATTCCGATGGGTATCGGATGGGCTCTATCTCTCTTGGACCATGATCTTGTCCGAAAACCGGTTCCCTCTTTTCGCTGGCGCGGACCTGCGGTTCGGGATCACGGTCTACTGAACCAGCAGCAGCGTGCCGTCTTCGACCTGGTATTTTTCGAGCCGCTGCAGAAAGCTCATGCCGATCAGGTTGGTGTGCAGCGCCCTGTCGTCGAGCACGACGGCCTCGACGCCCTCGACGGTGATCCTGCCGATCTGCAGGCGGTCGATCGTCACCACGGCGGCCTTGATCGCACCGTTGGCGGTGTTGACCTGATGGCTGAAGTCCGACGAATTGAGCGAGATGCCGATCCTGCGTGCGGTCGAGCTGTTGATGGCGACGAGCGTCGCGCCGGTATCGATCATGCCGTCGATCTGGCGGCCGTTCAACTTGAAGGCCGACATGAAATGCCCGCGCGCGTCCGCGGTGACGACGACCTTGCGGCCGAGCGGCTGCGGCGTCGCCGGCCTGTCCGGAACGGCGGCGAGGTTCAGGTCGGTTTGTGTGTCGGCCGGCTTGGTTCCGACGGCGGATTTCAACAGCCGCTCGATTACCTGTGGATTCGACTGATAGACGATCGGCAGCGATGCCGACGTTCCGGCAAATACGCCAAGGATGAGAAGCTTGCGCAGCATGGACCGGCCTTTGTGGTTGCCGATCCTTAGTCCGATATGGTGTTTGCCGCTTTAACGAATGCGGAAACCAGCCGTTTGCGTAAACAATCGGTAAACGGACCTATTTGGTGCCGTACATGCGGTCGCCGGCATCGCCGAGACCGGGCATGATGTAGCCCTTCTCGTTGAGTTGGCGGTCGATGGAAGCGGTGAAGACCGGAACATCGGGATGCGCCTGGGTAAACCGCTCGAGGCCCTCTGGTGCCGCCAACAGGCAGAGGAAGCGGATGTTGGTGGCGCCGCGGCCTTTCAGCTTGTCGATCGCCGCGATCGCCGAATTGGCGGTCGCCAGCATCGGGTCGACGACGATCACCAGCCGGTCGGCGAGGTCGCCCGGCGCCTTGAAGAAATATTCGACAGCCTCCAGCGTCTCATGGTCGCGGTAGAGGCCGATATGGGCGACACGCGCCGCCGGCACCAGATCGAGCAAGCCTTCAAGCAAGCCGTTGCCGGCGCGCAGCACCGAGGCGAAGACCAGTTTCTTGCCCTCCAGCGTCGGCGCCTCCATCGTCTCGATCGGCGTCTCGATCGTCGTCGTCGTCAGTTCGAGATTGCGGGTGACCTCGTAGCCGAGCAATAGCGAGATCTCGCGCAGCAGCCGCCGGAAACCGGCCGTCGAGGTTTCCTTCTTGCGCATGATGGTCAGCTTGTGCTGGACAAGCGGATGGTCGACGACGGTGACGCCCTTCATGGTGTTCTCCGAACTGCGCAGGTGAATAGTGGATGGTGAATGGTGAATAGTGAATAGTGAACTGGTTTGCGAGTCCTTGGTTGCGCGGAAAAACTCGCGGTTGATGGACCGAAGCGCCGGGTGAACCATTCACTATTCACCATTCACCTGCCCTTGGCGCCGAGCCTGCCCAGCAGCGCCGCCCTGGTCTTCCTGTCGACGAAGGCTGCCTCGATGGCCGTCCTGGTGACGGCGGTGAGCGCCTTGTCATCCATGGCAAAATGCTCGGCGGCGATGTCGTATTCGCGTTTCAGCGAGGTCCAGAAATAGGGCGGGTCATCGGAGTTGAGCGTCACCTTGCAGCCCGCCGCGCGCAAGGCGGGAAAGGGATGGTCGGCGAAGCTGTCGAAGATTTTCAGGGCGATATTGGAGCCGGGGCAGCATTCGAGCACGACGCCTTCGTCGGCGATGCGCCGCACAAGCTCGGGGTTCTCGATGGCGCGCACGCCATGGCCGATGCGAGACGGGCGGATGTGGTCGAGTGCCGCCTCGACGCTTTCCCAGCCCAACAACTCGCCGGCATGAACGGTGATGCCGAGGCCGGCCTCGCGGGCGATCTCGAAGGCCCTGACATAGTCTTCCAGGTCGCCTATCCGCTCGTCGCCGGCGACGCCGAAGCCGGTGACCAGCGGATGTCCGCTGCGGGCGGCGAAACGTGCCGCCCGCTCGATCGATTCGACGCCGAAATTGCGCACGCCGGTGACGATCATCCGGCCTTCGATGCCGGTCTTTGCCTTGGCGCGGGCCATGCCTTCGCCGAGCGCGTCGGTATAGGCCTTTGGCGACAGCCCGGCCTTGCTGGCATGGTCGGGCGAGGTGAAAACCTCGGAATAGATGGCGCCGTCGCGGGCAAGGCTGGTCAGGTAGTGATCGGCCAGTCGCGCATAATCTTCTTCGGTGCGGAACAGGTCGGACGAGAAGTCGTAGGCGGCGAGGAAAGAGGTGAAATCGTGCCAGACGAAGGAGCCGTCCTGGATATAGGGCGAGGCATCCTTGCCGTATTTCTCAGCCTGGCGGAGGACGAGTTCAGGCGCCGCTGCCCCTTCGATGTGGCAGTGCAGTTCTGCTTTCAAAGGCATTCGATTATCCCGTCAGGCTTTTTCTTATGACGCAAGTTCTTGCCGGAAAACCGTGTGACACTTTTCCGGCACCTGCTTCGAAGCGCGGCCGAACACCGCGCCTTAAACAATAGCGCCCGCACCATCGATCGGCTATGGTCCCGCCGATTTTATGGCGGATCAAAACGATGTCGGTTGAAAGAACCACAGCTGCGGGCGGCATGGAAACCTCCTATGGTTTCAAGCGGGTAGGACCAGGCGACAAGCAGTCCCTGGTCAATGATGTTTTCCACAAGGTGGCGAACCGCTACGACCTGATGAACGACCTGATGTCGGCCGGGTTGCATCGGTTGTGGAAGGACGCCATGGTCGCCTGGCTCAATCCACCGAAGCGGCCGGGCTGGAGCGTTCTCGACGTTGCCGGCGGCACCGGCGATGTCGCCTTCCGCATCGTCGAGGCGAGCGGCAGGCATGCCCATGCGACGGTGCTCGACATCAATGGCTCGATGCTCGCCGTCGGCCGCGACCGGGCCGAGAAAAAGGGCCTGTCGGCAAATACCGATTTCGTCGAAGCCAATGCCGAGGAACTGCCTTTTGCCGACGCTGCTTTCGATGCCTACACCATCGCTTTCGGCATCCGCAACGTGCCGCGCATCGATGTGGCGCTTGCCGAAGCCTATCGCGTGCTGAGGCCTGGCGGGCGCTTTCTCTGCCTTGAATTTTCCGAGGTCGAGATGCCGCTGCTCGACAAGGTCTATGAAGCGTGGTCGTTCAACGCCATCCCGCGGATCGGCAAGGTGGTGACCGGCGATGGCGAGCCATACTCCTATCTGGTCGAATCGATCCGCAAATTTCCCAATCAGCAGAATTTCGCGGCGATGATTTCTCGCGCGGGCTTCGACCGCGCCTCATTCCGCAATTATTCCGGCGGGATCGCCGCGCTTCATTCGGGCTGGAAGCTTTGAGGCTGGCCCGCATTTTCATAGCCCGACGTGCCTTTCGCCAGTTCGGGAAACCGGCAGGGCAAAGCCAGCCATGAGCAGCATCGGCGCTGGTTTCAGGCTCGTGCGGGCCGGCTGGGTGCTGGTCCGCGAAGGGGTCATCGCGGCTTTGCCTGGCGACGAACTCTTCGGCCTGCCGAAATTCGGCTGGCGCATGGCCCGGTTGTTCACCCGCCGGCGCGCGCTTGCCTATGAGCGCGGCGACAGGCTGGCCAAGGCGGTCGTGCGGCTCGGCCCGTCCTACGTCAAGCTCGGCCAGTTCCTGGCGACACGGCCAGACGTCGTCGGCAACGATATCGCGCTTGATCTCGCCATGCTGCAGGACAAGATGCAGACCTTTCCCAAGGCCGAGGCCATAGCGGCGATAGAAGCATCGCTCGGACGCAAGGTCGGTGAGCTCTATGCCAGTTTTGGCGAGGCCGTCGCCGCCGCCTCGATCGCGCAGGTCCATACCGCCGAAACGATGCAGGACGGCGTCGTTAGGCGAGTGGCGGTGAAGGTCATCCGGCCGGGCGTGCGCCGCCGCTTCTTTCGCGATCTCGAGAGCTATTTCCTCGCCGCCCGGCTGCAGGAAAAGTACATCCCGTCGTCGCGCCGGCTGCGGCCGGTCGAGGTGACGGAGACGCTGGCCCAGACCACCAAGATCGAAATGGATTTGAGGCTGGAGGCGGCGGCTTTTTCGGAGCTCGGCGAGAACACCAAGGACGATCCCGGCTTTCGCGTGCCGTCGGTCGACTGGGAGCGCACCGGTCGTGACGTGCTGACCATGGAATGGGTCGACGGCATCAAGTTGAACGATATTGCCGGCCTCGCCGCCGCCGGCCACGACCTGAAGGCGATTGCCGCCAACCTGGTCCAGTCGTTCCTGCGCCATACGCTGCGTGACGGTTTCTTCCATGCCGACATGCATCCGGGCAACTTGTTCGTCGAGGCCGACGGCACCATCGTCGCTGTCGATCTCGGCATTGCCGGCCGGCTCGGCAGGAAGGAGCGCCGCTTCCTCGCTGAAATCCTCTACGGCTTCATCACGCGCGATTACCAGCGCGTCGCCGAGGTGCATTTCGAGGCCGGCTACGTGCCGCGCCAGCACAATGTCGCAGCCTTTGCCCAGGCGATCCGGGCGATCGGCGAACCGATCCACGGCCAGCCGGCTGAGACCATCTCGATGGCCAAGCTTTTGACGCTGCTGTTCGAGGTGACCGACCTCTTCGACATGGCGACGCGATCCGAGCTGGTGCTGCTGCAGAAGACCATGGTCGTCGTCGAAGGCGTCGCCCGCACCCTCGACCCGGCCTTCAACATGTGGAAGACGTCGGAACCTGTGGTGAGCGGCTGGATTACGCGCAATCTCGGCCCGCGCGCTTTACTGGCCGATGCGCGCGACGGCGCCAACGCGCTGCTGGCGCTGGCCCGCCAGGCGCCGGACCTCGCTGCCCGCACCGAGCGGCTGTCGCGTGAGATCGACCTGATGGCCGAACACGGCCTGCGCTTCGACGAAAGGACCGCGCACGCAATCGGCAGGGCCGAGGCGCGCTACACCCGCTCCGGCCGGCTGGCGCTGTGGGTAATCGCATTGACGCTGGTGTATATCGCCTGGAAGCTGCTCTAACGCCTTGTTGTCGATTGATTGCATTGCTATCATTGCCTTCGGCGATTTCGGATAAAGTGCAATCACATGGCCAGCATCACGATCCGCAACCTTGATGACGAGGTCAAGGATATGCTGCGCCGATTGGCTGCGGAGAATGGCCGGTCAATGGAAGACCAGGCGCGGGTCATGATCCGCGCAGCGGTCGAAGGTCAACTCGGTTCGTCCGGCCGCATCGACCAGATCGAGAAAACGTTGCGCGAACTGATAAGCTTGCAGAATCCTGCAGCTCCGGTGGTCGCGGTCCCCAGCCAAGTCGCGCGAGGTGTCCTCTCCGGCAAGCGCATCCTGCTCATCATCGGCGGAGGCATCGCTGCCTACAAAGCGCTCGACCTGATGCGCCGGCTGCGCGAGCGTGGTGCTTCGGTGCGCGTGGTGATGACCGCGGCGGCGCAGGAATTCGTCACCACGCTGTCGGTCGGGGCGCTGTCCGCCGATCATGTCTTCATCGATTTGTTCGACCGCCAGGACGAGCACGATGTCGGCCACATCCGCCTGTCGCGCGAGGCCGACCTTATCGTCGTGGCGCCGGCCACCGCCGACCTGATGGCGAAGCTCGCCAACGGCCACGCCAATGATCTTGCCTCCACCGTGCTCATCGCCACCGACAAGCAGGTTTTAATGGCGCCCGCCATGAACCCGAAGATGTGGGCGCATCCGGCGACCCGGCGCAACCGCTCGACGTTGCAGAAGGACGGCATCGCATTTATCGGCCCGTCGAAGGGCGAGATGGCCGAGAGCAACGAGGCGGGCGAGGGCCGCATGGCCGAGCCGCTGGAGATCGTCGCCGCGATCGAGGCGCTGCTCGACAGCCGGCCAAAGCCGCTGGCGGGAAGAAAGATCATCGTCACTTCCGGACCGACGCATGAACCGATCGACCCGGTGCGCTACATCGCCAACCGCTCGTCGGGCAAGCAGGGCCATGCGATCGCGGCGGCGCTGGCCAGGCTTGGCGCCGACGTGCGTCTCGTCTCCGGTCCGGTCGGCGTTGCCGATCCGGCCGGCGTCGCCACGCTGCATGTCGAAACTGCCGTCGAGATGAAGGATGCGGTCGAACAGCTGCTGCCGGCCGACGCGGCAGTGTTCGTCGCGGCTGTCGCCGACTGGCGCGCTCAAAGCTCGGCCGGGGAAAAGATCAAGAAGGTGGCGGGCGAGGGTCCGCCGGTGCTGCAGATGGTGGAAAATCCCGATATTCTTGCCGGTGTCGGGCATCACAAAAAGCGGCCGATGCTGGTGGTCGGTTTCGCCGCGGAGACGCAGGACCTGGTCAGGAATGCCGAGGCCAAGCTTGCGAAAAAGGGTGCCGATCTTATCGTCGCCAATGATGTCTCGCATGAAGGCGGTTCTCCGGGCGTGATGGGCGGCGACCGCAACAAGGTGCGGATCGTCTCAAAGGCCGGCGTCGAGGAATGGCCGGAGATGAGCAAGGACGAGGTGGCGACGCGGCTCGCGGCACTGATCGCCGACCGGCTGAAGACGGTCGTGGTCTAGTCAATCCCCGACGGAGATTGGCAGCTTCGCCGGCTGCGCGTCGCTCGTCCCCGATATCCGCAAGGCGGCGAGGCATCCCAGGATTCCGAGCGGGATGAAGGCGAGGAACAGCCAGGCGGCGACATTTGCCGCGGCCTCGCGGTTCAGACCTTCGGAAAAGCCGCTGGCATTGGCGACGATGCCGGTCAGTGCCGCACCCACGGCATAGCCGATGCGCTGCATGGTCGGCACGGCGGCCGAGGCGACCGTCTGCTCGCCTTCCCGCGCCGATGCCACGATGACACGCGTGACGAACGGCCAGGCGATGCCGAAACCGCCGCCTTGCAGCAAGGCGCAAAGCAGGATCAACGGGATCGAGCCCGCCGGCACCGTATAGGCGAAACCGGCGATGCCCGTGGCGATCATCAGCGCTCCGCCGACGATGATCAGCCGCTCGCGCTCCGGCGGCGCATTGGCGACGAGGATCGACAGGATCGACCAGGCGATCGATTCGGCGGCGATGATGTAGCCGGTGGTGAGGATCGGAATGCCGTGCAGGCTGGTCAGGAGCAGTGGCCCGTAGACCGCGAACGAGCAGGTCGCCACCGAGAACGCCGCGACCATGGTCATGCCCGCGCCGACCGGCGAGCGCCATGAGAACAGCCGCGACGGGAACAGGCGCGAGCGCGGCTTCAGCGCGTCGATATGGATAAACAGCGCCAGGCCGATCAGGCCGAGGGTGAGCAGCAGCGACGAGCGCAGCAGGGCGATGTCGACGCCGGCGGTGGCGATCAGCACGACGCTGACGGCAAGGCAGCCAAGTGCTGCAAACGGGAAAGGCGGCGCTGAGCCGCCGGTCGCCTGCGGCCTTGTTGCTTCAGGCGTATCGAGCACGATGAAGCTTGCCAGGGCCATGGCCGTGCCGCCGAGGGTGAAGACGCCGAAGGCCCAGCGCCAGGACAGCAATTCGGTCATGACCGCGCCGAGCACCGGCCCGCTGAAGGCGGCGACACCCCAGATCGCCGACATGACGCCGAAAAGCTGCGGCCAGATCGCGCGGGCAAACAGCCGCTCGACCGAGACGAAGGCCAGCGACACCAGCGCGCCGCCGCCGAGCCCCTCGATCAGGCGGCCGCTGAGGAACAGCGGCATCGAAGGCGCGGTGGCGCAGACCAGCGCGCCGCCGGCATAGAGCATTGCGGCGACCATCATGTTGGTACGCAGCGCGACATAGCTCACCAGCCGTCCGGCGGCCGCACCGGCAACGATGGCGCCGAGCTCGTAGATCGCCAGCGACCAGCCGAACAGTTGCACACCGGCGAGCTCGCCGACCATGGCCGGCATGACCGTTGCCACCATCGTTTCGTTGGTGGCGTGCAGCAGGATGCCGAGGCTGATGAAGCAGAAGCGCGCCAGGTCGCCGCTCGCCCACAGCGCGCGCCAGTCAACTCTATTTGTGCTTGTTTTGGTCACCCCGTCCTCCCGAATTTTCTTGGGCGCCGATCTAAGATACTGAGCATTCGTCGCGTCGAAATGGACGCGCGCCGCCTCGCGGGAGGGCTTGTAGAACCTCAACCACAGTTGAGATCAAGCGGTTTTGATCGCCGTTGTCGTGGCGGATGTCAAAATTGTGCGATGGGGGGACGATCACGAGGCATTGAGATTCTGGTCAGACCGAAGACGAGCAATATTGGATCGCCGCAATCTTCGGTCACGGTAACGGCATGAACACAGTTGCCATGCCGTGATCTTCGAGCGCTGCAACTTTGAACATCAGGGCGGCCCATCCTCTGCGGAGTGGGCCTGCCGGAATCCATGAGCTTTCGGCAGCTATTCGCAGGCCGACACCTACGCTCCCCGCCGCTCGGGGAGCCATGCTACGCCGTTACTTGAACGAGTGGATCAGGTCCAGCGACGTGACGGCGACCGCCAGGTTGACGCCGGTCTGTGCCTGGACGCTGAGCGGCTGCAGCGAAAAGGCGCTGTCGAGGCCGCCGACCAAGAGATTGGCGCCGCCACCGGTGACCACGCTGGCCTCGGCATTCACGCCATAGTAGCTGCCGGCAAGGTCGCCCTCATCGTGGTTGCGGGTCGCCGCCAGAACCGCCCATACCAGCTGGCCCTGGTGCGTCCGGCCGACATCGACGCCGAGCTTGGAAATCACCCCGGTATAGACTTCGGAGGGACCGCCACGATGCGGACGAAAGACACAGGAAACATCCTTGTTGGAGGTGACGAGATAGGCCGTGCCGCCGTCGATGGTGCAGTCGAGCACGCCGAGCTGGAGCTTGCTGGCGCTGGCGGGAGCGACAACGACGGTCGTCGCCAGAGCGGCGGCACAGGCGAGTTTCTTGATCATGGCGGGGTCCTTTCCAATGGCTTTGTACAAACGGCTGAGCACGCCGAGCGTTCCGCCGAAAACTTGGCGCCAGCAAGGCAAGGGTAAACGCAGGGTTGTCGGGGTGCGGAAAGGGCGGCCCGATAAACCGGCCCGCTCAGCCGGCGCTGGTGCGAGCCAGGCCGTCCTTGGCCGGCTGGTAGGTCGGATTGAGGTGCACGGCCTCGCGGTAGGATTTCGCGGCCCTGACCTTGTCGCCGCGCCGTTCGTAGATTAGCGCCTGGTTGGACCAGGCCTCGGCGTTCTTGCCGTCGAGCTTTATGGCCATGTTGAAGTCGGCGAAGGCGTTGTCCTCGTCGTTCATGGCAAGGTAGGAGAGGCCGCGTCCGTTGTAAGGCTCGGAAGCATCCGGCGCTAGCGAAATGGCGGTCGAGAAATCCTCGATGGCAAAGGCGTGCTGGCCCTGGCTCTGGTAGATCAGGCCGCGATTGTGATAGGCGCGCGCGTCGGTCGTGTCGAGCTGGATGGCCTTCTGGAAATCGTTGAAGGCTTCCTGGATCCGGCCGGCCCTGCGGTAGAGATTGCCGCGGCCGATATAGGCGGCGTCATAATTGGAATTGATCTGGATCGAGCGGTTGTAGTCGGCCAGCGCGCTTGCCTGGTCACCGAGGAAGCGCTGGATGAGCGCCCGGTTCGAATAGGCCTGGTAGAAATTCGGATTGAGCTGGATGGCGGTGTCGAAGTCCTTCAGCGCCGCCTGGTACTGGCCGCCGCGGCCATAGGCCGAGCCTCGCACATTGTAGGCTTCCGGATCCTGGGGGTTGCGCTGGATCACCGCCGACAGCGAGGAGATGTTCTCGCTCGAGGCTTGCGCCTTGTCGATGTTGTTGAACTCGCCGGTTGGAACGCTCTGGCAGCTGGCAAGCGCCATCCCGGAAAGCAGGGCTGCCGTCAGGGCGAGGCCGCGCCACGCGGTTCTGCGCTCTACGGTGATTGCGTCCATGTCTGCCCTGTCCTTACTGCGCCGTCTGGTCCGTGGCCCCTCCGAACCGGCATCTCTCCCAACCGGTCCTCTCGGACCGGGTCGAACTCACAACAAAAAGGTGGCGGCGATTCCGCATCGCGCCACCTTGGATATCCTTGGAAAAGGACGAAAAATTGACGTCAGAACCGCGGCGGACGCGGAGCACCGGCACCGGCAGCACCGGCCGCGACCGGACGCGGCGTCATCGGCAGCAGGCCTTCGCGCTGGGCGCGCTTGCGGGCCAGCTTGCGGGCACGGCGCACGGCTTCCGCCTTTTCACGGGCGCGCTTCTCGGAGGGCTTCTCGTAATGTCCGCGCATCTTCATTTCGCGGAAGATGCCTTCGCGCTGCATCTTTTTCTTGAGCGCGCGAAGCGCCTGATCAACATTGTTGTCGCGGACGAGTACCTGCACGTGCAATCCTGTCTTTCGGTTTGAAATCAACAGGCAAGCGGCCATAGCCACAAGCCTCCGCGGCGCGTTACACCACGAATTGGGGCGGCTGATAGCAGAATCAAGGGGCGCTGTCCACAGCCGATTGAGAGACGGTGCCGACCCCGAAACGAAAAACCCGCCTCGGCGGCGGGTCTTCGGTGTGAATCAGCACCATATCGAAATTAATAGCATAGCTGCCGGCACAAAGCAAGAACAAAATTCACCTTGGACCAGATAGGCGCCGCTACGCTGTGGCCAGGTGGAGCTGCTCGAAACCCTCGAAGAATTCGCCGTAGTCGCAGGTTATCTCCTCGCCGGCGGCGATGTCGCGGGTCGCGGTGGCCCCGCCATGCTGCGAAAAGTCGGTGTTCGGCTTGTCGGCGTGGTTCATGAAACGGCCATTGTCGACCTCATAGACCATGAAGCCCGGCCGGTCCGGACTGGGATAGGCATATCTGTCGAGCAATTCCTTGAGGTGCGGCGGCGCAGTCTCGTATCTTTCGACCGGGATCAGCCGGTCGAAGTCCGGATCGAGACGCCAGATCTGCGCGCCTTTGCGGACCGGCTCGGCGGCGAACACGCCGACGCCTTCGATTGCGCTTGCGGCGATATAGGTTCTGATCAGCAGCATGTTTCCAATCCGTCTTCGAGGAGAAGACGGAATCGTCAAATCGCCGGAAAAAGCAAGACTGGTTTTTCTGACGTTGGCTTGCGCGCCGATGCGCCGACCGCGAAACGCTTCACGTCCGGGTGATCGAGACGCCGCCGTCGGCGAACAGTGCCGTGCCGGTGGTGAAGCTCGATGCATCGGAAGCCAGGTAAAGCGCCGAGCGGGCGATCTCCTCAGGCTCGGCGACGCGCTTCAAGGCATGCAGGTTTTCGACGAAGGCTCGCGATTCAGGTGTCTTGAACGTTGCCGAAGGCGTGTCGGTGCCGCCTGGCAGCAGCGCGTTGATCCGGACGCCTTTCGGGCCATATTCGGCGGCCAGCACCTGCGTCAATCCGATCAGACCGGCCTTGCTTGCGGCATAGCTGGTCATGCCGGGCATGCCGACCGTGTAGCCGACGAAGGTGGAGGTGAAGATCAACGAGCCGCCGCCGCGATCGATCATCGCCGGCACCTGGTATTTTGCGCCGAGAAAGGCGCTGGTCAGATTGGTATCGAGCGTCTCGCGCCAGCCCTCCAGCGACAGCTCCGAGACCGGCCCCATCCTACCGACCGAGCCGGCATTGTTGAAGGCGATGTCCAGCCCGCCGAATTTCCCGACCGCCAGGTCGACGAGGGCTTTTGCGTAGGCTTCGTCGCGGACATCGCCGGCAAGAGCGACGGCGGTGCCGTCGGCGTCTTCGATTTCGGCAACCAGCGCATCGAGCTCCGCCTGGCGACGGGCTGCGACGACCACCTTGGCGCCTTCCTCCGCAAACACCTTGGCCGTGGCGCGGCCGATGCCGGAGCTGGCGCCGGTGACGATGGCAACTTTGTTGGCAAGTGCGAGCATTTTTTTGCATCCTTCTTTCGCGCCGGCCCTTGCCGGCAATCGGGATGCTTGGTCGCAAATCGGGGCGGTGCGAACCACCCGATACCTGCGCTGTTTTCAACAGCGCTTCTTGACCTCCGCTGGCCACCAAGCTACGGGTCCTCATCCAAAACTCGCGGGTGGACGCGCCACCCATTTGCAATGACCCCCCAAGACATGATGAGCAAGTTGCTGGAGCCCGGCTACGAGGGCGACGGCAAACTGGCGAACGATCTCCTTTCGTATTTCCAAAAGGGCTTTCCGATCGAGAATCTGCGGCCGTTACTGACATCCAGTAATAGTTATACGCAGGGCACGGCGGCATTTCTGGTAGCTGAAATAAGGCCAACACTTAGCTTCAAGATGAATTGCGTCGTCGAGGAGATAGCCAACCTGCTCGACAGCAAACATTGGCGTACTCGGTTCGATGCAATCGAGGCGCTGTGGAGTTGCACCACGCCAGCTGATGGAGTCGTTCTCGGCCGCATTTTTCTGAGGCTGGATGACGAACATGCGGGCGTTCGATGGAAGGTCGTCCAGTTCATTTGCCTCGCGCAGCGTTGGCAGTTGAGGCTTGCGGTGGAAAATGCCGCCGCTCTGCGCCCGGACTCGATTTTTGGGACGCTGGTAAGTCCTCGCGGTCATTATTTCATGCCGAGCGCCGAGGACCTGCCCCGGTTGCTCGATCATCCTGATGCTGTGTTGCGGCGCTTTGCCGCCGCAGTGGCTATCAGGCAGCGCGAGGTGATCGTTGAGCGTTTCGTGGCCATGGCGGAGCAGTCGGGCGATGCAGAGGTTCGTAAAATCGCCGCCGATTGTCGCCGGGGCTTTTTACGGCCGACCTATGCAATCGGGCCGTCTATCCTGAAGCGTGCGTCGGCTGAAACGTCAAAACGCGAAGCTCACAACAGCGGCCGTTGAAGGCACGGCGCAAAACGGCAAGCGCCGTCGCAAACAGTGCAAGGCTGGCAGCACGGTTTCGCTAGTGATACAGCTCGCGCGCCGGGGTTGTCTGATCTGCCCGGCCGCCATTTGCGAGGCCTGCAACGTTGAAGAAATACTCGGTATTCGCCATCGCCCGCGAGGCCATGCGCGGTCATAGGGGCTGGGAGGAACAGTGGTCCTCGCCGGAGCCGAAGAAGGAGTACGACGTCGTCATCGTCGGCGCCGGCGGCCATGGCCTGGCCACCGCCTATTATCTCGCCACCGTGCACGGCATCACCAACGTCGCGGTATTGGAAAAAGGCTGGCTCGGCGGCGGCAATACCGGCCGCAATACCACCATCATCCGCTCCAACTATCTCTATGACGAAAGCGCCGGCATCTACGACCATGCGCTGAAGCTGTGGGACGGGCTCAGCCAGGAGCTCAACTACAACGTCATGTATTCGCCGCGGGGCGTCATGATGCTCGCCCACAACATCCACGACATCCAGGTGCTGAAGCGGCACGTCCACGCCAACCGGCTGAACGGCATCGACAATGAATGGCTGACGCCGGAACAGGCCAAGGAATTCTGCCCGCCGCTCAACATTTCGCGCGATGCGCGCTACCCGGTTATGGGTGCTGCCCTGCAGCGCCGCGGCGGCACGGCGCGCCACGATGCCGTCGCCTGGGGCTATGCGCGCGGCGCTTCGGCGCGCGGCGTCCACATCATCCAGAATTGCGAGGTCACCGGCGTCAAGCGGGCGCCGAACGGCGCGGTTACCGGCGTCGAGACGACGCGCGGCTTCATCGGCGCCAGGAAGGTCGGCGTGGTCGCCGCCGGCCATTCCTCGGTGATCATGAACATGGCCGGCGTGCGCATGCCGCTGGAAAGCTATCCACTGCAGGCGCTGGTATCGGAGCCGGTCAAGCCGGTGGTGCCTTGCGTGGTGATGTCGAACACGGTGCATGCCTATATCTCGCAGTCCGACAAGGGCGAGCTGGTCATCGGCGCCGGCACCGACCAATATGTCTCCTATTCGCAGACCGGCGGCCTGCACATCCTGCAGCATACGCTCGACGCGATCTGCGAGATGTTTCCGATCTTCACGCGCATGAAGATGCTGCGCTCATGGGGCGGCATCGTCGACGTGACGCCGGACCGTTCGCCGATCCTGGCCAAGACGCCGGTGCCCGGCCTCTATGTCAATTGCGGCTGGGGCACGGGCGGCTTCAAGGCGACGCCGGGTTCGGGCCATGTCTTTGCCCATACGATCGCCAGGGACGATCCGCACCCGATCAACGCGCCCTTCACCATAGAGCGCTTCCGCACCGGCCGGCTGATCGACGAGGCGGCGGCGGCAGCGGTGGCGCACTGATGGTGACCGAGATGGCCGTCGCCATGCCGCTGATGCTCGCCGGCGAGCAAGGCCTGTTTCATATCCCGACGCCAGAGGAGGTGCGCCTGCAGCCCATCAGCCGCGCCGGCAATGAAGCGGATTGGCCGTTTTCCGTCGACGAGGGTGTACTCGCCTGCGCCTGGAGCGCCGGTCAGAGAGTGGTCACCTTTATGGAGAACCGGCCAGCCGATCTCGAGGAAGGCGAAAAATTCGAGCGGCGCTACGTCATCGTGACGACCGAACCGATGACGCTTTCGGTCGGCAATATGGCGTATCGCGACCTTTTCCGCCCGGTAGCCAGCATCGAGGAGCGCATCCGGCTGGTCGCGCCCTTCGTGACGATGGGCCAGAGGCTTTGCGACCAACCTGCCGGCGCTCGCGTCGGCCACGGCGAACTGTAGGACCAACCATGCTTCTCATCCGCTGCCCCTATTGCGAGGAAGAGCGTCCGGAGCTCGAATTCCGCAACGCCGGCGAGGCGCATATTGCGCGTTCCCCAAACATCGCCGGCGAGAGCGACGACGATTTCGAAAGGTTCTTCTTCATCCGCTCCAATCCCAAGGGGATCATCTATGAGCGCTGGCGGCACATGCATGGCTGCGCGCGGTTCTTCAACGCCGTGCGCGACACCGTCAGCGACAGGTTCCTGATGACCTACAAGGCCGGCGAGCCGAAGCCCACGAAGCTGCCGGGAGCCGCCAAATGAGCGCCACGTTCCGCATTGCCGGCGCTGGGCGGCTCAAGCAGGCAAAGATAGCTGGCTTCAGCTTCGACGGCCGCCCCTATACCGGGATCGAGGGCGACACGCTGGCCTCGGCGCTGCTTGCCAATGGCGTCCACCTTGTCGGCCGCTCGTTCAAGTACCACCGGCCGCGCGGCTTCCTGTCGGCAGGCGCCGAAGAGCCGAACGCGCTGGTCGAGATCAAGCGCGACCAGGCACGCAAGACACCGAACGTCCGCGCCACGGTGCAGGAACTCTATGACGGGCTGACCGCACAGTCGCAGAACCGCTGGCCGTCGCTCGCTTTCGACATCGGTGCAGTCAGCAGCATCGCCTCGCCGATGCTTTCGGCCGGCTTCTACTACAAGACCTTCATGTGGCCGAAGGCTGCGTGGAAAAACCTCTACGAGCCCAAGATCCGGGCCGCCGCCGGTCTCGGCGTCGCCCCCAACCAGCCGGATCCCGACCATTATTCGGCGCGCTTCGCCCATTGCGAGGTGCTGGTGCTTGGCGGCGGTGCCGCGGGCATCGCCGCGGCATTGGCCGCGGCCGAGACCGGCGCGCGTGTCATCCTTGCCGACGAGCAGGCGGAATTCGGTGGCAGCCTGCGCTTCGAGAGCGGCGCGAAGATTGAAGGCCAGGACGGCTTTCCCTGGGCGCAATCCGCTGTCGCCAAGTTGAGGGCGATGGACAATGTCCGCGTGCTGCCGCGCACCACCGCCTTCGGCTATTACGCGCAGAATTTCGTCGGGCTGGTCGAGCGCGTCAGCGACCATCTGCAGAACCCCGGCCGCGACCTGCCCCGCGAGCGGCTGTGGCAGGTTCGCGCCAAACGCGTGGTGCTGGCGACCGGCGCCATCGAGCGCCACATGGTGTTTGCCGACAACGACCGGCCGGGCATCATACTGGCATCGGCGGCGCGCACCTATCTCAACCATTACGGTGTCGCCGTCGGCAGGAATGTCGGCGTCTACACCGCGAACGATTCCGCCTATGCGGCGGCGATCGACCTGAAAAAGGCCGGCATCAACGTGGCGGCCATCGTCGACCTGCGCGACAACCCGACCGGGCCGGTGATCGACGAGGCGAGGGCGCTCGGCATCGAGGTCAATTTCGGCCGCGCCGTGATCCGCGCCGGCGGCAAGCTGCGGGTGTCGTCGATGACCGTGCAGCCGAAGAATGGCGGCGGCGAGCGCACCATCCCGGTTGACGCGATTCTGATGTCGGCCGGCTGGACGCCATCGGTGCATCTGTTCTCGCAATCGCGCGGCAAGGTCGCCTTCAATGACGAGACCAAGCGCTTCGTGCCCGGCATCTACGCGCAGGACTGCGTCTCCGTCGGCGCCTGCAACGGTACGGACGGGCTGTCGGCGACGATCGAGGAGGCCTATGCAGCGGGTGCCAAGGCGGCCAAGGACGCCGGCAGCAAGCCAGCCAAGGGCACGAAGCCGAAGGTCGATGCCGGCGAGAGCTGGTCACGCGGCATGCTGGGTGCGGCACCCGGCGCCGGCGCGGATACGACGGTAAAGGCGTTCGTCGACTTCCAGAACGACGTCACCGCCAAGGACATCCGCCAGGCGGTGCATGAAGGCATGCGCTCGATCGAGCACGTCAAGCGCTTCACCACCAACGGCATGGCGACCGACCAAGGCAAGACCTCCAACATGCACGGCCTGGCGATTGCCGCCGAGACGTTGGGCAAGCCGATCCCGCAGGTCGGGCTGACGACGTTCCGTGCGCCCTATACGCCGGTGACATTCGGCTCGATCGTCGGGCACGCGCGCGGTCCCCTGTTCGACCCGACCCGCAAGACGGCGATCCATCCCTGGGCAGAGCGCCAGGGCGCGATGTTCGAGGATGTCGGCCAGTGGAAGCGCGCCTGGTACTTCCCGAAGCCGGGCGAGGACATACATGCGGCCGTCGACCGCGAATGCGTCACGGTGCGCAAGACGGCCGGCCTGTTCGACGCCTCGACGCTGGGCAAGATCGAGGTGGTCGGGCCGGATGCGGCCAAATTCATGGAACTGCTCTACACCAATCCATGGGAGAAACTGGAGCCCGGTCGCTGCCGCTACGGCATCATGCTGCGCGAGGACGGTTTCATCTATGACGACGGCGTGGTGGGAAGACTGGCTGCCGACCGTTTCCACGTGACGACGACGACCGGCGGCGCGCCGCGCGTCATGAACCATATGGAGGATTATCTCCAGACCGAGTTCCCGCATCTCAACGTCTGGCTGACCTCGATCACCGAGCAGTGGGCGGTGATCGCCGTGCAGGGACCGAAGTCTCGCGACATCATCGCGCCGCTGGTCGAGGGCATCGACATGTCGGATGAAGCGCTGCCGCATATGTCGGTGCGCGAAGGCCGGATCTGCGGCGTTCCGACAAGGCTGTTTCGCATGTCGTTCAGCGGTGAGCGCGGCTTCGAGGTCAACGTGCCGGCCGATTACGGCGAGGCGGTCTGGGAAGCGCTATGGGCCGAGAGCCAGAAGCATGGCGCCTGTGCTTACGGCACCGAGTCGATGCATGTGCTGCGCGCCGAAAAGGGCTACATCATCGTCGGCCAGGATACCGACGGCACGGTGACGCCGAACGACGCCGGGCTCGACTGGGCGGTCGGCAAGAAGAAGACCGACTTCGTCGGCATTCGCGGCATGGCGCGGCCGGACCTGGTCGCCAAGGGCCGCAAGCAGCTTGTCGGCCTGAAGACCAGGGATCCCAAGGTGGTGCTGGAGGAGGGCGCGCAGGTCGTCGCGGACCCGAAGCAGGCAATCCCGATGAAGATGATCGGCCATGTCACCTCGAGCTATTGGTCGCAAAATTGCGGCCGCTCGATCGCGCTGGGGCTGGTCGCCGGCGGCCGCGATCGCATGGGCGAGACGCTCTACGTGCCGATGCCGGACGGGGTGGTCGAGGTGGAGGTCACCGGCATGGTGTTCTTCGACGAGAAGGGAGAGCGCCTCAATGGCTAAGGCCGCTTTGAAAACTGCCGCCGCCGGACCCTCGGTCGAACGCCGTCCGGCGCTCGCCGGCCAGTCGCTTTCCGGCGCCGGCGTCACACTTGCCGTGCTGCCGCCGGCCGAGCGCATATCGCTGCGCGCGCCGGACACCTCGATCGCGGCACTTTCGAAAGCGCTCGGCGTCGTCCTGCCGCAGAGACCGAAAACCTCGGCGGCAAAGGCCGGACGCACGGCCTTGTGGCTCGGGCCGGACGAGTGGCTGGTCATCGATGAGAGCGGCAAAGACCCGCTCGCCGATTGCGCCAGGGTTTCCGCGCTGCATTCGGCGGTCGGCATCTCGCACCGCAACGTCGCCGTATCGGTCACCGGTCCGGCTGCCGCGGCGACGATCAATGCCGGCTGCCCGCAGGATTTGTCGCTCGACGCCTTTCCGGTCGGGGCGGCGTCGCGTACCATTCTCGGCAAGGTCGAAATCGTGCTGTTGCGCACCGCGGCCGACGCGTTCCGCGTCGAATGCTGGCGTTCGTTCTCCGATTATGTCTTTACTTTTCTGTCGGAGGCAGCGCGCGACGCGGCAGCATAGGCATGTTCGCCGTGCCCGACCGTTCTGCGACAGCGAGCCGAGGGAGAATGCAAATGCCGTCGAACTCCGCGCCGAAGTCGCCGGCCAAGACGCCGGCCGTGCGCTCTTTCGAAGGCGAGCAGCGCACTGGGACGGATATTGAAGAGGAACTCGAGGAAGGCCTCGAGGATACATTCCCGGCCAGCGATCCGGTGTCGATCACCGGAACGGCCATTCCCGGCGCACCCGCAAGACCCGGCAAGCCCAAAAGCGTGGCGGGACAGAAGCGCAAGAGATAATTTCTATCGGCCCGGCGGAGCCGGCCTCGACCAGCAGGTTTGCGCTGTTCCATGTGGATATGCGTTCCAGCGTCGATGATTGGCGAAAGCCCGAACGAGGGCGATCTCCCACGCAAGGGCAGGCCTATCGCAGGTGGAAAGCCGAGGCTTTCACTCTACGATGTACCCCCACCCCAACCCCTCCCCCACAAGGGGGAGGGAGACTTCCGTTGGCGCTAACCTCGGGCAAATGGCCTGCCTTTCGGCGCCAAAGCGGAAGGAAAGGCGCGCGGCAGCGTTCCCTCCCCCTTGTGGGGAGGGTTAGGGTGGGGTCCATCTTCGCAAGAATCCAAATGCGATTGCCCAGCCTGCAAGTGGGGAGATCGGCAGCTTCGCCGATGGCGCCCATTTCGGTGCCGGCATCGACCAGCCACGAGGACGGGCAATCAGGATATCCTGCCGCTCCTCATCTTCATGCCGCTCGAAGTCCTCAGAAGCTGCTTGGCACGATCCACGGGTCAATGCCGATGCCGAGCCTCGGGCCCTTGGTGTCGGCCTTGTGGGTCGCGGCATCCACCTTCTCAAGCGATCCGGTCGGCGCGCAATCGAGCTTCACATCGGTCTTGGTGCCGATGCAGGTCGCTTCCTGCTTGGCTGGCTGACTGCCGCCGGCAAATGCGGCGCCAGAGAGCGCCAGCAGGGCGGCGAGCGTGAGGATTGCCTTCTTCATGGTCTGTCTCCGGTCCAGTTATTGGATTCGTACATGTACGGCATTGCGTACAGATACGCCCAGGACTTAGGGAGTTCAAGCAAAATCGTACATGTACGGAGAAGTTGAGCGCAGGAATTGCCGAACGCTCGGCGCCGGAGCGCGGATCGTTCGGAGAAGATCCTACAGATCGGGAGAAGCGCCGCTCTTCAGCAGTTGACCGGCGGCGTGAGCGGCGCGATCTCGTGCGCGGCGATGGCTTCGAGCATGATGTCGCCGATCCGTGTGATGAACGTCTTTTGGTCGCCGAGCGGGTAGAACGGGAAGGTGATCAGCAGCGAGATGGCGCCGTGGCCGACTGCCCACAACATGGTGGCGATGGCGCGTGGATCGCCTTTGAGTCTGCCGGCGGCAACGCAGGCTTCGACCCTCTCGATCAGCACTTTCATCGCCGGGTTGCCGCTCTCCATATCGGCGAACGTCTTTCCGGCTGGCGGCCTGACTTTTTCGGTCATGAAAACGGTGCGGTATTCGTTGGGATTTTCCAGCCCGAAGGCAGCGTATTCGACAAGCACCGCCTTGAGCGCCTCGATCGGGTCGTCGGCCGTGTGACGTTCGATGCGCCTGGCCAAGGTCTCGAACGCGTCCTCGGCCAAGGCGAACAGGATATCCTGCTTGTCGGCGAAATAGGAATAGACCGACATCGGCGCATAGCCGACGCGCTTGGCGAGCTTGCGGATGGTGAGGCCGTCATAGCCTTCTTCCTGGACAAGCTTGTGCGCGGCGTCGACAAGTTCGGAACGCAGTTCGGCCTTTTGTTTTTCGCGGCGCTCCTGGACGCTTAGCTGCAATTGTTCGACTGCCTTAAATGAATGATGGCTGGATGCAGCATATATACGCTGTACGGCGTCGGGCAAGGTGGCACGAAGCAGAAGCTTGACTGTCACAAAACGATGTAACCCGGCAATAAAGCCGGCAACATCGGACTGTTACAGACAAAGACTAATTCGCGGCTCTGCAACAATTGTGATCTGGGAGGCCAACATGGCCCCGACTGAGCTTTCGTCCGGCGTGCCGGACGTGGACCCGCTTTCCCATCGCGCCAGGATGGCGCTCAGGCGCGTCGTCATGGTTGCATGGCTGGCGATCGCGCTCGGCTTCGCCATGGAAGCTCTCATTCTGACCGTCAGATTTGCGGCAGGTGCCTATCCGGCGACGACACAGGTTCTGATCGAACTGGCGCAAGGCGTGACCTGGTCGTTCTTCGTCTGCGCCGGCGTCAGCCTCGGCACGGCGCTCACCAAGGTGCGAGCCTCGTTCGGCGGCTTAGTCAGCGCGATTTCGGCGCCACTGGCGATGGGCATCGCCAAAGGGACGCAAAAGGTGATGGTCAGCGCGCTCGATGCGGCCGCGAAGCCGGCCATCCTGTCGCTCACCACGCTGGGCGTGCTGCGTGCGATCGAATACGGGCTGCTCGGCTGGATACTGGCGTCGCTGGCATCGAAGGAAGAACCGCGTCCGCTTCATTTCGCGCTGGCGGGCGCCCTGATAGGTGCGGTATTCGGCGGCGGCATCACGGTGCTGACGATCGAGACGGCCGCGGCGAACGACGCTGCTCTCGCAATGCCACAGGCGATCGCAACCGGCCTCAACGAGATCGTGTTCCCAATCGGTTGTTCACTGGTCGTCTACATTGCGCTGCAGGTCAGCCGCCACATGAAGTACGTCGCGGCCGAAGCCAAATAGACTTAGAGCGGTTCATCGTTTCACGGAAACGCTGAACCGCTCTATCTCTTTGTTTTTGCGCAATTCCGGACAGAAAACCGCTTCACACTTTTCCTGGAATTGCTCTAGGTCCCCAGGCTCGGATGCCAGTCAAACCGCTTCCGGCTGGCGTTCGATCAGCGTCAGGGTCAGCCAGCGGGCAGTCAGCGCCGGTTTTTTCGAGCCCTCGATCTCGATCGTCACGTCGTGCGCCGTCTGCACCCAGCCCGACGGCCTGACCTTGACGTCGGCCAGCACGAAGCGCGTGCGGATGCGCGAGCCGGTCTTCACAGGCGCCAGGAAGCGCAGCGAATCGAAGCCGTGATTGACGCCCATCTTGCTGTTTTCCAGCGGCGGCATGGTTTCGAAGGTCATCGCCGACAACAGCGAAAGCGACAGGAAGCCATGCGCGATGGTGCCGCCGAACGGCGTCTCGCGGCTGGCGCGTTCCGGATCGCAATGGATGAACTGATGGTCGTCGGTGGCATCGGCGAACTGGTCGATCATGCGCTGGGTGACCACCCGCCATGGCGACACGCCGACTTCCTTGCCGACATTGGCCAGAAGCACATCGAGACTGATCGGTTTCACGCTGATGTCCTCCATCTTCACCCCCGGCATTTCACTCGCCGGATGGCGTGCGTCTCATTCCTTGAACAATGTCAGCCCGTGTTGCACCGACTGCCCGCCATCGATCGGCAGGATGGCGCCGGTGACATAGCTGCCGGCACGGCTGCACAAATAGAGCGTTGCGCCGGCAATGTCATCCGGCGCGCCGATGCGGCCGATCGGTACATGGTTGCCGATATGTCTTGCCTGGTCCTCGGTGCCGGTGGCGAAGGCCGTCATCCGGCTCTGGAAAGGGCCGGGCGCAAAGGCGTTGACGGTGATGCGGCGGCCGGCGAGCTCGATCGCCAGGATGCGCGTCAGGTGGTGAACCGCAGCCTTCGAGGCAGAGTAGGAGTAGGCATCTTCGGCCAAAGGCTGCGTGCCCATTACCGATCCGAGATTGATCACCCGTGCCGGGTCGGCATCGCTGGCGGCGGCTTCGAGCAGAGGCAGCAATTCGCGCGTCAGGTGGAAGACCGCGGCAACGTTGACGCCGAACACCTTGGCCCAGGCATGGTAGGGAAAACTTTCCAGCGGCGAGCCCCAGGAGATGCCGGCATTGTTGACCAGGATATGCAGCCGCTCGGTCCGTGTCCTGACCTCGGCTACGAGCGCCGCAATGCCGGCCTCACTGGAGACGTCGGCGGAGAAACCCTCGGCCCGGCCGGAGGCGCCAAGGCCGTTCAACTCGCCGGCTACCCTGACGCAATCCTCGCCCTTGCGCGAGGCGATCATCACCGAAGCGCCGGCCTTGACCAGAGCGGTCGCCGCCATGCGGCCGATGCCGGTCGCGGCGCCGGTGACCAGCGCCGTCTTGCCGGCGACGGAAAACAGTTCGTCCAGATAGCTCATCGAATTCCTCCGCGCAGTTCACCGCGCTTTGACTGGTGGTTCAAGGAAGCGGCTTCAAGTCGACAAGGCTAGCCGAACTACGATCATCCTTGCCACGGCTAAAGTACCCGGACTGGGGCGATGGCAGGGTTTGCGGCTGAATTGGTTAGGCGCCAGCGGCAAGGTGTTCATTCGGCCGTGACATGGGTCGGATGAATGATGCGGCCATCCCCGTTAGCGAGCACCTTGGTAAGCTGTTCATTTCGCGCGTGAACCAGTCGTCATTACTCCTCCGCCCAAGCCGCAGGCGGGTCTTGAGGAGTCGGGAGGGTGGCCGAGCAGTGGGGCGAGACTGACGTTCGTATTCGTGGACGGGGACTATGCTTTCAAGGCGAAAGCTATGGGTAAGAAACAACGCACCGTCCTGCTGGCAGCGGTCTTTGCGTCTGTCTTTGGCGTTTTTTTGCTGATCCTGATTCTGCAGATGGTCAGCCTTTTGGTTGACTAGCCCAGCCAGCAAGCGTGCCTTTCCGAAAGCCTGTGCTACCGCAGGCTTTCCAGTTCGCGGATGCGTTTGGCGCCGTCGGCCTCGAGCTGCCTTGTGACGGCGCCGATCAGCGTTTCGGCAACGACGAAAAGTGCGGCGGATGAGTCCCAGGCCGAAGGCACGGCGGTGCGCCCGGCGATGACGTGGCGGGCGAAGCGGGCGATCGGCGACAGCCACTGGTCGGTGAACAGCACGATCTGCACGCCGCGCTGGTTGGCAGTCTCGGCGAAACGGACCAGGCTGTCCTGGTAGCGCCTGATGTCGAAGATCACCAGCACGTCGCGCTTGCCCATGTCGATCAGCCGGTCGCGCCAGACGCTTTCCTGGCCGGCGAGATGGAAGACATTGGGTTGGATGATAGCGAGGTGGGCGGCCATGTAGCGCGCCAGCGGGTCGGTGAAGCGGCCGCCGATCAGGAATGTCTTGCCGCGCCGGTCGGCAAGCTTGGCGACGATGTCGGCAAGCTGCTTGTCCGAGAGATGCCGGAATGTCTCGCGCATATTGTCGAGCGTCGCCTCCAGCATCGGCGAGACGGCGCTGCTGCCCTGCGATGGGGGATTGAGCGTGCGCGAGGCCGGCGACTGCAATTGCGCCGCCAGCTCGTCCTGCAGCGCCGACTGGAATTCCGGGTAGTTCTGGAAGCCGAGCCGGGCGACGAAACGCAGGATCGTCGGCGACGATACGCCGGCCGTGGTCGAGAATTCGGCGACCGTCTTCAGCCCGATCAGCGGATAGCTGGCGATCAGCGTTTGCGCTGCGCGCCGTTCGCCGGCCGGCATGGTGCCGATGCGGTCGGAGATCAGTTCGGCAATGCTCGAAACCATGTTTTTCCCCACCCTGGCCGGGCCGTTACCGCGTTATCGAAATCGCGTTTGACAAAGCCGGCCAAACTGTATGAAATCATCCGCAGGGACGCAATGAGGCAAAATACGTAACATACGGTACAGCGCTCCCCGGGGACAGCAGACAATGGAGACAGCACGGCCCGCCAGCCTTGCATCGCCTGAAACCGTAAGGGTGACGAACCCCGACGGATCAAGCCCTTTCGTGCTGACCTGCGACCACGCCTCCAACTTCCTGCCGCCGGAATTCGGAACGCTCGGCCTTGCCGCCGAGGAGCTTTCCCGCCACATCGCCTGGGATCCCGGCGCCTTGCCGGTGGCGCGCCGCATGGCCGAGGTGCTCGATGCGACGCTGGTCGAGACCTGCATTTCGCGGCTCGTCATCGACTGCAACCGACCGCTCGACGCGCCGGACCTGATAGTGACGATCAGCGCCAGCGAAAAAACCGTTGTCCCGGCCAACCAGGGGCTTTCCGCCGACGAGCGGGAGGCGCGCATCGCGCTGGCTTGGCGGCCGTTCCACGACCGGATCGCGACGATCATCGACGAGCGCCTGGCGGCCGGGCGGGAGACGCGGCTGGTGTCCATCCATTCCTTCACGCCGGTGTACAAGGGCAAGTGCCGGCCCTGGCACATCGGCATCATCCATGACGAGGACCGCCGGCTGGCGGCGCCACTGATCGCGGCGCTGCAGCAGCTTGCCGGTGTCACCGTCGGCGTCAATGAACCCTATTCGCCGGCCGACCGCGTCTATTTCACGCTGGAACGTCATGCCCGCTCGCGCGGGCTGCCCTGCGCGATGATCGAAATCCGCAACGACGAGATTTCCGGCGCAGCCGGGCAACGGAAATGGGCGGATCTGCTCACGGGTATTTTTCTCAATCTGGAGCCCGAAGCGGCCAAGGCCTCCAGACCAAGCGCAGTCGGAAAGTCAGTTCAATCGGCCAGCTAAGAAACCAAAAGGGGACTTCAAAATGGTAGCACCGGGTTACAGCGAAGGTGACAAGAAGGAGGACCTGAAAGTTCTCCACGGAATGGGCTATGCTCAGGAACTGTCGCGAAGCATGAGCCGCTTCTCGAATTTCGCGATCTCGTTCTCGATCATCTGCATCCTCTCAGGCGGCATCAATTCCTTCGCGCAGGCGACGTCGTCCATCGGTGGCGCCGGCGCCGGTATCGGCTGGATCGTCGGGTGCATGGTTTCGGGATTTTTCGCGCTCGCCATGGCCCAGATCGCCTCGGCATTTCCGACCGCCGGCGGCCTCTATCACTGGGCGTCGATCCTCGGCAATCGTTTCACCGGCTGGCTGACCGCCTGGCTCAACCTGCTCGGCCTGATCACCGTTCTGGGCGCCATCAATATCGGTACCGCATTCTTCTTCGTTGGAACGTTCGGGAGCTGGTTCGGCATTACTGGTACTCCGGGCGAAATTGTCGGATTTGTTGCCGTCATCACTGTGATCCAGGCGCTCTGCAATCACTTCGGCATCAAGCTGACCGCCATGCTGACTGACGCTTCCGGCTTCCTGATCCTTGGCGCAACAGCTGTGCTGATCGTTGCCTGCCTAGTGTTTGCGCCTGCGATCGACATCACGCGGCTTTGGACCTTCACCAACTATTCAGGTGATGCCGGGGGCGGTGTCTTCCCACAGTCGGATTCCATGAGCTACCTGTTCCTGCTCTGCCTGCTGCTGCCGGTCTACACCATCACCGGATACGATGCGTCGGCGCATACTTCGGAAGAAACGCTGAAGGCAGCGCATTCCGTTCCGCGGGCGATCATTTCGTCCGTGCTCTGGTCGTCGCTGATCGGCTGGGCGATGGTCTGCGCGATCGTTCTGGCAATTCCGGACCTGGCTGCCGGCGCCAAGCAGGGCTGGAGCGTATTCTTCTCGACAATGGATGCAATCCTACCGGGCTGGCTGAAAGAACTGCTCTATCTGGCCATCCTGATCTCGCAGTTCCTCTGCGGCCTCGCCACGGTGACCTCGGCCTCGCGCATGCTGTTTGCCTTCTCTCGCGACGGCGGCATGCCGGTCGGTTCGGCCGGGCTCGCCAAAGTCAGCCCAACCTGGCGCACGCCGGTCAACGCCATCTGGACCGCTGCGATCCTCGAGATCATCTATGTCTTTCTTGCCCAGTTCATTTCGATCGGCGGCACCAACATCTATACCATCGTCGTCAATTCGACGCTGGTGTTCCTGTTCCTGTCCTTCACGATTCCGATCGCGCTCGGCATGATGGCTTTCGGAACGGCGAAATGGCCGAATCCCGGCCCGTGGAATCTCGGCGCAGGACTGTTCAAGCTGTTTTGCGTCCTGTCGGTCATCGGCATGGCGATCATCTTCTACATCGCCATCCAGCCGCCGAACGACAAAGTGCTCTATATCACCCTGGGCTTCATTGTACTGACCGCGGTCCTTTGGTTCGGTTTCGAGAACCGCCGCTTCCAGGGTCCGCCCATCGGCGACCAGATCGCAAAGCGCCAGGCGGCGATCAAGGCAGCCGAGATAGCCGTCGGCGAAGCCGGCGCCTGACGCTCTCTCGTGACCATGGCCGGCATCGCGCCGGCCATGGTTTTCATTCCCTTTTCAAAACGACAAACGCTGGAGTGCCGTAAGAATGGCCGGAAATTTCTCGTTCGATCAGTTGAAGCAAGCGGTCTCCAGCGGCGAGGTCGACACGGTGCTGGCCTGCATCGTCGACATGCAGGGGCGGCTTGCGGGAAAGCGGTTCCTGGCCCGGTACTTCGTCGATTCCGCGCATGACGAGACGCATGGCTGCAACTACCTGCTGGCCGCCGACATCGATATGGAACCGGTGCCCGGCTACAAGGCGGCGAGCTGGTCGAAGGGCTATGGCGATTTCGTCATGAAGCCGGACCTTGCGACGCTGCGGCTCGTTCCGTGGCTGGAGAAGACGGCGCTGGTGATTTGCGACGTGCTCGACCACCATACCCATGACGACCTGGCGCATTCGCCGCGCGCCATACTGAAGAAGCAGGTCAAGCGGCTGCAGGAACGCGGCTATATCGGCTATTTCGCTTCCGAGCTCGAATTCTATCTGTTCAGCGAAACCTACGATTCCGCCCGCAAGAAGCACTGGCAGGGCCTCGAGACGGCATCGCCCTACATCGGCGACTACCAGATCGGCATCACCACCAAGGAAGAAGGCGTCATGCGCCGGCTGCGCAACGAGATGGAGGCGGCCGGCATCCCGATCGAGAATTCGAAGGGCGAGTGGGGTCCCGGCCAGGAAGAGATCAATGTCCGCTACGCCGAGGCGCTCGACATGGCCGACCGCCACGTCATCCTGAAGAACGGCGCCAAGGAAATCGCCGAGTCCGAAGGCAAGGCGATCTCGTTCATGGCCAAGTACAATTACGGGCTCGCCGGCAATTCCAGCCACATCCATAATTCGCTGTGGAGCGCCGACGGCAAGACGCCATTGTTCTACGACAAAAATGCCGAGTGGACGCTGTCTACGCTCGGCCAGCAATGGGCGGCCGGCCAGCTCAAATATGCCAAGGAATTCACCTGGTTCCTGGCGCCCTACATCAACTCCTACAAGCGCTTCCAGGCCGGCACCTTTGCGCCGACCAAGATCATGTGGAGCGAGGACAACCGCACCGCCGGTTTCCGTCTTTGCGGCGAGGGCACCAAGGGCATTCGCATGGAATGCCGCATCGGCGGCGCCGATTTGAACCCCTATCTGGCTTTCGCCGCTCTGATCGCGGCCGGGCTTGCCGGCATCGATGAAAAGCTTGAACTGCAGAAGCCTTTCATCGGTGACGCCTACCAGGCCTCGCAGCTGCCTGAAATTCCAAAGACATTGCGCGATGCCACGGCGACGCTGGCGGAATCGAAGATGCTGAGGCAGGCGCTCGGCGACGATGTGCTGGAACATTACGTCCACACGGCACACTGGGAACAGTTCGAGTACGACCGCCGGATTACGGACTGGGAACTGCACAGAGGGTTCGAGCGGTATTAGATGACCTGGCAATGTCAGCACCGCCCGCCCCTCACCTCTACCCTCTCGTGAAGAACGGGGAGAGGGGGGTCGCCAGCGCTGGAGCTTGTCCCTTCTCCGTCACTATAGGCGGAAAGGTGCCGGCAGGCGGATGAGGGGCGGCGTGACCAACGAGAATTATTGTAGAATGCGAGGACCCAAGGCATGACCGAAACGGTCAAGATAAAATCCCC
This sequence comes from Mesorhizobium sp. M0306, assembly GCF_040321655.1. Classification (NCBI taxonomy): domain Bacteria; kingdom Pseudomonadati; phylum Pseudomonadota; class Alphaproteobacteria; order Hyphomicrobiales; family Phyllobacteriaceae; genus Mesorhizobium; species Mesorhizobium sp. M0306. The sequence goes on along the minus strand of NZ_JAMYRY010000001.1, from coordinate 369,208 downwards.
CGTCGACGGTTCGATCTATGCCGAACGGCCTCTGGCGACGGACCAGGCGATCGGTGCCGCGGTCGAGCGCGCCAAGGCGGCGCAGGAGAAGTGGGCGCAGACGCCGGTCGTCGAGCGCGGCAAGTACATGCTTGCCATGCTGGAAGCGCTGGTCGCCATGACAGACGAGATCGTGCCGGAGATCGCCTGGCAGATGGGTCGGCCGGTGCGTTATGGCGGCGAGTTCGGCGGCGTCAGAGAGCGCGTCTCCTACATGGTCGAGATCGCCGAGGCGGCACTGAAGCCGGTCATGGCCTCTAATCCGAAGGACGGCTTTCGCCGCTATGTGAAAAAAGTGCCACTCGGCGTGGTCATGGTGATCGCGCCGTGGAACTATCCCTATCTCACCGCCGTCAACACCATCGTGCCGGCGCTGATGGCGGGCAGCGCCGTCATCCTCAAGCACGCGGCACAGACATTGTTGGTCGGCGAACGTTTTCAGCAGGCGTTCGACAGAGCCGGCCTGCCCAAGGGCCTGTTCCAGAACCTCGTCCTGAACCATGCGCAGACCGAAAGGCTGCTCGGCTCCGGCAAGATCGACCATGTCAACTTTACCGGCTCGGTCGCCGGCGGCCGCGCCATCGAAAAGGCGGCGGCGGGCACCTTCATGACGCTCGGCCTCGAGCTTGGCGGCAAGGATCCGGCCTATGTGCTGCCGGATGCCACGATGGACCATGCCGTTGCCAATCTGGTCGACGGCGCCTTCTTCAATTCCGGCCAGTGCTGCTGCGGCATCGAGCGCGTCTATGTCCACGAGAAGGTCTACGACGAATTCGTCGAAGGCTTCATCGCCGAGACCAGGAACTACGTCATCGGCAATCCACTCGACCAGGCGACCACCATGGGGCCGATGGCGCAGGCGCGCTTCGCCGACCTGATCCGTGAGCAGAAGGCCGAGGCGCTGCGCAAGGGCGCCAAGGCGCACATCAATATGAAGGTGGCCAACGACAGGCAAGGTTCGCCCTATCTGGCGCCGGAAGTGCTGACCCAGGTCGACCACCAGATGAGCGTCATGCGCGAGGAAAGCTTTGGCCCGATCGTCGGCATCATGAAGGTGCGCAACGATGAGGAGGCGATCGCGCTGATGAACGACAGCCCCTATGGGCTGACCGCCTCGATCTGGACGCGCGACACGGACCATGCAGCGGCGATCGGCGATCGCGTCGAGACCGGCACCGTGTTCATGAACCGCTGCGACTATCTCGATCCGGCGCTGGTCTGGACCGGCGTCAAGGACACCGGCAAGGGCGCGGCACTGTCGGCCATCGGCTACGACAATCTGACCAGGCCGAAATCATACCATCTACGCGAAGCGATCTAAGGTGGCGATCGACAAGCATACGATCGCTGTTGAGGGGGAGTAATGGCGGATACGCAACAATCGGCCCTGCCAGATCGTGAAGGTCCCGAGGGTATCGGCGGATGGCTTGTCCTGCCGATGCTCGGGTTGATGCTCACGCCGATACTGGGGCTGATGCAAATGTTTGGTGTCGACTATCTCGGCTTCGACTGGCAGGCCTTCAGTTTTTCTCAAGGTGCGCTGCTCGTTGCCGAACTGGTGACAGCAGGCGTTCTAAGCTTTACAGCCCCGGCCCTGTTGTTGTTCTTCATGTTCAAGCGCTGGGAGATATTCCCCGGCTGGTACATGATTTGGGCAGTCGCGATGCCGGTATATGCCATCCTCGACCCATGGGCCGCGCATCTGGTTTTTCCCGAGACCTTTCCAACCTTGGCTGATGCGTTCGACACGGAAACGATGCGCGGAATTTACCGCTCCGTCTGGGCCGCAGCCATCTGGATTCCGTACATGATGCGCTCAGACCGTGTGGCCAATACCTTTGCGAATTAACGACATCCGAGAGCATGAAAGCAGTCAAGAAGGTCGAAATGACAAAACTCGTTTCCAAATGGAATTACCCGACGACCGTCCGCTTCGGCGCCGGGCGCATCAAGGAGCTGCCGGAGGTGCTGGCGGCGACCGGCATCAAGCGGCCGCTGTTCGTCACCGATCCAGGACTGGCCAAGCTGCCGGTGGTGGCCTCGACGCTGAAGATCCTCGACGACGCCAAGGTGCCGTATGGCGTGTTTTCGGAGGTCAAGCCGAACCCGGTGGATTCCAACCTGACCGCCGGCATTGCCGTGTTCAAGAAGGGCAAGCATGACGGCGTCATCGCCTTTGGTGGCGGCTCGGCGCTCGACCTCGGCAAGCTGATCGCCTTCCAGGCCGGGCAGACACGTCCGGTCTGGGATTTCGAGGATGTCGGCGACTGGTGGACGCGCGCCGATGCCGATGCGATCGCGCCGATCATCGCGGTGCCGACCACGGCCGGCACCGGCTCGGAGGTCGGCCGCGCCGGCGTCATCACCAATGAAGCGACCCATACCAAGAAGGTCATCTTCCATCCGAAACTTTTGCCGGCGATCGTCATTGCCGATCCGGAACTGTCGGTCGGCATGCCCGGCTTCATCACCGCCGGCACCGGCATGGATGCGCTTGCCCATTGCCTCGAAGCCTATTGCGCGCCGGGCTATCACCCGATGGCCGACGGCATTGCCGTGGAAGGCATCAGGCTGGTCTTCGAAAACCTGCCGAAAGCCTATGCCAACGGCAAGGATCTGGTCGCCCGGGCCAACATGATGAGTGCCGCCGCGATGGGGGCCGCCGCCTTCCAGAAAGGGCTTGGCGCGATTCATTCGCTGTCGCATCCGATCGGCGCGCTCTACGACACCCACCACGGCATGACCAACGCCGTGTTCATGCCCTATGTGCTGGCCTTCAACCGCGAGGCGATCGAGCCGCGCATCGCCCGGCTCGCCGCCTATTGCGGCATCAAGGGCGGCTTCGACGGCTTTGCCAAGGCGATCATCAAGCTGCGCAAGGAGCTCAAGGTGCCGCACGCGCTGCCCGACCTGATCAAGGGGCTCGACATGGACAAGAAGCGCAAGGGCCTGATCGCCGACATGGCGGTGGTCGACCCGACCGCCGGCGGCAACCCGGTCAAGCTGACCAAGAAGGCGGCGCTGACGCTGCTCGAAAATGCCATCGCCGGCGCCGTCTAAGACAACTTCAGCATTGGAAATCCACTTGGGAAAAGAGGCGAAGAAAGGGGGAAAGGATGAAAGGCAAGGCCGAAACTAGTTAGCCGGAAAAATAACGGCGCAGCGATTGCTACAGCCGGTTAAAAAGAGTTTACTTTTTCGTACTGCAGGGCGTCGCTTTCACAAAGCTTTCATCTGGCTGTCACACGAAAACGATACCGCATCGCAGGCGTCCAACGGCGTCAGTTCAACGGAGAGAACACATGTTCAAATTCACGGGAAAACTGTTTTCCCTTTCGGCCGTCGCCCTGATGGCGACCTCTGCCATCTCGTCGGCCCAGTCCATGGATGAACTGGTCGCCGCAGCCAAGGCTGAAGGCCAGCTCACGGTCATCGCGCTGCCGCATGACTGGTGCGGCTACGGCGCGGTCATCGACGGCTTCAAGGCGAAATATCCGGAACTCACCATCAACGAACTCAACCCCGATGCCGGCTCCGGTGACGAGGTCGAGGCGATCAAGGCCAACAAGGACAACAAGGGCCCGCAGGCGCCCGACGTCATCGACGTCGGCCTGTCGTTCGGCCCCACCGCAAAGAAGGATGGCCTGATCCAGGCTTACAAAGTATCAACCTGGGACTCGATCCCGGACAGCGCCAAAGATGCCGATGGCTTCTGGACCGGCGACTATTACGGCGTGCTTTCGTTCCTGGTGAACAAGGACCTAGTCAAGGAAGCGCCGGCCGACTGGGCCGACCTGCTGAAGCCGGAATTCGCCAATACCGTTGCGCTCGCCGGTGACCCGCGCGCTTCGAACCAGGCCATCCAGGCCGTCTATGCCGCCGGCCTTTCCGGCGGTGCGGCTGCCGGCGAAGCCGCCGGCACGGCTGGTCTCGACTTCTTCAAGAAGCTCAACGCCGCCGGCAATTTCGTGCCGGTCATCGGCAAGCCCGCGACGCTTGCCCAAGGCCAGACGCCAATCCTGGTGACCTGGGATTATAACGCGCTTGCCGGCCGCGATACGCTGAAGGGCAATCCGCCGGTCGACGTCGTCGTGCCGAAGACCGGTGTCGTCGCCGGCGTCTATGTTCAGGCGATTAGTGCCTACGCGCCGCACCCGAATGCTGCCAAGCTATGGCTGGAATATCTCTATTCGGACGAAGGCCAGATCGGCTGGCTGAAGGGCTATTGTCACCCGATCCGCTTCAACGACCTCGCCAAGAATGGCAAGCTCCCGGCTGACGTGATGGCCAAGCTGCCGCCGGCCGAGTCCTATGCAGCCGCGGTGTTCCCGACGCTCGACGAGCAGGGCAAGGCCAAGGAAGCCATCACCAAGAACTGGGATGCCGTCGTCGGCGCCAACGTCAAGTAAGACTTGAGATCAGCCGGGCGGCTTAGATCGCCGCCCGGCATACCTCCAGGACGGTAGCCGGCGCATGACCGATATCTCGTTGTCCGATCACGCTGTTGCCGGGAAGACCGCGCCTCCTGCCGACGCCCGCAGCATGAGGCTGCCGACGCAATGGCTTGGCGTTGCGCCTTTCTTCATCTTCGCCATCATGTTCCTGATCCTGCCCACGCTCTATCTGATGCTGGGCGCATTCCGGAACGATGCCGGCGAATTCACTTTCGAAAACATAGCGGCCTTGGCGCAGCCGTCGATCGTTGCCGCCTACTGGATCTCAATCAAGGTCAGCCTCGCCTCGTCGCTGATCGGTGCTTTCGCGGGGCTTGCCATTGCCATCGCCATCGTGCGCGGCGGGCTGCCGGACTGGATACGCTCGGCGACGCTGACCTTCTCCGGCGTGGCCTCCAATTTTGCCGGCGTGCCGCTGGCCTTCGCCTTTCTCGCGACGCTCGGCCGGCTCGGGCTCGCCACGGTGCTGCTCAACGTCTTGGTCGGCTTCAACATTTATGCCCATGGTTTCAACATCCTGTCGTTCTGGGGCCTGACGCTGACCTATGTCTATTTCCAGATCCCGCTGATGGTGGTGATCATCGTGCCGGCGATCGATGGGCTGAAGAAGGAATGGGGCGAAGCGGCGGCAACGCTTGGCGCGACCCAGGCGCAGTTCTGGCGCTTGGTCGTCATTCCGGTGATCTGGCCAAGCTTCCTCGGCACCGTCATCCTCTTGTTCGCCAACGCCTTCGGTGCCATCGCCACCGCTTACGCTCTGACCGGCTCCTCGCTTAATATCGTTCCTATCCTGCTCTACGCGCAGATCCGCGGTGACGTGCTGCACAATGCCCATCTCGGCTACGCCATCGCCTTCGGCATGATCGTCATCACCGGGCTGGCCAATGTCTTCTACATCTGGTTCCGGACGCGCTCTGAGAGGTGGCTCAAATGAAGTCCGGCAGATTCTGGGCCTGGATCGTCTTCGCGCTGGGCGCTGCCTATTTCTTCATTCCGCTCATCGCGACCGTGGAATTCTCCATGCGCATGCGGCGCGGCGCCTATTCCTTCGATGCCTATCAGGTCGTGCTCGGCGATCCCCGCTTCCAGGCGACCTTCATCTATTCGGTGGTCGCCGCCATCTTCACCATCGTCCTTGGCGTGCTGGTGGTGGTGCCGGCGGCGTACTGGATTCGTCTGCGGCTGCCGCAGCTAAGGCCCGTCGTCGAGTTCATCACGCTGTTGCCGCTGGTCATCCCGGCCATCGTCATCGTCTTCGGCTACATCAGAATGTACGGGTCGAATTCACCGCTGCCGTTCCTGGCCAGCGACACAGGAGCCAATGCCTTGCTGGTCATCGGTTATGCGACACTGGCGCTGCCCTATATGTATCGCGCCGTCGACACCGGGCTTCGCACCATCGACGTGCGGACACTGACCGAGGCGGCGCAGATCCTCGGCGCCGGCTGGGGCACGATCATCACCCGGGTCATCCTGCCCAACGTGCTGATCGCGGTGCTGTCGGGCGCCTTCCTGACCTTCGCCATCGTCATCGGTGAATTTACCATGGCCAGCCTGCTCAACCGGCCTGCCTTCGGACCCTATCTGCAGAACGTCGGCGCCAACCGCGCCTACGAGCCGGCGGCGCTTGCCATCATCGCCTTCGCCATCACCTGGGGCTGCATGTCGCTGATCCAGATCCTGTCGCGTTTCGCGCCGCGATCGGCGAACCGTCCGAACTGACCCGAAGGAAAAAGCCATGACCGAGCCCTTCCTCTCAATCCAGCATGTGCGAAAATCCTTCGGCCCCATCACCGTGGTGCAGGATTTCAACCTCGACGTCGAGCCAGGCGAATTCGTCTCCTTCCTCGGGCCATCGGGCTGCGGCAAGACGACGGTGCTGCGCATGGTCGCCGGTTTCGAGGAGCCGTCCGCCGGCAAGATCGTCGTGGCCGGCAAGGACATCACCCGGCTGAAGCCCAATCAGCGCAATGTCGGCATGGTGTTCCAGGCCTATGCGCTGTTTCCGAACCTCACCGTGGCGCAGAATATCGGCTTCGGGCTGAAGGTCGCCGGTATGCCGAAAGCCGATGCCGACAGGCGCGTGGCCGAAATGCTCGACATCATCAAGCTGCCGCAGATGGGCGACCGCTATCCCTATCAGCTTTCCGGCGGCCAGCAGCAGCGCATCGCGCTGGCGCGGGCGATTGCGCCCAAGCCGAAGCTGTTGTTGCTCGACGAGCCGCTGTCGGCGCTCGACGCCAAGGTGCGCGTGTCGCTACGCGAGGAAATCCGCTCGATCCAGAAGAAGCTCGGCATCACCACCATCTTCGTCACCCACGACCAGGAAGAGGCGCTGTCGATCTCCGACCGCATTGCTGTCATGTATGGCGGCAAGGCCGAGCAAGTCGGCACGCCGTTCGAGATCTACAACCGGCCGGCAACCAAATTCGTCGCCAATTTCGTCGGCACGCTGAACGTGCTCGAAGGCACGGTCACCGACGCGGCTTCGGGCAAGGTTCGCGTCAACTCGCAAGAGGTCTCGCTCAAGGGCAAGCTCAACGGCTCGAAGTCCGGCGACACGCTGTCGCTGGCGTTGCGGCCCGAGGCGATCTCGCTCGGCCGCCACCCCGGTCGCGATTCCAGCCTTTCGGGCGAAATCGCCGAGGTGCATTTCCTCGGCTCGGTCATCCGGGTGCGCGTCGGCATCGGCGGCAGCACGGTCTCGCTCGACACGTTCAACAGTCCGGCCACACCGCCACCCGCTGTCGGCGAAAAGGCCGAGATTTCGTTCTCGTCGGGCGACATGCTGGTGCTGCATTAGGGAATAGTGAATAGTGAATAGTGAATAGTAAGAGGGCACTTTACGCGCCGAAATTTCTCTGCAAGCAACCATTCACCATTCACCATTCACCATTCACCAGCAGCCAAAGCCGTGGCCGTTTTTGCAGTGCCAATCGCCCGGCTTCACCGCTACGATAGGACATGGCGCTTTTTGAACTCACCCTTGTCCTGCTTCTCATCGCGGTCGCCCTGACCGCGCTGTCGCGGCGTCTGCAGATTCCCTATCCGTCATTGCTGGCGCTGGCCGGCGCCGGTATCGCCTTCCTGCCGTTTGCACCGACCATCGAGATCGACCCGGAACTGGCACTCGCTCTGTTCATCGCGCCGGTTCTGCTCGACGCGGCCTACGACACGTCGCTGCGCGATCTCAACCGCTACAAGGTTTCGCTCATCCTGCTGGCGCTTGGCGCCGTCATCTTCACCACCGTGACGGTCGCGCTGGTCGGCTGGACGATGGCAGGCCTGCCCATTGCCGCCGCCATAGCGCTTGGCGCGATCGTAGCGCCGCCCGATGCCGTGGCAGCCGCGGCCGTACTCGGACAATTCAAGGTGCCGCACCGCATCACCGCCATCCTGGAAGGCGAGAGCCTTCTCAACGACGCCACGGCGCTGTTGATCTACAGGATGTCGGTTTCCGCAGCCGCCGGCTCCATCCTGTTGAGCAGTGCCGTTCCAATGATCCTGCTGTCGACGGTCGGCAGCCTTGCCGCAGGCTATGTGCTCGGCCGGTTGTCTCTCGCGATACTCGGCCGCATCGACGATCCGGCGAGCGGCACAGTGGTTCAATTCGCCTCAACCTTCGGTGTCTGGATCCTGGCCGACAGGATAGGGCTTTCCGCCATCATCACGATCGTCGTCTATGCCATGACGATCGCACGTACGTCGCCGCGCCGCATGCCGGCAAGGAATCGTGTCAGCTCCTACTCGGTCTGGGAGACGGCGGTGTTCGTGCTCAACGTCCTGGCCTTCGTCCTGATGGGCCTGCAAGCGCGATCGATCGTCGGCCGACTTGCCGAACAAGGGCAAAGCGAGGCGTTCGTCTTTGCCCTGGCCGTGCTGGCCGTCGTCATCGTATCGCGGCTTGTCTGGGTGCTGGGCTGCGGCGCGATCCTCAGACAGCTGGCACGTCTGGGCGACGAGGACAGGCGGAAGGACGCACCGACATTCCGCGGCGGCGTGCTCATCGGCTGGTGCGGCATGCGCGGCCTGGTGACGCTTGCGGCAGCCTTCGCCTTGCCGGCCGACTTTCCGGGCCGTGATCCGATCGTGCTCGCCGCTTTCACGGTCGTGCTCGGCACATTGGTGCTGCAAGGCGTCAGCCTGAAACCGTTGCTGCTTCTGCTCAATCTCGACCTCGACCGGACGGTCGACCGGGAGGTGGCGCAGGCGCGCGTCGCCATCATGCAGGCGGCGCTCGACGTGCTCAGCGGCAAGACATCGAGCGCGGCAGGGGCGGTGCGAGAGCAATATGCCGCCCAGCGCGCCATCGCCGAAAACCCGGAGAATGCCCAGGCGGCGACCGAGTATGACAGACTGCGTCTTTATGCCATCAAGAGCCAGCGCGATGCGCTGGAGCGCTTGCGCATCGACGGAACGATCGGCGACGAGGCCTACCACCGCCTCGAGGAAGAGATCGACTGGTCGGAACTGGCAGCATCCCCGCCCGGTCGGTTCCAGCCGCTGACCACTTAGCATCTGGCCCAAGCTGCCTCTGTCCGGCTGCACATTGCAACCAATCCAGCGAACGGCTACTGCCAGCAAGAAATTGAGCCGGATAAGCAATGAAGCTGGTCAGCTATAACATCCAGTACGGCTTCGGCAGCGATGGCCGCTACGACCTGGCGCGCTGTGCCAATGTCGTGGCCGGTGCCGACATTATCGCCTTGCAGGAAGTGGAGCGGCACTGGCGGCGCAGCAACGAGGACGACCAGCCGGAACTTCTTTCGCAATTGCTGCCCGACTACCATTGGGTCTACGGTCCGGCCTTCGACATGGATGCCAGCGAGCGGCGTGACGGCCGCGTCGCCAACCGGCGGCGGCAATTCGGCACCATGGTTCTGTCGAAGCTGCCGATCGTCTGGTCGCGGCTGCATACGCTGCCGCTCAGGCGCACGCTGCGTCCGCTCAACACCCGCAACGCGGCACTCGAATGCATGATCCGCACCCCTGCCGGCCCGGTGCGGGTGCTGTCGCTGCATCTCGCGCATATCGCCGCCGAGGAGCGGCTGGAGCAGATCGAATACCTGCTCGCCGAGCATCGCCGTACGCCCTCCGAGGGCGGGCCATGGAGCGGCGCCGACGACGAGCCGGCGCGCAACTGGAGCAATGGCGAACAGGAGCCGGAAAACCCCGTGGCGGCGATCTGGATGGGCGACTTCAACATGGAGCCGGGCAGCGCCGAGTACCGGCGCATCGTCGGCAGCACGCCCTATCATCGCGGTGCCTCCTATCTCGACGGTTTTGTCGATGCCGCCGCCGTCGCCAGCGAACCGACGTCGGACTTTCATACCCATGTGAAGACCATCGACGGCAGGATCGCAAAGCGCCGGCTTGACCATTGCTTCGTCGGCGGCATGTTTGCGGGGCGCGTGCGCTCAGTCAGCGCCGATATCGGCCAAATCGCCTCCGACCATTTTCCGCTCTGGGTGGATATCGACCTGGAGACGCCGATCGCCATCGGAACGGGCGGCGGATGAACCGACGATGAGCCTGTTTGTCTTTTTCGCGGTGCTCGCCGCCGCTTCCATGCATGCGATCTGGAACGCGCTGGTCAAGGTCCATCTCGACCGTTTCCTGTCGATCACGCTGATGACGCTCGGCATGGGTGCCGCGGCGCTGGTGACGTTGCCCTTTGTCGAGGTGCCGAAGCCGGAAGTGTGGCCGTACATCCTCGCCTCGGTTGTCTTCCACATGGGCTACAGGACGTTCCTGATCGGCGCCTACAAGGCCGGCGATTTCGCCCAGACCTATCCTCTGGCGCGCGGCACCGCGCCGTTGCTGGCCGCTTTGGGGGGCATTGTGGTGGTTGCCGAGATGCCGGCGCCGCTCGCCATCGTCGGCATCCTCTTGTTGTCGGCGGGCACGCTGGTGCTGTCGTTTCGCGGCGGCGCGCATCTGGAGAAATTGAACCTGCGCGCCGTCGGCTTCGCGCTGGGCACATCGATCTTCATCGCCAGCTACACGCTGTCGGACGGCAGCGGCGCGCGGCTGGCCGCCACCGCGTCGAGTTATGCGGCCTGGCTGTTCGTCTGCGATGCGCTGTGGGCGCTGGTGCTGTGCGTCGTCTTTCGCGGCCCACAGGCGCTGCCGGTGCTGGCGCGCGACTGGAAGGCGGGAATCTATACCGGCGTGCTCAGCGGCGGCGCCTACTGGATCGTCATGTGGGCGATGACCAAGGCGCCGATCGCCTCGGTGGCGTCGCTGCGAGAAACATCGATCCTGTTCGCCATGATGATCTCGGTGTTCGCACTCGGCGAGAAGATGACGGCATGGCGAGGTGCCGCGGTGCTTAGCATCGTCGCCGGCGTCGTTGCGCTGAGAATGGGATAGTCACGCGATCTCCAGGTCGAACACCATCAGCCCGTCGATGCCGCCTTCGAGCGCCGCGACCAGTCTTGCGCCGGCTCGCTGATGCGCTTCATGCTCGAGATAGCCATCGCGTGCCGCGGCATTGCGAAAGTCGATGGTGAAGCCGTGTGTGAAGCCGCGAGCGAAGGGTTCCGGGCTGGTATTGGCGCTGAATTCGACCTTGCCCATGCCGTCGATCACCGACCGCAACGCTTCGAGATCGGCATGGATTGCCGCGCGCTCGGCGTTGGCGACATCGTCGCGGAATCTGACGAAGACACAGTGCCTGATCATTCCTTGTCCTTCATGCCGCTCGGTTGGTGGAAAACACTGCCGGCGGCAGCGGCTCGCGGCCAAGGATCAGATCGGCGCCCTTTTCGCCGACCATGATCGTCGGCGCATTGGTGTTGGAGGAGGGGATGCGCGGCATCACCGAGGCGTCGCAGACGCGCAGGCCCTCGATACCGCGCAGCCTGAGATCGGGCGTCACCACGCTCATCGCATCGTGGCCCATGCGGCAGGTGCCGACCGGGTGGTGGTCGGTCTTGGAACTGCGGCAGGCGTAGTCGAACAACTCGTCGCCGCTCTGCAGGTCAGGTCCCGGCAGTACCTCGCGCAGCACATAGGGCTGCAGCGCCTTCTGCCGCATGATCTCGCGCGCCAGCCTCAGCCCCTTGATCGACATGTCGCGGTCATAGGGATCGGACCAATAGTTCGGATCGATCAGCGGGCGGTCGGCCGGGTCGGCACTGTTCAGCCGCACCGTGCCGCGCGAGCGCGGGCGCAGGAAGGCCGAGTTCAATGTCACGCCCGGATTGTTCAACTTCTCGACGCCGGCCTCGATGCCGGAGCCGAGGCCGAGATGCAGCTGGATGTCGGGAGAGGCGGCGGTCGGATCGGCGTACCAGAAGCCGCCAGTCTCAAACAGGCTGGAAGCCACCGGGCCTTTCTTCAGGAGCAGATACTGCAGGCCGGCCCAAGCCGTCCAGTGCAGCTTGGCGTAGTTGTCGTAGGTGTGATCGCCGGTGCATTCGGCGATGACGAACAGGTCGAGATGATCCTGCAGGTTGGAGCCGACGCCGCGCAGATCGTGCACCGGTGTGACGCCGACCGCCTTCAGATGGTCGGCCGGGCCGATGCCCGACTGCATCAGAAGCTTCGGCGAGCCGATGGCGCCGGACGAGACGATCACCTCGCGCTCGGCGCGCAGGATCGTTGGCTGGCCGCCCGGCCTGTCGACGATCTCGACGCCGATGGCGCGGCCCTTGTCGACGACGATGCGCGTCACCAGAACGCCGGTCCTGACGGTGAGATTCTTGCGCTCGCGGATCGGCCGGAGATAGGCGACCGAGGCGGAGGAGCGCTTCGCGTCCTTCTGCGTCAGCTGATAGTAACCGACGCCCTCCTGGGCTACCCCGTTGAAGTCGGGATTGAAGGGCATGCCCATCTCTTGTCCCGCGCGAAAATAGGCCTCGCAGATCGGCAGCGGCGCGATCGGGTTCGACACGCCGAGCGGGCCCTGGTCGCCGTGAAAATCGTTGGCATAGCGTTGGTTGTTCTCGGCGCGCTTGAAATAGGGCAGCACGTCACGATAGCCCCAGCCGGCAAGGCCTTCTTCCTTCTCCCAGGCATCGTAGTCGCGGGCGTTGCCGCGCGTGTAGATCTGGGCGTTGATCGACGAGCCGCCGCCTATCACCTTGGCCTGCGTGTATCGGAAGACGCGGTCGTTCATGTGCTTTTGCGGCACCGTCGACCAGCCCCAGGCGGCGATGCCCTTGGTCATCTTGGCAAAACCGGCCGGCATATGGATCAGCGGATGCCAGTCCTTGCCGCCGGCTTCGAGCAGCAGCACCTGATGCGACGGATCTTCGCTCAGCCGGTTGGCGAGTACGCAGCCGGCCGGGCCGGCGCCGACGATTATGTAGTCGGTCATGGGATGTAGTCATTCATGGGAGGTAGTTGGTCATGGCGTCACCTGTTCATAGCCTCGGCACCGACAGCGCGCCGTCGACATTGATGACCGAGCCGGTCGAAAAGCCGAGCCTGCCACCGGCGAGCGCCGCCACAGCGGCGGCGACATCGGCAGCTTCGCCCCAGCGCATTGCCGGCACCAGCCCGCCGTCGATCAGCCCGTCATATTTGGCGGTCACACCCGCGGTCATGTCGGTGCGGATGATGCCCGGCCGCACCTCGAACACGGCGATGTTTTCGGTGGCAAGCCGCAGCGCCAGGTTCTTCACCCACATCGAAAGCCCGGCCTTGGAAATGCAGTAATCGGCACGTTCCGGCGAGGCCATGGCGGCGCTGACCGAGGTGATGGTGATGATCGATCTCGCACCATCGCTCGGCAGGCCGAGCATCGCTTTGGCAACGGCCTGGCCGAGGAATACGGTGCCGCGCAGATTGATGCCGAGCACCCGGTCGAAATTTTCCGGCTTGAGCTCGAGCAGGTCGCCGCGCAGGACGGCGCCGATGCCGGCATTGTTGACCAGGCAGTCGATGCGGCCGAAGGCATTCAATGCAGCATCGACAAGTGCCGCATGGCCGCCGAGATCGGCGATGTCGCTGCTGGCATAGGCGAATTTCGCGCCGCGCCCGGTGATGTCGGCGGCGAGCCCGTCGGCGGCTTCGTCGGCAAGGTCGGCGACGAGGATGTCGAAGCCGGAATCTGCGAGCGCTTCGGCGCAGGCAAGGCCGATGCCGCGCGCGCCGCCGGTGACGATCGCTGCCGGGCGGCTCATGTTGCAAGCTCCGTCTTGCGGATATGATCGGCGACGCGCAGCGCCTGTGCGGCGATCGACAGAGCCGGATTGACGGCGGCCGAATTCGGCAGGAAGCCGGCATCGACGACGAACAAATTGCTGTGGTCGAAGGAGCGGCAGAACGGGTCGAGCGGCGAGGTCGCCGGATCGTTGCCCATCTTCACCGTGCCGCACTGATGCGAGGGCGTGCGCTTGTCGAACGGCCGCGACAGGACGATCGGATAGCCGCAGGCGCGGAAATTCTCGCGCATCACCTTGGTCAGTCCGTCGAGCGACTGCATGTTGGAGCGCCGCCACTGCATGACGATGTCCTTGCCGTCGACCATGATGCGGCTCTCGGGATCGGGCAGGTCTTCGCACATCAGATACCAGTCGACGGCGTGGCCGGCCATGAAATCGAGCGCGAATTTGGGCGCGCGCCTGACATTGGCCTTGAGGATGTTGCCGTCGATCTTGCCGAGGAGCTGGACGTTGCCGAGCGGCTTGCCGCCCTTGCCGTCGGACAGATAATAATCGTTCAGCATCAGCGTCTTCTGGTAGACGGATTTGTTCCGGCGGCGTGGATCGATCGCCAGCATGGCGCTCGAATTGTGGTTCATGAAGTTGCGGCCGACCTGGTCGGAGCGGTTGGCCAGGCCTTTGCCACCGCCTTTGCCCTCAGGGGTGGGCGAGCGCAGCAGGATGGCGGCGGAATTGACCGCGCCGGCCGATAGGATGACCAGTTTCGGCGCGACTTTCTTCAGCGTACCGTTCTGTCGATAATGGACGGCGGCGATTGTCCTCGCATCCGGCGATGCCTCGAGATGTTCGACATGGGCGCCGGTCTCGAGCTTGATGTTCTGGTCGGCAAGTGCGGCGGCCAGCGGTCCCGTTTGGGCGTCGACCTTGCCGGCGCCTGTGTTGGGAAACGCGTCCCACGGCGTGCTGCCGTCCTTCAGCCAGGCTTCGATGTCGACGCCGAGCGGCAGCGATGCCGGGTGCAGGCCTAGGCTCCTGAGCTCGGCGCGCGCTCGCGCGATCGGCGGCTCGTCGGGCACCGGCCCGAAAGGGTAGGGCATCGAGTGGAACGGCTCGGTCGGGTCTTCGCCGAGTGCACCGCGCACGCGGAAAAGCTGCTCGGCCCTGGAATACCAGGGTTCGAATTCCTCATAGGAAAACGGCCAGGCCGGCGAGATGCCGCCATAGTGCTCCATCTCCGAAAAGTCTTGCCCGCGGTAGCGGATCAGCACGGCGCCGTAGAATTTCGAATTGCCGCCGACATAGTAGTAATTGCCCGGGTTGAAAGGCGCTCCGCCGGCCTCGAGCCACATCTCCTTCGGCCGATAGTGACCATCGACGAAGATAGCTCGCGTGTCGCGTGAGTGCGGCGTTGCCGGCAGTGGTTCGCCACGCTCCAGCATCAGGATCGAGGCGCCACTGCCGGCAAGGCCGGAGGCGATCGTGGCGCCGCCAATGCCGGAGCCGATAATGACTATGTCGGGATTTGTCATAGCCGTCAGACAATGCGTTTCTCGGTCGCCGGATCGAAGAACACCGCCTTGGTCAGGTTGAAGGCGAGCGGGGTGACCGTGCCGGGCTGGATGTTGGCATCGGCGCGCAGCCGCGCCACCACCGCCTTGCCGCCGAGATTGGTGACCGCGAACGTATCCGAACCGGCCGGCTCGATGACCTCGATGTGACAGTCGGCGCGGGCGATGTTCGAGGCGTTGCGTTCGGCGCCCTCTGGATCGGTCAGTGCTTCCGGGCGGACGCCGAAGATGATCGGTTTGCCCTGGAATGCCGAAAGACCGACCGGCGCATTGGCCAGCGGCAACGAAATCGGCTGGCGCGCCTCGCGCTCCATGACGACGGAGAAGCCGCTGCCGTTGCTGCCGATCGTCGCCGGGATCAGGTTCATCGCCGGCGAGCCCATGAAGTCGGCAACAAACAGGTTGGTCGGATTGTTATAGATTTCGGCCGGCGTGCCGAATTGCTGCACCTCGCCGTCGCGCATCACCGCGATCTTGGTGGCCAGCGTCATCGCCTCGATCTGGTCGTGCGTGACGTAGACGATGGTGGTGCCGGTGGTGGCGTGCAGGCGCTTGATCTCGATGCGCATGTCGACGCGCAGCTTGGCATCGAGGTTCGACAAAGGCTCGTCGAACAGGAACAGCTTGGGATCGCGCACCAGCGCCCGGCCCATGGCGACGCGCTGGCGCTGGCCGCCGGAAAGCTGGCTTGGCTTGCGCTTCAGCAAATGGCCGATCTGCAGGACCTTCGCCACCTTGTCGATCGCCTTCTGGCGCTCGCCGACCGGCACGCCGCGCATCTCCATGCCGAAGGCAATATTCCCGGCGACCGTCATGTTCGGATAGAGCGCGTAGCTCTGGAAGACCATCGCGATGTCGCGCTTGGAGGGGTGGAGATCGTTGATCGTGCGTCCGTCTACACGGATTTCGCCTTCGGTGATGGTTTCCAGGCCGGCAATGGTGTTGAGCAGCGTGGACTTGCCGCAACCGGACGGCCCGACCAGCACGAGGAAGCCGCCCTTTTCGAGATCGAGGTCGATGCCTTTCAGGATCTCGACCGATCCGAAACGCTTCTTCAACCCGTCAATTTCCAGAAAAGCCATCCGATTATCCTTTGACGGCGCCGGCCATCAGGCCGCGCACGAAATAGCGGCCGGCGAGCACATAGACGAGGAGCGTCGGCAGCGCGGCGATCATCGCCGCCGCCATGTTGACGTTGTATTCGACGACGCCGGTCGAGGTGTTGACGACGTTGTTCAGCGCCACCGTCATCGGCATGACGTCGCCTGAGCCGGCATAGGCGGAGGCGAAGAGGAAATCGTTCCAGATGTTGGTGAACTGGTAGATGACCGTCACCACGATGATCGGCAGCGAGTTGGGCAGCATGATGCGCCGGAAGATCTGGAAGAAGCTGGCGCCGTCGATCTGCGCCGCCTTCACCAATTCGTTCGGAAACGCCTCGTAATAATTGCGGAAGAACAGGGTGGTGAAGCCGATGCCGTAGACGACGTGGACGAATACCAGGTTCACCGTCGGATTGCCGAAGCCGAAGGTGAGGCCGGTCGCGTTCTGCAGCTTGACGCCGAACCGGCCGAGGCTGCCGAGGATCGTTGCCATGGGCAAGAGGACGGACTGGAACGGGATAAAGCAGGCAAACAGCATCAGCCCGAATACCAGCGTCGCCCCGCGAAAGCGCCACTTCGTCAGCACATAGCCGTTGAGTGCGCCGAGCAGGGTCGAGATGACGACGGCCGGAACCACCATCTTGATCGAATTCCAGAAATAACCCTTCATGCCGACGCAGGTGAGACCCGAGCAAACTTCGCTCCATGCCCTTATCCAGGGTGCGAAGGTCGGCGCCTGCGGCAGCGCCAGCATGTTGCCGTTCTGGATTTCGTCCATGGTCTTGAACGAGGTCACCAGCATGACGAACAGCGGCATCAGGTAGAACAGCGCGAACAGCGCCAGCAGCCCGTAAATGACGATACGGTTGACCGTCCTGGCGCTGATACCGCCAGTGCTCTGGCGAGCAGGAGTGGCTATAGCGCTCATCGCGGCTTCTCCCGAAGCTCGGAATAGAGATAGGGAACGATGATCGCGGTGATGGTCATCAGCATGATCACGGCGCTGGCCGAGCCGACGGCCATCTCGTTGCGCTTGAAGGTGTACTCATACATGAAATTGGACGGCAGCCAGGCCGAACCGCCCGGCCCGCCGCTGGTCAGCGCGACGACCAGATCGTAGGACTTGATGGCGAGATGCGCGAGCACGATCAAGGCCGAGAGAAAGATCGGCCGCAGCAGCGGGATAACGATGCGGCGGTAGAGCTGGAAGGTGGTGGCGCCGTCGATCTGCGCCGCCTTCAGGATCTCGCCGTCAATGCCGCGCAGGCCGGCCAGGAACATCGCCATGATGAAGCCCGACGCCTGCCAGACGCCGGCGATGACCACCGTGTAGATGACAAAATCCTTGTTCTTGATCCAGTCGAAATGGAAGCTCGTCCAGCCCCATTGGTGCAGCGTCTGCTCGAGGCCGAGGCCGGGGTCGAGAAACCATTTCCAGGCAACGCCGGTGACGATGAACGACAGTGCCATCGGGTAGAGATAGATCGGCCGCAGCACACCTTCGCCGCGGATCTTCTGGTCGAGCAGGATCGCCAGGAACAGGCCGAGCGCCAGACAGATGGAAATGTAGAGGAAGCCGAAAATCCCCATATTGGTGATCGACGTGTACCAGCTGGACGGCGGGTCGCTTTCGAAGGTCCAGCGCCAGAGCCGCTGATAGGCGCGTGGCCCGGTGATCGCATAGGACGGGAAGGTCTTGGAATTGGTGAAGGACAGATAGATCGTCCACAGGATGAAGCCGTAGACGAAGACGACGGTGGCGGCAAAGCTTGGCGCCAGCACGAGCTTCGGCAGCGCGTCCTGAAGGCGCGAGCGCACCGAGGCGCCCGGACGGGCACCGTGCTCCGGCGTCAGCGTGATACTGGTTTCAGCAACTGTGCTCATCTGTCCATTCCGTATCGCGGGTCCGGAATTCTGTCGTCGCGGCCTCTGCGGCACGAAAGCGTGCCGGTCGGCGCAACCGCAAACCCCACCGCAGAGGACTCTCCCCGGCTTGCGCCGGGGAGATCATTCACATCGGCGGGCGCTTACTTGGCGTCTTCGATCGCGCTGACCAGTTGGGTCACGGCCTCGTCCGAGGTCTTGATCTGGCCGTGGACGAATTTCGAGACGACATCCTTGTAGGCGTTGGCAACCGCCGGAGGCGCGCCATAGCCCTGCGCCAGAGAGCCGAACAGCGTGCCGCCTTCATTGGCGGCCTTCAGGTCAGCCATGCCCTTCTTGCCGCAAGCGTCGAAATCGGTATCCGGCACGTCGGTGCGGGCCGGAACAGAGCCCTTCACGACGTTGAAGGCCGACTGGAAGCTCTTCGACAGCGTGGCGGTGGCCAGGGCGATCTGGGCGGCCTTGCGGTCCTCCGGAACGTTGAACATGCCGAACATGTCGGAGTTGTAGACGACGCTGCCGTCGGTGCCGGGGAAGCGGTAGCACAGGAAGTCGGTGCCCGGGACCTTCTTGGCGGCGTTGAATTCGCCCTTGGCCCAGTCACCCATCACCTGCACCAGCGCATCGCCCTTGATGACCATGGCGGTGGCGAGGTTCCAGTCCCGGCCCGAGAAGTTCGGGTCGACATAGGTGACGAGCTTGGCGAGATTGTCGAACGACTTCTTCATCGTGTCGGACTTCAGCGACTCCTCGTCGAGGTCGTTGAAGGCCTTCTTGTAGAACTCAGGCCCGCCCGTCGACAGCACGACCGAGTCGAACATGGTCGCTTCCTGCCAGTTCTGGCCGCCCAGCGCGAGCGGGACGACGCCCGCCGCCTTGGCCTTGTCGAGCAACGCGATGAAGTCGTCGAAGGTCTTGGGCTCGGTGCCGCCGATCTTGTCCATCACCGCCTTGTTGATCCACAGCCAGTTGACCGAGTGGACGTTGACCGGAGCCGCGACCCACTTGCCGTCATAGACGGAGAATTTCTGCAGGGCCGCGGGAACGGACTTGTCCCAGCCTTCCTTTATCGCCGTCTCGGTCAGATCGCCCATGACGCCGGCTGCGGCATAGTCGAGCACGGTGTAGCCAAGCATTTGCGAGGCGGTCGGGTAGTTGCCGGCCGCCACCATCGCCTTCAGCGCGGTCATGGCGGCGTCGCCGCCGCCGCCGGCCACCGGCACGTCCTTCCAGGCAAAGCCTTCCTTGGCCAGATCCTGCTTGAGCACGTTCAGAGCGGCAGCTTCACCGCCCGACGTCCACCAATGCAGCATCTGGACTTCCTTGACGTCCTCGGCATGGGCCGCGAACGCAACGCCTGATGCGAGAGCCGTCCCGATAAGCAGTTTGCGCAACATGTACTTCCTCCCTTGTTGAACCTACACGACCGGCGGATGCCCGCCGGGTTCTTCCCAACTCAGCCGACCCACCATCCGGTGCGCTGGCCGCGATGAAACTGGATTGTCTTTTCCTCGGTATAATCCTCGACGGCGCGCTTGCCGAGTTCGCGTCCGAGACCGGACTGCTTGTAGCCGCCGAAAGGCAGTTCGGGGTAACCCTCCATGAACGTGTTCACCCAAACGGTTCCCGAACGCACATTCCGCGCCACCGACATGCAGGTATCGATGCTGGCGCTCCACACGCCCGCCGACAGACCATAGGGCGTGTTGTTGGCGATGTGCAACGCCCTTTCAATCGACTCAAAAGTCAGCACCGAGAGCACCGGCCCGAACACTTCCTCGCGCGCAATGGCCATGTCTTCGGTGACGTCGCCAACGATGGTCGGATCAAGATACTGGCCGGCGCTCGAAGCAAGCTGCTTGCCGCCGCAATAGATCCGGCTGCCGCCGTTCTCCGCTGCCGTCACGTAGCCGGTAACCTTGGCCACATGGTCGGTGGAGATCATCGCGCCGACCTTGGTGCGGTCGTCGAGCGGGTCACCGACAGTCACCTTGGCGGTGAGTGCTTTGACGGCGCCGAGGAACTCGCCGGCGATCGCCTCATGGACGATCAGCCGGCTGCCGGCATTGCAGCATTCGCCGGCATTGAAGAAGCCGCCGAAAACCGCCGCGTCGGCGGCGGCCTCGAGGTCGGCGTCGGGAAAGACGATCTGGCCGTTCTTGCCGCCGAGCTCCATCGCGACTTTTTTCAGCGAGTTGGCGGCAGACGCCATGGTCATCTTGCCGACGCGGGTGGAGCCGGTGAACGACACCATCTCGACCAGCGGATGGCTGACCATCGGTGCGCCGACATCGGCGCCCAGCCCGGCAAGGATGTTGACGACGCCATCCGGCAGGCCGGCCTGCATCAGGATCTCGCCGAGTACGAAAGTCGAGGCCGAGGTCATCTCGCTCGGCTTGACCACTGCCGTGCAGCCGGCGGCGAGCGCGAAGGGCAGCTTCTGGCTGACGATCAGGAAGGGAAAATTCCACGGCGTGATGATCGAGACGACGCCGATCGGTTCGCGCAGCACGACGCCGAGCATGGCGTCGCCGAGATTGGCGTAGCTTTCGCCGTGAAGCGTCCGCGCAAGTGCCGCGGCATAGCGCCAGATGTCGACGGCGCCGCCGATCTCGCCGCGCGCCTGGGCAATCGGCTTGCCGGATTCCAGTGCGTCGAGCCGGGCAATCTCGTCCAGCCGCGCCTCGATCAGGTCAGCCGTCCTGAGCAGGATCGCGGCGCGCTCGGCGGCCTTCATGCGCGGCCACGGGCCGGTCTCGAAGGCCTTGTGCGCGGCCTGTACCGCCGCCTCCACGTCCGCCGCGCCGGCCTGTGCATAGCGCGAGACGGTGAAGCCGTGGCCGGGGCTGCTGCGCTCCAGTGTGCGGCCGTCCTGGGCGTCGATGAACTTGCCGCCGATCAGCAGCCGGTAGCTTTTCGGCGCTGCGGCTGCCTCGGCGGGCATGGCGATGTTGAGAGGTGCGTTCATGTGAGTTTCAGGTTCCTAAGATCTTGAGAACGCCGGCTTCTGCTTGGCCTTGAAAGCCTCGACGCCGGCCCTGAGATCGCTTGTCAGCGCGATGAAGCCGCTGGCCAGCGCTTCGGTCGCGGCAGCACTCTCTTCGCCCTCGGCGATGGCAATCATCAGCTTGGCGGCTTCGGTCGCGAGCGGCCCGCGCTCGGCGATCTTGCCGGCCCAGGCCTTGGCTTCGGCGAACGCCTTACCGGTCTCGACCACCCGGTCGACAATCCCCAGAGCAAGAGCCTCGGTCGCCAGAAACACCTCGCCGCCGAGCGCCATCCGCCGCACCGCCTGCGCACCGAAGCGGCGCACGGCGCGCTGTGTGCCGGACCAGCCGGGAACGACACCGATCGAGGTCTCCGGGAACCCAAGCTTCACCTGCGTTTCCGCCACGCGAAAGTCGCAAGCCGCCGCCAGTTCCAGCCCACCACCCAGCGCATGGCCGGCAAGAATGGCGATCGTCGGCTGCCGCAGCCGCGCCAGCCGATCAAAGACGCGGTGGCCGTAGCGAACCCATTGCACCTGGAAATCGGCGGCGCTCATTTCTGCCCATGCCTCGACGTCGCCGCCGGCGCAAAAGCCCTTGCCTTCGCCGCAGATCAGCACGACGCGGACGCCGTCCGCCGCCTCGGCCTCATCGAGTGCTGCTTCCAGCGCCCGCAGCATCGGAATGTCGAGGGCGTTGAATTTCTCCGGCCGGCGCAGCGTGACAATGCCGATGGCGCCGTCGGTTTCAAAGGTGACGAGGCGCTCAGCCATGGGCGCCTCCAAGCGAGGCGCCGCCATTGAGCGACAGGCCGATCGGCCGGTCCCTGTAGAGCGCATCCGGCGTCACTTTGAGATCGTTGGCTACGGCGAGCGGGATCTCGGCCTGCGCCAGCACATCGCGCTCCAGGTCGATGCCCGGCGCCAGCTCCGTCACCATCAGCCCTGCTGGCGTCAGCTTCATCACGCAGCGCTCGGTGACATAGGTGATATCCTGTCCCTGCGCGACGGCACGCTTGCCCGAGAAGGAGATATGCTCAACCTCGCCGACGACTTTCTTGACCTTGCCCTCCTGGTCGATGCGGATGCCGCCATCAGCAAGCGACAGCTTGGCGCCGGCATTGAAGAAACCTGAAAAGACGATCTTCTTCGCCCGCGCGGTGATGTCGACGAAGCCGCCGGCGCCGGCGGTGACGTGGGGCCGCGCCGAAAGCTTCGACACGTTGACAGAACCATGGCGGTCGATCTGCAGGAAGGACAGCAGCGAGGCGTCGAAGCCGCCGGCCTGGAAATAGATGAACTGGTGCGGCGAGGGCATGAAGGCGTCGGCGTTCGACGAGCAGCCGAACTTGAAGTCGAGCAGCGGCACGCCGCCGACCGCGCCCTGTTCGATGACCCAGGTGACCTTGCCGTGCTGGCCTTCCTCGAGCAGGATCCGCGGCACATTGGCCGAGATGCCGAAGCCGATATTGACCGCCATGTCGTCGGCAAGCTCCATGGCGACGCGGCGCGCAATGACCTTCTGGACGTTCATCTCGGCGTTGCGGAAGCTCGACAACGGCCGGAAGATCTCGCCGGAGATGGCCGGATCGTAGGGCGTCAGCGTCGTCTGCAACTGGTCGGGCGCCACCACGATATGGTCGACCAGCACGCCGGGCACGCGCACATCGTGCGGTTTCAGCGTGCCGTTCTCGACGACGCGCTTGACCTGCGCGATGACGATGCCGCCATTGTTGCGGGCGGCGAGCGCCTGTTCGAGGCCGCCGAGATAGGCACCCTCATGCTCATAGGTGAGGTTGCCGCGCTCGTCGGCCGTGGTGGCGCGGATGATCGCGACCTGCGGCACGATCGAGCGAAAATAGAGCCACTCCTCGCCGTCGAACTGCTGCACCGAAACGATCGGCTCGCTGGCGGCCGCGTTCATCGCGCAACCCTGATGGCGCGGGTCGGCAAAGGTATCGAGCCCGACCTTGGTCAGCACGCCGGGGCGCTTGGCGGCGGCCTCGCGATGCATGTCGAACAGGATGCCGGACGGCACGTTATAGGCGGCGACCGAATTGTCGCCGATCATCTTCCAGATCTGCGGCGGCTCGGAAGATGACGGCCCGGATGGATAGGAGCCGCACAAAGTGCGCTTCAACAGGCCGGGCTTGGCTAGATGGTCGATGCCCTTGATGCCGTACATGTCACCGGCGGCGATCGGGTGCAGCGTCGTGATGTCCTTGGGATGGCCTTCGGCGTCGAAGCGCTCGCCGATGGCGGCAAGCACTGCATCCGGGCAGCCGAGGCCGCTCGACGACGATACGGAAACGACCATGCCATCCCTGATCAGGCCGGCGGCCTCAGCCGCGGAGACGAGCTTGCTCACGCAGCACCCCCGAGCTTCGAGTCGATGGCGACGGCCTTGCCGGACTTGGCCGATTGCAATGCCGCCTCGGCTGCGGTCAACGACCAGACGCCGTCCTCGCCGGTGGCGGACGGCTGGCCCTCGCCACGTATCGCCGCGTGGAATTGGCGCAGCGAACGGGCATAGAGGTCTTCGCGGTCGAAGCTCAATTCCTCCTCGCCCTGTGCCGTTCGCAGCAACACCGAGCCGACCGGCTTCTGCGTCATCACATCCTTGCCGATCAGCGAGCCTTCGCTGCCATGCACCTCGAAGCCGGTGCCGGCGAATTTGGTGGTGAAGCCCTCATGCGATTGGGCAATGACCCCCGATCCGAAGCGCCAGAGGCACATGGCGCCGTCTTCCAGCCCGCCGGCGGCCATGCCGGCCGATTGCGTGAATGCCGAGATCTCGACCGGATCGTCGCCGAGCACGAAGCGCAGCGTGTCGGCATCGTGCACGGTGATGTCGAGCACCACGCCGCCGCCGGCGTCCGGCCTGGTGATGCGCCAGCCCTGCAGGTTTTCCGGCAGATAGACGGAGTGGAAGACGCGCGCAGCGATCGGCCTGCCGATGCGGCCGGCAGCGATCGCTTCGCGCATCGCCCGATGCGAGCCGGCATTGCGCAGATGGTGGTTGGTGCCGAGCACGACGCCGGCGGCCCTGGCGGCGGCGACCATCTTGCGCGCGTCGGCGCTGGTCAGCGCCAGCGGCTTTTCGCACAGCACATGCTTTCCCGCCTCGATGGCGGCGAGTGCCTGTTCGAGATGCAATTCGTTGGTGGTCGAGATGTAGACGGCGTCGATATCGGATTTGAGCAGGGCGTCCAGCGTCGAGACCGCCGCCTGAATACGGTTTTCGCTGGCATAGGCGGTGGCGCGCTCCGGGCTGGAGCTCATCACTGCGGCGATTTCGCCGTCCGGCTGCGCGCGGATGGCGCCGATCATGAACTGTCTTGCGATCGTGCTGGCGCCGATCAGCCCCCAACTGACGGTCATGCCGCGTCTCCCATTCCTGCGCAGCCATGCTCCTTGCGATCGGGGCCGCAGCTTTCCCTGACCACGAGGTTGACGGCGCCGATATGATCCTCGGCGCGCGTGGTGCGCGATTGGATCATCTTCAGCACGACATGGGCGGCGCGCTCGCCGAGGCCGGCGGTGTTCACCGACACGCTGGTCAGCGCCGGCATATAGTGCTCGGCCTCGGCCACGTCGTCGAAGCCGACGACGGCAAAGTCCGCGCCGGGTTCCAGGCCGCGCTTGCGCAGCGCCAGCAAGACGCCGAAGGCGACCGCATCGTTGAAGCAAAGGGCTGCAGTCGGCGGCGCGGCCATGGCGAGCGCGGTTTCCAGGCAGGCAATGCCGCCCTTGCGGCTGGTTTCGCCCTCGAAGACCAGCCTGTCGGCCGGTGCGATGCCGAGCGCTTCACAGGCCTCGCGAAAGCCGCCCAGCCGCTCGTGATAGACGACAAGGTCGGACGAGCCGCCGAAGAAGGCCAGCCGGCGGTGGCCCTTACCGATCAGATGGGCGGTGGCGAGATAGGCGCCGCGATGATTGTCGGGTGTGATCACCGGGATGCGGCTTTCGGGAAGGCGGCGCATGACGAAGACGACCGGAACGCCCGCGGTCTCAAGGCGGCGGAACGCGCCAGGCGTGGTGCCGCGCGCCGGCGACACGACGAGCCCGGCGACACCCTGCTCCATCAGTGATTTCAAAACCTCTTCCTGGCGCACCGGGTTTTCAGCGGTATTGGCGATGAAGGGCACGACGCCGGCCGACTGGAAGACGCGCTCCATGCCGACCGCCAGTTCGGCGAAAAACGGATTGGTGAGATCGTTGATGACCATGCCGATGACATTGGAATGGGCCTTGCGCAGATTGGCGGCGCCGCGGTTGTAGACATAGCCGACATCCTCGATCGCCTTGCGCACCTTCAGCGCGGTTTCAGGCCGGATCAGCCCGCTACCTTGCAGCACCAGCGATACCGTCGATTTGGACACGCCCGCCTCACGGGCGATGTCGAGTATCGTTGCCTTGGCCCGGCTGGCCATCCAGATCTGTCCTCCCGGTGGTTTCTTGTGCGATTTATTGGAACGATCTAATCCCTGCGGCGCATTTGAGTCAATCGCGTTTTTTCGAACCGGAGAAAAATGCGGCTCAATAGGCGCAATCCTCCAGCAAGTACGGCTTTCACCTGCTGCGATGCAGCAATTTGACCGGCGCGACGAAGGGCGGCAAAGTATCTTGATTTATTGGAACGTTCCATTTAATAGGCGCTGGGAAGGAGAGAGCCATGGACATCACCTTGCCCGGGGAAGGCGGCGGCCGTATCCGCTACCGGCTTGTCGGCCAGCCGGTGCAGCCTGTGGCCGGCGCGCGGTTCTCGCGCATCGCCTACGCCGCCGCCCATGTCGTTGCCGATCCCCTCGCCATGACCGATCCGTGGTCGAGGCCCGCGGTCGACTGGGACAAGACAATGGCGTTTCGCCGTCACCTTTGGCGGCTCGGCTTTCGCGTCGCCGAAGCGATGGACACCTCGCAGCGCGGCATGGGTTTCGACTGGGCAAATGCCAAGGAATTGATCCGCCGCTCCATTATCGAGGCGCGCAGCGTCGAGGGCGCCGATCTCGCGTCAGGCGCCGGCACCGACCATCTGGCGCCGGGGGCCGCGAGCACGCTCGACGATGTCATCGCGGCCTATGAGGAGCAGTTCGGCTTCATCGAAGGGCTTGGCGGCAAGGCGATCATGATGGCCAGCCGGGCGCTGGCGGCGATCGCCAAAAGCCCCGACGACTATGTCAGCGTCTACGACCGCATCCTGTCCCAGGCATCCGGCAAGGTCATCCTGCACTGGCTGGGTGACATGTTCGACCCGGCGCTGAAAGGCTACTGGGGCAGCAGCGATTTCGAAACCGCGCTCGAGACGGTGATCGCGATCATCGAACGCCATGCCGGCAAGGTCGAAGGCATAAAGATATCGCTGCTCGACGCCGGCAAGGAGATCGCGCTCAGGGACCGGCTGCCCGAGGGCGTGGTGATGTTCACCGGCGACGACTTCAACTACCCCGAGCTGATCGCCGGCGACGGCGACAGACATTCGCACGCGCTGCTCGGCATTTTCGATACCATCGCGCCGGTCGCCAATGCGGCGCTGGCAAAGCTGGCCGACGGCGACCGCGCCGGCTATGACGCGCTGATGGCGCCGACAGTGCCGCTGTCGCGCAAGATCTTCGAGGCGCCGACCGAATACTACAAGGCCGGCATTGTCTTCATGGCCTGGCTGAACGGCCATCAGGACCATTTTTCGATGGTCGGCGGCATGCAGTCGGCGCGCGGCATACGTCACTATGCCGATGTCTTTCGCCTTGCCGACCAGGCAGGATTGCTGGCCGAGCCGGAGCTTGCCATTGCCAGAATGACAAGCCTCTGCGCGGTAGCGGGCGTCTGATCGCAAGACATTGCAGCGTCCAATCTGCAAGCCCGGTTTCGGGTGGCTTTGCGATTTGGCTTGTCTGGGCAAATCTGTATGCGGTATGCGTCCAACAGAGAAGCCGATCCGGCGCTCTGCCGGCCAACCGGCAAAGCTGCCGTTCTGCATTGGGATAAGCTGATGACCTTCGACCTTCGGGGCAAGCGCGTTTTCGTGGCCGGACATCGCGGCATGGTCGGCTCGGCCATCCTGCGCCGATTGGCCGACGAGGATTGCGAGGTTCTGACCGCCTCGCGCGCCGAGCTCGATCTTCTCGACCAGGCCGGCGTGCGGCGCTGGATGGCCGACCGCAAGCCGGATGCAGTGGTGATGGCGGCGGCCAAGGTCGGCGGTATCCTGGCCAACAACCGGCTTCCCGTCGATTTTCTGCAGGACAATCTCGTCATGCAGAACAATGTCATCGACAGCGCCTTCCGCAACGAGGTGCAGAAGCTGCTGTTTCTCGGCTCGTCCTGCATCTATCCCAAATTCGCGGCGCAGCCGATCTCCGAGGACGCCTTGCTGACCGGCCCGCTCGAACCTACCAACGAATGGTATGCGATCGCCAAGATCGCCGGACTGAAACTGTGCCAGGCCTATCGGCGCCAATACGGTGTCGACTACATCTCGGCTATGCCGACCAATCTCTACGGCCCGGGCGATAATTTCGACCTCAATTCAAGCCATGTCGTGCCGGCCCTGATGCGCAAGGCGCACGAGGCCAGGCGCGCCGGCCGCAAGAGCCTGGAGGTGTGGGGATCGGGCACGCCGATGCGTGAATTCCTGCATGTCGACGACGCCGCCGACGCCCTGGTCTGGCTGCTGAAGAATTATTCGGGCGACAGCCACATCAATGTCGGCTCTGGGGAAGACATCACCATTGCCGATCTTGCCCGCACCATCGTGTCGGTCGCCGGCGCCGATGCGACGATCACATTCGATGCGACGAAGCCGGACGGCACGCCGCGCAAGCTGATGGACGTGTCGCGTCTGTTCGCCACCGGCTGGCGCCCGCGCTATTCGCTGCGCAGCGGATTGGAACAGACCTATGCCTGGTTTCTTGAGCACGTCGAGACCGGCGATCTGCGCCTCGGCGCAGCCTGAGGCCGGTATTGGCGAGCTCGGCATCAGGACTGGATGAGGGCGAGAACGTCAGCCGATGAAAATACCGACGGCCAAGTGAGGGATTATCTGGATGGTGGGCGTGACAGGGATTGAACCTGTGACCCCTGCAATGTCAATGCAGTGCTCTCCCGCTGAGCTACACGCCCATCCGAAGCCGCGCATACACCATTTTTGGTTCGGCACGTCAATAGCGGGAAAAGGGAAAGAATGGCTGGCTTGCCGGGCCGGTCAAGACGCGACAAAAAGCGCGTCAGGCGGCTTGCAGCATCTTTTCGACCTCGTTGACGAGGTCGCGCAGGTGGAACGGCTTCGATAGCACCTTGGCGTCTTTCGGCGCCTTGGAATCAGGGTTCAGCGCGACGGCGGCGAAGCCGGTGATGAACATCACCTTGAGGTCGGGATCGATCTCGGTGGCGCGGCGGGCGAGCTCGATGCCATCCATCTCGGGCATGACGATGTCGGTCAAAAGCAGCGAAAAAGGTTCCTCGCGCAGCCGCTCATAGGCACTGGCGCCATTGTCGAAATCGCTGACCTGATAACCGGCGCGCTCCAGCGCCTTGACGAGGAACCGGCGCATGTCGTCGTCGTCTTCCGCCAGCAGAATGCGTGCCATCTTGTCCCGTCCGAATCACCCAACCGACAATGCCGTGCGGCAAGCCCGTTAACCATGCTGTATATGAGGAGGTGACGGTAAACATCAAGTGAACGTTGGCCGCACAATCCTGATTTGGCTGGCACTTCGGCGGCTGGACATGCGGACGGCGAGGTGGCACTTTCCTTATCATGATGCATTGGTATTTCTGGGTTCGTTCAAATTGAAAACGGCAGCCGAGGATTTTTCGGTCGTTCCACCCTTCGAAATCCGATCGGGCGCCGAACAGCGCGTTCCCTTCCTCTTCAACTCGCCGCATAGCGGCCGCTACTATCCGGACCGGTTCATGGCTATGGCCAAGCTGGACCGCAACGCCATCCGCCGCTCCGAGGACTGCTATGTCGAGGAATTGTTCGGCGGTGCCGTCGCGCTCGGGGCGCCGATGCTGGCGGCAAACTTCCCGCGCGCCTATCTAGACGTCAACCGGGAGCCGTGGGAACTCGACCCGCGCATGTTTGCCGAACCGGTGCCGTCATTCTGCAACATCCGCTCGGCGCGGGTGGCCGGCGGGCTCGGCACCGTGCCCAAGCTGGTCGGCGAGGGGCTCGACATCTATTCCGGCCGCTTGCCGCTGGCGGAAGCCGTGGCGCGCATCGAAGCGGTCTACAAGCCCTATCACGAGACGCTGAAACGGCTTTTGACCAGAACCCATGCGCGCTTCGGCTACGCCGTGCTGATTGACTGCCACTCGATGCCGGCAAGCATACGGGTCGGCGACAGCGGATTGCGTCCGGATTTCATTGTCGGCGACCGGTTCGGCATTTCCGCCACGGCGGCGTTGACCGAGACGGCGATCGGCCTGCTCACCGGCATGGGCTACAGCGTCGCCCACAACAAGCCCTATGCCGGAGGCTTCATTACCGAGCACTATGGCCGCCCCGTGCGCCATCTGCATGCGCTGCAGATCGAGGTCAATCGCGGGCTCTACATGAATGAGCGGACGTTCCAGAGATCGGCTGGTTTCGACGCCCTGGCCGGCGATCTGGCGCGGTTTTCGGCCGAACTGATGGCGATGCCCGATCACAATTTCATGGATCTACCGCTGGCTGCCGAATAGCGCCGGAATCGCGGTACTCGCCGCTTATGCGGCAGCGTAAAAAAAGACCGCATCGTTTGCACGACACGGTCGAAGTCTAGGGAGGAAACGCCCAAGGAGGGCATGGACAGGAACCCCTGTCCGAGAACAAACGTATTGTGCGCTGCACAAATGTCAAGGCGCGTTCCGGCTTTTTTAATTCACTGTGAAGTGGAAACTGCATTTCCATGACGGCGGCGTTGCATTCGAGCAACAGTTGGCACCGTGCGAAAGGCTCCGAACGCGTTGTTTTGGCGCAAAACGCCTTTGTTTCGGCATAAAACCGTAGGCATACCGGCATCTCAGACATGCTGAAGCGGGAGAATCAGTTGGACATCAGCATCGAGTTCATGCGGCGCATTGCGCGTGCCGCCGCAGCCGAGACCTTGCCGCGCTTCCGCAATCAGGGCGCGGTCACCAACAAGGAGCACGGCAGCTTCGACCCGGTCACCGAGGCCGACCGTGAAGCCGAGCGCGCCATCCGGGCGGTGATCAGCGCGCAATACCCCGATCACGGCATCCTCGGCGAGGAGCATGGCAGCGAAAACATCTCCAGCCGGCATGTCTGGGTGATCGATCCGATCGACGGCACGCGCGCCTTCATTTCCGGCCTGCCGGTATGGGGCACGCTGGTCGGGCTGACGGTCGACGGCGATGCCGTCGCCGGCATGATGTCGCAGCCCTTCACCGGCGAGCTGTTCTACGCCAATGCTTCCGGCTCGCATTATGAAGGTCCGGGTGGCCCGCGAAAACTCACGACGCGCAAGACCACAAATCTCGCCGAAGCGACGCTGTTCACCACCACGCCGGCGCTGTTCAAGGGAGACGCGCGCTCACGCTACGACCTGTTCGAGAAGCAGGTCCAGCTCGCCCGCTACGGCACCGACTGCTATGCCTTCGCCATGGTGGCGGCGGGCAGCGTCGATATCGTCGCCGATCCGGGATTGAAGCCCTACGACATCGTGGCGCTGATTCCGATCATCGAGAAGGCAGGCGGCGTCGTCACCACTTTCGAGGGCGGACCGGCGGAAAACGGCGGCGACATCCTGGCGGCGGCGACACCGGAGCTGCACGCGGCGGCGATGACGG
Organism: Mesorhizobium sp. M0306; assembly: GCF_040321655.1. Classification (NCBI taxonomy): domain Bacteria; kingdom Pseudomonadati; phylum Pseudomonadota; class Alphaproteobacteria; order Hyphomicrobiales; family Phyllobacteriaceae; genus Mesorhizobium; species Mesorhizobium sp. M0306. The sequence goes on along the minus strand of NZ_JAMYRY010000001.1, from coordinate 338,269 downwards.
CGCTGCGCGGCTGAGCATCCGGTGCACCCAAGCGTCTGTTTTTGCGCAAATCCGACGGAAACCGCGGTTCTAAATTAGCAGTCGGCAGGCCAAGCGTCCGAGAGACGCAGGCCCCACAAAATGAGCACGAAAGAGATGAGGCCGGTCGGCGCGGACGAATACGCCACGCCTTTGATCACGGCTTCCTGAAAGGCGCTCCCGTGGACGGCTCCGGCGGCCAACGGCATTGTCTCGTTGCCGGCCCCCCAGGCGCTGGCAATCACGTAGGCGGCCAGGATCGCCAAAGCCGAATAGATCAGGAGCCAGAACGCAATCCGCGACATCGCCGCGCCGAGATTGAGCCTAGACCATGTGAGGCCTAGCGCCAGCAAAAGAACGCCCTCCAAGGCGCTGAGCGTGTGCGCGGACAGTCCGAGCCGCGGTGCGGCGAGGTACGGTATTGCAAACCCCTCGAATGACGAAAACAGCAGCAGCGCGACGCCAATCTGCAGCAGCCGATGCCCCTGACGTGACAGCGTGTTCGATGCGTTCATGGTCGTTTTTCTCCCGGCGAATGACCTCCAACCTCTTTGGCAGCAACCTAGCGCGCGATGCCTGAACGGGAATAAGGGGGCGAGCTGTGCCGGGCAAGCGACCCGCGCAGGCTTTATTGCCGGGCGCCGGCGAAGCGGTCAAACAGCGTCGCCGGTTCCTGGGATGAAGGCATCGAATGCCGCAAGCAGTTGCTCGCGATAGAGGTCGGCTTCCTGCAGGATCTCATGGCGGGCGCCGTCGATCATCACTAGCGAGCCGACGCGCAGACGCCTCGCATAGGCCTCGACTGCCCTGGTCGAGACGACCTGGTCGGCGCCGGCGGCGATCATCAGCAAGGGCACCTGGATCTTGGCCATGAAATCCGGGTTGCTGACGATCAAGGACGCCTCCGTGGCCGCCTTCAGCCAGCGGATCGTCGGTCCGCCAAGCGCCAGCTGCGGATAGGTTTCGTAGATCAGCGTGTTGCGCCGATAGCGCGCCGGGTCGCTGGTCAGCTTGTTCATGGCGAAGGGCACCGATTCCTTGGGCCGCGGCCCCCATGCGGCATAGAGCCGGCCAAGGCCGAGAAGGCAGAACAGCGAAGAGATGCGGCGGACGGTTTTTACCGAAACCGGGAGGTCCGGCACGGTGAAGAACGGTGCGATCAGCACCATGCGGCGCACGCGGTTCGCCATTGCGGGCGCGGCGAGCAGCGCAATCACCGCGCCGGCCGAGTGGGCCAGTATGTAGTAGGGCCCTCGGCAATCGGGCAGCACGATCTCCTCGAAGAACTGCTCCAGATCGCCGGTGTAGTCGAAGAAGCTCCGGACGAAGCCGCGCTGTCGGTCGCCGATCAGCCGGTCGGAAGCGCCCTGGCCGCGCCAGTCGAGGGTTGCCACGCCAAAGCCCCGGTCGGCAAGGTTGCGAATGGTCTCGAAATACTTCTCGATGCACTCGTTGCGGCCGGTCAGGACGACGACGGTGCCCTTCATCGGGCGGGTAACCGCGGCAAACAGCCCATAGCGGATCTTCTTGCCGTCGCGCGTGGTGAAGAAGCCGCCGGCCGCGTTTTCCGGCAGCGGATTGCCCGGAGTTTCGTGGAAGAGGGGGGGCTGGTGGAAAAGATCGGTCATACGGTGTTTGGTTGGTGTCGGTGCCGACGGGCGCAAATCAGGCATAAACGCCCATGCGCCAAAAGCAAAGGAATTCGGGACGTCGGGGAGGTCGACCCAGGCAGCGAACAAGAAAGGCCGGAAGCAGCCTTGGGCGTGCTTCCGGCCTCTGTCGACCGGGAGGAAGGGACGTTACACCCGGTTCGGCCTCGTCGTGTCGCCTTTTCCGGCGACCTGTTCGTGATCTCGAGAACAGTTTTAATGCCGCCTGGCTGAACGCTCGCCGAAGCCACGGTTCATCTGCCGTTCATCAACATCGGGACGTGGGCCGGGACCGGTCCCGTTCGGACGCGGGAAAATCTTGAAATGCCGTCGCCCGCTTCCCAAATTTGTCATGCGGCCGCCAATGTCGGGGTCGCTGGCCCATCCGGAACGCCGTCACGGGTTTCGCACCGGCCATACGCAACCTTGTTGCTCAACAGGAGAACACACCATGCGTCACGTTGATTTTTCCCCGCTCTACCGTTCGACCGTCGGTTTTGACCGGCTGTTCACCATGCTCGATTCGCTTGCGCAACCGGAAGGCCAGACCTACCCGCCTTACAACATCGAGCGCACGGGCGAAGATGCCTATCGCATCTCGATGGCTGTGGCCGGCTTCTCGGAAGATGAGATTTCGATCGAAGCTCACCGCAATGTGCTGACCGTCAAGGGTGAGCGCAAGGAGGAAGGCAATGGCGAAGGCTCCGAACTGCTCTATCGCGGTATCGCCAGCCGAGCCTTCGAGCGCCGCTTCCAGCTTGCCGATCACGTCGAGGTTGTCGGCGCCGCGCTGAAGAACGGCCTGCTCTTCGTCGACCTCAAGCGCAACATCCCCGAAGAGCTGAAGCCGCGCAAGATCGCGATCACCTCGGCTCCGGCCAAGGCCAAGCAGATCGAGGCCAAGACTGCCGCCTAAGCCAGGCAGCTAAACTCTCCCGGGATGCCAACTCCCCGGGAAGAAAGGGCGGTGCAGCAATGCGCCGCTCTTTTTGCTGGTGGGCAAGGCTTGCTATCCGGCGAGCAGGTAGCCGAAACGGTCGACCTCGTCGGCCGTGGTCGCGAAGCTGGTGACGAAGCGATAGAGCGCTTCGTCCTCGCCAATATGGCCGTCGTAGCCGAGCGGCCTGTGCCAGTCGTGGAAGGCCGCGCCTGCCGCTTGCATTCTTTCGGCGTCGGCCTTTTTCATGACCGCGAAGACCTCGTTCGCCTGCGGCAGCCAGGCCAGCCGGGCCGAAGGGGAATCTTCTATCGCCGCGGCAAGCCGTGCCGCCATCGCATTGGCGTGCCGTGCCGTGTCGAGCCATAGCCCACCCCTGAAATAGGCATCGAATTGCGCGGCGATGAAGCGCGATTTCGAGAACAGCTGGGCCGCGCGCTTGCGCAAAAAGGCCAATTCCTTGGCTCGCTCGAGGTCGAACAGCACGATCGCCTCGGCGCACCAACAGCCATTCTTGGTGCCGCCGAAGGAGAGGATGTCGACACCGTGCTTCCAGGTCATTTCGGCCGGCGTCGTTTCCAGCGCGACGAGCGCATTGGCAAAGCGGGCCCCGTCCATGTGCAGCGGCAATCCCCGCTGCTTTGCGATCGCCGAAATCCTGGCGATTTCGTTCAGCGTGTAGACGGTGCCAACCTCGGTCGACTGCGTGATCGAAACCGCCATCGGCCGCCCGGAATGGACGTTTTCGGGTGCGAAACGGTCCACCGCCCGTTCCAGATTGCCGGCATCGATCTTGCCGAGTGCGCCTTCGACTGTATAAAGCCGCGAACCGCCGGTGAAATATTCCGGTGCACCGCATTCGTCCTCGATGACGTGCGATTCGCGATGGCAGAAGGAAATGCCGCCTGGCTTGTTATAGGCAGTCAGCGACAGCGAATTGGCAGCGGTGCCGGTGGCGAGGAAAAACACCGCGACTTCGCATTCGAAGATTTCATTGAAGCGCTGGTAAACTGCCTTGTCGAGGAAGCCGTCGCCATACGCGGTGGAGAAGCCGTCGGCATGGGCCGAGAGGCCGGCAGCGATACGGGGATGGGCGCCTGCCCAATTGTCGGAAGCGAAAATCATGCGTCTGCCTATGCTGGGGAAAATCGGTGCGAGCTTGGCCGCTTTCGCACGCCGGCCGCAAGTGGCAGATGCAGAAAATCCGCTAAAGCCAGCGAAAGCCTGACCGTAGACGCAGCGACGGAAGGTTACGCTGTGGCCGCGTTCCGCGCAATTTTCTGTCGCGAAAGCTTCAAGAATTTTGTGAATCGGTCTTGTGTGCATCCAAAATTTCTGTCATAAAAATTTAGGACAGTAGTGCTGTCTTATTTTGTCGCACAAAACTGGCCGCATTGGCATATGATTGCGCCTCTGCGGCAATTGCCGCGAGCGATAGCTAGACAGCCTGGCTCTGGCCTGTACGAATACCATATGCGAACCATGCGGAAAGCCGCACGGTCGGCAAGAATTTCGCAAGACGTGCCGCAAGATTGAAAGGGGAGCCACGCGCTTCCCGACGGAAACCAGCGCCCGAAGGGGACGGAACGGAGGACAGGACGATGATGGACATGACGCCATCTGCGACGAAGGCCGCGCAGACGAAAGCGGCAGCCGTCAAAAATCCGTCCCTGACCAATATTGGGCGAACCAGCACCGGCTATGCCGCGCACGGCCTCTACGATCCGCGCAACGAGCATGATGCCTGCGGCGTCGGCTTCATCGTCAACATGAAGGGCGTAAAGTCGCACCAGATTGTCGAGGACGGCCTTGCCGTGCTCGAAAACCTGACGCATCGCGGCGCCGTCGGCGCCGATCCGCTGATGGGCGACGGCGCCGGCGTGCTGGTGCAACTGCCGGACCGTTTCTTCCGCGAGGAGATGGCCAAGCAAGGGGTCGAACTGCCGAAGCCTGGCCACTACGCCGTCGGCCATGTATTCATGCCGCGCGACCCGGAGCTGCAGGCGCATATCGAAGGCATCATCGCCGAGGTTGCGCAGCTCGAAGGCCAGCCGCTGCTCGGTTTTCGCGACGTGCCGGTCGATAATTCGTCGCTGTCCAAGGCGCCCGACATCGCCGCTTCCGAGCCGGTGCACCGGCAGGTGTTCCTGGGCCGCGGCGCCGAGATCGAGAACGACGACGATTACGAGCGGCGGCTCTACATCCTGCGCAAGGTCATTTCCGGCCGTATCCACGAGGAGACCAAAGGCGTCGACAACGGCTTCTATGTCGTCTCGATGTCGTCGCGGACCATCGTCTACAAGGGCATGTTCCTGGCCTATCAGGTCGGCGCCTACTACAAGGACCTCACCGACCCGCGTTTCGAGACGGCGCTGATCCTGGTCCACCAGCGCTTCTCGACCAACACGTTCCCGTCGTGGAAGCTGGCGCATCCCTACCGCATGGTCGCCCACAATGGCGAGATCAACACGCTGCGCGGCAACGTCAACTGGATGGCGGCACGGCAGGCCTCGGTCGATTCCGAACTGTTCGGCAACGACATCTCGAAGCTGTGGCCGATCTCCTATGAAGGGCAGTCGGACACCGCCTGCTTCGACAATGCGCTCGAATTCTTGACGCAGGGCGGCTATTCGCTCGCCCATGCCATGATGATGCTGATCCCGGAAGCCTGGGCCGGCAACAAGCTGATGGGTCAGGACCGCAAGGCCTTCTACGAGTATCACGCAGCCCTGATGGAGCCGTGGGACGGGCCGGCGGCGGTTGCCTTCACCGACGGCCGCCAGATCGGCGCCACGCTCGATCGCAATGGGCTGCGCCCGGCGCGCTACATCGTCACCGACGACGACCGCGTCATTATGGCCTCGGAAGCCGGCGTTCTGCCGGTGCCAGAGGAAAGGATCGTCAAGAAGTGGCGGCTGCAGCCCGGCCGCATGCTGCTGATCGACCTGGACAAGGGCCGCATCGTTTCCGACGAGGAGATCAAGTCGGAGATTGCGACCAGGCACCCGTACAAGAGCTGGCTCGCCAACACCCAGCTCATCCTCGAGGATCTGAACCCGGTCGAGCCGCGCGCCCTGCGCAGGGATGTCTCACTGCTCGACCGCCAGCAGGCGTTCGGCTACACCCAGGAAGACACAAAGCTGTTGATGTCGCCGATGGCGACCACCGGGCAGGAGGCGGTCGGCTCGATGGGCACCGACACGCCGATATCGGCAATGTCGGACAGATCGAAGCTGCTCTACACCTATTTCAAGCAGAACTTCGCACAGGTCACCAACCCGCCGATCGACCCGATTCGCGAGGAACTGGTGATGAGCCTCGTCTCCTTCATCGGGCCGCGGCCCAACATCTTTGATCTTGTCGGCACTTCGCGCCGCAAGCGGCTCGAAGTGCGCCAGCCGATCCTGACCAATGGCGATCTGGAGAAGCTGCGCTCGGTCGGTCACACCGAGGACCGTTTCGACACCAAGACGATCGACATCACCTATGCTTCGAATGAAGGCGCGGCCGGCATGCTGGGCGCCATCGACCGGCTGTGCGAGCGCGCCGAGGCGGCGGTCGCCGGCGGCTACAACATCATCATCCTGTCGGACCGTCAGCTCGGGCCGGACCGCATCGCCATTCCGGCGCTGCTGGCAACGGCGGCCGTGCATCATCATTTGATCCGGAAGGGATTGCGCACCTCGGTTGGGCTCGTCGTGGAATCCGGCGAGCCGCGCGAGGTGCATCATTTCTGCTGTCTCGCCGGCTACGGCGCCGAGGCGATCAATCCCTATCTCGCTTTCGACACGCTGCTCGATATGCACAAGCGTGGCGAATTGCCGGCGGAGGTCGATGCCTACGAGGTCGTCTCCCGCTACATCAAGTCAATCGGCAAGGGCATCCTCAAGGTGATGTCCAAGATGGGCATCTCCACCTACCAGTCCTATTGCGGTGCGCAGATCTTTGATGCCATCGGGCTGAAGTCGGACTTCGTGCAGAAGTACTTCACCGGCACGGCGACGCTGATCGAAGGCGTCGGGCTGGACGAGATCGCCGCCGAAACGGTCAGCCGCCACACCGACGGCTTCGGCAACGACCCGGTGCTGCGCAACAGCCTCGAGGTCGGCGGCGAATACATGTTCCGCATGCGCGGCGAGGCCCACATCTGGTCGCCCGACGCAGTGGCGACCTTGCAGCACGCCGTGCGCCAAGGCTCGTGGGAAACGTTCAAGGACTATTCCGCCCAGATCGACAGCGAGACGGCACAGGCGCAGACCATTCGCGGCCTGTTCAAGATCAGGCTGGCGCAAGAGACCGGGCGCAAGAAGGTCAAGCTCGACGAGGTGATGCCGGCCGCCGATATCGTCAAGCGCTTCTCGACCGGGGCGATGTCCTTCGGCTCGATCTCAAGGGAAGCGCACACGACACTGGCGCGCGCCATGAACGCCATCGGCGGCAAGTCGAACACCGGCGAGGGCGGCGAAGAGGCCGACCGCTATCTGCCACTGCCGGGCGGCGGCAAGAACCCCGAACGCTCGGCGATCAAGCAGGTCGCTTCGGGACGCTTTGGCGTCACGGCGGAATATCTGGTCAATTCCGACATGATGCAGATCAAGGTCGCGCAAGGGGCGAAGCCCGGCGAGGGCGGCCAGCTGCCGGGCCACAAGGTCGATGCGACCATAGCCAAGGTCAGGCATTCGACGCCGGGCGTCGGCCTGATCTCGCCGCCGCCGCATCATGACATCTATTCGATCGAGGATCTGGCGCAGCTCATCTACGATCTGAAGAACGTCAATCCGGCGGCCGATGTATCGGTCAAGCTGGTCTCGGAAGTCGGCGTCGGCACAGTTGCGGCCGGCGTTGCCAAGGCGCGTGCCGACCACATCACCATATCAGGCTATGACGGCGGCACCGGCGCCTCGCCGCTGACCTCGCTCAAGCATGCCGGCAGCCCGTGGGAGATGGGCCTTGCCGAGACGCACCAGACGCTGGTGCTCAACGGTCTCAGGTCGCGCGTCGCGCTGCAGGTCGATGGCGGCCTGCGCACCGGGCGTGACGTCATCATCGGCGCACTGCTCGGCGCCGACGAGTTCGGCTTCTCGACCGCGCCGTTGATCGCGGCCGGCTGCATCATGATGCGCAAGTGCCATCTCAACACCTGCCCGGTCGGCGTCGCGACACAGGACCCGGTGCTGCGCAAGCGCTTCAAGGGCACGCCCGAGCACGTCATCAACTTCTTCTTCTATGTGGCGGAAGAGGTGCGGGCGCTGCTTGCCGAGATGGGCCATACCCATCTCGACCAGATCATCGGCGACACCGACCTTCTGGAAAAGCGCGAGCTGATCCAGCACTGGAAGGCGCGCGGGCTCGACTTCAGCAAGATGTTCTACAAGCCTGATGCGCCGCACGAGGCGGTGCACTGGACCGAGCGGCAGAAGCATCCGATCGACGACGTGCTCGACCGCAAGCTGATCGAACTGGCAAAGCCGGCGCTCGAAGCCAGGCAGCCGGTCAGCATCGAACTGCCGATCCGCAACGTCGACCGTTCGACGGGCGCCATGCTGTCGGGCGAGGTGGCAAAGCGCTTCAAGCACAAGGGCCTGCGCGAGGACACGATCTCGGTCAAGCTCACCGGCACGGCCGGCCAGTCCTTTGGCGCCTTCCTGGCGCGCGGCGTCTCGTTCGAACTGGTGGGCGCTGCCAACGACTATGTCGGCAAGGGCCTGTCGGGCGGCCGCATTGTCATCCGCCCGCCGGAGAACACGAAAATCGTTGCTGCCGAGTCCATTATTGTCGGCAATACCGTGCTCTACGGCGCAACCGAGGGCGAGGCCTATTTCTGCGGCGTCGCCGGCGAGCGTTTTGCCGTGCGCAATTCGGGTGTCGCCGCCGTCGTTGAAGGCGTCGGCGACCATGGTTGCGAATACATGACCGGCGGTATCGTCGTCGTTATCGGCCAGACCGGCCGCAACTTCGCCGCCGGCATGTCGGGCGGCGTCGCCTATGTGCTCGACGAGGCGGGCGATTTCGCCGAGCGCTGCAACATGGCGATGGTCGAGCTGGAGCCGGTTCCGGAAGAGGACGACCTTATGGAAAAGCTGCTCCACCATGGCGGCGATCTCGACCACAAGGGCCGTGTCGACGTATCCGGCGATATGACCAGCCACGACGAGGAGCGGCTCTACCAGCTGATCTCCAACCACGTCCACTACACTGGCTCGGTACGAGGTCGCGAAATCCTCGACGACTGGACAACTTTCCGGCCGAAATTCCGGAAGATCATGCCGGTCGAGTACCGCCGCGCGCTGATCGAGATGGAACGGATGCGCATGAACGTGGCGGCGGAATAGATTTGGAAATTGCCGGGAGGCCATGCGTCTCGGCAACCATCTTCATCAACAATCCTGACCTCGGACTGAAGGTTGCCACGGCTGCCTTATGAGGTTAACGGGTGCGTCGCCAGGCGTGCCTTCCGGACAGCAGGGACTGGACTATGGGCAAGGTAACAGGGTTTCTCGAGATCGACCGGCAGGTGCACAAGTACCAGCCGGCTTCCGACCGCATCCGGCATTTCCGCGAGTTCACGCTGCCGATGTCGGACAAGGAGGTCGAGAAGCAGGCCGCGCGCTGTATGGATTGCGGCATTCCGTATTGCCATGGACCGACCGGCTGCCCGATCCACAATCAGATCCCGGACTGGAACGACCTCGTCTACAATGGCGACTGGGACAACGCGATCCGCAACCTGCATTCGACGAACAATTTTCCGGAATTCACCGGCCGCATCTGTCCGGCACCTTGCGAGGAAGCCTGCACGCTGAATCTCGAGGACATTCCGGTCGCCATCAAGACGATCGAGCAGGCGATTGCCGACAAGGCCTATGAAACCGGCCATATCCGGCCCTATCCGCCGGAACGGAAGACCGGCAAGCGCGTCGCGATCATCGGCTCGGGGCCGGCGGGAATGGCCGCTGCCCAGCAACTCGGTCGTGCCGGCCATGACGTTCACGTCTATGAGCGCGAGAGCCGGCCGGGCGGGCTGATGCGCTACGGCATCCCCGATTTCAAGATCGAGAAGCATTATATCGACCGGCGCATCGAGCAGATGCAGGGCGAAGGTGTCAGCTTCCATTGTGGCGTCAATGTCGGCGTCGACAAGCCGGTCGCCGAACTGCTCGCCGAATATGACGCGGTCCTCTATTGCGGCGGTTCCGAAACACCGCGTCCGGCCAACATCCCGGGCGATGATCTCGACGGCGTGCACGACGCCATGCCCTATTTGGTGCAGCAGAACAAGCGCATAGGCGGCGAGCCGATCCAGTCGGTCGCATGGCCGTCCCGCCCAATCGTCGCCGGCGGCCAGCATGTCGTCGTCGTCGGCGGCGGCGACACTGCCTCCGACTGCGTCGGCACTGCCTTCCGCCAGGGCGCGGTGCGCGTCACCCAGCTCGACATCCGGCCGCAGCCGCCGGAAAAGGAAGACAAGCTGTCGGTCTGGCCCTACTGGGCGACCAAGATGCGCACCTCGTCCTCGCAGGCCGAAGGCGCCGAGCGCGAATTCCAGGTGGCGACGCTCGAATTCATCGGCGAAGACGGCCAGCTGACCGGGGTCAAATGCTGCGAGGTCGACGAAAAGCGCAAGCCGATCGCCGGCACCGAATTCGTTATCCGCGCCGATCTCGCGTTCATCGCCATCGGCTTTGCCGGGCCAGCCGCTCGAGGGCCGGTGTCGGAACTCGACCGGCAGATGACGATCGTCACCGACAGCCGCCGTTCGAAGAATGTCGAGGCCAATGATCGGGATTACAGGACCAGCGTCGAAAGGCTCTATGCGGCGGGCGACGTGCGGCGCGGCCAGTCGCTGGTCGTCTGGGCGATCCGCGAGGGCCGCCAGGCGGCGCGCGCCATCGACGAGGCGCTGATGGGATCGAGCGTGCTGCCGCGTTGAGTCCGTTCCGAAGAGGTTCTGCTTACTGCCGGATCGCCGTCGTCGTGTCGGATGCGGCCGCCGTCGCAGGCTGTGTCTTCGGCGGCCAGGAGAAATCGTCGGCACGGCCCGGTGAGGCGTCGGGCGCCTTGCCCTCGACGATCAGCTTTTCGCCGGGCAAATTCTTGTCAGCTTTTGCCGGCGGGGCGGCGCCGAGAAGTTCCGAGCCGCCGTCCAGCGCCGGATCGCTGAGCAGCATCGGCACGGTGCGATCGACGGCTATCGGTGCGGCAGCAGGTGCCGGCGCCTCGACGGGAGCGCCGGCTGGGGCAGAAGCTGTCACCACGCTTCCCGGCGCGGCCAGCCCAAGGATCTTCATCAGCGGCTTTTCGGTATAGAAGGCGAGCTTGCGCTTGCCGGCCTTCGACATGTTGATGCCGTCGTCGGAGCGCAGGCGCACCGATTGGCCGTTGATGTCCGGACCGCTGGTGATGAAGGCGCCGTTCTCGTCGACGAACCCGTCCCAGACGTCGACGAATTCGCCGCCGTGGCTTTCGGCGGACGAGCGGAAGATGTCGTTGAAGGCCAGCATGTCGGAGGTCATTTTCGAGACCCGGATGGCCGGCATGCCGACCCACAGATACGGCACCTTGGTTGCGGCGATGGCCTTGCCGAACGCATCGGTCCGGCGCTCGTATTCCTTGGTCCAGTTTTCGGATCGCGGCTGCTCGCGCACATCGCCGACGCGCATCTGCTGTCGGTCGTTGGATCCGAGCATGACGACGACGGCTGCCGGTTTTTCGGCAGCGATCAGCGACTTGACCTGTTCTGGCCAGTTGTAGACATCGTCACGCACGAAGCCGGACGATCCGTTGGCACGGACGACGATCCTGACGCCGGTGTTTTCGGCAAAGGCGGCGTCGAGCCCCTCAGCCAGCCCAGACGCCATGAAATCGCCGACCACCAGAACGACGCGTGCATCCGGCGCCTTCTCGGTCACCGGGGTTGTCGGTTCGGCCGGCGGCGGCCGGCGACCGGACCGGGGCTTCCTCAGCTTGGGTCTGGGCTTTGTTCTCTGGAATTCTCTCTGGAATTCGGGCGGCGGCTGCTCAAACCGCTCGCTTCTGCGCGGAAACAACAGGTCGCGCAGCGACCAGCCACGACTTTCCGGCTCCTGCGCCATGGCCGAGGTATGAAAGGCACTGGCGGCGCCGACTGCCAGAACGGCGATCGCCAGAACGAGGATCGGCACGCGACGAACGATTAACCGGATGCGCGCAGCCGAAACCAATCACCCTCTCCATCCCGTAACCGGCTCTAGTTCTGCCTGAGCCATTTGAGCACTTCCTTGCTCGGATACCCGTCCTGGGTCAAGCCGGCCTTTGCCTGGAAGGCCATGATGGCGGTTTTCGATCCGTCACCGATCTTGCCGTCGAACTTGCCGTCGTAATAGCCGTGCTCGGAAAGTCGCTTCTGAAGCTCCTGCCTTTCCTCGAAGGAGAGCTTGGTAAACGGTCGCTTCCAGTCCTGCACAAGCCCGCCATAGCCGGCGATTTCGTCGGCAAGAAGGCCCACGGCGAGCGCATATTTGTCGGCATTGTTGTAACGCTTGATGACCGAGAAATTCTTGATCATCAGGAAGGCTGGCCCGCCGCGGCCGCCGGGCAGCTTCAACGTCGCCTTGTCCGCACCGTTCTTGAACGGCTTGCCGTTGGCACGGGTGACGCCCAGCGCCTGCCATTGCGACAGCGATTTCGAGCCCCCAGGCAGCTTCTTGCCGTCCGGAATGCTGACCTCATAACCCCAGGTCTTGCCTGCCTGCCAGCCGTTCTTCCGCAGCAAATTGGCGGCTGTCGCCAGTGCGTCGGGAATCGAATTCCAGATGTCGCGCTTGCCGTTGCCGTCCATATCGACCGCATAGGACAGGTAGCTGGTGGGGATGAACTGGGTATGGCCCATCGCGCCGGCCCATGAGCCGCTGAGATGGCTTTCGTCGATGTCGCCGGTCTGCAGGATCTTCAGCGCGGCGATCAACTGGGTGCGGGCAAATTTCGCGCGCTTCGGGTCTGCATAACCAAGCGTCGCCAGCGAGCGCACGACATTGCGCATGATATCATCGCGCTTGAGCGTTTCGCCGTAGTTCGATTCCATCGACCAGATGGCCAGCAGGATGTAGCGGTCGACGCCGTATCTTGCCTCGATCCTGTCCAGCCAAGGCTTCCATTTCCTTGCCATCTGCTGGCCGACGGCGACCGACTGGTCATGGACGCGGTTGTCGAAATAATCCCAGGCGGGCGCGGTGAATTCGGGTTGAGTACGGGCCTTTTCCAGCACCACCGGGTCAGCGTCGTTGATGCCCTTGAATGCCTGGTCGTAGACGGAGCCGGAAACGCCGCTCGCCACGGCGGTAGCACGGAAGCTGGCGACCCATTGGCGGAAGCCGGCATCGGCAAAAGCCGGTCCGCTGGGCATGAGCAAGGCAAGCGAGAGGCTGGCGGCCGTCAGGACGCTGGTGAAGCGCCTTGCGGCGTTGCGAACGGACATCTTTTCCTCCTTCTTCATCTCAGGAAGACTATTCATCGCCGAACCCGGTTAGCATTTGGTTTACCATAGGTGCCGTCCGGGGTGAAAAGATGCGTCAATGCTTTACCAGCTGAGATTTCTGACCCGCCGTTCAGTAATCCTCGATTTCGGCATGAAAATGTCTCGAATCGGGATTGCCGAACAGGCATGCAAATGGATAATTGGCACATGAAGAGAGTTCGCAAGGCAGTGTTCCCGGTTGCCGGTCTCGGCACGCGCTTTCTCCCCGCTACCAAGGCTATTCCCAAGGAAATGCTGACGGTTGTCGACAGGCCGGTCATCCAGTATGTGGTCGATGAGGCGCGCGATGCGGGGATCGAGCATTTCATCTTCGTGACCGGCCGCAACAAGGCGGTCATCGAGGATCACTTCGATGTCCAGTTCGAGCTCTACGACACGCTTGCGCAGCGCGGCAAGGACGACCAGCTCGCCCGCCTGCAGCGGCTGCAGCCGGCGCCGGGGCAGACCAGCTTCACCCGCCAGCAGGTACCGCTCGGCCTTGGTCACGCCGTCTGGTGCGCGCGCGAGCTTGTCGGCGACGAGCCCTTTGCGCTGCTGTTACCCGACATGATCATGCAGTCGGAAAAAAGCTGCATGAAGGACATGGTCGAGCTTTACGCCGAGACCGGCAACAACATCGTCGCCGTGCAGGAATGCGATCCGGCCGAGGCGCACAAATACGGCATTGTCGGCCGCGGCGAGGACGCGCATCACGGTTTCCGCATCACCGGCATGGTGGAAAAGCCGAAGACCGGCACGGCGCAGTCGAACCTCTACATCAACGGGCGCTACATCCTGCAGCCGGAGATATTCAAGATACTCGAAGGTCAGGAAAAAGGCGCCGGCAACGAGATCCAGCTCACCGATGCAATGCTGAAGCTGCAGAAGCAACAGCCCTTCTACGGCTACCACTACCGCGGGCGGACGTTCGACTGCGGCTCGCCCGAAGGCTTCGTCGAGGCCAACGTTGCCTTCGCACTGTGGCGCAGCGACATGAATGCCAGCATGGCCGGTGTCATTCGCACGCTTCTGGACGAACTCGCGCCGTCAGAACGCCGCGGCGTAGCCTTGTAGTTTTCAACACCGGCTGCCGCAGACCGGCTAAAGCGCGCCGCGTTCGACCGACCTCATGCGACGCGCATTAGGTTCTTGTTTTATGAATGTCGTTATCGCAAAACCGCTGCACACTTTTGCGCGACATGCATTTAGCGCTGCAACTTCAAGCCGACGAAGATACTGTTGGCCGTGTAGTCGCGCCCAACCAGGTTGCTGGTCAGTTTTTCAGTCCTGGCGCGGGTGGTGAGCCCGGTGTAGCGGTTCAGCCACCACGTCAGCCCAGCCTCGGCGCTCAGCGTCAAATCATGATCGTCGGAGCCGGTATAGTCGCGCCATTCAAGGCCGAGTGCGGCATTTCCGGTCAGGTTGGCGCGGATTTGCCGCTCGCCCGTGAGGCTGCCGGAATAGAGCATGTCGCCGCTTTCGCCCGCGTTCGTCGTGTTCTCGGCGGTCGTCTGTGCGGTGAGCCCGATCGTGGTGCCGCGTTCCGGCGACCATTTGAGATCGGCATTGACCGTCGCGCCCGAAATCGCCGGCAGGGCGTCGTCGTCGATGGCTTCGCGCAGCCAGCCGACCGAGAACTCGCCGCTAAGCTTTTCGCGGAGATCGAGCTCGACGCCGGCCCGCGCGCCAAGCCTGGTCGAGGAGCGCTGGAAACCGTTTGGATCGACTCGCAAATCATAAGCGCGCCGGCCGATCTCGATTTCGGTGAACGGGGTGATGGCAGGCGAGATCTCGTAACCGGTGCGCAAAATGGCCGTGTAGAGCGTCGAGTCGCGGCCCTTCTGCGACAGCGATCCGCCCGACGAAAGCTTGGCGTCGCCAAAGATGTCGTGCTCGACCGCGCCGGTCAGCGCGAAGCGCATCTTGCCGGCATCCTTCTCGACGGCGAGACTGCCGTTCACGGTCTGGCGCACTGGCTGCCCAACGGCACCGACGATGGCGTCCGGCGACGAGGCTGATTCGGGCACGGCCTCATAGCCCAGCTTGGCGATGGCGCGCAGATCATTGTCGAGATCGATGTTGAGCGTGCCGTCGACGCGGCCTTGCGCCTCGTGAATGTCATAGCCGGACAAGGTTTCGCGGAAGATGCCATAGCCCTCAACCGTCGCCGAATTCTCCCGCCAATCGGAGACGGCGTTGAAGCGTAGCGTCGTTTCCGACAGCAATGCCGGCTTGCCGAGGCTGCTCGAATCGGCGTTTGTCGAAGACGTCAGGCCTTGCTCGAGCGTCGGCCGGATCACGAAGGAGCCGAGCTCGATGCCTGTGGCGGCGAACGGATCGTCCTCGTTCTTTTTGTTCTGGCCTTCGATGGCTTCGGTGCGCTCGGCGCCGGGGTCGAGCTTGAGCCTCTCGGCGGAATCGACGGTGACGGCACGGCGGTTGACCGTATCCTGCTCGTCTATGGCAGCTGTATCGGTGTCATCGGTCGTCGCCGCGCCTGCAGTCGCGGTTCCCTTGCTCTTCGTACTGTCCGCGGTCTCGTCTTCGGCGTTGGCCGCATTGGTGGCGCGTTGCGTTGCGCTTGGCCGCCGTCGCGGCGGCGGAGCAGGGTTGTCGGGAAATGGGTCGCCGCTGGCCTCTGGCGGATCGAAAGTGCCGCCGGTTGTGGCCGCTTCGCCCGTGCCGTCGTCAGGCAAGGCCCCCGGACTGGCCGGACGATAGGTAGGCAGCGGCGTATTGTCGTTGGCGGTTGCAGCAGCCTGCGCGGCCTGGGTTCCAGCCATGCTCGATTGCCTGATCTTGTACTGCTGGTCGTCCAGGATTGTCGATTCCGAAACCTCGCCGCGCAGCTCGGTTTCCTGGGCGCAAAGCAGCGCCGGCCGCGACAACGCAAGGACACTGGTTGCCAGCAGCAAAGCGCAGATCGCCTTGCCCTTTCGTCCCATTTTGCTTTGAGGCTGAAACCCGGACATCGGCACCACTGCTTGCGCGGCGCACGCGCGCCATACTTACGAAACCGTAAATGGGGATGGTTAACGGAGCGTTGAGGGATGGGCCGTCAAGGTGTTCGGGGCGGCAATTCCGTTGGACAGGCGCGCGCCGAAGCGCTAATCGCATCGTCCATGGACGTGAAATCCCCAGACAGGAAGCGGCACGACGGGCAGGCCGCGATTGCCTCGGCGCTGAGAACGGTGGCGACGGAGCAGGCCGGCGTCGCGGCACTGGCAGACGCTCTCGAAAACGGGCTGGCCGAGCCGTTCGCACGGGCCGTCGACATGGTGTCGCAGATCGATGGCCGCGTCATCGTCACCGGGGTCGGCAAAAGCGGCCATATCGGCTCGAAGATCGCCGCGACGCTCGCCTCGACCGGCACGCCGGCCTTCTTCGTCCACCCTGCCGAAGCCAATCACGGCGACCTCGGCATGATCGCCAGGAACGACGCTATCGTCGCCCTGTCGTGGTCGGGGGAAAGCCTCGAGCTCAAAGGCATCATCGCCTATTCGAGGCGCTTCTCGATCCCGCTGGTCGCGGTCACTGCGGGCGAAAAATCGGCTCTGGCGCGCGCAGCGGACGTGGTGCTTCTGCTGCCGCGAGCCCCGGAAGCCTGTCCGCACGGCCTTGCGCCGACGACCTCGACGCTGCTGCAAATGGTGATGGGCGATGCGCTGGCCATCGCGCTGCTCGAGGCACGCGGCTTCACCCCGGACCATTTCCGCACGTTCCATCCCGGCGGCCAGCTCGGAGCCAACCTGACGCAGATCCGCGAGATCATGCATGTCGGCGACAGGCTGCCGCTGGTGTCGTCAGGTACCGGCATGCGCGAAGCGATCCTGGAATTGTCGCGCAAGGGGTTTGGCTGCGTGGCGGTGACTGGCGCGGACGGCAAGCTGATCGGCATCATCACCGACGGTGACATCAGGCGCCATATCGGCAGCGATCTCCTGGCGATGAGCGTCGATCAGGTGATGACCAGAGAGCCAAAAATGGCCGCGCCCGACACGCTTGTTGCGACGGCGCTGCAGACGATCAACGACTCGGCCATCACCAGCCTAATGGTGGTCGAAGGCAGGCGGCCGATCGGGCTCGTCCATCTGCACGACCTGCTGCGCATCGGTGCTGCCTAAAGCGGTTCATCGTTTCACGGAACGCCGAACCGCTCTATCTCTTTGTTTTTGCGCAATTCCGGTCGGAAAACCGTTTCACACTTTTCCTGGAATTGCTTTAGCGGGCTTCTAGACCGCCTCGACCGTCAGTTCCAGATCGGTGTCGGCGGCGCCCGTCACCCGCACCTGCGTGCCGGCCGGCAGGTCAGGGCCGGAGACGCGCCACAACGTGTCGCCCAGCTTGATGCGGCCGCGCCCGTCCTTGATCGGCTCGGCAAGGGTCGCCGTCCGGCCGACCATCTGTGCGCCGCGACGGTTGAGCAGCGGCTGGTCGGTTTCATCATGGCGCCCGCCCACCAGCCGCTTGCCGACATAGGCCGAGACCAGCGACAGCGCGAGGAAGGCGAGGACCTGGACCTGCCAGGTCCAGAAACCGGCATCCCAGATGAGAAGTGAGACGACGCCGATCAACAGCGCGGCAATGCCGATCCACAGCATGAAAATACCCGGCGCGATAACCTCCATAACCAGCAGGACGAAGCCGAGGACCATCCAGCTCCACGGGCCGAGTTCGGAAACAATGCGGTCGAGCATGGCGGCGGCCTCAGGTTTCGCTCGGGCGAACCACCGGCGGGCGGGCGGCCTGTCGTGCGGCGCCGGCGGTGCCTTCGCTCCGGAAAACCTCCTTGGCGATTTCGCCAATGCCGCCGAGCGTGCCGATCAGCGATGAGGCCTCTATCGGCATCAGAACGAGCTTGCTGTTTGTCGCCGAGCCGATCTTGGTCAGCGCTTCGGTGTATTTCAGCGCGACGAAGTAGTTGAGCGCCTGCACGTCGCCCTTGGAGATCGCCTCCGACACCACCTGCGTGGCGCGTGCTTCAGCCTCGGCCGAGCGCTCGCGCGCCTCGGCGTCGCGGAAGGCGGCTTCCTTGCGGCCCTCGGCCTCCAGAATCTGCGATTGCTTGAGGCCTTCGGCGGCGAGGATCTGGGCGCGCTTATTGCGCTCGGCCATCATCTGGCGGCCCATCGATTCGACGAGATTGGCCGGTGGGTTGATGTCCTTGATCTCGACACGAGTAATCTTGATGCCCCAGGGATGCGCCGCCTCGTCAACGACCCGCAGCAGGCGCTCGTTGATGGCGTCGCGGTTCGACAAAAGTTCGTCGAGGTCCATCGAGCCCATCACGGTGCGGATGTTGGTCATCGTGAGATTGAGAATCGCATTCTGCAGGCCGGAGACCTGGTAGGCGGCCTGCGCCGCGTTGAGCACCTGATAGAAGGCGATACCATCGACGGCAACGGTGGCATTGTCGCGGGTGATGATCTCCTGCGTCGGAACGTCGAGAACCTGCTCCATCATGTTCATCTTGGCGCCGACACGGTCGACGAAAGGCACGATCAGATTTAGGCCTGGGTTCAATGTCCTGGTGTAACGGCCAAAGCGTTCGACGGTATAATTATAGCCTTGCGGAATTGTCCGGATGCCCTTGAAAAGCACCAGGACGACAAGGGCGACAAGAACAAGAAGCGCGATATCAAAACCACTGAAACCCATTTGGCTCTCCCCTCAAAAGCCGGCCATGTTGGACATTCCACGCGGCCGACTTGACCAAACACTTAAGTGTGTTTCAGCAACGTTACAATCAGGTGATCACGGATTGCCGGTGCATGGACGGGTGATCTGTTCAGGCCCAGCCGGACAACTCGCGCCGCACCATCGCCTCGATCACCGCCATGCCCTCGGCACTGTCGTTGAGGCAAGGGATGTGTGCGAACTTTTCACCGCCGGCATGGTGGAAGGTCTCGGCCGCTTCCCTGCCGATTTCGTCCAGCGTCTCGATGCAGTCGACGGAAAATCCCGGATTGACGATGGCGATCGATTTCACGCCTTCGCGCCCTAGTCTTTCGACCGTCTTGTCGGTGTAGGGCTGCAGCCATTCCTGCGCGCCGAAGCGCGACTGAAAGGTTGTGATCAGCTTCTTTTCATCCCAGCCGAGCTTTTCGCGCAGCAGCCGCGTCGTCTCGAGGCAATGGGCTTGGTAGGGGTCGCCCTTGTCGGAATAGGGTTTCGGAATGCCGTGATAGGAAGCGATGACAATTTCCGGTTCGAAGTCGAGGCTCGCCAGATGCTTTTCGATCGAACGGGCGAGCGCCTCGATATAGGCCGGCTCGTTGTAATAGGGCGGCACGCTGCGAATGGCCGGGGCGCGGCGCATCTTCATCAGCGCGCGAAACAGTTGGTCGTTGGCAGTCGCAGTCGTCGTCGCCGAATATTGCGGATAGAGCGGGAAAGACAGGACGCGGTCGCAGCCTTGCTCGACCAGTCTGTTGGCCACGCTCTCGGTCGAAGGGTTGCCGTAGCGCATCGCCCAGTCGACGACGACGTTGGGTAAATCGCCGAGCGCAAGCCCGAGCTTCTCGGCCTGGGCACGGGTGTAGGTTCGCAGCGGCGACTCGTTGCGCTCCCGGTTCCATATCCTGGCATAGTTGGCGCCCGATTTCTTCGGCCGGGTGGTGAGGACCACGCCATAGAGGATCGGATACCAGATCGCCTTGTTGAGCTCGATGACGCGCGGATCGGACAGGAACTCCCGGAGGTAGCGCCACATCGGCTTGAAGCCGGTGCCGTCCGGGGTGCCGAGATTGATCAGCATGACACCGACCTTGCCGGTCCTGACCAGAGGGCGCCCTGCCGACGGCGAGGCGGTGGTCCTCTCGGCTTTGATTTCAGCAGGGCTGGCACGCGTCATGAGGTTCTCCAACACCGCGAACCAACTGTGCCGCGGCGAAAGTAGCGATGCCGCGCCGGTTTTCAAATGCAGCGTCTGGCCGCACCTTATCCCAGAAATGCAGCACCCGCCCGGTTTGCCGGGCGGGTGCATTGCGTTCATGCGGCCGGATTACTTCGAGGCCGCCGGGATAGTCAAGGTTGCGCCGACCGGCAGCCGGCGTGGCTCGTAGGCTTTGTTGGCATCGTAGATCATTTTCCATTTGGTGCCGTCGCCATAGGCCTTCACCGCGAGATCCCAATAGGTATCGCCGGCGACGATTACATGGCTGCTTTCGGCTGGTGCCGTCGCAGCCGGCTCGGCAGGTTTTGCCGGCTCACTTGGGGCTGGCTGACTCGGGGCAGGCGCTGTCTCGGCGGGCTTGGCCGGTTCGGCCGGAGCAGGGGTCGCCGGAGCCGGTGTGGCCGGAGCCGCAGGTGCCGCCGGCTGGGCCGGCTCGGCGGGTGCGGGTGTTGCCGGCGCGGTTTCCGCCGGGACGGCCGGCGGCGTTTTGGAAATGTCGCCGGAGCCGGCCGGCATTTCGGGCATTGCCGGCTCAGCAGGCTTTATCGGCGCTGCCTCAGCAGGTTTTGGCGGTTCGGCCGGGTTGGCAGGTTCTGCGGTCGGGGCTCCGGTCGCGGCGATCTCGGTGATGCGGCCATCGAGCTTCGGCGTATAGGGCCGGTGCGCGCCGAGGTAATCGGCAACGACCTGTTCCAGCCCCGGGCCGTAATCATAGGCGTTCTTGGCCTTCTCGGCGAACACCTTGTAGCCGTCGCCGCCCTGGCGGACATAGTTGTTGGTGGCGACCAGGTAGTCCTTCTCCGGTTTGATCGGCGTCCAGGCGCCGCCTTCCATCACCTCGACCGATTTGACGCGTCCGTTAGGCGGCGCCGATTTGTCGAACGCATATTTCAGGCCGGCAACCTGCGGGAAGCGCCCGGCGCCGTCCTCGACCTGGCTGAGGCCGCTTTCGAGGCCGGCAACCAGATCCTTACCGGAGATCTGGAAGGTCGCCAGCGTGTTCTGAAACGGCAGGACGGTGAGAACCTCGCCCATGGTGACGGTGCCCTGGTCGATCGAGGCGCGCAAGCCGCCACCATTCGAGATGACGATCTCTACACCCTGGCCCTTGACCCGGTCGAGGACGGCGTCGGAGACCAGATTGCCCATCTCGCATTCGCGGGCGCGGCAGTTTTCGCGGCTGCCGTCGATCGCCTTGGTGGTCTCGGCGACTTCCTTGTTCTTCAAAGCCTCGATCGGCGCGCCGAGTTCCTTGATACGGGCAAGCACGGCGGGGTCGGGAATGATCGATTTGTCGAGATGGATAGGATCGCCGCTGGCCTCCTTGACGACGCCGTTGTCGTCGAACACGACCTTGAACTCGCCGAGATATTTCGAATAGGACGCCGCCTGCACGACCGGCACTTTGTAGCCGTCCGGATTGTCGACCATCGTCGGATAAGGGCCTTCCGCCTTGGGGTCGGTGTTGGAAAGCAGCGAATGGCTGTGGCCGCCGACCACCACGTCGACGCCCGGGATCTTGGCGATCACGTCGCGCTCGCGCTTGTAGCCGATATGGGTGACCGCGATGATTTTGTTGACGCCCTCTCCCTTCAGTTTCTCGACCTCAGCGGTGATCGACTTGACGTCGTCTTCAATGGCGATGTTCGGGCCAGGGGAGGCAAGCTCCGGCGTGTCGTTGGTGACCGCGCCGACGATGCCGATCTTCTGGCCGCCGACCTCGACCACGATCGACGGCTTGACGCGGTCGCCGAGCTTGGATTGCGCATTGGCCTTCACGTTGGCGCCGAGCACCGGAAACTGGATCATGTCGAGAAACGGCGCCAGCGCCGACTCGCCATCGTCGAACTCATGGTTGCCGACCACCTCGGCATCGAATTTCATCTGGTTGAGGAATTCGCCTTCGGTCTTACCCTTGTAGGTCGTGTAGAAGAGCGAGCCCTGGAAATTGTCGCCGGCGCTGAGCAGCAGCACGTTCTGGCCTTGCAGCTTCTTGCGCTCCTGGGCGATCGCGGTGACCAGGCGGCCGGCGCCGCCGACGCATTCGCCCTTGGTCTCCTCCTCGGCCGAGCAGGTCGATTCATACTTGTTGTTGCTCTCGATGCGGCTGTGCCAGTCGTTGATGTGCAGGATGTTCAGCGTGTAGTCGGCAAAGGATACCCCTGCCGACAGGCCAAGCGCCGATGCCGACAGCGCGGCGATGGCAGCGATCTTCTTCATTCTCGTCTCCCGGATAACTGGACCAGACGCGTTTAACGCTCTTGTTTGACTGGGATGTAACAGCCCTCTCGGGCCATGTTCACATCGCGTTTCAGTCGATGCAAGCGGAAATCGGCATCAGCTTTGCCGGCGCAAGAAGACGGCGGCTTGAAGCCGCCGCCCTTTGCAAAGTCAAGTCGGAATCGAATTTCAGGTGCGCCTGGTCAGCACAAAATTCTGCCCGCTCGCGCTGGTGCAATTGAGCTGGCTGGTGGAGACCATCAAGCAGTTGAAGCTGATCGGCGTCTGGCGGATCAGCGAAGTGCCATGGATCTCGACTGAGGTGCCGCCGGTCATGGTGTAGCTGCCATCGGCAAGCTTCTGGCCGGTATCGGTGGCGACGGTCGCGAAGCTGCCGCCCCTGAAGGTGGACAAGCCCGTGCCCTGCGCGTCGATCCAGGAGCCTTCGACCCCTTTGGCCGTGATCACCGGCGGCTCGCCTGGGCCGGTGGTGGTGCAGGCCGCCAACGTGACGGCAGCGGCTGCGGCAACGCCAGCCGAAAGCAACCTTTGCACAATCGTCATCATCAAATTCCTCTCCTCGGTCCGCCCTCTTCAATCGCCCGATTTCCGGGCGATTGCAAGCTGGCGGAGTGTCGAGGCAACGCTGCTATCGAACGAGGATGTTGCGGAATTGCCACGGGTCTTTGGTGTCGAGGTCCTCGGAAAACAGACCAGGCCGATTGTCGAGCGGTGTCCAGTCCGTATAATAGCTCCTGACCGGCCCGAGATATGGGTTCTGCACGTCGAGGCAGCGCTTGTAATCCATCTCGTCGGCTTCGACGATGCCGGCCTCGGGATTTTCCAGCGCCCAGACCATGCCGGCCAGCACCGCCGACGTGACCTGCATGCCGGTGGCGTTCTGGTAGGGCGCCAGCTTGCGCGCCTCGGCCAGCGACAGCTGCGAGCCATACCAGTAGGCGTTCTTGGCGTGGCCGTAGAGCAGCACGCCGAGTTCGTCGATGCCATCGACCAGTTCGTTTTCGTCGAGCACGTGATGCACGGGCTGAGCCTCGCCGGCGGCACCGAACATCTCGTGTAGTGACAGCACGGCGTCGTTGCAGGGATGATAGGCGTAATGGCAGGTCGGCCGGTACTGCACCTTGCCCTTCTTGCTGTGCAAAGTGAAGAAATCGGCAATCGAAATCGCCTCATTATGCGTCACCAGGAAGCCGTATTGCGGACCGGACGTCGGGCACCATGTGCGCACGCGCGTGTTGGCGCCGGGCTGCTCCAGAAAGATTGCGGCCTTCGAGCCGTTCTTGTGCTTTTTGGCGTTCTTCGGCATCCACGTCTCATGCGTGCCCCAACCGAGCTCGGCCGGCTGCAGGCCTTCCGAAATGAAGCCTTCGACCGACCAGGTGTTCCAGAACACGTTCATCGGCTTGGGTTTCTTGGTGCGCTGGGTGTCGCGCTCGGCGATATGGATGCCCTTGACGCCGGCCTTCTTCATCAGCCTGGCCCAACCTTCGCGATCGTGCTGCGCGGGTTCCGAGAAGTCGAGGCCAAGATCTGTGGCGAGGTTGACCAGTGCCTGCTTGACGAACCACGAGACCATGCCGGGATTGGCGCCGCAGCACGAGATCGCCGTGGTGCCGCCCGGGTTCTTTGCGATTTCAGTACGCACCGTCTCGCGCAGCGCATAGTTGGTGCGTGAGGCATTGTCGGCCTTTTCGTCGAAATAGAAGCCGAGCCAGGGCTCGACCACCGTGTCGACGTAGAGGACGCCAAGCTTGCGGCAGAGCTTCATCAGCTCGAGCGAGGAAGTGTCGACCGACAGGTTGACGCAAAAGCCCTGGCCGCCGCCATTGGTCAAAAGCGGTGTCAGCAGCTTCTTGTAGTTCTTTTTGGTCACCGCATCCTGCATGAAGGTGATGCCGCGCTCGTCGAGCAATTTGCGGTCGGTGTCGCGCGGGTCGATGACCGTCATGCGCGACTTGTCGAATTTGAAATGGCGCTCGATCAGCGGCAGCGTTCCCCGTCCGATCGAGCCGAAGCCGATCATCACGACAGGGCCGGTGATCTCACCGTAAACGGGCCAGTTTTCATTCGCCATTTATCGATTACTCCCTCAAAAAACGCTTCGGAACAGCGGCTTGGCCGCGGCGCGACAAACCATAGATCATTGTCACAATAAAGCGAAAAGCGGACGGCCGGCCTCACGCCGCGCCATCCCGGCTACGGCTCGACCAGTCTTGCGAATTCAGGCTTGAAGAGGTCACGTGCCTCGGCGACCGGCAGTTCCAGCAGATCGTCGGCGCAGGCCTGGATGGCATGCGGCAGGGTCTGGAGCCCGAAAACCAGAACCTGCTTGTCACCCTGACGCCAAAGGCTGACCGCCAGATATTCGCCGATGAGATCGTCCATGCCGCATTCGGCTTCGTGATCGATATCGGTCTGATCGGTCGGTTTCTTGCGCCGTTGCTTGACCAAGGAGGCGAGGGAAGGACCGGGCTTGCCATCCACCGTATCCAAGAAAATGTCCTGAAGCCCGAGCAGGACGCCGCGGCGCACATCCATGATGTAGGCGTCCGAATAGTTGGTCGGATGCGCTCCGCCGCAGAAGATGCTGCCGGACTCCCGCCAGCTCATCAGCCGCGGCGTCAGCGAGGTCAATTCGAATGTGCTGTCCTCATAGCCGCCGAGTGTGCCGCCGTCCGCACTCTCAATCGACCCGCCTTCGTTGAAGCCGGCATATTGCGCCGCCACGCAGCCCAGTGCGCCGATGTTTGCGCGCCAGTGCCTGTCTTGCAGCAGAGCATTCGCGGCCTCGATTGGAACGTCGCCGAACAGTTCGACAATGCGCGGCGTGGCAAATTTGGTGCGGGGGTCGACGACATAGCGGTAGGTTGCGTCCGGCCAACCAGTCGTCTTGCCGTTATCGAGCCGAGTGTCCATCCGCAGATAGTCATAAGGGGACGTTTCCATGGTGAGCGGCGTGTCATTGCCGAAGAACTTCATGAAGCTGAAATCGTAGAGATCGAGCGGGCTGCTGGGCTCGTTCTCGGTCACCTGCCGACTTGCGACCCGTTCCAATCTGAGCGGCAGCGCCTTCTTTCCGTTCCAGCTGCCTTCAAGGGTTTTGCCGTTACTCGATGAGGCCAGGCGCCAGACGGCGGCAATCGGCGCGGCCTTTCCGTTATCGCAATTGTCGGCGCCGCATGCCTCCTCCTCGGCCAGTTCGAACTTGCTGCCCTTTTGAGACCGGGCCTGCAGCGGGATGTCGACGCCCTTCGAGCGGTAGAAATAACGGCCGGCCAGCGGGCCGCCGGCGGCCGCGGGGTCGCCGGCGAATTCGACGACGATATCGCTCTTTCCAAGCTTGCCGGCATACGTCACCGGCTCCGCCTCGGCTGCTGTCAACAGTCCCAGGATCGCGGCCATGAACGTGACCGGCCTGCCAAGATGCTGGATCATTGTTCCCCCAAGCCACAAGTTACAGTTGTCTTCCGCCGGCAGTCACGGTCGGCTGTCAGGCCCTTATAGTCAAGTTGTGCCTCGTCCAGTGCCAGACGCTGCTCAGAGAAAAGACGCTGCGAGCGCCGCCCCTGGTGCGGATGGCACGCCCGCCCGTTTCAGCGGATTTTTGCCCTCGGCGCGGCTGTGGAGGCTCGAACCACCAGTTCTACCGGCAGAACGACCTGGCGGGGGGCTTCATTGTCAAGAACCATTCGGGCGGCAAGCCTGCCTTTTCCGATCACGTCCTGTGCGACAGTGGTCATCGGAGGCGTGGTGCGTGCGGATTCGGCGGTGCCATCGAAGCCGACGACCGATACGTGGCCCGGCACGTCTATGCCGCGGCGAACCGCCTCGTCCAATATCGTGATCGCCTGCCAATCCGACATTGTCAGGATCGCGGTTGCTTCAGGTGCTCTGTCGAACACTACTGCTCCGGCAGATGGCTCGCCTGGGATCGTCTCGATGATCGGGACATCGTCGATCGACAAATTCGCCTCCGCCAAACCCTGTTTGAAACCGTCGAGCCTTTCATCGTCGAGCGGGAAGCCGGCCAGAAGCGGGCGGGTTGCCTGTCCGGGCATGTGGACAATCGGCGGGCCGGGAGTCCGGCGCACCGAAAGGATGGCAAAATGCCGGTGCCCCAGCCCGGTCAAATGCCGGACAGCAGCAACCGCTCCACTCCTGCCGTCGATCTTTATCGAATTGATGCCGGGACCTGCGTCGCTTTCGAGAATGACGAAGGGCAGACGCCGTCTCTGTACCGAAGTTATGAGACCAATGTCGGCGCTGTGACCAAGGATAAAGCCGTCAACCAGGGCATCGCGGATGCTGGCGAAGCGCGTATTGTCGGTGCCGTTTACAAGGCTGAGCGTCGTTCCAGCCTCGTCGCAGGCGAGCGAAACGCCGAGCACCAGCTCGCGGCCGTAAGGGCTTCTCATCACTTCGGAGATGGCGTAGGCGCCAGGCGGCATGAACCCGATGGCATTGAACTTGCCGTCCCGCAGCAATCGTCCTTTCGGATCGGGGCCGCCAAACCCGAGCGCTCGCGCGGCCGCTTCGACGCGCTCGCGCAATTCAGGCCTAACCAGCTCCGGCCGGTTGAAGACGTTGGAGACAGTCCCCCGGGAAACTCCGGCAGCCTTGCCGACATCGGCTAGGGTGGGCATTGGCGATTCACTCGTTTTCCCTGAGGTAGACCATTTTTTGGAGCGCTCCAAGAATTTTATTGACTCAAAACCGAAATAGAGGGATCGTATTCCTTGGAGCGCTCCAAGGGCACCTATTCGGAATATTTCTGCGACTGCGTTACCGAGAATCGTCAAATGGCGTGGTCGCAGCGGCCATGCCCAAGGAGAGGATGATGGCAGCAACCGATGCTTTTCCAGCCTCGCTCGTAGGCAAGACTTTCGACTGCGTTTTCGGCCCCTTCGTACCGCGGCTGACATTTCTCTCGCCGCAGGAATTGCATATCCAGGCGTCGATCGGGACCACCGAAATCGACGAGGTGGTCAACGTCGGCCTGACCAGCGTGCGCCCGAATCTCGTGCTCGCGAGCTGGACGGAGCAGAGCGGCAACTTCATTGTGCAGTTGCAGGATCACGAGAACGGGATCGTCCATAATTATGCGCGGCTGGCCGATGGGCAGCTCTTCTGTGCCCAGGGCGCCATTCAAGCCGTTCCGGCGTGAGGGAGGAAATGCGATGGAACTCGCTTACGACGGTCATCTGCTTGCCCGAATTCTGCTGAGCGTCGCGACCGTGGGCTACGGTGTGGTGACGATCAAAGCCGACTTGAACGCCACCCACGCGACCAATCCGTTGTGGACCCCCCACGCCCGGTTTCACGTCGTCTGGCAGGTGCTGAGCTACACCGGAGTGGCGCTGATTGCGCTCGGGCTTATCTGGATCAAGGGGCAACTCGAGGCCGAGCGGCTCTATCTCGCGGGGGGACTGGCCGCGGCCATGTATGGAGCGTTCTTCGTGGCCATGCTCTCGCGGCCGATCTATGGCGGAGTGCTTTACGACGAGAACGGCTATCCACCATTCCGGCCGCCGTTTGGACCGGCGGGCTGGCGGTGGGACGTCAACGTCACCGTCTTTACCGCGATGTCCGCGATCCTGCTGCTGGGCCTGGCTGCGATTTAGGGCAATTCCAGGAAAGGTGTGAAACGGTTTTCCGTCCGGAATTGCGCAAGAACAAAGAGGTAGAGCGGTTCGGCGTTTCCGTGAAACGATGAACTGCTCTAGGACAGCGCCAGCGCCCTGAGCCACGCGACCAGGCGGTCACGGTCGGCGGTCATCCCCTTGTAGTCGAGCTGTGCCTCGTCCAGCGCCAGAAGTTGTTCGGCCAAGGACACTGCGAGTGACGCGCGGTCGCGGTGGCGCTCCAGCACGGCGAGCGGGTCGAGATGGATACGGATGGTGAAGAGTACGTCGCCCGAAACGGGGAGCTTTCTCAGCGTCTGCCGCTCGACGCGGATAAAGGCGTGGGCGTCGATGTCGCCGTCCGGGAATCTCGACGGGCGACTGCTGGCGCGGTCGATGCGTTCGAGGTTCGAGAGCGGATGGTAGAGCGCGTCGCCCGCCTGGATCGACCAGTTATAGCGTTCGACGGCTTGGCCCTGGAGGCCGTCGAACATGCGGTTGATGAGATCGGCCGGGCGTGTGCCCGGACCGAAACCCGGTACCGGCGCGTGGATCTGCTGCAGCGGCTTGCCGAATTTTTCGGTCAGCGCCCATGACGAGGGGAAGCAGAGCGAGCCGGCCGCCAGACGCCAGCCGCTCTCGTCGCGGCGCATCAGGATCAAATCCTCCTGGACGAGCAACGAGGCCGCGACAAGCGGCGCATCGCTGAAAGAAGCTGCGGTGCCTGAGCCTTCGAGATTGTCGGTGCCGCCGATCACCTCGATCGCGTTGTCGGTACGCCTGTGGCTCTCAGGAAAGTTCGCCGCCAGATGCGCACCGAGCAGATCGAGCACTTCGCGCTGAGCGTCGCGTGTGGCTTGCTCCTCGACAAAGACCTTGTCGGGAATTTCCGCATAAAGCCGGCGTTTCTCGGCAAGATAGGGCAGCAGATATTCGTCGACCTCGATCCAACTATCGAGATTGAGCGGCTTCAGCCCGATGGTGAACAGTTTCGACGAGCCGTCATAGGGTGTGTGGGTCGGTGGGCGGAAACTCATGCTTCTTTGTAGACTTCCAGTGCGGCAGCGGCCATTCTCGCCGTGAATTCGGTGATTTCGTAATCGGCAGCACCTGCCTTGGCGAAGGGATCGTCCGCCAGTCTGGCATCGAGCACCTCGCGTGGACCGTGCGCGATGATGATGCCGCCGGTCCTCGGCCGCTTCGGCCCGGAGGCGACAAAAATGCCTTCCACATAGCAGGCCTTCAGCCACTCGATGTGCGCTTGCTGCAGGCGGTCGATCTCGGCCAGCGGCACCTTGTAGTTCAGCGAAATCACGAACATTGTTGTCTCCCGATGCTTCAGCCCAGCCGCGCCGGGATCAATCCGCGCAGCGAGTTGCCGACGAACAGCGCCTTGGCCGATTTCAGTTCGTTCCACGTGTAGACCGCTTCGCCGGCGCGGCCTTGATCCAGCAGTTCGCCGCGCAGGACGCCAGGCAGCAGGCCGCAATCGAGCCGCGGCGTGGCCAGCACGCCGTCGCCGAAATCGGCAAAGACATTGGTGATCGTGCCCTCGCAGATTTCGCCGCGCTCATTGGCGAGCAGCACCTCGTCGGCGCAGCTGGCAAGATATTCGGCGCGGGCGCGCGTATAGGTTTGTCGGCGGCTGGTCTTGTGACGCAGCAGCATGTCGCTCGAATCAAGCCGCACCCGCGCCAGCTGCAGTGTCCAGACCTTGTCTGCGGCGAGCGGCTCGTAGGGCTGCACCGAAACCGCGACTTCGCCCTTGCGCGACAGGACGAGGCGGGTGCGCATCGCGATCTGTTGGTGGCCAACCGCATTCATCAGCGCTTCGCCGACCCTTTGCGGATCGCAGGCGAAACCGAGTTCGCTTGCCGAGCCGTAAAGCCGCGCGAGATGGCGGTCGAAGCGGAGGAAACCCGAGCCGGGCTCCCAGCGCATTGTTTCGATCAGTTCGAAATCGGTAGTGTTCCCGTCGCGAAACGGGCTTTCAGCAGACACTCCTGGTACTCCTCTTCGGTCGTCGAATCGAAGACGACGCCACCGCCGACGTTGTAGACCGCCTCGCCATTGGCAAAGAGCGAGATGGTGCGGATCGCCACCGAAAAGCGCATCCGGCCGCCGGGCGCGATCCAGCCTATGGCGCCGCAATAGACATCGCGCGGGCCACCTTCCAGCTCGCGCAGGATCTCCATGGCGCGGATCTTCGGCGCGCCGGTGATCGAGCCGCAGGGGAACAGCGCGGCGAAAATCTGGCGGATGGTGAGGCCGGACAAGAGTTTCGCCCGTACGCGGCTCACCATCTGGTGGACGGTCGGGTAGCTCTCGATGCGGAAAAGCTCCGGCACATCGAGCGTGCCAACCTCGCTGATTAGTGAAATGTCGTTGCGCAGGAGATCGACAATCATCCGGTTCTCGGCCTGGTTCTTCTCGTCGTTGCGCAAGAACGCTTTCAGGCGATCGTCCTCCGCCTTGGTGGCGCCGCGCGGCGCGGTGCCTTTCATCGGATGTGTCTCGATCATGCCTTCCGCGTCGACCTCGAAGAACAGTTCCGGCGAACGCGACAAGACGATCGGATCGCCGAGCGCGACCAGCGCCCCGTACTTTACCGGCTGGCGTTCGGTTAGCGCGTTGAAGGCGACCAGTGGATCGCCCGACCATTGCGCGTGGACAGGAAAGGTCAGATTGCCCTGGTAGCAGTCGCCCTTGCGGATGTGGTCATGCAGCCTGGCAAAGCGTTTGGCGTAGTCGTCCGAAGACCAGGCTGCCTTGGCGTCAAAAATCGGGCCGTTGCTAGCCGGCAGATCGCCTGGCGCGACCGTCTCTTCGACCGGCGCGTTGAACACGCCGACGCAGAAAAGCGGGGCGCGGCGGCCGGCCGGCAGCAGCGGAACGAGCTTGGGTTCGAGCAGGTAACCGGCCTCGTAGGAGAAATAGCCGGCCAGCCATTTGCCGCCGTCATGTGCGGCCTGCACTGCTTCCAGGGCCGGCAAAAAGTCCGCCTCGCAATGCGCTGCGATTATCTCGGCCGGCCGGTCGAAAACGAGCTGACGCGCGGTCTCGTCGTTCCGGAAGATTGCAAAGGGCAGGGGCAGGGACATAAGGCTCGGATGCTGCGGTCACCAGCGATCGATCTATATGGGGGCTCGACCGTGCGCAATCGAGGGAACGGCGTCTCAAGACGCAAAGGCGCGGGGGGCAAAAACAAAAGCGGCGCCAGAGGGCGCCGCCTTGTTCCAGATGCCGTCTTGCCATGGATCAGGTATTGCTGGCTTCTCCCGCGGTCGGGAAGCGGCGCGCAAATTCCTTCTCGTCACCGGCGGCAAGCAGTTTCGCCTGCTCGATCCAGCGTTCACGTTCGATGCGGCCGTCGAAATTCAATGTCGCCTCGATCCGCTTGACATCGTCGGGCGTCCAGGCGGCGATCTGGGCATAGGTCGTGACCCCAAGCCCTTTGAGCAGCCGCTCGTTGGTCGGGCCGATGCCGATCAGGCGACGCAGATCGTTGGCTTTGCCCGCCGCTGCGGTCGTTGAGTTGCCGGTCGCGGCTTTCTTTGCCGCTGGTGCGGCCTTGCTTGCCACCGGCGCAGCCTTGCTTGCCGCTGGCGCGGCCCTGGGCGCGGCGCTTGCTTTCGATGCAGGCGGTTTCGGCGTTGCCGTTTTCGCGGCACTTGCGCGTGGCGCGGTCGCGGCCTTCGCCGTTGCAGATTTCTTCGGCGCCGGTTTGGCGGGTGCGGATGTCGACATCAGGGTTGACGGCGCCTGCATCGCGGCTTTGGTCGCGCCGGCCTTGGCGGCTGGCGCCTTGGCTGTTGCCGCCTTCGCGGTTGGCGCCTTGGCGGCCGGCGCCTCGCCTAGCCGCCGCTCGAGGTCGGCGCGGGCGCGGCCGCATGCATCCAACTCACCGGTCAGACGGTCGCTATCGGCCCGCAATCTGTCACGTTCGCTGCGCGTGCGGTCGAGATCGCCGCGCAAACTGTCGAGCTCGCCACGCAGGCGTCCCCAAATGAACCAGCCAACCAACACACCTACCAGGAACGCCAGGAGCATGTAGAAAAAAGTGCCCATTGTCTTTCTCTCTCCAGTCCGATCCGTCCGCCCTGGCCTGTGGAGCCATGACCTCGGCGAAGGACCATTCGATGGTGGTTCCG
The DNA here is from genome assembly GCF_040321655.1 of Mesorhizobium sp. M0306. Classification (NCBI taxonomy): domain Bacteria; kingdom Pseudomonadati; phylum Pseudomonadota; class Alphaproteobacteria; order Hyphomicrobiales; family Phyllobacteriaceae; genus Mesorhizobium; species Mesorhizobium sp. M0306. Next base: position 306,265 of record NZ_JAMYRY010000001.1, on the reverse strand, counting down.
CAATTTGCAGAACAGCCGGCTTCGATCGAGCTGTCGGCGACCGGTTTGCCCCTGGCCAACAACCGTTGTCGCATCCGCCGACGCGACATGACCGGTCGGGATTTTCCGACCGGATCCATACGTGCCCGGCTGAGCTTGAGGGCGGACGCTATCATACAGCTTACGGGAATCTAACGGAAAACTTCCATGGAAAGTTATTTAAGAACAAATATCCAAGACAAGAATAGAACCATCGCCAATATGCATTGCAGCTAAACTGTTCTGGAAAACCCGGTCATCCGGTGTTGCGCATCACCCAGTGTTGCGCATCAATTGTCCAATGCTTCCAGCTCGTCGATCAGTCCGCTGATCACGCCAAGCCCGATCTGCCAGAAGGCAGGGTCGGCCGCGTCGAGGCCGAACGGCGCCAGAAGCTCGGAATGATGCTTGGTGCCGCCGGCGCGCAGCATGGCAAAATATTTGTCCTGAAAGCCGCGCTCTGCGTTCTGGTAGACCGCGTAGAGCGAGTTCACCAGGCAATCGCCAAATGCATAGGCATAGACGTAAAAAGGCGAGTGGATGAAGTGCGGGATATAGGTCCAGAAAACCTCGTACCCCTCGCGCAGCTTGATCGCTGGCCCGAGGCTTTCCGCCTGCACTTCAAGCCAGAACTGGCCGAGCTTGTCGGAGGTCAATTCGCCGCTCTTGCGCTCGGCATGCACCTTGCGCTCGAACTCGTAGAAGGCGACCTGGCGCACGACGGTGTTGATCATGTCCTCGACCTTCTGGGCGAGCATGGCCTTGCGTTCGCGCTTGTCGGTGGTCTGCTCGAGCAGGGAGCGGAAGGTCAGCATTTCGCCGAACACCGATGCGGTTTCGGCCAGCGTCAGCGGCGTCGACGCCATCAAGGCGCCCTGGCCGCCGGCCAGCACCTGGTGCACGCCGTGGCCGAGCTCGTGCGCCAGGGTCATCACGTCGCGCGGTTTGCCCATGTAGTTGAGCAACACATAGGGATGCGCCGAAGGCACGGTCGGATGGGCGAAGGCGCCAGGCGACTTGCCGGGTCTCACCGGTGCATCGATCCAGTTGCGGTCGAAGAAAGTTCTGGCGATCTCCGCCATGTCGGGCGAAAAGCGCTGGTAGGCGGAAAGCACAGTGTTCTTGGCCTCGTCCCAGCCGATGACCGCCTGCGGGGTCTCCGGCAGGGGCGCATTGCGGTCCCAGTGGTTCATCACCTCCATGCCGAGCCAGCGCGCCTTCATCGCATAATAGCGATGCGACAGGCGCGGATAGGCGTCGCGAACCGCGGCGGCGAGTGCATCCACCACGCTGCGTTCGACGCGGTTGGCGAGATGGCGGGAATCGGCAATGTCCTCGAAGCCGCGCCAGCGGTCAGAAATCTCCTTGTCCTTGGCCAGCGTGTTGGTGACCAGCGTAAAGACGCGCAAATTCTTGCGAAAGGTTGCGGCCAGCGCCTCGGATGCCCGGCGGCGCACCTCGCCGTCGGCATCCTGAAGGCGATTGAGTGCCGGCTCCAGCGTCAACTCCTCGCCGTCGACGTCGAAGCGCAAATCGGTCATCGTCTCGTCGAACAGGCGGTTCCAGGCCCCGCGCCCGGTGATCGATTTTTCATGGAAGAGCTGCTCGATGCGGTCTTCGAGCTGATAGGGCTTGTCCTTGCGCAGATCGAGCACCCAGGGCCGGTAATGGGCGAAGGCCGGATCGGCGGCGAGTGCGTTTTCGATCGCGCCATCGTCGATGAGGTTCAGCTCGAGCGCGAAAAACAGCAGGTGCGCGCTGGCATCGGTCATCTTTTCCTGGATGTCGCCATAGAGCTTGGCGCGCTGCGGATCCGACGTGTTGCCGGCATAGACAAGCCCCGCATAGGAGACGATCCGGCCGATCAGCTCCTCCAGCGCTTCATAGGCCTGAAGCGCCTCGCCCAGCCTGCCGGCGCTGCCACGCCCGGCCTCGGCGGCGAGCGTGCCTTTCCAACGGCTCTCGAAGGCGATGGCATCGGCGGCGGCCTTGGCGATGTCGCGCTTCAACTCGGGCGCCTCCATGCCCGAATAGAGATCGGCCAGATTCCATTCCGGCAGATCGCCAAGCTCCGCCACGCCCTGACCGGGCGCCGCCGCCAGCTTTCGAGCAAAAACCATGCGCATTGCCGATCCTTCCAGACACAAAAATTCGAGGAAACGAGAAGCCGGTCAAATCCTAAGGAATTCGTTCACCGGGTTTTTTGAAAGCTTATTTAGAACCCTGTGCCAAGATGATCCATAGGGCGCATTCTCGGGCGGGCAGGGTCGGATCAGTCATGGCAGCTTCCATACTCATAGTCGATGACGATCCCGTGCAGCGCAGGCTGCTCGAGGCAGCGGTGACGAAATTCGGCCACACGGCGATCGTCGCCGATGGCGGCGAGGCCGGTCTCGATCTCGTCGACGGGCCTAATGCGCGCGACGTGTCGGTGGTCATCCTCGACCTGATGATGCCCGGCCTCGACGGCATCGGCGTGCTGAAGGCGATGCGCGAGCGCGGCATCCACATTCCCGTCATCGTGCAGACCGCGCAGGGCGGCATCGAAACCGTCGTTTCGGCAATGCGTCACGGCGCCTTCGACTTCGTCGTCAAGCCGGCCTCTCCCGACAGGCTGCAGGCGTCGATCGGCAACGCCCTCAAGGTCGAAGCGCTCGAAGGCGAAGTGAAGCGCTCGTCACGGCAGCGCGGCGGCCATCTGACGTTCAAGGACATGATCACCCACAGTCCTGCGATGGATCGGGTGATCCGGCTCGGCCGCAAGGCTGCGGCGTCCAACATTCCGATCCTGATCGAGGGTGAATCCGGCGTCGGCAAGGAACTGGTGGCGCGCGCCATCCAGGGCAGCGGCGACCGCCGCTCGAAACCCTTCGTCACCGTCAATTGCGGCGCCATCCCCGACAATCTGGTCGAATCGATCCTGTTCGGTCACGAGAAGGGCTCGTTCACCGGCGCCACCGAAAAACATACCGGCAAGTTCGTCGAAGCGCATTCCGGCACGCTGTTCCTTGACGAGATCGGCGACCTGCCGCTCGACGTGCAGGTCAAGCTGTTGCGCGCCGTGCAGGACGGAGAAGTCGATCCGGTTGGCGGGCGCTCGACCGTCAGGGTCGACATCAGGCTGATCTCGGCAACCCATCGCAACCTGCTGCAACAGGTCAAGGACGGCAAGTTCCGCGAGGACCTGTTCTATCGGCTGAACGTCTATCCGATCTTCGTGCCGCCATTGCGCGACCGTCGCGACGACATCCCCTATCTGGTCGAGCACTTCATGGAGAAGGTGGCGCCCGCCGATCCGCGCCACCGCCTGCGAGGCATCTCGGCTGCGGCGCTTGCCATGCTGCAGGCCTATGACTGGCCGGGCAACATAAGGCAGCTCGAAAACGCCGTCTTCCGGGCTTCGGTGCTCGCCGACGGCGACATGCTGACCGAAGAAGAGTTCCCGCAGATCCGGGCGCAGGTCGAGGGCACGGTCAATCTCGATGCGGGTATCGCCTTGCCAGCTTCAGGGGGGCCAGCTCCAGGGGGGGCAGCTCCAGGGTGGCCGCCTTCCGGATTGGCTTCGGGCAGCCAGCCGCGCGACAGCATACCGGCCGCCGGCGGCATCGCAGCCGCCGAGCCCGATGCGCCGGCCAGGCCTCGTTTCGGCACGCTGCGGGCGCTCGACGATCGCGGCAATGTGCGTGCGCTGGCCGACGTCGAGCTCGAAATGATCAAGCTCGCCATCGACCACTACAACGGCCAGATGAGCGAAGTCGCCCGCCGCCTCGGCATCGGCCGGTCGACGCTCTACCGCAAGCTCAAGGAATACGGCATCGACCCGGAAACCGGCCGGGTCGAACGGCTCGCTTCCTGAGCCACAGGGCCAAGCGGGTTCTCATCCGGGCATCCATTCGAAGCAAGCACGCCTCGAAACGAGGTATTCGCCGCAGTGTTCACGTATTAAGGCGGACGGTAACAGATCGTGTTTCGAGCTAGCGCCAAAACATGATCTAAACCAGCGGTTTACCAAGATATCCTGCGCAATATTTTTGGCGGGATATCGCCACCGTGTTACCGCATTTCGGCTTCAATAAGCGATGATTAACCATTAGGATCGATATTCGGATGCACACACCACGCATCCGTTTGGTCAAATCCGGGGACAAAACGGCAGCCTGCAAGGCCTTTTGATTTGAACAGAATCGAACGACACAAAAACGGGCGGCATTATCACATGAGCGTCTGGCCGAGATGGCTGGCAGCGGTGATTGTTGCCGTCGGGTTCCTTGCAGCGGCGGCAACCGGCGCCAGCGCCGAGACACGCTCGCTGAAACTCTATCATCTCCACACGCATGAAAAGGCGGAGATCGTCTACAAGCGCAATGGCCGCTACGACCAGGCGGGATTGCGAAAGATTAACATCATCCTGCGCGACTGGCGTCGCAACGAGCCGACCAAGATGGATCCGCGCCTGCTGGACCTGGTCTGGGAAGCGTATCGGGAGAGCGGCGCCACCGATTATATCCAGGTCGTGTGCGGTTATCGTTCGCCGTCGACGAATTCGATGCTGCGCAGCCGCAGCAGGGGCGTCGCCGAGAAGAGCCAGCACATGCTCGGCAGGGCGATGGATTTCTACGTTCCTGGCGTCCCATTGAAGAAGCTGCGTGACATCGGCCTCAGGATGCAGGGCGGCGGCGTCGGCTACTATCCCAGCTCCGGCTCGCCCTTCGTGCATATGGATGTCGGCAACGTGCGCCACTGGCCCGGCATCAGCCGCCAGGAACTGGCGCGCGTGTTCCCCAACGGCAAGACGCTGCATGTACCGAGCGACGGCAAGCCGCTGCCTGGTTATCAACAGGCGCTCGCCTCCTACAAGGCCCGCAAGGGCGCCGGCGCGCCGGCCATCGAACTGGCCAGCGCAAGCGGCGGTGGCAAAAAATCCCGCGGCTTCCTGGCAGCCTTCTTCGGCGGCGGCGACGACGAGGCGGACGACAGCGCCGATGTGGCGATGGCCGAGCCAGCGCCAAAGCCCCGTAACGTGAAGCCGGCGCCGTCCGCCAAGAGCAGCAACCTGCCTGGCATTGCCATCGTGGCGCCTCAGGACGCCAAGCGCGCCGAGATTCCGGAAGCCGCCGATGCTCCGGCGCCTGCGCCTGAACCGGAGAACGACACGCCGGAGACGATCATCGCGGCATTGCCGGCGCGCAGCATTCCGCTGCCGGATTTTGCTCCGCGTCCGAAGACCGAAGTCGGCGCCCAGCCGCCTGAAAACGTTCCGTTCGGCGTGGCGGATGCGGCTGGATCGACCGAACAGGCGGTGGCGACCGCGCAAGCGCCGGCAAGCATGGCGCCTGAAAACGTTCCGTTCGGCATGGCAGACCCGTCTGCTGCGGCCGGCCCGGTGCAGGTCGCGGCCAACACCATTCCCGTGCCGAGCTGGCGGCCCGATCATTCGCTGCCGGCCGATCTTTCGCAGGCGGGTCTTGCACCGCAGGACAAGCAAGTGTTGCTGGCGCTGGCGAGTGCGGCCGAGCGGAGCAACACCGCCACCGACGCATTCTCGGTATTGCCGTCGGCGCGGCCAGACAGCTCCCAGCCCGACGAGGTCAAGGCCGTTCTGGAACGGGTCAGCGCGACCGACGAATACAAGGTCGCGTCGCTTTCCGAGCAAGCATCGGTGTTCGAGGAACCGGCGAACGACGACGGGGCATCGAGCGACGGGGCATCGCCGCGCGAGGCCATCGTTGCCCGCCCGGCCGGCTCCGATCCGGCGGCCGTCATCGGTGCGGGCGTGAAGACCACACGCAAGGAGCCCAGGGCCACTGCCCGCGACCTGAAACCCGGCCCCAAGCCGGTGGTGGTCGCCGCCGCGCCGCAGGCTGCCCGCTGGGCGCTGCACAGCGGTGAGTATGTCGCAACCGTTTCAGATGCGACAACGGCGCCGCGCTACGCCTACGACTTCGTCCGTACGGCACCGAGCGAGGTCTATACCGTGGGCTTCCAGCCGGGCAACGAAATGGCCGACGCCAACCGCTTCACCGGCAAGGCCGTCAAGTTCATGTCGGTAGCCCGCTTCAAGACAGAGTAGGCCGCGCTGGGCATCCCGCGCGGCTGCCTCCACCGCCGGCACTGGCTTCCTTCGTCCCGGGATGCTAACCACTGGTCAGCATTCTCCCGCTTCGTCTAATGGTAGGACAGCGCCCTTTGAAGGCGTGAATCGTGGTTCGAGCCCATGAGCGGGAACCAGCCGGCAAATCACATCGGCAGCAGGCCAGATTTGCGGGCCTTCATGCGGAAGGCTGGCGCCCGAGCTTGCTAGCGGCGCGCGCCAAGGCTTCGATCTCGTCCCATTTGCCGGCCTTGACCAGATCGTCCGGCGCCACCCAGGAACCGCCGACGCAGATGACATTGGGCAGGCTGAGGTAATCGGCGGCATTCTTGCCGGTGATACCGCCGGTCGGGCAGAATTTCACGTCGGCAAGCGGCGAGGCGAAGGCCTTGAGCGAGGCGATGCCGCCCGACTGTTCGGCCGGGAAGAATTTCAGAAAGCGCAGGCCGGCTTCGCGCGCGGCCATGACTTCTCCCGGCGTGATGGCGCCGGGCAGCAACGGCACGTCGCTGTCCTTGGCTGCCGCGAGAAGCTCGCAGGTGATGCCGGGGCTGACGATGAACTTCGAACCGGCGGCCGCCGCCTCGCCGAACTGGCGGGCGTCCAGGATGGTGCCGGCGCCGACGACGGCGTCTTCGACCTCGCCTGCCACCCGGCGGATCGCCTCCAGCGCGTCGGCGGTGCGCAGCGTGATCTCGATCGCCGGCAGGCCGCCGCGGGCCAGCGCCCGGGCCAGCGGCACCGCATCGGCGGGATTGGCGATCTTCAGCACCGGTATGACCGGCTGGCCGTTGAGGAGCGACAGGAGCTTTTCGGTCGTGCTGGGCATTCGTCGTCTCTCCTCTGTTGATCAAGTCGACCGGTTAGCAGAAGGCGGTTTTTCTGTCCACGAAACGCGGCGTGTCGCGATGTCACGCGTGGTGTCGAAACGCACCCGCGGTAAGACCGCTCCCGGCTCTGCCTTGATCCGGCTGTCGTGAGCGTTTAGTGGCTTGGTGATGACACTGCCCAGCCAAGCCTTCCGCGTTGCCGCGCTTTACCGCTTCGCCCGGCTCGACACCTTCGAGGTGCTGCGAGCGCCGCTCGCCGCCTTCTGCTGCGCACGCGGCATCAAAGGCACGCTGCTGTTGGCGCGTGAGGGCATCAACGGCACGGTCGCCGGCAGTGAATCGGCAATCGCCGCGCTCATCGATCATCTCGAATCCATCGACGGTCTCGCCGGCCTCGAGATCAAATACAGCAACGCCGCAACGATGCCGTTCCACCGCATGAAGGTGCGGTTGAAGCGCGAGATCGTCACCATGGGCGTGGAGAATATCGATCCGGCGGCAGGTGCAGGCACCTATGTTGCGCCAGCTGACTGGAACGCACTGATCTCGGATACAGGCACCATCGTCATCGACACGCGTAACGCCTACGAGGTGTCGCTCGGCACCTTCAAGGGCGCTGTCGATCCCACCACCACCAGCTTCCGCGAATTCCCGGCCTGGGTCGAGCAGCATCGGCATGAGCTCGAGGGGCGCAAGGTCGCCATGTTCTGCACCGGCGGCATACGCTGCGAGAAGGCGACGGCCTACGTGAAGTCGCTCGGCTTCGAGGATGTGTTCCACCTCAAGGGCGGCATTCTGAAATATCTCGAGGACGTGCCCGCCGAACAGAGCCTCTGGCAAGGCGAATGCTTCGTCTTCGACGAGCGCGTTTCGGTGTCGCACGGGCTGCTCGAAGGCGAGGCCGAACTCTGCCGCGCCTGCCGGCATCCGCTGGCGGCAGAAGACCGGCTGTCGCCGAAATATGCCACCGGCGTTTCATGCCCGCATTGCTTCGATGCCCGCTCGGACGAAGATCGCTCCCGTTATGCCGAGCGCCAGCGCCAGGTCGAGCTGGCGCAAGCACGCGGCGACCGCCACATCGGAAGTTAGCTTCAAGCAACAGAGAAGCGATCGATGACCCACAGCCATGTCCCGTCGCTCTGCCGGCGCGCGACCTCGGTAGTGATCGTGCCGTCGGGAAGCCGGGTCGAGGTGAGCGCCAGGTCGCCACTGATGACAGCCGGACGCTGATCTCCGGATTGAAATTTTCGGCCGGTTGCGGTGATCTCCGCGAACAGCGTTCGGATGGCTTCGCGGCCGAACGTTAGTTGTTCGCCACCGCTGTCGATGACTGCATGCGGCTCAAAAAGCGCCGCCATGCCGTCAATGTCTCCGACCCACTGCCGCGAAATCAGCAGGCGCTCCAGCTCCTGGGGATCGCGTGCCGGCTGGCGGTCTGTCTCATCGGTCATGCCAGGCTCCTCTCAAGCGACATGCCGCGACATTAGTCGAAGTCGGGGGCGGTTTCGACACGTCCAATGTCCAGAGCGCCGCGTGTTTTTTTGGGCGCGGAAGGAGGCTGCAGCACTGTGATTTCCCCGTGAAATCCCAGCAGATGCCGGTGCGAGGTCATGCGTGGCAGCGGGCAAAAGGATGTACGCCGTCATTGTAATGTCAAACCGCGGGACCTAGGTCTTCGACGTGCAAACCTGCCCGCGCACCTTCGGCCGGGCCAATTCTGGAGGCATAGATGTTCGATCCCAAGAAGCTCCTCGACGATCTGCTCGGCTCGCAGGTTCCCGGTACCGGATCGACTGTCCGCGACAAGGCCGGGCAGGCGGTGCAGATGGCCAAGGACAATCCGCTTGCCGCCGGTGCGCTGGCCGCGGTGCTGCTCGGAACCGGCCCGGGCCGTCAGGTTACCGGTGCGGCGGTGAAGCTTGGTGGGTTGGCTGCGATCGGCGGCCTCGCCTACAAGGCCTACCAGAACTACAAGAACGGCAACGCGCCAGCCGAGATACAAGCTGCCGGCGAACCGGAATTGCTGCCGCCGCCGGCTGATACCGCCTTCCATCCGTCGCAAGCGCCGCAGGGCGAAGACGAATTCACGCTGACGCTGGTCAGGGCGATGATCTCGGCGGCGAAGGCCGACGGCCACGTCGATGACGAAGAGCGGCAGAAGATCGCCGGCAAGCTCAGCCTCGCCGGCGTCGGCGCCGAAGCGGAGAAATTCCTGATGTCGGAACTGGAGGCACCGCTCGATCTGGATGTGCTGATCGCCGGCGCCAAGACCGATGCGCAAAAGCTGGAACTCTACACCGCCTCGCGTCTTGCCATCGATCCGGACACGCGGGCCGAACGCGGCTATCTCGACCTGCTTGCCGGCCGTCTCGGCCTGCCGGACGCGCTGGTCGATCATGTCGAGGCGACGGTGACGGCGGCGAAGGTGCCGGCAGCGGGCAGCACGGCCAAGCCGGTCGCAGGCTCGCGCTGGTAGCTTGAAGGTTGGGCGGCGGAGACCCGGTGCGCCATTGGCGTTAGCTTCTCATTAATCCGGTGAGCGCATGATTCAGGCAGTCGGATCGGCTTTCCTCCTCCCAAGCCCGGTTCGGATCAGGGGCGGTCGCCAATGGCCGCCCTTTTTGTGAGCACAGGCTTTGGGCCGGCTTGCCATGGTTCCCGTCATTTGCGATGGCTCATCCCTTTCAGGGAGTACAGCCATGACCGACTATAAAACCGCCATCGTCACCGGCGCCGGCACGGGCATCGGCAAAAGCGTCGCCACGGCGCTGCTCAAGGCCGGCTGGAACACGGTCTTCTGCGGCCGCCGCAAGCCGGTGCTGGAGGAGGCGATTGCCGCCGCCGGGCCGACGCAGGCCAAGGCATTGGCCTTCGCCTGCGACATCAGCAAGGCCGATCAGGTCGACGATTTGTTCGAGACGGTTGCTGCGGCTTTCGGGCGCGTCGACCTGCTGTTCAACAATGCCGGCACGAGCTACAAATCGACATTGATCGACGATATCCCGGTCGAGGTGTGGAACGACATCGTCGGGGTCAATCTCACCGGCTCGTTTCTGTGTGCTCGCGCCGCCTTCGGCGCCATGCGCAGGCAGCAGCCGATGGGCGGCCGCATCATCAACAACGGCTCGGTATCGGCCTATGCGCCACGGCCGGGCTCGGTGCCCTATACGGCGACCAAGCACGCCATCATCGGACTGACCAAGACGCTGGCGCTGGACGGCAGGCCCTTCGACATTGCTTGCGGTCAGATCGACATCGGCAACGCACTGACCGACATGGCGCAAGCGATGACGGTCGGCGTGCCGCAAGCCAACGGCACCATTGCCGCCGAAGCGGTGATGGATGTCGAGCGCGTCGCCGACGCCGTCCTCCATATGGCCAGCCTGCCGCTCGACGCCAACGTGCTGTTCATGACCGTGATGGCGACCAAGATGCCGTTTGTCGGGCGAGGCTAAATTAGTCTCACCCGGTCCTAAATCAGGGTCGCGTGACCGGAAGCGGCACGCCGGGAAGATGAAGATAGAGCGAAATCGGACGGATTTCGTAGACCGCGGTCGGATTGACGCGGCGAAGGTCGCGCGCAATGTCGACAGCGGCGTCACGGTTGGCGCAGTCGACGACATAGAGCCCCAGCAATTGTTCCTTGGTCTCGGCGAAGGGTCCGTCGACAACCATTCCGGTGCCTGGCCCGCGCAAGGTACAGGCGTCTTGTGTCGCGCCGAGCCGCGCCGCCGGCCCAAGGGTGCCTTGCCGGTACAGCCGATCGTTGATCTGGAGAAGATCGGTCATCAGCGCCGCATCCTGCTCCGGCGTCAGCGCCGTAATCGCTTCTTCCTCGTGATAGGCAAGAATGGCATAGAACATCTGGCGTCTCCTTGCGTCGGTCGTGCGTCCTCACTTCGCCAGGAACGCCTCGATCCGCTCCAGCGCGCGCAGGATGTTCTCCTCGGAATTGGCGTAGGACAGCCTGACATAGCCTTCGCCGAGAATGCCGAAATCGGGGCCGCCGATTAGCGCCACGCCGGCATCCTCGAGCAGCGCCGAGGCGAGCTTCTTGGCCTTCCAGCCGGTTTTTGAAACATTGGGGAAGGCATAGAAAGCACCTTTCGGCGTGATGCAGGAAACGCCGGGCAAGGCATTCAACCCCTCGACCACGACCTTCCTGCGGCGGTCGAAGGCGCGCATCATCCTGTCGACGTCGTCCTGCGGGCCGTCGATGGCGGCTATGCCGGCATACTGGCTCGGCGCGTTGACGCAGGACCAGCAATTGACCGCCAGCTTGCGCACCTTGTCGTAGAGATGCGCGCCCTTGTCGCCGTTCGGCCAGATCGACCAGCCCATGCGCCAGCCGGTCATCGCCCAGGTCTTCGACCAGCCGTTGAGGACGATCAGCCGGTCACGGATCTCGGGGAAGGCGAGCAGCGAACAATGTGTCTCGCCGTCATAGGTCATCACGTCGTAGATCTCGTCGGAGAGGATGGCCACGTCCGGGTGCGCTTCCAGCCCTTTGACCAGCTTCTCGATCTCGGTTCGCGGCGTGACGCCGCCGGTCGGATTGGCGGGCGAGTTGAGGATCAGCAGCCTGGTCCTCGGGGTGATCAGCGCCAAGGTCTCCGCAGCCGAAAAGGCAAAGCCGTTCTCCTCGCGCATCGGCACCGGGATGGGGGCAGCGCCAGTGAACTCGATCATCGAGCGGTAGATCGGAAAGCCGGGATCGGGATAGAGAATTTCAGCACCCGGCTCGCCGAACATCAGGATGGCCGCGAACATGGTCGGCTTGCCGCCGGGCAGGATCATCACCGCTTCGGGCGAGACTTCGACGCCGGTAGTGGCCAGCGTGCGGCGTACCACCGCTTCGCGCGTCGCCAGCAGGCCGTTGGCCGGCGTATAGCCGTGATGGCCGTCGCGTAGCGCCTTGATCGCGGCCTCGACGATATGCTGCGGCGTCTTGAAGTCGGGCTGGCCGATGCCGAGATTGACGATGTCGCGGCCCTGATGGGCAAGTGCAGTGGCACGCGCCAGCACCGCGAACGCATTTTCCTCGCCGAGGCGGTCGAAGGCCGAAATCGTGTGGAGCATTTTTCCCGTCCGTGTGGTTCTTTCAGCGAGCGTGCGTTTTTGTGAGCGTCCGCCCGCAAAAGTCAAACGGATTGGAGTTTTCGGTGTCGGAAAATCTCGAGAATTGGCAACCGCGCCCGCGGCCTGGACGCAAGGTGCTGGAAGGGCGCACTGTCAGGCTGGAGCCGCTCAACGCCGAAAAGCACGGCGACGGCCTGTTCGAGGCCTCGTCGGTGGCCGATGCCGGCGATCGCTTCGCCTGGCTGTTCGACTACCCGCCCCAGACCCGCGCCGATTTCCAGCCGTGGCTGGACAAGGTCGAAGCCAGCGAGGACCCGCTGTTCTTTACCGTCATTGACAAGGCCAGCGGCAAGGTCGCCGGGCGCCAGACGCTGATGCGCATCGACGCCACCTACGGCGTCATCGAGATCGGCAACATCTATTGGGGCCCGCTGATCTCGCGAAAGCCGGCGGCGACGGAAGCGCAGTTCCTGTTCATGAAGTACGTCTTCGACGAGCTTGGCTACCGCCGTTACGAATGGAAATGCAACAATCGCAACGAGCCGTCGAAGCGCGCGGCGGAACGTTTCGGCTTCAAGTTCGAGGGCATTTTCCGTCAACATCTTGTGGTCAAGGGCGAAAACCGCGATACCGCGTGGTATTCGATCATCGACAAGGAGTGGCCTGATCTGCGCAGAGCCTATGAGGCGTGGCTCGATCCGGCCAATTTCGACGGCGATGGCCAGCAGAGGCGGCGGCTCGAGGATATTCGCGCCGAGTTCGGCGCCTAGCAAGGGCTCATAGAATGGCGCATATCCACGACCACGCTTCGCAAGGGCATGACGACAGCCATGGCGCAGGTCATGTGCACGGCTCGACCGACAAGAAGCGCGTGCTGATCGCTGCTTGCCTGACCGCCGGCTTCATGGTTGCGGAGACGCTGGGCGCCATCTTCACCGGCTCACTGGCGCTGCTGGCGGATGCCGGCCATATGCTTGCCGATTGCGTCGCGCTCGGCCTTGCCTGGTATGCCTTTCATCTTGCGAGCCGGCCGGCGACCGTGCGCCTCACCTACGGCTTCGGCCGGGTCAAGACGCTGGTCGCCTACACCAACGGCATCGCCATCTTCGCCATCGCGCTGTGGATCGTCTACGAGGCTTGGGGCCGCTTGCAAGCGCCGGTTCCGGTGCTCGGCGGGCCGATGCTGGTCGTGGCGATCGCCGGCCTGCTGGTCAATCTCGGCTCGTTCTACGTGCTGCATGGCGGCGACCGCGGCAGCCTGAACATGCGCGGTGCCATGCTGCACGTACTCGGCGACCTGCTCGGCTCGGCGGCGGCGATCGTCGCGGCGCTGGTGATCCTGGCGACGGGCTGGACGCCCATCGATCCGATTCTGTCGATCCTGGTCTCGCTGCTGATCCTGTCCACGGCCTGGTCGCTGATGCGCGAGGCTGCCCACGTCCTGCTCGAGGGCGTGCCTGCGAGCCTCGACCGCGACCTGATCGCGAGGGACATCGAAGGCTCGGTCAAGGGCGTGCGCGAGGTGCATCACATGCATGTCTGGTCGCTCGACGGCTCCAGCAACATGGCGACATTGCATGCCTGCCTCAATGACGGCGTCGATGCGCATATGGCGGTCAGCGCGATCAAGAAGCGGCTTGCGGCGGAACATGGCATAGCCCATGCCACGGTCGAACCGGAATTCGGCCAATGTGCCGATAGCCATGAGCATGATGACGAGCACGAGCATGCGCATGATACGGCACAACACCGTGGCCACTATCACTGACTTCGGGAGTTCTGGGCATTGGCAACGATCGACATGAACTCCCGCTACTCTCGGGCCGCATAATGGACCGCGACACCCGCAATGCGGCGATCGGCGCCGCCTGGATTTTGCTGCTGTTCGGCATCGCTGCTTATTATCTTCCAACCGTGATGCTGGCTGTCGGCAAGGTCTCGACGGTGCTTGCCGGCGTCGTCGCCGCGATCTTCATGGTGGCAATCTTCGTCGTGTTCTGGCTGCGTAGCCGCAGCCAGCGCAAAAAGGGAAAGTGACATGCGCATTCTGATTACCGGCGCGGCAGGCATGGTCGGCCGCAAGCTCATCGCCAGGCTGGCCAAGGACGGGACGCTCGGCGGCCGCAAGATCGCCGCGCTCGACCTTCACGACATCGTGCCGCCGCAGGCGCCGGTCCTCGAAGGCGTCAGCATCAGCGTCCACACCAGCGACCTCGCAGCGCCCGGGGCGACGGCAAATCTGGTCGCGCCGCGCCCTGACGTGATCTTCCATCTCGCCGGCGTGGTGTCGGGTGAGGCGGAGGCCAATTTCGATCTCGGCTACCGCGTCAATCTCGACGGCACAAGGGCGCTGTTCGATGCCATCCGCTTAGCCGCCTATACGCCACGCGTCGTCTTCACCTCGTCGATCGCCGTGTTCGGAGCACCGTTTCCCGACATCATTCCGGACGAGTTCCACCCGACGCCCTTGACCTCATACGGCACGCAGAAGCTGATCGGCGAGGCGCTGCTTGCCGACTATACGCGCCGCGGTTTCTTCGACGGCATCGGCATCAGGCTGCCGACCATCTGCGTCAGGCCGGGAAAGCCGAACAAGGCGGCCTCAGGGTTCTTCTCCGGCATCATCCGCGAACCGCTGAGCGGCCATAAAGCCATCCTGCCGGTGCCGCGCTCGGTCGTCCACACACACGCCAGCCCGCGTTCGGCGGTGAATTTCCTGATCCATGCGGCTCAGATCGACGGTGCCGCCGTCGGCCCGCGCCGCAACCTGACGATGCCGGGCGTCGCCGTCAGTGTCGGCGAGCAGATCGAAGCGCTGGAACGCGTCGCCGGCGCCAAGGCGGTGAAACTGATCCGCGAGGCGCCCGACGAGACGATCTGGGCGATCGTCAAGGGCTGGCCGACACGCTTCGAGGCGCGGCGCTCGAGGGAGCTTGGCTTTGCCGCTGAAACGAGCTTCGACGACATCATCCGCGTCCATATCGAGGATGAGTTGGGTGGCAAGATCCCTAGTTAACGCGCCCTGATCGGACGCAACGAGGTCAGGCGCCAGTCAGGCTGGCCGAAAGCAGCAGCAGGCCGAACAGGAAGACGAAGGCGGCGCCGCCAATCTCGACGAAGGAGTGGATGCGGTTGCCCATGCGGCCGTCGCCGGCGAAATACACCGCCCAGTTCTTGGCGGTCACCGCAAGCGTCGCCAGGGCCGAGACGGTGATTGCGGTGCCGAGCGCCATGGCCAGCACCGACAGGATGCCGCCGAACCACAGCCCATTCAGCAAGGCGAAGCTCAGCACGATCAGTGCGCCGGAACAGGGGCGGATACCGACGGCAGCCACCGCCGACCAGGCCGTGCGCCAATCGAAGCGATCGCCGGAAAGCAGCGCCGGGTCGGGCGCGTGCGAATGCCCGCAGGTCTCGCAGACCTCGCCCGCGGCATGGCTGTGGTGACCGTGTGCGGCATGGGCGTGGTGGTGGTCGTGGGCATGAAGCGCATGGGAATGTGCCGCATGGGCATGCGCGGAATGTGAATGGCCGGCATGTGAATGGCCGGCATGGGCAGCCGAGAGGCTGTAGCCGGGATTTGCCCCGAACAGGCGAAGGATTGCCGGGCCGGCCTTGCGCCACAGCAGCCAGGCGCCGAACAGAGTGACGAAGACATAGCTCATGATTTCGAGGAACCATGCCGCGTCGGTCATCGAGACAGAAGTGCCGCGCAGCACGAAATAGGCCACCAGCATCACCACGATCGCGGTCAGCGCCTGCAGCAGGGCCGAGACGAAGGACAACATGATACCGCGCCGGAGCGCCACTTCATTGGCCACCATGTAGGACGAGATCACCGCCTTGCCGTGACCGGGGCCGGCGGCGTGGAAAATGCCATAGGCAAAGGACAGGCCGATGAGCAGCCACAACTTGCTGCCGTCCTGGCGCATCGCCTTCATCGCGCCGGCAAGCGCATGATAGAATTCCTGCTGGCGCAGATTGATCCACATCAGGATGTGGGCGAACGGGCCGGTGGCGGTTGGAGCCATGCCGTCATTGGTGCCGATGCCGAGTGAGCTCTGGGCGTGGGCGGAGCCGAGAAAGTGCGTCATCACAAAGGCGACGGCCAGAAGACCGAATGCCAAACGCAGGGACGGTTTGGTCACTGGATCTATCCTTCCGGCTGACAGGTCAGTTCAAGCTTGGTGGCAAAGATCTTGCTCATGTCGGTGCCTGTCGGATCGTTGAAGAACGCGTCGGTCAGGGTCTTCTGGTTCTGGGCGATCGCCTCATCCGGATTCGGGCGGACAACCTTGCTGGTGCAGGTCGGCGGCAATCCATCGACCTGCAGATGGGCATCCTCGGTGAAATCGATGGCGGTGTAGAAGGTCGGGTCGTAGACGCCGATATCTATCTTGCCGCTCAGTTTGATCGGCACCTTCGGTTCGGATTCAAACAGGATGATCAACTGGTCATTGTCGAAATTGGCCATCAAATGCGGCGGCGGGGTCATTGCCACGTCCTTGCCGTCGACGGTGACGAGCTGGAAATAGTTGAATTCGGCAAGCGAGGCATGGACGGTGTCGGCAACATCCTTCAACTCCTTGTCGTCGAGTTTCAGGTCGGAATTCTTGTCGAACTCCATCATCACTGTGCTCGAAAACAAATCGTCGAAGCGCCAGACATGGCGCAATGCCTTCACAGTTTGGTGATCCGGGCTAAGGACCACTTCGAGGCGGGCCTCGGCAAAGACGTGGGGATGCACCTCAGCCGGTCCGACGGCGGCAAACGTCGCGGTCAAGGCCGAAGCCAGCATCATTGCTTGCTGTTTCAGGTGCATTCTCGGTCGCGATTCAATCGGCTTCGGTGAATTGCCGACAGTTACCAGAAAGCGGGCGAAAATGGGACCGCAACGCGGCTGAAAGCTCATGCGTTGTCCAGCGTCTTGAACCACTGCACCAGGAAGTCGACGAAAACGCGAACCTTTGCAGGCAGATAGCGCCGGTGCGGATAGACGGCGAAGATGCCGCCGCCGGGCAGGATGCGGTCATCCAGCGCAGTCACCAGCCTGCCGTTTTCAATGTCGGGCGCGGCGATGAAATCCGGCAGGATGGAAAATCCCAATCCAGCCACGGCAGCGGCCCTTGCCGCCATCGGGCTGTTGACCTCGATCGGGCCGGAAACCGAAACGCTCACCGTATCGCCGCTGTCGCCCTTGAACGGCCAGTTGGTGAGCCAGCGGCCATTGGTGTCGATGATGCAAGGCACGCGGGCAAGGTCTTGCGCCCTGACCGGCATGCCGTGCTTGGCGATCAGTTCGGGAGACGCGCAAAGCCGTACCGAAAATGGCGCCAGACGCCTGGCGATCAGCGAGGAATTTTCCAGCCGCGAAATGCGCACCGCCAGATCGAAACCCTCCTCGACCAGATCGACGAAACGGTCGTCGAGATGGATGTCGAGGACGATATCGGGGTGCTGCTTGGCGAAGTCGATCAGCGACTGGCCGATCGGCGCGTCGGCAAAGGTACGTGGCGCCGACAGCTTGATCCTGCCGCGCACGTCGCCGGAGGATTCACGCACGGCATCGGCCAGGCTGTCGACCTCGCGCACGATCTCCGAGGCGCGCCGGTAATAGGTGTGGCCGGCCTCGGTCAGGGAAAACTGCCTGGTGGTGCGGTTGAGCAGCAGCGCGCCGAGCTCGTCCTCCAACTCGCGCACATATTTCGACAATAGCGCCTTCGAGCGGCCGATCTTGCGCGCCGCCGCCGAAAAGCCTTCGGCCTCGACCACGTCGATGAAGGCGCGCATGCGGGTCAGCGTATCCATATCATGCGCCTCCTTGGTGGGCTGAAAGGATGCGGGCGGCCAGCGCAATCAGCTGCCGGTCGCTGTTCTTCGGGCCGAGCAGCGAAAGACCGAACGGCGCCCCGCCGGTCTTGCCGAGCGGCAGCGTGATTTGTGGAAAACCGGATAAGCCGGAAAGGCAGAGCAGTCTCAGCGCGCGCTCGCGATAGGTCTGCAAATCGTCGAATGACGCGGCCTTGAGCGGCGCGGCACCCGGAGCGGTAGGAAGCACAAGGACGCCGTCGTCGCCAAGCAGGCCGGCAAGTTCGACGCGAAACGAAACGCGACGTTCCGTTTCGCGATGCGCCGTTGCCGCGTCGATAGTCGCCCCGTGCTCGAAACGCTCCTTGACCCCGGGTCCCAGCATGCGGTCGCCGCCGGCGATCCAGGCGCCGTGATTTTGCCAGGCTTCATAGCCCTGCAGCTTGCGGAAGCACCAATAGAGATCGTCGGTCGAATGCGACAGCGGGCCGACGCTGCGCGGCGCGCCCAGCACCGACGAGACACTGCGGAGCATGGCGCGATATTCGTCGGCCTCGTGCGGGCCGAGCACAAGGCCGTCCAGCGCAGCGAGGGTGACGGGGCGTGCCAGTTCGTGGGAATGCGGATCATCGCCGAGCAGCACCGTGCCGACCTTTTCGTAGATGACGATGTCGCTTGCGAACCAGCCGAACGTGTCCAGCGAAGGGGCCAGCGGCATGGTGCCGTCGAGCGGGATGCGGCCATGCGTCGTCCTGAGGCCGACCAGGCCGCAGAAGCTTGCCGGCGCACGGATCGAGCCGCCGGTGTCGGAGCCGGTGGCGATATCGGCAAGCCCGCCGGCAACCGCCGCGGCAGAACCCGAGGATGAGCCGCCGGTGACCCGGTCGGGCGCCGCCGGATTGACCGGCGACGGGAAATGCGCGTTCAGCCCCAGCAGGGAAAACGCCAGCTCATCGGTCTGCGTCTTGCCGACGAAGCGCGCGCCCGAATCAAGCAGCGCCTGGACGGCCGGCGCGGTCGCCATGGCCGGCGAAGCCTCCCGGTATCTCTGCGGATTGCCGCAGCCGGTGCGGTAGCCGGCGACGTCGAAGATATCCTTGACGGCAAGCCGCAAGCCGGCAAGCGGGCCGGATTTCGTATCGGCTACAGGGGTTTGATCAAGGTCGAGCAAAGCGTTCAGCGGGCCACGAGTGCCTGTCATGCGTTCGATATCCGGATGTGCTTGCCGCAGCATTGTTCTTCTGGTTGCCGCAGCATTGTTCGATGCCACAAATTTTACAACCTGCCATACGATTTTTATTGATTGTGAAATCTTTCGATCTTATATCGCGCTTGCCCAAAGTCGCACGTGCCTGTGGGTGTCCGCCGATCCTCGAATGGTGAGGGCAATCGGTAAGGTAACTGGAGCCAACCCCTCCAGTCGGTTTAGCGGCCAACCGCCAACCGAGGACACCTTGAAGCAACGACGGTGCGGGCCTTTCTGGTGTTCTGCCGGTCGTCCAAAGACCGGGGTTACTGAAGAGGCACACCTTCATTGCCGGCAGTGCGGACGGGTCTCCCATCCAAGCCAAGGCAGACAAAGCGAACCGAGGCCGGGCAAGGCCAAGGTTCACCGCCGCGAGACGGCGCTTCATGGTTCCGGGGTCTCCACCGGCTGGTTCCATGGATTTCCGTCCCGCCTTTGTCCACCGCGTGTTCGCGAGGCCGAGAGCCCGCGTCCGCAAGCCTTTGTGCGCGCCGAAAGGCGCTGATGGAGAGACCCCGATGGCTACCCAGCGCATCCTTGACTTTCTCGCCACCCGACGTCCGAACGGCCCGTGCCTTGTCGTCGACCTCGATGTCGTGCGCGACAATTTCCGCGCCTTCGAGAAGGCGCTTCCCGATTCCAAGATCTACTATGCGGTGAAAGCAAACCCGGCGCCGGAAATCCTGCGCCTGCTTGCTGCGATGGGCTCGTCCTTCGACACCGCTTCCGTTGCCGAAGTCGAGATGGCGATGGACGCCGGTGCGCCAGCGGACCGCATCTCCTTCGGCAACACCATCAAGAAGGAGCGCGACATCCAGCGTGCCTACCAGCTCGGCATCAAGCTGTTTGCGGTGGACTGCGTCGAGGAGGTCGAGAAGATCGCCCGCGTCGCTCCCGGCGCTCGCGTGTTCTGCCGCGTCCTGACCGACGGCGAGGGCGCCGAATGGCCGCTGTCGCGCAAGTTCGGCTGTGTGCCGGCGATGGCGGTCGACGTGCTGCGCCATGCCAAGGCGCTCGGCCTCGACGCCTATGGCGTGTCGTTCCATGTCGGCTCGCAGCAGACCGACCTGACCGCCTGGGACCGCGCGCTCGCCGACGCCAAGAAGGTGTTCGCGACGCTGGCCGACGAAGGCATCGTGCTGAAGATGGTCAATATGGGCGGCGGCTTCCCGACCCGCTATCTCAGGGATGTGCCGGTGGCGCAGGCCTATGGCCAGGCGATCTTCTCGGCGCTCAGGAAGCATTTCGGCAACGCCATCCCCGAGACGATCATCGAGCCGGGCCGCGGCATGGTCGGCAATGCCGGCGTCATCAAGTCGGAGGTCGTGCTGATCTCGAAGAAGGCCGACAACGACAATGTGCGCTGGGTGTTCCTCGACATCGGCAAGTTCGGCGGTCTCGCCGAGACCATGGACGAGGCGATCCGCTATCCGATCGTCACCGCGCATGACGGCAGCGAGACCGCGCCTTGCGTACTCGCCGGCCCGACCTGCGATTCGGCCGACGTGATGTACGAAAAGACGCCGTATCCGCTGCCCTTGTCGCTGACCATCGGCGACGAGGTGCTGATCGAGGGCACCGGCGCCTACACGACGACCTACGCCTCGGTCGCCTTCAACGGCTTCGAGCCTCTCCGATCCTACGTGATCTGACGGTTCGAAAGAACCGGTCAGATCATCCGAGGTGGGCGCCTGTCGCCCGCCCGGGCTCGCCTGTGGAACAATCCGCTCGTGAAGGATCGCGGAAATGGACGTTTTGGATTTCATTGTTGAAGGCGCCGCGGGAATCTCCCCCCTCGAGGGGGAGATGGCCACGAAGTGGCCAGAGGGGGTCGCCGCGCGTGAAGCGCCGACGTTCTTGGCCTACGATAGGGTGTCGCGTCAGGACGTGCCGACCTCCTCTGTCGCCTGTGGCGACATCTCCCCCTCGAGGGGGGAGATTGCCGGCGCTTTTGTCATCACTGCCGAAACCGCCGCCGACGCCGGCGCGCGCGAGGCTTTGCTCGATCGCGCCATGGGGCCGAAGCGCCGGAAAAAGTCGTCGGAAAAGCTGCGGCGCGGCCGCCGGCCTTCGGAGGGCCTGGCCTTTGTCGCGCGCGATGCGTCGGGCACTGTTGCCGGCACCGTGCGGCTGTGGGACGTGGTGCTGGGCGAGGGCGGCAAGGCAGCGCTGCTGCTCGGCCCGCTTGCGGTCGACCCGGCGTTCAAGAATGCAGGCATCGGCTCGGCGCTTATGCGCCATGCGGTCACTGAGGCCGAGCGGCTTGGCCATGCGGCGATCCTGCTGGTCGGCGACGCGCCCTATTACGAGCGCTTCGGGTTTTCGGCCGCAAAGACCGGCTCGCTGGCCATGCCGGGGCCTTACGAGCGGCACCGTCTGCTGGTGCGGGAACTGGTTGTCGGCGCGCTCGACGGCGCGCAAGGCACGCTGAAGGCGGCCGGGCGCAAACTGAAGGCGCAGAGACTGCCGCTCGCTGCCTGATGGTTCGAAACAAGCCGCCGATCGCGGCGGCTTGTTTCGCCTTAACTGGATCAGCCGATCAACTGGCTGAGCGCCATGGCGACTGTCATGTCGCCTTCGACCTTTATCTTGCCGGACATGAAGGCCATGGTCGGGTTGAGATCGCCTGATATCAGCGAGTCCAAATCGTCGAGTGACAGCTTTATGGTGCAATCGGCCGGCGCATCGGTGGTCGAGACATCCGCGCCGTCGATGACGATGACGCCGTCGCTGCCGGTGTCGAATTTCACGGAGCGATCGAACCCGGCACTCGCCACGCGCGACCTGATGTTGTCGGCAATCTCCTGAACGCTCATGGCGGTTCTCCTCGTCTGGTTGCGTTTGTCGCGCGCCGGCGCTCCGACCTGGCCGAAGCCGCTTGCCTGGTTTTACAGCCACGGCCGCCGGCGCATATAGCTTCGGGTTGACGTTTACGTCAACGCAGTTCCCCGAGCCGAAGATGGGCTTTATCGCCGCAGCATCACGCGGGCATGACACCTCGGCGGCCGGCATTGTTGCCATGCGAAGCCGCCGGGCGTATCAGGCACCACTCCCCTTTGATGTCGGCGAGCCGCCCTGGTGCTTTCCAGAAACGAACCGCAAGTCTATGCCCGCCGGTTGCGCGCGGTGCTGATCCGATCGATCCCGCTGCTCGAGGCGCGCGGCATCGCCGTCGTCATTCTGGCGGCTTTGGTCGGGGTGATGGCGGGTGCGCTGGTCACCGGCATGAGCGGACTGGTGCAGGTCCTGCATGGGCTTATGTTCGGCGTTCAGCCCGGCGGTCGGCTTTCAGCGATGTTTTCGCTGCAAAGGCCGGAGCAGGCGCTGATACCGGCGATCGGCGGCATCCTGCTCGGGCTGACGGTGATCTGGCTGAGAAAGCGGAAGTTCCGCACGCCGGTCGATCCGATCGAAGCCAACGCGCTTTATGGCGGCCGCATGTCGCTCACCGACACCTTCATCATCGCCGGGCAGACGATGATCTCGAGCGGCTTCGGCGCTTCGGTCGGGCTCGAGGCCGGCTATACGCAGGTGGGTTCGGGCCTGGCGTCGCGGCTGGCGCGCTTGTTCAGGCTGCGCCGCAACGGTGTCCGCATCCTCGTCGGCTGCGGTGCCGCCGGCGCGATCGCCGCCGCCTTCGACGCGCCGCTGACCGGCGCCTTCTACGGTTTCGAGCTGGTCATCGGCATCTATTCGGTCGCCAATGTCGCGCCGGTGATGGCCGCCGCGATCTCGGCCTCGCTGACCGCCGAGGTGTTTGGCGGCGTGCCGTTTCCGCTGGAGCTCGCCGGCCTGCCGCAGCTCACCGTCAGCCAGTATTTGCCGTTCATGCTGCTCGGGCTTCTGGGCGGTGGTGCTTCCATCGCCATCATGCATCTGGTGAGCCTGATCGAGCGCCTCTTTGCCAGGCTGTCGATCGACGCCTCGCTGCGCCCCGCCATCGGCGGCGTGATGGTCGGGCTGCTGGGGCTGGTCACGCCGCAAGTCCTGTCCAGCGGCCATGGCGCGCTGCACCGCGAATTCGCGATGAATTACGGGCTGGCCGTAGTGGCCAGCGTCTTCGTGCTGAAGCTGGCGGCGTCGGCGATCTCGCTCGGCTCCGGCTTCCGTGGCGGCCTGTTCTTTGCCTCGCTGTTCCTCGGCGCGCTGCTCGGCAAGATGTTTGCCGGCGCGATGGCATTCGTCTCGCCGGCGACCGGCATCGATCCTGCCGTCGCCGCCGTCGTCGGCATGACCTCGCTCGCCGTCGGCGTCGTCGGCGGCCCGTTGACGATGACCTTCCTGGCGCTGGAATCGACCCGCGACCTGACGCTGACCGGCGTGGTGCTGGCCGCCTCGCTCATGGCGGCGATCCTGGTGCGCGAAACGTTCGGCTATTCCTTCTCGACATGGCGCTTTCACCTGCGCGGCGAAACCATCCGCAGCGCCCATGACGTCGGCTGGATGCGCAGCCTGACTGTCGGCTCGATGATGCGAAAGGATGTCCGCACCATCGACGCCTCGACGACGCTTGCGGAATTCCGCAAGCAGGTGCCGCTCGGTGCCTCGCAGCGCGTCATCGCGGTCGACGCCGACCTGCATTATCTCGGCGTGCTGATCGTCGCCGAACTGCACAGCCATTTGTCGGATGACGAGATGCCGGTGCTGTCCTTCGCCAAATTCAGAGATGCGGTGCTGGTGCCGAGCATGAACGTGCAGTCGGCGGCCGAGACCTTCCAGCGCGCCGGCGCCGAGGAATTGGCGGTGGTCGAGGATTTCACCGACCGCAAGGTGGTCGGTTTGCTGACCGAAGGCCATCTGATGCGGCGCTATGCCGAAGAACTCGACAAGGCGCGGCGCGATCTGTCGGGCGAGGGGTAGCCGAGAGGGGATGGCGATCCCGCTGCATTTAGCTGGACACCGCCGGCGAATGATCGCTACCATCGCGGTGGCTTTGAACCAGATTTCATCTGGAGCCAGATTCCGCCTGGAGATGGCGTGCTCGAAGAACCGAACAGAAATCCCGGATCCCATCGCTATGGAAAGCCGAGCTTGTGGTGGCCACCACCGTTGGGTTGATGGCCTGCGGGCCTGATCCAACCTGAAAATCAAATTCTGTGTTCAGAGAGACATCATCATGAATACCCTGCTTTCCGTGGAGGCCCGGGAGACCGCGCTTGCCGTGACTTTCGTGTCGGGCGAAACAGTCTGCTATCCCTGGCTTTGGCTAAAGGACAATGCGCCATCGGCGTTTCACCCGCAGACCGAAGAACGAACTTTCGATCTGACCAGCGTAGACCCCTCGCTCAGACCCATCAGCGTGCGGAACAGGGGCAGCGCTGTGGGCATTGTCTGGCAGAACGACCAGGCTGAGGAGGAATTCCCGAGCCAGTTCTTTGAGTCCTACCGTCCCGGCAGAAAGCGGGACGATCCGGCCGACATCGCTCCGAAACTCTGGGACGCCTCGGTCGATCTTGAAACCATACCGCGTCACGCCGCCGGAGACATCTTGCAAAGCGATGACGATCTGCTCGCTTGGCTGAGGGCAACGGCTGCATACGGGCTCTCCATCGTCGATGGGCTTGACGATGATCCCGACGCGGGGCGGCGTGCGGCCGAGCGGATTGGTTTCCTGCGCCAGACAAATTTTGGCGCGATGTTCGAAGTCGTGTCGATGCCGAACCCGAACAATCTGGCCTATACGCCGGTCGCCTTGCCGCTACACACCGATCTCGCCAACCAGGAGGTGCCGCCCGGCTACCAGTTCCTGCATTGTATCGCAAACGACGCTGAGGGTGGTGGATCGATCTTGGCCGACGGGTTTGCGGTCGTCGCCGCGCTACAGGCGGAAGATCCGGAAGCCTACCGCCTGTTGTGCGAGGTCGAGATCCCCTATCGTTTTCACGATGAAAACTACGATTTGCGGGGCAGGTTTCCCGTGATTGTAACTCGACGCAACGGGGAAGTGACGGAGTTGCGGTTCAACGCCCATCTTGTCGATGTCATCGACCTTCCCTCCGAGCTATGCGCGCCCTTTTATGGGGCTTATCGCAAGCTGATGATGATGATCCGCGGGCCGCGTTTCCAGATAGCCTACCGCCTGAAGGCCGGCGAAATGGCGGTCTTCGACAATCGCCGGGTGTTGCATGGCCGCCAATCGTTCAACCCGAACACCGGGCGGCGACATCTGCGCGGATGCTATGTCGATCGTGGTGAGTTCCAGAGCCGGATTCGCGTCCTCTCGCGATAGCGGCATGCACCGAAAGAGCATCGACTTGCCGAAGATCGCATTCGGCAGGGTTCGTTAGTAGGTCAGTCAAGACATAGCCCTTATTAGCCGGAGGCACTTTGGCGCAATCGGCGGTGCTGTCGTTCGCCAATTTGAACGAATCGCTGCTGGTGCCGAACGTGCAATCGGCGGCAGAGACCTTCCAGTGCCGGCGCCGAGGGGATTCGCGGTGGTCGAGGATTTCACAGATCGCAAGGACGTCGGGCTGTTGACCGAAGGTCATCTGATGCGCCGCTATGCCGAAGAACTCGACAAGGCGCGGCGCGATCTGTCGGGCGAAGGGTAGGGCGGGGGAGAGCCAACGTTTGGATACGAGCCCGACGTTGACCTTCGCACACCGAATCCTGAATGGCTGCTTTGCGCCTCATTTCGGTCGTAGAGATCAGCTTCGCCGCGTCCTGAAAGCAGACATCGCAAGCGAGGACTCCGGAGGCCGCGGTTGTCGCGCAGATCGTGGCCGTTACGCGCCGCCGATTTTCTGGAGTGATAAGCCGCGCCCGACGCGGCGAATTCGTTACCCTACTCGGCGGCCGTCTCCGATGGCGCCTCTGCCGGCTCCGAAGGCTCGGCCTCGGCACGGGGCTTGCGCCGTGAAAACAGCGACCTGAGCGTGACGTAGAACACCGGCGTCAGGAACAGGCCGACGAAGGTGACGCCGAGCATGCCGGAGAACACCGCGGTGCCGAGCGACTGGCGCATTTCTGCGCCCGGGCCAGTTGCGATCACCAGCGGCACGACGCCGAGGATGAACGAGAAAGCGGTCATCAGGATCGGCCGCAGCCTGAGCCGGCAGGCTTCGACGGCAGCCTCGGCGGCCGACAGGCCGCGTTCCTGCGCCTGGCGCGCGAATTCGACGATCAGGATCGCGTTCTTGGCGGCAAGCCCGATCAGCACG
Organism: Mesorhizobium sp. M0306; assembly: GCF_040321655.1. Taxonomy (NCBI): domain Bacteria; kingdom Pseudomonadati; phylum Pseudomonadota; class Alphaproteobacteria; order Hyphomicrobiales; family Phyllobacteriaceae; genus Mesorhizobium; species Mesorhizobium sp. M0306. Next base: position 280,030 of record NZ_JAMYRY010000001.1, on the reverse strand, counting down.
ATGAGGCCGATCTGCACGAGGATGTTGTTGTCCAGCCCTCGGAAAGACACGCCGAGCAACGCCGCGAGCACGCCGAGCGGCACCACCAGCACAATGGCGAACGGCAGCACCCAGCTTTCATATTGCGCCGCCAGCGCCAGGAACACGAACAGCACCGACAGTCCGAAGATATAGACAGCGGCATTGCCGGTGTTGCGCTCCTGATAGGCGAGCTCGGTCCATTCATAGGAGGTACCGGCCGGCAGCGTCTTTGTCGTGATCCCTTCCATCAATGCCAGCGCGTCGCCCGTGGAAACGCCGGGCGCGGCGTTGCCCTGCAGCGGCACCGAGACGTACATGTTGTAGCGCTGGACCAGCGCCGGGCCGGTGACGTCGCGGATCTCGATCAACGTGCCGAGCGGAACCAGCGCGCCGGTCGCCGAGCGCACCTTCAGTTTCAAGATGTCGGCGCGATCGAGGCGGAACGCCTGGTCGGCCTGCGCCCGCACCTGGTAGACGCGCCCGAAAGCGTTGAAGTCGTTGACGTAGGCGGTGCCCAAATTGATCGACAGCGTCTCGAAGATGTTGGGGATCGGCACGTTCAGGATGCGCGCCTTGTCGCGATCGATCGCCAGGAAGAATTGCGGGCTCGACGCGGAGAACGTGGTGAACACGCCCGTCAGCCCCGGCGTCTTGTTGGCCTTGCCGGCGATTTCGTTGGCAAGCGCCAGGATCTGCCGCATGTCGGCGCTGTTGCGCTCCTGGATCTGCAGCTTGAAGCCGCCGGCATTGCCGACGCCGCGGATCGGCGGCGGCGGCAGTGCGATAATGAAGGCTTCCTTGATGCTTTGCAGGCTGCCGAACAGATTGCCGATGACCTGGGTCGCCGACTGGCCGGCTTTCAGTCGCTCGTCAAAGGGCTTGAACCTGGCGAAGATCACGCCCGCGTTGCTGGCGTTGGTGAAGGTCGCGCCGGAGAAGCCGGCGAAGGCGACTGCGTAGTCGACGCCTGGCGTTTTCTGGATGATCTGCGACGCCTGCTGGATGACCGCATCGGTCCTCGACAGCGAGGCGCCGTCCGGCAACTGGACGACGACGATCGCATAGCCCTGGTCGAGCGACGGAATGAAACCGCGCGGCACCGCCTGCACCATGTAGACCGTGGCGTAGATGAGGGCCGCGAAAACGGCCAGCATGGCGGCGATCGTTATCCACGAGCCGACCAGCACGCGGATGATGCTCGAATACCAGTGGGCGACCCTGTCGAAGCCGCGATTGAAGCCGTCGGCGAGCGCGCGTCCGAACCGCGCCAGGAAAAAGCGCGGCGGCGCCGCCGCGGCGTGGTGCGGCTTGAACAGCAGTGCGGCCAGCGCCGGCGAAAGCGTCAGCGAATTGAATGCCGAGATCGCCGTCGACACCGCGATGGTGATCGCAAACTGCAGGTAGAACTGCCCAGAAATGCCGGGGATGAAGGCTGTCGGTACGAACACGGCTATCAGCACCAGCGAGATCGCGATGACCGCCGTTCCGACTTCGTCCATGGTCAGGTGCGACGCCGGATTGGGCGCCAGCCCTCTGGCGATATTGCGCTCGACGTTCTCGACCACGACGATCGCATCGTCGACGACGATGCCGATCGCCAGAACGAGGCCGAACAGCGTCAGCATGTTGAGCGAGAAGCCGGCGGCGTAAAGCACCGCCAGCGTGCCGATCAGCGACACGGGGATCGCCACGATCGGCACGATCGCCATGCGCCACGATTGCAGGAAGACGATGATGACGATGATGACCAGCAGCATCGCCTCGAGGATTGTCTTGTAGACCTCCTGGATCGACTCGGCGACGAACTCGGTCGGATTGTAGACGATGTCGTAGCTCAACCCCTTCGGGAAGTCGCGGGAAAGCTCCTTCATCTTGTCCTGAATCTCCGCGGCTGCGGCGAGCGCATTGGTGCCCGGCCGCTGGAAGATGGCGAGCGCCACCGCCGGTTTGCCGTTGAGATAGGAGTTGGTGACGTAATCCTTGGCGCCGAGCTCGATGCGCGCCACGTCCTGCAGCGAGATCAGGCGGCCGTCGTCGGTCGATTTGACGATCACGTATCGGAAGTCGCGTGCGTCGTTGAAGCGGCCTTGCGTGGTGACCGTGTACTGGAACGCCATGCCAGTGCTGGTCGGCGGCGCGCCGATCGAGCCACCCGACACCTGGACGTTTTGGTCGCGCAACGCCTGCACCACATCGCCCGAGGTCATCCCCAGGGCGGACAGTTTTTCCGGATCGAGCCAGATGCGCAGCGAATATTCGCGTTCGCCGAAGATGATGAGGTCGCCGACGCCGTCGAGTCTGAGCAGTATGTCGCGCACCCGCGAGCGGGCGTAGTTCGAGACGTAAAGCTGGTCGTAGGTATTGTCGGGCGACAGCATGTGCACGACCATCATCAGGTCGGGCGAGCTCTTGGTGGTGGTGATGCCGAGGCGGCGGACTTCTTCGGGCAGGCGCGGCTCGGCGACCGACACGCGGTTCTGCACCAGCACCTGCGCCTGGTCGAGATCGGTGCCGAGCTTGAAGGTGATGGTCAGCGCCATCGCCCCGTCGCCCGACGAATAGGACGACATGTAGAGCATCCCCTCGACGCCGTTGATCTCCTGCTCGATCGGCGTTGCCACCGTCGCTGCAACCGTCTCGGCGTCGGCGCCCGGATACTGCGCGCGAACGACGATGGTCGGCGGCGCGATCTCGGGATATTGCGCGACCGGCAGCTGGGTATAAGCAATCCCGCCGAGGACCAGCAGGACGATCGAAACGACCGATGCGAAGATCGGACGGTCGACGAAGAAATGTGCGAACCTCATTGCTGCAACTCGGCGGTCTCGGCCTTGGGCGGCAATGTCACCATCTCGACCTTCACCTTGGTGCCGGGCCTGGCGTGCATCAGCCCGTTGACGATGATCGTCTCGTCGCCGGTCAGGCCCCCGCGGATCACCCGGTAGCCGTCGAGAAGCGGGCCGGTGCGCACGGGCTTCGCCGACACCATCCCGGCCTCATCCACCAGGAACACGATGCGGCGATCCTGATCGGCGCCGATCGCCTCGTCGGGCACCAGCACGCCGCTATGCGGCAGCGACCCCGGCACGTTGATGCGCCCGAACATGCCTGGCTGGAGAATGCCGTCGGCGTTGGGAAACCTTGCACGCACCCGCATGGTGCCGGTCGCGTTGTCGATCCGGTTCTCGGCAAAATCGAGCTTGCCTTTGAATACCGCCTCCGCGCGGTCGGCGACGCGAACCACCACCTCGAGCCCGCCGGCGCCTTCCTGCATGCTGCCGCCACGCTCCTTCGCGTCGCGGGCGTAGCTGAAATACAGGCGCTCATCGACGTCGAAATAGAAGTCGATCGGATCGCGCGTAACGATGGTCGTCAGCAAGGTGGTATCCGGCTGCACGAGGTTGCCGACCGACACCAGCCGGCGGTCGATGCGGCCGGACAAGGGCGCCTTGATCTCGGTGAATTCCATGTTCAGGCTGGCCGTCGTCAGCGCAGCCGTCGCGCCCTGCATCTGCGCCTGCGCCGAAAGGTATTCCCGCCGGCGGTCGTCGACCGTCGCGGTTGAGATATTGCCGGTCTTGGCGAGTTCGTCGGCGCGATCCAGCTGCATCTTGGAGAATTCGAGCAGACTCTTGGCGACGTCCACTTGCGATTTGGCGGCATCATAAGCCGCCTGGTACGGACGCTGGTCAATGGTGAAGAGCAGGTCGCCCTTGTTGACCAGTGCGCCGTCCTGGAAGCTGACCTTGTCCAGATAGCCGCTGACGCGCGAACGGATGGCGACCTGGTCGACGGATTCGAAGCGCCCGACGAACTCGTCGTCTTCGACGATTTCACGGACCACCGGCTTGGCCGCCGTCACCTCGGGAAGCTGCTGGTCCTGCGCAAACGCAGTGCTGCTGAAAGCCATGCCGAGCAGGAATGCCGCCGACATGGCGGCGCGGGCAAGCCAGCCGGCCGATCGACGGGGTCGCCCGCCCGCGTCGCGATGCAATTGCCCATTCTCTGGGGTGTCCATTTGCGTCCTCGCTCGCTGGACCGGAGGTCGGTTGATCCGCTTCTACGCTCAGGCTTCTCGTCGAGATCAGAGCATTGCAGTGTTGTGCATGGCAACATGATCATTTTCCATGTGGGCTGAAATGTCCACCCTGTGGCTGCCCTGCCACCGGGCTAAAGTCAGTCGCGAATTAAGGGATTCAGGATTCCTTTGATGGACGGCTTATGATTCATATTGCTCGAAGGAGACCGATATGGGCATTACCACGCCGGCCGGATTCAAATGGACTGCAACACTGCGGCATCGAGCAGTGCGTTGACATATCCCTCCCGCTGCAGCCGTTGTTCCGTCTCGCTCATTGAAGACGATACATCGACACAAAGAACCAGTTCGAGATCCACCGAGGAAACCTGCTCCGCCGTGGCCGACAGCGACGTTGTCAGGCTCACCGCCAGAGGGAATAGCACGCCTCGTGCCCGTTCGGGTTTTCTCCGACCAGCGAAGCGTGGAATGAAGGACATCATCTCGGCGCGTCCATCCGGTTGGTCAAACGGGAGGATGCTGCGGCGGCAATTGCACTCGGCGTCAGCCGCGAAACCGCGCGCACCCAGCTCAAAGAGGTATTCGCCAAAACCAACACATACCGTCAAGCGGAACTCGCCACGCTCGTCACCCGCCTTCGGCCACACGCATGATGACCGATTGGTAGGAGCGTATCACGGCCGGAAGCGTCAAGAGGCAGGTGCTGGCGCAAGGCGGCCAACGCGGCGCCGCAGTTGTTTTCAGGCAACGGCAAGTAACGTCGTTGCGGCCAAGATGGGGCGCCAGCGGAATGGCACCTTCTGGCTAGTTCGTCCCAGAACCGGACCGTTCGTTCCCGGCGGACTGAAGCACCGCAGCATTTTCCACTTTGAGGCGAAATAATTCTCAACTATGGTCCGCCAGGCTTTAGGCATGGGGGAATATTGCCGATGGTTTTATCACGCAGGGGTGTCGTGCTTGGCGGCCTGGCGCTGGTCGCGGTGGGTGCAACCAGCAATATTGCTCAAGCCGCGGCGGCAAAATCCTTTTTCGCCGGTACCGCCAGCGACAACAATTTTGTCTATCGCAAGACCAACTTCGCCAAGATCGACAAGAGATGGCATCGCCAGATCGTCAAGTATTTCAGCAGCGAGCCGGTCGGCACCGTCGTGGTCGATACGCGCCACCACTTCCTCTACGTCATCATGGAAAACAAGACCGCCATCCGCTACGGCGTCGGCGTCGGCAAGGAGGGCTTCAAATGGTACGGCCGCGCGACGATCGACCGCCGCGCGCTGTGGCCGGATTGGGTCCCGCCCCCCGAAATGCGTAAGCGCAGGCCGGAACTACCGCCCATGATCGCAGGCGGCGCGTCCAACAATCCGCTCGGGCCGCGCGCGCTCTATCTGCACCGCGACGGCGCCGACACCGGCTACCGCCTGCATGGCACGCTGGAGCCATGGAGCATCGGCACCGACGCTTCCAGCGGCTGCATCCGCATGTTCCCGGAAGACATCATCGACCTCTACCAGCGCTGCCCGATCGGCACCGCGGTGCAGGTCCTGCCGCACATCGCCGACCAGGCGCCCGCTTCCACCACTGTCGAATGATTGGCGCCTCATGAACCGCATGATTGAAAACACGCGCCGGCTGCTCGCCGCCGGCCTGCTGGTGTTGGTCGCATCCTGCTCGACCAGCAACACGCTGGCCCCTTCCACGCCCGACGTCACCAACACCGAGGTTGCCGGCTTCCAGAACGTGCAGCCGGGCAGCGAGGAGGATTTTATCCTCAATGTCGGCCGCCGCACCTATTTCACGCAAGGTTCGGCCGCGCTCGATTCTGTCGCCAAGGCCACCCTCGACACCCAGATCGCCTGGTTAGCAAAGCATCCGCGCTGGCTGCTCAAGCTGCAGGGTTTCGCCGACGATCCCGGCGCAAGTGAAACGGCGCTGTCGCAGCAGCGCGCCGATGCGGTGATGGACTACCTCGCCGCCGGCGGCATAGACCGCAACCGCATGTGGGCCAAGGGCTACGGCAAGGACAGGCTCGTCCGCGAGTGCCCCGACACCGCCTGCAGGTCGCAGAACCGCCGCGTTGTGTCTAATTTGCGCGATGTGCGGGACGAGCCGTAGGGGGCCGCTGTTTTGCTTGTCACCAAATCAGAGTCTCGCACCCGACGGCGGCATGGCTGCTTTGCGTCTCATCTCGGACATTGAGACCAGCATCGCTGTGCGCTCAGAACGGACCCTCGCGATGGAAGAGTTCGATGCGCTGTGCGAGCGCCTGTTCCGAGACCGAAGCAACGTCGCGCGATACCACACGATGTTCGTGATCCGAACGGCCAAAGAAGTGACCGCAATTCCACTGTGGTGTTCGGGTTGCGATAGACCTGCTAGGCCGATTACGCATGCGCCGACTACTTCGCAACGAGACGCTGGAAGTTCGGTTTCAAATGCCCTCGATGCGGAGGCAATCGCGCCTCGCGCCTGGCCAAGCCTCGCTCCGGAAGTTGTCGAAAGGGGCTTCCTTCGCCACGTTCCAATCGGCTCAAAGCTGACCGGAAGCCGTCGGAAAACATCCGAAGTTAACTAGCAGGATCAAGGCGTTCAAACATACTGTCGTCCGGGATGCGCCAGCATCCGTCATTGACCGTCAAGCATCACAGCCATGCATATGGCGTCGACATAGCGACCATCAATGCAAACGCTACGCCTGAGGACACCTTCCGTAACGAAACTAGTTTTTTCATACAGCGTTATGGCCCGGCTGTTATCGGCGTGCACCGAGAGTTCAATGCGAACGAAGTTTTCTTGCCGAGCTTTTTCTAATGCGGCGGTGATGAGGCGACGGCCCAATCCCTGTCCACGAAAACCGGGTATGATTCCCATCGCTAAACTTCCGCGATGAGCGTGGGATGGAAAGAAATGGCGGGTGATGTCGCACCATCCCACAACACGGTTTCCTTCCGTCGCCGCGATATGCGGGTTTCGCTGCTTAATCATATTCAAGACGAAATCGCGTGTCTCGGGAAGCGGGAACGCTTGAAGCATGGTCAGGTATTTTCTCTCCCGCGCGACAACGTCGAGAGCCGCATGGAAACTCTCAATGTGCTCTACGGCTGTATTGACAATCTCAGCCACATTTCCTCCCGAGGTTCTCCAGTATTCCAAAGTCTTTGCCGAAGATTGCCTGATCCGCCAGCGCCCGCAGCTTGGAGGCAACGCCTCGCGCACGCGAGGACGATCGCCGGCGCCGAATGTCGGAACTGGGCGCCAGCTCGGCGCATTTCGTGGCGCCTCCCTCACGCCCAGGCATGAAGCTGTCCTTGTTGACTCAAGGAGTATTTGCATGCGTGGTCATTGCTTATGTGGCGCTATTGCTTTTGAAGTCGATGGCCCGGCACAGGCCTGCGTGGTCTGTCATTGTGAAAGTTGTCGGCGGCAATGTTCTGCGCCGATGACCTCCTATATTGGCGTCTTGAACGGTCAATGGCGATGGCTGGGCAAGCTACCGAAGGTATTCAACTCTTCTCCCGGTGTGGAAAGAACATTTTGCGATCACTGTGGCACGCCGCTGTCCTTCCGCTCAAAGAACATGTCTGATGTCATGCATTTTTTTGCGGCAGCGATGGAGGAGCCAGAAAAATTTGCACCTACGCTGCATGTCGCTTTTGAGGAGAAGCTCCCTTGGTTGAAACTCGCCGACAACCTGCCGACCCGTTTTGGGCCTGACTATACGAAAGACTAGGATCTGCTCGCATCGAGACAAACGGTGGAAGCTGCGGACAGCATGCGGAAGCGAGATGATGACCCCTCCGTTCCAACGGTGATCGAACATTATCGATCGCGGCTGCTCTCGACCTGCTTGAGCGGCAGCAGGTAGGCGATGATCTTCTGATCGCCGAGAGCTGGATCAAAACCAATAATGTCGGATGCAAAAAGGTCGTGGGCGGGGCGTCTCTCGAAGCCAAGGCTCTCATACAGCTTGCATGCAGACGTCATGAACAAGGCGGTGTGAAGCGCAAGGCCGCCTGAGCCCTGCAGACGCGCTTGCAAGACGCACCATTCGCAAAGCGCGCGGCCATATCCGCGGCCCCGTGCCGAGGGAGCAACCGCGAGGGTCCTGAGGCCTGCCAGCCCGGGCGGCCAGCCCATGCCGTCAAAGGCGGCATCGGCGTAGTAGGTGACCGTCCCGACGAGCCGTCCCTCGGCTTCGAGCACCGCGACGCTAGCCTTCGTCCATCGCCCCGCGACATCCCGTGCATCGTTCACGTAGGGCTCGAAGATGTGTGGCGCCAGAACGGGCCGTAACGATGCGAAAGCGTCGGAGACGAGCCCGCCAATTTCATCCAGTTCCTGACGGCTTGCCAGGCGGACGCGTGGCTTGGATGCGATCTGCATGCAGGCCCTCACTGCACCATTTATCTGGACCATATGTAGGGCATTGCATGTCCCTTCGGTTGGCCGGAGTCGCCCGGCTTCGTCCGTCGGCCGCAACCGGAACAGTCGGCTGCCACAATAGCGAAAAATTGCTGCCAAGCCAGCTACGGGCGGGCTCGAGGTTGGCTGCACGAGGCCGTTTCGCGGCTTGAGGTCGAGCCCAAATTATCCCCCGGCAAGACGCGGCAGCAGGAATATCTCCGCCCCTTCCGGCAATTCCTTCGACCAGGTGTCGCGATAGATCGTCCCATCGATGGCGACGGCGATGCCGCGATCGATGTAGGGCTCGAGGCCGGGATACTGTTCAGCCAGTTTCCTGAACAGCTCCCGAATATCCTTCGCCTCGATCTCGACCTTGCTCTTGCCTCCGGCGATCGCGGCGAGCGATCCCCAGAGCGTTACTTCGACCATCAGCCTTCCCGTTCTGCCTCGAGCGCCGCCAGGATGCGCGGCGGCGACATCGGGATGTGCGTCATGCGCACTCCGACCGCGTTCGACACCGCATTGGCGATCGCCGCCAGCGGCGGCACGATCGAGGTCTCGCCGACACCGCGCACCCCGTAGGGATGGTTAGGGTTGGGGATCTCGAGGATCTGTGTGTCGATCATCGGCAGGTCCGAGCAGACCGGGATCCGGTAGTCCAGGAAGCCGGGGTTCTGCAACCGCCCGTCCTTGCCGTAGATATACTCCTCGTTGAGCGCCCAGCCGATGCCTTGCGCGGCACCCCCCTGATACTGCCCCTCGACATAGGTCGGATGCACCGCCTTGCCGGCGTCCTGAACGACGGTGTAGCGCAGCACCCTGGTGGAGCCGGTCTCGGGATCCACCTCGATATCGCAGATATGGGTGGCGAAGGAGACGCCGGCGCCGTCGGCGACGAGCTCACTGTGGCCTGCGATGGGTCCGCCCGTCTTTCCGGAAGCGGCCGCGATCTCCTTCAGCGACAGCGGCGAAAGGTTGCCGTGCGTCGCGCCTTTGGCAATCGCGTGACCCTCTTCCCAGACCACATCGTCGACGGGTATGTCCCACATCTGCGCGGCGCGCTGCCTGAGGACCTTGATGGCGTTGCGTGCCGCCGAGATCGTCGCCATCGAAGACGAGAAGGTGCCGCGGCTGCCATCCGTCATGTCGTTGTAGCCGAGGCTGGACGTATCGGCGACCACCGCCTTGACTTGCTCATAGGGGATACCGAGCTCCTCCGCCGCGACCAGCGAAAGCGAGGCGCGCGAACCACCCACATCCACGGTTCCGACGGCGAGCGAGACCGAACCGTCCATGCCGATGTTGAGGTCCGTGCAGGTCTGGCCACCGAAATTGAACCAGAAGCCGCAGGCCATTCCGCGGCCCTGATTCTTGCCGAGCGGCGCCTTCATGTGCGGGTGGTTCTTCACCGCCTCCAGAGTCGGGCCGATGCCGATCGGGCCATATACCGGGCCGTAGGATGATCTGGTGCCTTCCTGCGCCGCGTTCCTGATCCGGAATTCGACCGGGTCCATGCCGATTTCCTTGGCCAGTTCGTCGACCGCGCTTTCCACCGCAAACGCCGCCATCGGAGCCGACGGCGCGCGATAGGCCGCGGTCTTGGGCCGGTTGACCAGCACTTCGTAGCCGACCGTCTTGACGTTCTCGAGCTTGTAGCAGGCAAAGGCGGTCATGGCGCCGATCTCGGCCCACATGCCGGCATAGGGGCCGCAGCTATAGCGCAGCGTCGCCTCGGCCGCCGTGATCGTGCCGTCCTTGCGGGCGCCGATCCTGACATCGATCGAGGTGGCGCTGGTCGGGCCGGAGGCGCGGAACACCTCGTCGCGCGTCATGACCAGCTTGACCGGCCGCCCGGCCTTGCGTGACAGCGCCAGTGCCACCGGCTCGGCCCAGACATGGGTCTTGCCGCCGAAACCGCCGCCGATCTCCGACGAGGTGACGCGCAGCTTCGAGGCTTCCATGCCAAGCAGTTGGGCGCAGTGTTGGCGGTAGACAAAATGGCCTTGCGTGCAGACCCACAGGTCGGCGGTGCCGTCCGAGCTGACATTGGCCACGCAGGCATGCGGCTCGATGTAACCCTGGTGTGTCTGCTCGGTCTTGAAGGAGCGTTCGACGACGAAATCGGCCTGGCCGAAACCTTCATGGATGTCGCCATGGCCATACTGGGTGCGCTTGGTGACATTGGAAGGCTTGACGGGCTTCTCCTCGAGGCCCTCGGTGAAGATGGCGTCGTTGACCAGGGGTGCGGAGTGCTTCATCGCCTCGTCGACGTCGGTGACATGCGGCAGCACCTCATAGTCGACCTCGATCAGCTTCAGTGCCTGTCTCGCCGTGCGGGCATCGACCGCCGCGACCGCGGCCACGGCATGGCCGTCATAGAGCGCTTTCTTGCGCGCCATGCAGTTGTCGAGGATGTCGTACATGGCGGCATCGCCGTCGGTGAGGTCGGGCAGGTCGGCCGCGGTGATCACGGCCTTGACGCCGGCGAGCTTCTCCGCCTTCGACGTGTCGATCTTCCTGATCGTGGCATGCGCATGAGGGCTTCTGAGAACGCGCCCGACCAGTTGCCCGGCCATGTTGAAGTCGGCGCCATAGCGTGCGCGGCCCGTCACCTTGTCGACGCCGTCGGGACGGATAGGACGCGTGCCGACAGAGGTGAAATTGCGTCCGGAGTAACGCGGATCGAAATTCATCGTCAGGCTCCCTTCATCACGCTGGCGGCGTCCTGAACGGCACGCACGATCTTGTCATAGCCGGTGCAGCGGCAGAGGTTCCCGGCAAGGCCGAAGCGGATCTCCTCCTCGGTCGGATCGGGGTTCTTGGCCAAAAGGTCCTTGGCCGCCATGAGGAAGCCCGGCGTGCAGATGCCGCATTGAAGTGCGGCGTGCTCCAGGAATTTCTGCTGCAGCGGATGCAGCCTGTCGCCACGCGCCATGCCCTCGATGGTCTCGACGTGCCGACCCTCGGCCTCCGCGCCGAGCACCAGGCACGAGCACACCAGCCGATCGTCGAGGATGATGCTGCAGGCGCCGCAGTCGCCGGTGCCGCAGCCTTCCTTAGCACCCGTCAGCCCCAGGCGATCGCGCAGCACATCAAGCAGCGTTTCGTCCGGCTGGCAAAGGAACTCGACATTGTCGCCGTTGATTGTCGTTGATACTGCCACACCAGCCATCATTTGCCTCCTGCGCGCGCATAGGCGGTCGTGGCGGCCCGCTTGGCCAGCACACCCGCAACTTTCCGTCTGAATTCGATAGTGCCCCGCTTGTCGTCGATCGGACGGCAGGCCCCCGAGCAGACCTTGGCGAGCCTCTCCAGCGTGGCTTCGTCCAGCTTGGAGCCGATGAGAACCTCGGCGGCCTCCTCGACCAGAATCACCGTCGGCGCCACGGCGCCTAGCGCCAGGCGGGCGGATTTGACGCGACCTTGCTCGTCGAGCGTCAGGTTCACGCCGGCGCTTACCACCGCGATGTCCATCTCCGTGCGCGGAATGAAACGCAGATAGGCATCGCCCGAACGCGGCAGACGTTTGTCGAGCAGGATTGCCTCGATGATCTCGCCCTTGGCCAGCGACGTCTTGCCCGGCCCAGTCGGTACCGCTTCCACGGCAATCGTGCGCCTGGTTCCCGGGCCGACGACCACCGCCTTGGCGCCAGCGGCCACCAGCGCCGGCACGCTGTCCGCGGCCGGCGAGGCGTTGCACAGATTGCCGACGATGGTGCAGCGTCCCTGCACCTGCTTCGAGCCGATCAGGTTCGCAGCTTCGACGACGCCGGGCCATGCGTTCTTCAGGGCCTTGCTCTCGCCCAGCACTGCGCAGGGGACCGCCGCGCCGATGCTGAAGCCCTCGGCTGTTTCCCTGATCTCGCCAAGCCCGTCGATCGCCTTGATGTCGACGATCAGGTCGGGTTCGATAAAGCCGCCTTTCATTCTCACCAAGAGGTCGCTGCCTCCGGCGAGGATGGCGGCCGTGCCGGCTGAACCGGCCAACAGCCCGGCGGCGTCTTCAATTGAAAGCGGACGTATGTAACGCATCGTCTCCCCTTAGTGGTCATAGTCACATCAACTGATATAAACCGTCTCTACGCAATGGCCATCCCGTTCGTGCATTCGCGGATTGGGCCAGGCGGCGCAATTTCATTTGCTCGACCAACTGGACGTCCCGCTGGCCACTAATGCTCGATCGGTCCTTTCGGCATCACCAGCGCCGTGCCTGCTGTCGTCGGGCGCTCGATCATACGGCGGACGCGGGGTGGCTCGTTGCCGCTGTGCAGCGCCCTTATGCGCTCGCCGATGACGGCGTCGGCGTAGGTGGCGCGCCTGTTGTGGCGGATGTATTCGACCCAGGTCGGCGTGTGGTAGTGCTCGATCCATATCGACGGATTTTCGAGATCGCGCGCCAAGGTCCAGTTGCGGGCGCCGTCACGCCGGCGAACGCGGCCGCGCTCGGCCATGGTGGCGAGGAATTCCGGCACGTCCTCGTTACGGATGACATATTCGATCATGATGGCGATGGGGCCGCTGCGTGGCTTGAGATCAAGCGCCAGATGCGGTTCCTGGAAACGGTTAAGCGGATCGAGGTTAAGCACCGCCTGCTGCGGCAGCGGCAGCAGCAGGCCGATGGCGCCTCCCGCCAGCATCGCGACGCTGGCCGCCATCAGGGCGACTTCGGCGCCATGCGCGTCGGCAACGACACCCCAGACCCAGCTGCCGAGCGCGATGCCGCCGAAGGTCGCGGTCTGGTAGACCGACAACACGCGGCCGACCACCCAGCGCGGCGTCGACATCTGCACGGTGACATTGAAATGCGACAGCGCAGTCACCCAGCAGGCGCCGCCGACCAGCAGGCCGAGCGACGTCTGCCAGGCATGATTGCTGACGGCGGCGTTGAAGGCGCAGACGGCGAAACCGGCAAATGCCATGCGCACCATGGTTTCGCTGGACAGCAGCTGCCGCAGCCTGACGCTGGTCAGCGCGCCGCCGACGGCGCCGATGCCGAAGGCGCCGAGCATGATGCCGTAGCTCAAGGCATCGCCCTTGACGACGTCACGCGCGACCAGGGGAAGCAGCGCCAGGACCGCGCCGGCGCTGAAGCCGAAAGCCGAGCTCCTGACCAGCACCTTGCCGATATTGGGCGACATGGCGACGTAGCGCAGGCCGGCGCCCATTGCGGCGCCCAGCGTCTCGCGCGGCAAGGTCGATGCCGGCAGTTCCGGCCTCCAGCGGGCCAGCACGACGATGAGGCCGACATAGCTCAGCGTGTTGACGGCAAAGGCCGCGGCGGCGCCTGCGGCGGCAACGATGATGCCGCCGATCGCCGGGCCGACGCTGCGTGTCAGGTTGAACCCCATCGAGTTGAGAGCGATCGCCGCCGGCACCTTGGTGCGAGGCACCATGTCGCCGACCGAAGCCTGCCAGGACGGACTGTTGAGCGCGGTGCCGCTGTCGATCAGAAAGGTGAAGGCGAGCAGCGTCCACGGCGTCATCAGGTCGAGATAGGTGAAGACGGTCAGAAGTGCCGAGACGGCGAGCATGAAGATCTGCGCGATCAGCATGATTTTGCGACGGTTGAAGCTGTCGGCGATGGCGCCGGCCAGCAGCGCGAAGAGCATGATCGGCAAGGTGGTCGAGGCCTGGACCAATGCGACCTGGTAGGACGAGGTGGCGATCGTCGTCATCATCCAGGCGGCGCCGACGCCCTGGATCAGGCCACCGAAATTGGAGACGAGGCTGGCGGACCACACCGCCCGGAAGATGCCGTGCCGGAACGGCGCCAGCGCCGAGGCGCTTTCGCTTTCCGGTATGTCGTCGTTCATAAATGCTTTCCCGGGCTCAAACGCGTTTGTTCTTCCGATGAATCGGCCCCTCAAGCCATGGATTCAAAAAATAGAACATCATGTCGCAAAGGGCGAACGCATTCTGGAAAAACATCATGGTCCAACAACAAGATAGCGGACCGGCCAGCGCGTGCCGCTGCAGGCGGAGCGGTCGGTCAGGCCGGCGGCACCGCTTGCCGAGCGCTGCCATGTAATTGGCAGGCACCGGCAGCACTTCTAGCGGTCCTCGAAGCCGGTCAGCACGCCGACGGCGTTGATGCCGATCTCCTCGACGGCGTAGCCGCCTTCCATGACGAACAGCGTCGGCAGGCCGAGCCTGGCGATGCGGCGGCCGATCCTGGGATAGTCGCCCGTTTTCAGCTTGAACTGGCTGATCGGATCCTTCTCGAACGTGTCGACGCCGAGTGAAACCACGACGACGTCAGGAGCATAAGCCGAAAGCCTCGTGCAAGCGTCCTCAAGTGAGGCGTTCCACACGTCCCAGCCGGTGCCGAAGGGCATCGGGTAATTGTCGTTGAAGCCTTCGCCGTCGCCCTCGCCGCGTTCGTCGGCATGGCCGAGGAAGAACGGATATTCGGTCATCGGATCGCCATGCAGGTTCAGCACCTGAACGTCGCCGCGGCGGTAGAAGATCTCCTGGGTACCGTTGCCGTGGTGATAATCGACGTCGAGGATCGAAACGCGCCCGGCGCCATGGTCGCGGAACCATTGCGCGGCGACGGCGGCGTTGTTGATGAAGCAATAGCCGCCCATGAAAGCTGCACCGGCATGGTGCCCCGGCGGGCGGCAGAGCGCGAAGGCGGACGGCTCACCGGCCTTGACCAGCGCGGCGGCGGTCAGCGCGACGTCATAGGACGACTTGATCGCGTCCCATGTGCCTTTGACGAACGTCGCGCCGCCGTCGAAGGAGTAGAAGCCGAGCAGCGCGTCGATGCCTTTCGGGCGCACGTCGCCGCGCAGGCCGCGCGTCGGCCAGGTGAAGGGAATGGCCGAACCGCTGCGGCCCGACGCTTCCCAGAGCGGCCACACGGTCGGCAGGAAATCGATGTAGTCGCTGGCATGCACCTTCCTGGCGGCGGCGAGGTCGTGGATTTCCGGCGGCAGGATCGGACCGAGCTTCTCGCTCTCCACCCGCGCCCTGATGAACTCGGCGCGCGAAGGTTTTTCAAATGCCGGCACGATGGCGCCGGCGATCAATTCGACATTGCCGGAATGGCCGGCATGGAGAGGCGAAAAAACAGTCTTCATGAAATTGTTCCGTGGTGAGACGCGGCGACCCTAACCGTCCTGCACTGCCTTTCACAAGGCGCTGGGCCAACCAGCCATGGCTTGCTGGCACGGTAGCCGGTCGTCTAGCCTGCCGGCAGCGCAACCGAACCGCGGGTAATCATGAGTTCAAATGCCGACCTAATCGTCACCAATGCCCGTGTGCTGACCATGGACGAAGGCAATCCGACGGCCGAGGCGGTGGCGGTAAAGGACGGCAACATCCTGGCGGTTGGCGATCGTCGGACGATCGAGGCGCTGAAAGGGCCGGCCACGAAGATTATCGATGCGCAAGGCGGTTCGGTGGTGCCGGGCTTCATCGAAGCGCATATGCATCTTTTCGGCGGCGCGGCCGAGCTCGACAATCTGCACCTTCAGGGCGTGCATGGCTTCGATGCGCTGAGCGACGCGATCCGCGCCTATGCGGCAGCACGGCCGAACGCCAAATTGCTGCTTGGGGCCGGCGTCGACTACACCATCCTTTCGAAGGAAGAGCCGGTCACCCGCCATCATCTCGATCGCATCATCGCCGACCGGCCGTTCGCGATGTCGGCTTCCGATCACCACACGATGTGGGCCAACACCAAGGCGCTTGAGCTGGCTGGCATCCTGCACGGCAAGCAACTCGGCCCCGGCAATGAGATCGTCATGGGCGCCGACGGGCTCGCGGCGGGCGAATTGCGCGAGGGCGAGGCGTTCGGGCCGATCCTCGAGCTTTCCGGGCAGAACCGCGTGCGGCTCGGCCTTGCGACAGGCGGCGAGCCCGAGCCGTACCCTTCCGCCGCCGAAGTCGCGGCCGATCGTGACCTGATGCATCGCGGGTTGGAATGGTGCGCCCGCCACGGCATCACCTCGATCCAGAACATGGACGGCAATCTTTACCAGCTCGAGCTGCTAGCCGGGCTGGAACAGGAAGGGCGGCTGCTCTGCCGCACCAAGATACCTTTTCATTTCAAGAACTTCATGACGCTCGACAGGCTGGAAAAGGCATCGAGCATGGCCAACTCCTACCAATCGGAATGGCTGTCGTCCGGCATGGTCAAGATGTTTTACGACGGCGTGCTGGAAGGCTGGACCGCGGTCATGGTCGACGACTATGCCGACCGGCCGGGCTGGCGCGGTGAGCCGCTGTTTACGCCGGAGCATCTCGCCGAGGTGGCGGTGGAGGCCGACCGGCGCGGGCTGCAGGTCGCGGTGCATTCGATCGGCGACGGCGCGGTGCGCGCGGTCCTCGATGGGTACGAGGCGGCGCAGCGGAAGAACGGCAAACGCGACAGCCGGCACCGGGTCGAGCACATCGAGGTCACCACTGCCGCCGACGTGCCGCGCTTCGCCGAACTCGGCGTCATCGCCTCGATGCAGCCGCCGCACCCGCCCGGCGCCATGGACTTCCCGTTGGAGCCGACGCTTTCGCGCATCGGTCGCAAAAGATGGCCGCTGAGCTATGCCTGGCGGACGCTGAAGCAGGCGGGCGCGCATGTCGTCTTCGCTTCCGACTGGCCGGTGTCGCGGATCGACCCGATCCTGGGCATTCAGGCGGCGATGCTGCGCAAACCTTGGGCAGACGGCATTCCCGACCAGAGCTTCTCGCTGTTGGAAGCGCTTGCGGGCTATACGGTCGAAGGCGCTTATGCCGAATTCATGGAGCACCGCAAGGGCCGGCTGAAACCAGGCTATCTGGCCGATCTGGTGGTGCTGTCGGCCGATATCGAGGCAGCTGAACCGGGTTTGTTACACAAGGTGCATCCGGTCAGCACCATTTGCGGCGGCAAGATCACTTATCAGGTTTAATGGTGGCGCTGACTATGGCACGGGGCTTGCGTTCTGAACCGAGATTCAGATGCATGGTTGCCAAGCCGACCGGCATATGCTGACAATCGAATGGGAACTGGATCCGCCAACAAGAGCGGACATAACAATGGGGAAGTGCGTGCCGGATCAGCCGGGTAAGAGTGCAATCGAAGTCCGCGGCGTCCGCAAGGTATTCGGTACCGGGGATGTACAAGTCGCAGCTCTCGACACGGTTTCGGTGTCGATCCGCGAGAACGAGTTCTTCACGCTGCTGGGGCCGTCCGGTTGCGGAAAGACGACGCTGCTTCGGCTGATTGCCGGCTTCGATTTCCCCAGCGAAGGCGAAATCCTGCTGCACGGCCAGGACATCGCGCCGCTGCCGCCGTTCAAGCGGCCAGTCAACACCGTCTTCCAGTCCTATGCGCTGTTCCCGCACATGACGGTGGCCGAGAATATCGGCTTCGGCCTGGAGATGCTGGGCAAACCGAAAGCCGAAATCAAGGCACGCGTTGCCGAGATGCTGAAGCTGGTCAAGATGGAGGCGCTGAGTGCCCGCCGCACCAGCCAGATCTCCGGCGGCCAGCAGCAGCGCGTGGCACTGGCGCGCGCGCTGGCGCCACAGCCGAAAGTGCTGTTGCTCGACGAGCCGCTGTCGGCGCTCGACTACAAGCTGCGCAAGGAAATGCAGATCGAACTGAAACGGCTGCAGCACCAGACCGGCATCACCTTCATCTTCGTCACCCATGACCAGGAAGAAGCGCTGACCATGTCCGACCGCATCGCCGTGATGTCGGCCGGCAAGATCCTGCAGGTCGGCACGCCGCGCGATATTTACGACCGGCCGGCCGAGCGCTTCGTCGCCGACTTCATTGGCGAAACCAATTTCCTCAAGGGCACTGTCGTGTCGAAGAAATCCGGCATCGCAATGGTGAAGATCGCGTCCGAAGCTACGGTGGCGGCGGGATTTCCGGAAAACTTCGACCCTTCCGGGGCGGTGACTGTGGTGGTGCGGCCGGAACATGCTGATCTCGTCGCCGATGCCGCCAAGGGCATGGTCTCGGGAACCCTGGCAAATGTCGTCTATTTCGGCACCGACACCCACTATCACGTGAAGCTCGAAGGCGGCGACGATTTCATCGTGCGCCACCAGAACAGCCGCTCGGGCGCCGTCTCATTCGAGCCGGGCGCCAAGGTCGGTGTCGTGTTCGAGGACGATGGCGCGCGCATTTTGAGGGATTGATGGCAATCACCTTTTCCAAGGCGGCGGTATTCGAAGCGGAGGCGGAGAAAGCCACTGCAAGGCGCCACCGCCTGCTTTCGTTGCCGGCTTTGGTCATCATCGGCGTCTTCGGCGTGCTGCCGCTTCTCATCATCCTCATCTATTCATTTCTCGCCGCAGCACCCTATGGCGGTGTGCAGTGGAAGTTCTCGACAGACGCCTATCTGAACTTCCTGTTCCAGCGCGATATTTTCGACGACACGCTGCAGTTCACGCCGGATTTCCTGATCATCTATTTGCGCTCGTTTCTGTTTGCCGTGGTGACGACGATCATCTGCCTGCTGCTCGGCTTTCCGACCGCCTATTTCATGGCGACGCGACCGCCGGCGCAGCGCAACTGGTGGGTGCTGTTGATGACCATCCCATTCTGGTCGAACCTTCTGGTGCGCACACTCGCCATTATGTTCATCATCCGCGACGAGGGCCTCATCAACAACGCGCTGATGGCACTTGGGGTGATCGAGAAGCCGATCACCATGCTCTACACCAACTTCGCCATCCAGCTCGGCCTGCTCTATTCGTTCCTGCCGTTCATGGTGCTGCCGCTCTATTCCAGCCTGGAGAAGCTGGATTTCCGCCTGGTCGAGGCGGCCTACGACCTCTATGCGACCCGTCGGCAGGTGCTGTGGCGCGTGATCATCCCGCTGTCGCGGCCCGGCATCATCGCCGGTTGCCTGCTGGTCTTCATTCCAGCCCTCGGCGCCTATGTGACGCCGCTGATCCTGGGCGGCGGCATCCATCTGATGATCGGCGATCTCATCGCCCAGCAATTCGGTTCCGGGCGCAACTGGCCGCTCGGTTGCGCACAGGCGCTGATCCTGATGGCCGCGGTGCTGGTGGCGCTCTATTTCTATGTCCGCACCACGTCGGGGAAGATGCGGCATGGCTGACCCCCGCAGTGCCGATATCAAGGACCAGCCGGGGTTCCGCTCGATCGCCATCATCTGCCTCTGCGTGCTTTACGCGCCAATCCTGATCCTGATGATCTTTTCGCTGAACACCGGTTCGCTGGTGACGCGTTGGGAAGGCATCGGATTCGGTTGGTATGGCAGTGCGCTGCTCAACCAGGAATTCCACAACGCCGCCAAGAACACACTGATCATCTCTGTCACCGCCACGATCATTTCGACGATCGCCGCGACGCTGGCGGCAATCGGCATGACCCGGGTGAAGCCGTGGCGCGGGCTGTCGGCCGCCTTCATGATCATCAATCTGCCGCTGATGGTTCCGGAAATTATCACAGCGGTGGCGACGCTCTCGTTCTTTGCGCTGATCGCGGGCACGCTCGGGCTCAATTTCGGCATCGGCAATCTGATCCTCGCCCACACCGTCTTTTGCATTCCATTCGCCTATATGCCGATCCGGGCGCGGCTCGAGGACATGGACCTGACGCTCGAAGCTGCGGCGGCCGACCTCTATGCCACGCCGTGGCATGCTTTCAGGCGCATAACGCTGCCATTGCTGGTTCCCGGCGTTCTGTCGGGTGGGGCGCTCGCCTTCATCGTCTCCTTCGACGATTTCACCATCACGCAGCTGGTCGCCGGCCCCGGGCAGACGACGCTGCCCCTCTACATCTGGAACCAGATCAGGCGGCCGATGACGCCGGAGATCAACGCCATCTCCACCATCCTGCTGCTGGTCTCGATCCTGTTCGTCTCGATATCGTTCCTGATCGCGCGCCGCCGCGCCAAGTGACTCAAGGCCAAGTGAATCAATGGGAAGGCAAAGGAGAGTGTGATGTCTAGGAAACTGATGGCTGCCGTGTCGACGGCGGCGCTTTTATGGGCGGTGCCTGCGCTCGCTGACGGCGAGCTGCACATCTACAATTGGGGTGACTACACCAACCCCAAGCTGATCGAAAAATTCGAAAAACAATACAACGTCAAGGTGACGCTGGACGACTACGATTCGAATGAGACCATGCTGTCGAAGGTACGCGCCGGCAATTCCGGCTACGACATCGTCGTCCCTTCCGACTACACCGTGAAGATCATGATCGACGAGGGCCTGCTCGAAAAGACCGAGCCCAATGCGATGCCAAACGGCAAGAACCTCGACCCGCGCTTCGTCGACATCTACTGGGACAATGGCCGCCACTACACCGTGCCGTGGCAGTTCGGCACCACGACCTTCGAAGTCAACACCGACAAATACAAGGGGGACATCGACACGCTGGCGATCCTGTTCGACCCGCCGGACGAGTTGAAGGGCCAGATCAACATGCTCGACGATGTCAACACTGTGATGCATGCGGCCGAGCGCTACGCCGGCGTACCGCGTTGCGGCGCCGATAAGGCCAATCTGAAGAAGGTCAACGACATACTGATGGCCGCCAAGCCGTCATGGAAGACCTTCAGCTACGACACCATCACCAAGATCACCTCCGGCGACGTGATCGTTACCGAGGCTTGGAATGGCGCGACCTATCGTGCGCGCCAGAAAATCCCGGCGATCAAATATGCCTATCCCAAGGAAGGCATCGAAGGCTGGATGGACAATGTCGCCGTGTTGAAGGGCGCCAAGAATCTCGAAAATGCCAAGCTGTTCCAGGACTTTGTCATGGCTCCCGAAAACGCGGCGCTGATTTCGGAATTCGCCGGCTACGATAACGGCATCACCGGCAGCCACAAGTTCCTGCCGCCCGATTTCGCCAGCGCGCCGGAAATCAATCCGCCGGCCGGTGCACCGGCGGCGGAATTCGTACCGCCTTGCCCACCGGAAGTGGTCGAGATCTACAACAAGATCTGGACCAATTTGCGCAAGTAGCCTTGCTCTAGGATCAGACCGAAGGGAGGCTTCGGCCTCCCTTCCTTGTGCAAGGGGATTGGATGAATTCTTACCGCAACAGCGAACCGGCGCCGCCGATCATGCAGGGTTCGCCGCCGCAGATGGTTCCGCCGAAGCTCGACTGGGACCGGCCGCCATGGAATCGATGGGCGTTCCAGCATATCCGCGAAATTCTGCCGACCGTCGAAGTCTGGCGCGGCAATGGCCATCGCCACAGGCTGGAGCGCGCCGAGGTCAACCTCGACCCGCTGCCGGTGGACGACAGCATGGGGCAGCCGACGACGCTGGCCGGGCTGCTCGACGAGACCTATACCGATGGGTTTCTCGTGCTCAAGGACGGCAAGATCGTCTATGAGCGCTACTTCAACGGCATGACCGAGCGCACGCTGCATCTGTCGCAGTCGATGGCGAAGTCGGTCACCGCCTCGGTGTTCGGCATACTGGTCGGGCGCGGGCTGATCGATCCGGCTTCGCCGGTGACGACCTATCTGCCGGAGCTGGAAGCGACCGGCTGGGCAGGCGCCAGCGTGCAGCATGTGCTCGACATGACGAGCGGGGTGCGCTTTTCCGAGGAATACACCGATCCCTATTCGGACATCGGCCAGGTCGACGTCGCCACCGGCTGGAAGCCGGTGCCGCCGGGCAGCGATCCGGCCTTCCGCTGGCCGTCGCACATATTCGAATTGATCCTGGGCCTCAAGGAAAAGAGCCGGCCACACGGCGCTGCCTTCGAATACCGCTCGATCGAGACCGACGTGCTCGCCTTCATAATGGAACGCGTGAGCGGCAAACGGCTGGCGCAGCTGGTCTCGGAAGAGCTCTGGCAAAAACTCGGTGCGGATGAAAGCGCCTGCTTCACCGTCGACAGCGCCGGCTATGCAGTTGCCGATGGCGGCTTCAACGCCACGCTGCGCGACTATGGCCGCTTCGGCCAGCTGATCCTCGACAATGGCGGTGGCGTCGTGCCGGCCGACTGGATCGAGGCGACGCGCAATGGCAGGCATGGACCGGATTTCAGTCCCAGCCTGCCGGAAGGCAGCTACCGGAACCAGTTCTGGATCGAGGACCCGCGCTCGCGGGCGCTGATGTGCCGGGGCGTGTTCGGGCAGCTGATCCATATCGACTGGGACACGAAAATGGTCGTGGTGAAGCTTTCGAGCTATCCGAATTTTACCAACGTCGCCTATTCGGTGGCGACACTGAAAACCGTGCACGCCATCGCCGCGGCGCTCGCCTAGAACGCCAAAGACCGAAGGAAGCGCCAATGGCCGGCAAGACCGCGTTCGAAACCAGATATGGCTTTGCCCGCAAGGAGGTGCTGCTCGGCAATTGGCGGGAAAGCCCGTTCAGCCGGTGGTCGTTCCAGAATGTCGGTGAACTGGTGCCGAGCGCTGCCGTGGCGGCAAAGCCGGGCAGCAGCGAGGCGCCGGCGCAGGATTTCGGCGGGCTACTTGGTGAAAAGGTCGCTCTTGCAGGCGGCGCGCAGACCGTCGCAGCTTTTCTCAAGCGCTCCGATACCGACGCGCTGACGATCATTAAGGGCGGCAAATTCGTCGGCGACTGGTTCGCGCCGCATATGGAGTCCGGTGCACGCCACATCATCTTTTCGATTAGCAAGTCGCTGACCGCGATTGTCGCCGGCATATTGGAAGGGGAGGGGATTTTCGATCCGCAGGCTCCGGTGACCCATTATATCCCGGAAACCGCAGGCTCGGCCTATGGCGACGCGAGTGTGCGGCACGTGCTCGACATGAGTGTCAGCCTCGACTTCGAAGAGGCCTATCTCGATCCGGAAAGCGCCTTCGCCCGCTATCGCCGCGCCATGCTGTGGAATCCAGGCGGGGGCACCGAGAGCCTGGCCACTTTCCTCATGACGCTGCAGGGCCTGTCCGAGCCGCATGGCCGGACGTTCCGCTACCGTTCGCCCAATTCCGACCTGCTCGGCATCCTGCTCGAACGTGCGTCGGGCCGGCGCTTCGCCGATCTGATGCGCGAGAAATTATGGGAGCCGCTCGGCGCTGTCAGCGAAGCTTTGGTAACCGCGGACATGGAAGGCACGGCGCGTACGGCCGGCGGCATTTCGGTGACGCCGCGCGACCTCGCCCGGGTCGGCGAGATGATGCGGCAAGGCGGCATGGCCAATGGCTGCCGTATCGTGCCGGAGAGCTGGGTGCGCGACACGACCGAAACTGGCGGTGACGCCGAGGCTTGGCAACGCGGCACGATGGCGTTCCTGTTTCCGCGTGGCCGCTATCGCAACAAATGGTACCAGACGGGCGCGGCAAGCGGCGCCTTCTGCGGCATCGGCATCCACGGCCAGTGGCTTTACGTCAATCCGAAGGCCGAAATGGTAATCGCAAAGATGTCGTCGCAGCCGGTACCGGTCGACGATCCGCTCGATCTGGATATGATTTCTTTCTTCGAGGCGCTGAGCCGGATGGTCTGATCCGATCCAGACAGCCGCGCCTTTCCTGTGGACCTCTCGCCGGGTTGAAAATGGCGCAGTTGGCGCAGCAGTGCTCTGCGCCTATGGTCGCTGCTCTTTTCGACCAACGACAGGTACGACATGGCATCCGACATCAAGCGCATCGCAACCATCATAGCCGCCGAGATCGGCGCGCGGCCCGAACAGGCTGCGGCGGCGATCGGCTTGCTCGACGACGGCGCGACGGTGCCGTTCGTGGCGCGCTACCGCAAGGAGGTCACCGGCGGCCTCGACGACACGCAGCTGCGCGACCTTGCCGAGCGGCTCGCCTATCTGCGCGAGCTCGACGCGCGCCGCGACACCATCCTCGGTTCGATCCGCGAGCAGGGCAAGCTGACCGAAGAGCTCGAGGCAAAGATCGCTGCGGCCGCTACCAAGGCCGAACTCGAAGACATCTACCTGCCTTACAAGCCGAAGCGCCGGACCAAGGCCGAGATCGCACGCGAGCGCGGGCTGGGCCCGCTGGCGGAAGCCATTCTCGCCGACCGTACGGCCGTACCCGCCGAGCTGGCGCTGGCCTACATCAGCGAAGACGTCGTCGATACCAAGGCGGCGCTCGAGGGAGCGCGCGATATCCTGTCCGAACAGTTCGCCGAGAATGCCGACCTAGTCGGCAAGTTGCGGACCTATATGAAGGAACGCGCCTTCCTGCGCTCGCGCGTCGTCGATGGCAAGCAGGAGGCGGGCGCGAAATTTTCCGACTATTTCGACCATGTCGAGCGCTGGGCCAACGTGCCCAGCCATCGCGCGCTGGCCATGCTGCGCGGCCGCAACGAGGAGGTGCTGTCGCTCGAGATCGAGGTCGATGCGGACGATGTGTCACCGGTGAAACCGGTCGAGCGGATGATCGCCGATACCTACGCCATCGGCCGCCAGTTGCCGGGAGACCGCTGGCTGATGGAAGTAGCCGGCTGGACCTGGCGCATAAAGCTGTCGCTTCACCTGACGCTCGATCTGATGCGCGATCTGCGCGAGCGGGCCGAGGAGGAGGCAATCCACGTCTTCGCCCGCAATCTCAAGGATTTGCTGCTTGCCGCGCCTGCCGGCTCGCGGCCGACGATGGGGCTCGATCCGGGCATTCGCACCGGCGTCAAGGTCGCGGTGGTGGACGGCACCGGCAAGGTTCTGGCGACGACAACCGTCTATCCGTTTCCGCCGAAGAACGATGTCCGCGGCACGCAGGCCGAACTGGCCAAGCTCATCCGGCTGCACAACGTCGAGCTGATTTCGATCGGCAACGGCACTGGCAGCCGCGAGACCGAAAGGCTGGTGGCCGACATGCTGGGTGACATGCCTGCCGGGTCCGGACCGAAGCCGCTCAAGGTGATCGTCAGCGAGGCCGGCGCCTCGGTCTATTCCGCCTCGGCAACGGCGGCGGCGGAATTTCCCGGCCTCGACGTGTCGCTGCGCGGGGCGGTGTCGATCGCCCGGCGCCTGCAGGATCCGCTCGCCGAACTTGTCAAGATCGAGCCGAAATCGATAGGCGTCGGCCAGTACCAGCACGATGTCGATCAGTACCGCCTCGGCCGCTCGCTGGAAGCGGTGGTCGAGGATGCGGTCAATGCCGTCGGCGTCGATCTCAACACGGCGTCGGCGCCGCTTCTGGCGCGGGTTTCGGGTCTCGGCGCATCGCTGGCCGAGGCGATCGTTACGCATCGCGACGCCTCCGGCCCGTTCGCCAGCCGCCGCGAACTGTTGAAGGTCTCCCGCCTTGGACCCCGCGCGTTCGAGCAATGCGCCGGCTTCCTGCGCATTCCGAACGGCAGCGAACCCCTCGACGCCTCGGCCGTGCATCCGGAAGCCTATGGCGTGGCCAAGAAGATCGTTGCGGCCTGCGGGCGCGACGTTCGCTCGCTGATGGGCGACAGCGCCGCACTCAAGGCGCTCGATCCGCGCGTCTTCGTCGACGAGCGCTTCGGCCTGCCGACGGTGCGCGACATCCTGGCGGAGCTGGAAAAGCCCGGCCGCGATCCGCGCCCCGGCTTCAAGACCGCGACCTTTGCCGACGGCGTCGACGATATCAAGGATCTGAAGCCCGGCATGCGGCTTGAAGGCACCGTCACCAATGTCGCGGCCTTCGGCGCCTTCGTCGATATTGGCGTGCACCAGGACGGATTGGTGCACGTCTCGCAACTGGCCGACCGTTTCATCAAGGACGCGCACGAGGTGGTCAAGGCCGGCGACGTGGTCAAGGTGCGTGTCGTCGACGTCGATTTCAAGCGCAAGCGCATTGGCCTGTCGATGCGCAAGGACGGTGACGGTGGCGCACCGAAGCCGCGCGACAATGGCAGCAGGCCGGTGCCGCGTGTGCCGGCGCCCCAACGCCAGCCGGAGCGGCCGGCGCAGCAGGGCACTTTCGGCGCCGCTTTGGCCGATGCGTTGAAGCGGAAGTAATTTCGCGAGCCGGGCTGCGCCAGGTCAGACGGCGGCGCTCGATATTGATGATCCATCACCAATGCTCATGCATCGGCGAAGCTATTTCGTTTGATTTTTTCAGGACGGGAGCCGATAAGCCGCGCGTTTCAAGATTTCTGTTTCGATGCATGTCGTTATCTCCAAGCTGCCAAACACCGTCGGGTCAGGCCCGCGGGCAAGCTTTGGGCCACATGCATGAGTTTGGGAGACCGAGAGCCATGGCCGCCGATAAGAACGCATTCGTCTGGGATGATCCTTTCCTGATCGAGGACCAGCTTTCGGAGGACGAGCGCATGGTGCGCGATGGCGCCGCGGCGTTTGCCGCCGACAAGCTCGCTCCGAAGATCGAGGAAGCCTATCTCGAAGAGAAGACCGACGCCGGCATCTTCCGCGAGATGGGCGAGGCCGGTCTGCTCGGCATCACCATCCCCGAGGAATATGGCGGGCTCGGCGCCAACTACGTCACCTACGGGCTGGTCGCGCGCGAGGTCGAACGCGTCGATTCCGGCTATCGCTCGATGATGAGCGTGCAGTCGTCGCTGGTAATGTATCCGATCCATGCCTATGGCTCGGAAGAGCAGCGCAAAAAATACCTGCCGAAGCTGGCGTCGGGCGAATGGATCGGCTGCTTTGGCCTGACCGAGCCGGATGCCGGTTCCGACCCGGGCGGCATGAAGACGCGGGCCGAAAAGACTGCGAACGGCTACAGGATCTCCGGTTCGAAGATGTGGATTTCCAACGCGCCGATCGCCGACGTGTTCGTCGTCTGGGCAAAGTCGGCCGCGCATGACAACGAGATTCGCGGCTTTGTCCTGGAAAAGGGCATGAACGGGCTGTCGGCGCCGAAGATCGGCGGCAAGCTGTCGCTGCGAGCCTCGATCACCGGCGAAGTGGTAATGGAAGGCGTCGAGGTCGGCGAGGACGCGCTGCTGCCCAACGTCTCGGGCCTGAAAGGACCGTTCGGCTGCCTCAACCGGGCGCGCTACGGCATTTCGTGGGGAGCGATGGGCGCGGCTGAGGATTGCTGGCACCGCGCCCGCCAATATGGCCTCGACCGCAAGCAGTTCGGCAAGCCGCTGGCCGGCACGCAGCTTTTCCAGAAGAAGCTCGCCGACATGCAGACCGAGATCGCGCTGGGCTTGCAGGGCAGCCTGCGCGTCGGGCGGCTGATGGATGAAGGCAAGATGGCGCCGGAGATGATCTCGCTCGTCAAGCGCAACAATTGCGGCAAGGCGCTCGACATCGCCCGCCAGGCCCGCGACATGCATGGCGGCAATGGCATCCAGATCGGTTATCACGTCATGCGCCACGCCCAGAACCTGGAGACCGTCAACACCTACGAGGGCACGCATGATGTGCATGCGCTGATCCTCGGACGGGCGCAGACCGGGTTGCAGGCGTTCTTTTAGCATTGGCAGGTCTCCTCCGCTTCCAGGGCGCCACTGCTTGGCATCTCCCTTCGCAAAGCGGGAGATCGCAACTTTTGCCGCGGTGCCACATTTTGTTCTTGCTTTGTGCCGGCAGCTATGCTACTAATCTCACTATGGTGCTAATTAGCGCCAACGACCCGCCCACCGAGGCGGGTTTTTCTTTTCAGCTTCTTTTCGACCAAGCATCGCGCGTGCTGCCGATACCGCCACGCTGCGGAATCCCAGGGTCGGCGCTCCGTTTCGTGAAGCTGTGAAAGCTGCTTAATTTAGGTGCAGCGCAACATCTCTGCTTGGAGAATGGTCAGCATTCGTGTCAGGGTTCAGCGAACTCCTTTTGAAACGCCGACTTCAGGGGCACCATGGCAATTCTGGCAGCCGTCTATCACCTGACCCACTACAAATACGACCGGCCGGTCGTATTGGGCCCGCAAGTCATAAGGTTGCAGCCTGCGCCGCATTCCCGCACGAAAGTGCTCAGCCATTCGCTGAAGGTCGGGCCGGCAAATCACTTCGTCAATTTGCAGCAGGACCCCTACGGCAATTTCCTTGCCCGCTTCGTCTTCCCCGAACCGGTGACGGAACTGAAGATCGAGGTCGATCTCGTTGCCGACATGACGGTCTACAATCCGTTCGATTTCTTCGTCGAGCCCTCGGCCGAGACGTTTCCGTTCGAATACCCCGAAGAGATCAGGGACGATCTGACCATCTACCGAACGCCGGAACCGGCGGGGCCGCTGTTGGAGGCATTCCTGAAAACCCTCGACCGCAGCCCGACCGATACCGTCAATTTTGTCGTCGACCTCAATGCGCGGCTGCAGCGCGAGATCGCCTATATCGTGCGCATGGAAACCGGCGTCTTCTCGCCCGAGGAAACGCTGGCCGCGGGCAAGGGGTCGTGCCGCGATTCGAGCTGGCTCCTGGTGCAGATATTGAGGAACCTCGGCATCGCCGCGCGTTTCGTCTCCGGTTATCTGATCCAGCTCAAACCCGACCTCGTCGCGCTCGACGGGCCGCCTGGCACGGCGACCGATTTCACCGATCTTCATGCCTGGTGCGAGGTGTATCTGCCGGGCGCCGGCTGGATCGGCTTCGACCCGACCTCCGGCCTGCTCACCGGCGAAAGCCATGTGCCGCTCGCGGCAACGCCGCATTTCCGCAATGCCGCGCCGATCTCCGGCATGGCGAGCTTCGCCAATGTCGAATTCGGCTTCGACATGCGGGTCGATCGCATCGCCGAACATCCGCGCATCACCAAGCCGTTCTCCGACGAGAGCTGGCAGGCGCTCGATGCGCTCGGCAACCAAGTCGATGCCGCGCTCCAGGCCGGCGACGTGCGGCTGACCATGGGCGGCGAGCCGACATTCGTCTCGATCGACGATTTCGAGGCTGCCGAGTGGAACACCGCGGCCGTCGGGCCGACCAAGCGGGAAAAGGCCGATGCGCTGATCCGCCGGCTGCGCGAACGCTTCGCGCCGGGCGGCTTCCTACATTACGGGCAGGGCAAATGGTACCCCGGCGAAAGCCTGCCGCGCTGGACGTTCTCGCTCTACTGGCGCACCGATGGCGAGCCGGTGTGGAGCGACCCGTCGCTGATCGCGCATGAAAAGAGCGAGGCGGATGTCGGACCAAAGCAGGCCGAGAGCCTGCTGACCGCGATTGCCGACGAACTCGGCATCGA
The DNA here is from genome assembly GCF_040321655.1 of Mesorhizobium sp. M0306. NCBI lineage: Bacteria > Pseudomonadati > Pseudomonadota > Alphaproteobacteria > Hyphomicrobiales > Phyllobacteriaceae > Mesorhizobium > Mesorhizobium sp. M0306. The sequence continues at coordinate 250,604 of NZ_JAMYRY010000001.1, read as the reverse complement.
CAAGATGATGGTCAGCGAAGCCTATGAGGATCCGGCCGAATGGCTGCTCAAGGAAGGCAAGCTGCCGGACAACGTCGATCCTTCCAATTCGAAGCTGGAGGACCCGGAGGAGCGCAGCCGCATGGCGCGGGTGTTCGAACGCGGGCTGACCAAGCCGTCGGGCTATGTGCTGCCGGTCCAGCGCTGGAACAGCCAGGCTTCCGGACCGCGCTGGCGCTCGGAGAAATGGAAGACGCGCCGCGGCAGGCTGTTCCTGGTGCCCGGCGATTCGCCGGTCGGCTACCGCCTGCCGCTCGGCACGCTGCCTTATGTGCCGCCGGCGCAGTTCCCCTATATCGTGCCGGTCGATCCATCGCTGCCGCGCGGACCATTGCCGGCGCGTGAGGCGATCTTGCCCGGTGCTGCTTCTTCGCCTGCTCCGGCCGAACTGGAAGGCGCCGACGAGATGGCGCGCCGCCAGCAGGCGGTATCCTTCACGGCCGTTACAGGCCAGCAAGACCGCGTCGAACAGGAGATCACCGAGATCGGCGGCGCCGTGCGCACGGCACTTTCGGTCGAGCCGCGCGACGGACGGCTTTGTGTGTTCATGCCGCCGGTCGAGGCGCTGGAGGATTATCTCGAACTGGTCGCGGCGGCGGAGAATGCGGCAAGGGCGATCGGACTGCCGGTGCACATCGAGGGCTACGGCCCGCCGCACGATCCGCGCCTCAATGTCATCCGTGTCGCACCCGATCCCGGCGTCATCGAGGTCAATATCCACCCCGCCGCGAATTGGCAGGATTGCGTGGCGACGACCACGGCGATCTACGAAGAGGCGCGGCAGACGCGGCTTGGCGCCGACAAGTTCATGATCGACGGCCGCCACACCGGCACCGGCGGCGGCAACCACGTCGTCGTCGGCGGTGCCACGCCCAATGATAGCCCGTTCCTGCGCCGCCCCGACCTGTTGAAAAGCCTGGTGCTGCAATGGCAGCGGCATCCGTCGCTGTCCTATCTGTTCTCCGGCCTGTTCATCGGCCCGACCAGCCAGGCGCCGCGCTTCGACGAGGCGCGCCATGATTCGCTCTTCGAACTCGAGATCGCGATGGCGCAGGTGCCGCATCCGGATAAGGGCGCGGTACCCCTGCCGTGGCTGGTCGACCGTCTGTTCCGCAACCTTCTGACCGACGTGACGGGCAATACGCATCGCTCGGAAATCTGCATCGACAAATTGTTTTCGCCGGACGGGCCGACCGGCCGGCTGGGGCTGGTCGAATTCCGCGGCTTCGAGATGCCGCCCAATGCGCGCATGAGCCTGGCGCAGCAATTGCTTGTCCGCGCCATCATTGCCCGGGCCTGGAAGAACCCGCTCGACGGCCGTTTCGTGCGGTGGGGCACCTCGCTGCACGACCGTTTCATGCTGCCGCATTATGTCTGGGCGGATTTTCTCGATGTGCTGGACGACCTCAAGCTGAACGGCTTTGCATTCCGTCCGGAATGGTTCGACGCGCAGCTCGAATTCCGCTTCCCGTTCTGCGGCGAGGTCCAGCATGCCGGTATCAAGCTGGAGCTCAGGCAGGCGCTGGAGCCGTGGCATGTGATGGGCGAGCAAGGCGCGATCGGCGGCACCGTGCGCTTTGTCGATTCCTCCGTCGAGCGGCTGCAGGTGAAGACCGAGGGACTCAACCCGGAGCGTCACGCCGTCGTCTGCAACGGCCGCCTGGTGCCGATGAAGGTGACCGACAACCGCGAGATCGCTGTGGCCGGCGTGCGCTTCAAGGCCTGGCAGCCGGCGTCGGGCCTACATCCGGCGCTACCGGTCAACACGCCGCTGGTCTTCGATATCTATGACCGCTGGTCGGGCCGCGCGGTCGGCGGCTGCGTATACCATGTGGCACACCCCGGCGGGCGCAGCTACGACACGTTCCCGGTCAACGGCAATGAAGCGGAGGCGCGGCGGCTCGCCCGCTTCGAGCCGCGTGGCCATACGCCGTCCAGCTATGTGCTGCGCAACGAAGAAGCCTCTGAAGATTTCCCGATGACCCTTGACCTTCGGCGGCCGCAAAGACTCTGATCAACAATGGCGAAGGGGAATCACAAAAGGCTGCGCAGCAAGCCGCAAACCCACAGTCTGCTGGAGCACTACCAGCCGATCGACGGCGTCGTCGACGAGATGGTCGATGCGTCGGGCAATCCGCGGCCGGCCTGGCGGCACTTCATCGAGGCACTGGAGGACCTGGGGCCGGAAAAACTTGCCCAGCGCTTTGCCCGCGCCGACCAGTACCTGCGCGATGCCGGCGTCTATTACCGCGTCTATGACAAGGCCGGCGCCAATGAGCGAGAATGGCCGCTGGCGCATGTGCCGCTGCTGATCGAGGAGCAGGAATGGGCTGACATCAGCGCCGGCCTGGTCCAGCGTGCCGATCTGTTCGAAGAGACCATCGCCGACATTTATGGACCGAACCGGCTGGTCGAGAAAGGCATTCTGCCGGCCGGATTGATCGCGGCCAGCCCCGAATATTTGCGGCCGGTCGTCGGAACCAGGCCGGCCAGCGGCCATTTCCTGCACTTCTGCGCCTTCGAGCTCGGCCGTGGCCCGGATGGCCGCTGGTGGGTGCTTGGCGACCGCACACAAGCGCCGTCGGGCGCCGGCTTTGCGCTGGAAAACCGCGTCGCCACCACAAGGGCGCTGTCCGACATTTACGGCGAGATGCATGTGCACCGCCTGGCCGGTTTCTTCCGCCGTTTCCGCGATGCGCTGATCGGCATGGCCAAGCAAGCCGGCGGCCGTGTCGCCATCCTGACGCCGGGACCGCTGAACGAAACCTATTACGAACATGCCTACATCGCCCGTTATCTCGGCATCATGCTGCTCGAGGGCGAGGACCTGACCGTCTCCGGCGGCAGGCTGATGGTGCGCACGGTTTCGGGGCTGATGCCGGTCAGCGTCTTGTGGCGACGACTCGACGCCGCCTTCGCCGATCCGCTCGAACTGCGGCCGGACTCGCAGATCGGCACGCCGGGGCTGGTCGAAGCGGTCCGGCAAGGGGCGGTTTCGGCCGTCAATGCACTGGGCTCCGGCCTGATGGAGACCCGCGCGCTGCTCGCCTTCCTGCCGAAGATTTCGCGCGCCCTGCGCAATGAGGAGCTGCTGCTGCCGACCGTCGCGACATGGTGGTGTGGGCAGGAGACGGAGCGCGAGCATGTGCTCGCCAATATCGACCGCATGGTGATCGGCCCGGCATTGTCGACACGGCTTGCCTTCGAGGACGACGGCTCGACCAAGCTCGGGTCAGCGCTGTCGGTCGAGGAACGGGCCGCGCTCGTCGCCCGGATCGAACAGGACGGCGGCGACTTCGTCGGCCAGGAAGCGGTGACGCTATCGACCACCCCGGTCTATGTCGGCGGCTGGCTGGAGCCGCGGCCGGCAAGCCTGCGCGTCTATCTGGCGCGGACGCCGGAAGGCTGGACGGTGATGCCGGGCGGTTTTGCTCGTGTCGGCTTTTCGCTCGACCCGACGGCCATCGCCATGCAGCGCGGCGGCCAGGCGGCGGATGTGTGGGTGGTCAGCGACAGGCCGGTCGAGCGCGAGACGCTGCTGCCGCAGGAGCACGACAGCTTCACCCGAACCTTGCCGGGCAGCCTGCCCAGCCGCGCGGCTGAGAACCTGACATGGCTCGGCCGCTATATCGAGCGGTCGGAAGACACGGTGCGCATCCTGCGCGCCTACCATGTGCGGCTGGCCGAGACATCCGATCCCGAGATGCCGCTGCTCGCCGATATCAGGGACTATCTCGCGCCGTTCGGCATCGACGTCGAGACGGCAATCCCATTGGGGCTCATCGGCACCCTGGACAGCGCCGTCTACAGTGCCGGACAGATCCGCGACCGCTTCTCGCCCGATGGCTGGCTGGCATTGAAAGATCTGTCGAAGACCATCCATCAATTTGCCGCGACAGTGGCGCCGGGCGACGACGCGACAAGGGCAATGACGGTCATCCTGCGCAAGCTGGCCGGGTTTTCCGGCCTGCTGCACGAGAACATGTACCGCTTTGCCGGCTGGCGTTTCCTGGAAATCGGCCGCAGGCTCGAACGCGGCATCCAGATCGCCCGCACGCTCGCCCGGCTGACCAGAGCCCAGGCGCCGGAAGGCGCGCTCGACATGATGCTGGAGATCGGCGACAGCGTCATGACCCACCGTCGGCAATATCCGGTGCAGGCGGGACGGCGCACGGTGGTCGACCTTCTGGCGCTCGATCCGCTCAACCCGCGCTCAATCCTTTTTCAGCTCGAACGGCTGAAGGCCGAAATCGCGCTGCTGCCCGCTGTCGGCGCTGAAGGCCATATGTCGCCCGCGGCCAAGGAAATCCTGCAGCTCAACACGTCGATTGCCATCAAGGAGCCTTCGGACATGACTGCCAAGGCCCTCGGCGATCTCGCCAATGAAATCGGCGGGCTCTACAACAGCCTCTCCAAAGCCTATTTCGGGTAGAGACGGCATGCTCTACGACATCAGGCTTCACCTGCGTTACGACTATGATGCGGCGGCCGGCGGCGGCCGCCATCAGGTCCGCGTGCTGCCGCCGACCATCCCTGGCGTGCAGCGCGTCATCGCCGCTTCTCTGTCGTTTGTGCCGGCGCCCAGCGAACGCTCCGACTTTTCCGACTTTTTCGGCAACAGTGTCACCTCGATCGCCTTTCGTGACGCGCATGATGCGCTCGACATCAGGATGAGCGCGCGTGTTTCAGTGTCGCGGCCGGAGCCCGGGCTCGACGTATCGCCGGACATACGCCGGCTGAGGGAAGAACTCGGCGCAGTGCACTCGCTGGCGCCGGCTTCGCCGCATCACTTTCTGGCCGCCAGCGATCATGCCGGCATCGATGCGGCAATCACTGCCTATGCGAAAGGCAGTGCCGGCAGTTCGACAGTCGGCACGGCCATGGCTCTGTGCAACCGCATTCACCGCGATTTCACCTATGACGGCGAGGCGACCACCGTGCAGACGCGGGCCAGCGACGCCTTCGGCCTGAAGCGCGGCGTCTGCCAGGATTTTTCCCACATCATGATCGCCGGCCTGCGCGGCCTCGGCATCCCTGCAGGCTATGTCAGCGGGTTCCTGCGCACCATTCCGCCGCGCGGGAAGCCGCGGCTCGAAGGCGCCGACGCCATGCACGCCTGGGTCAAGGTGTGGTGCGGGCGCGATGCCGGCTGGCAGGAATTCGATCCGACCAATGGCATGCGGGCAAGCAACGACCATATCACGGTAGGCTATGGCCGCGACTACTCCGATGTGGCGCCGATCGTCGGCGTGCTGAAAACCACTGGTGGACAGGTCGGCGAGCAAGCGGTCGACGTCATTCCGGTCGTGCTCGAAAAGGCGTGAGAATGCACCTCTTCATTGCACGGCGGTGTCGATAGGCTGTCCTGGAACCAAGAGATCAAGAGGCGGTGGAACCCGCAGCCGGCAAGCGGCTTATCTACGGAAATTCCGTGGAGAGGACATGCTGGACAAATCCGGGTCGTCGTCTGGCCGATCGGCTGTGAGGAAAGCTGCACCAAAGAACGGGGTGCCGCAGAACGGAGCGCTGGAGAACGGCGCGCAAGCCTCGGCCGTTCGGGCCTCGCTCAACTATGTCACCGACACTGAACCCGGTATTCGCCGGCTGCGTTCGGGCAAGGGGTTCTCGTACAAAGGACCCGACGGGCCGATTGTCGACGGGGAGGCGCTGGCACGCATCAAGGCGCTTGCCATTCCACCGGCCTGGACGGATGTGTGGATCTCGCCGGATGCCGACGGTCACATCCAGGCGACCGGTCGGGACCAGCGCGGCCGCAAACAATACCGCTATCATCCGCAATGGGCAGAGGAGCGCGACGGGGTCAAATATTCGAGCCTCATCGCCTTCGCCGAAAGCCTGCCCGAATTGCGACGGAAGATCGACGCCGATCTGCGTCGTCACGGCCTGCCGCTGGAGCGCGTCGTGGCGGCCATCGTCTGGCTGCTCGACAACACAATGATCCGTGTCGGCAATGCCGCCTATGCCCGCGACAACAAGAGTTTTGGACTGACCACGCTGCGTGACCGCCATGTCGACATCAAGGGCTCGAGCCTGCGTTTCGCCTTCACCGGCAAATCCGGCAAGGAATGGAGATTGAAGCTTGTCGATCGCCGGATCGCCAAGATCGTGCGTGGAGCGCAGGACCTGCCGGGACAGAAGTTGTTCCAGTATCTCGACGAGGATGGAAACAGGCGTCCGGTGCGCTCAGACGACGTCAACCGCTATATCAGGGATAACGCCGGGGCGGAGTTCAGCTCCAAGCACTTCCGAACCTGGGGCGGCACCATTCATGCGGCGTCGCTGTTTGCGCAAACCGAACGTCCGGAAAGCCAGGCGCAGCAAAAGCGGGTGATGAACAATGTCATCGACAAGGTTGCCGAGCGGCTTGGCAACACACGCGCGGTTTGTCGCCAATGCTACATCCATCCGGAAGTCTTCCGCGCCTGGTCCGAAGGACGGCTGCTCGACGAAATGGCGGATGCCAACAAAGGGAAACGGTCGATCGCCGGGCTCGACGACGAGGAAGCCTTGGTCTTGAGATGGCTGAAGGCGAGGGAATGACGCCGGACCGGAGCGTATTTTTTTGTCGACGCCATGTCGGCATCGGTCCTAGTGTTTCGTCCTTTGATAAAGAAAAGGACGACCCATGCTCTACGCGATCCTCTGCTATGCCTCTGAAGATGTCGTTTGCTCCTGGAGCAAGGAGCAGGACGATGCCGTCATGGAAAAGCTTATCGGCGTGCAGGAAAAATATGCCCAGGCCGGCCGGCTTGGCCCGGTGGCGCGGCTCTTGCCGACGACCGCGGCGACGACGCTGAGGAAGGTCAAGGGCGAATCGATCGTCATCGACGGGCCGTTTGCCGAAACCAAGGAACAGTTCCTCGGCTTCTACACGCTCGAATGCGCCGACCTCGATGAGGCCGTCGACTTCGCGCGCGAGCTTTCCGAGGTCAACCCGAGCGGCGGCTCCTACGAAATCCGGCCGGTCTCGCTCTTCAATCCCGCCAAGGTTTCCGCATGACCGAACTCGCCTGGATCAGCACGGCAATCAGCACCGCTCGCCCGCAGGCGATGGGGGCATTGCTGCGCTACTTCCGCGACCTCGACGCGGCGGAGGAAGCATTCCAGGACGCCTGCCTGAGGGCACTGAACAACTGGCCGAAAAACGGTCCTCCGCGCGATCCGGCAGCCTGGCTGATCTTCGTCGGCCGCAACAGCGGCATCGATGCGGTGCGCAAGCGCGCCAAGCAGGCGCCGCTGCCGGAAGAGGATCAGATCTCCGATCTGGAAGATGCCGAGAGCGACGTCGCCGAGCGGCTGGACGGGGCGCATTACCGCGACGATATTTTGCGGCTGCTGTTTATCTGCTGCCATCCCGACCTGCCGGCGACACAGCAGATCGCGGTGGCGTTGCGCATCGTCTCCGGCCTGGCGGTCAAGCAGATCGCCCGCGCCTTCCTCGTCGGTGAAAGCGCCATGGAGCAACGTATCACGCGCGCCAAGGCGCGTATCGCCGACGCCGGGGTGCCGTTCGAGACGCCGGGAGCGGTCGAGCGCTCCGAACGGCTCGCCGCCGTCGCCGCCATGGTCTACTTGATCTTCAACGAAGGCTATTCCAGCAACAGCGGCGAGGCTTCGGCGCGTGCGCCGCTTTGCGAAGAGGCGATCCGGCTGGCCCGCCTGCTGCTCAGGCTATTCCAGACCGAGCCGGAGATCATGGGGCTGACCGCGCTGTTGCTGCTGCAGCATGCACGCTCGCCGGCTCGCTTCGACGAGAACGGCGAGATCGTGCTGCTCGAAGACCAGGACCGCAGCCTGTGGAGCCGCAAGATGATCGATGAAGGCCTGGCGCTGGTCGATAAGGCGTTGCGCCATCGCAAGCCCGGTCCCTACCAGGTGCAAGCGGCGATCGCCGCACTGCATGCGCGGGCGGAAAAGCCCGAGGATACGGACTGGAACGAGATCGACCTGCTCTACGGCCTGCTCGAGCAGATGCAGCCGTCGCCGGTGGTGACGCTCAACCGCGCCGTCGCGGTCTCCAAGGTGCGTGGACCGGAAGCCGCACTCGCCATGATCGAGCCGCTGGAGGGAAGGCTTTCCGGCTATTTCCATTTCTTCGGCCTCAAGGGCGGACTGCTGATGCAGCTTGGCCGCGGCGAGGAGGCACGCGTCGCTTTCGACCGCGCCATCGCGCTTGCCAATACGGCCGCAGAGGCAGCGCATATCCGCATGCATATCGACCGGCTGATGAAAGAAGGCGCTAAGCAAACGGCGCATTGATCCGACGCCTCCGCCTGGTTCAACGGTCTGACCTTTGCTTAGACCATGCCGGGGTGGCGATTTTTCCCTGAAACGCGTAATGCCACGCCATGACAGCGCCTGGTGTGCCGACCGGCAGGGAGCGGGTATGGCGCAAGGCTTGGACCGACGCCATATGAGCGACGGGATCTGGAAAGGGATGAAAATGACGATTGCGAAGGAAACGGCCGGGCTTCTGGCGAAACTGGGCGTTGCCGAGGGCGCGCTTACGGGCGGCGACCTCATCGTGCGCAGCCCGGTGACCGGCGAGCAGATCGCCGCGCTGAAGACCATCTCGCCGGCTGATGCGGCAACGACCATCGACAATGCCCACAAGGCTTTCCTGGCGTGGCGGCAGGTGCCAGCTCCCAAGCGTGGAGAGCTGGTGCGGCTGCTCGGCGAGGAATTGCGCACACACAAGACCGAGCTTGGCCGGTTGGTGTCGATCGAAGTCGGCAAGATCCCGTCCGAGGGTCTAGGCGAAGTGCAGGAGATGATCGACATCTGCGATTTCGCCGTCGGTCTTTCCCGGCAATTGTACGGCCTGACCATCGCCACCGAGCGTCCCGGCCATCGCATGATGGAAACCTGGCATCCGCTCGGCGTCGTCGGCGTGATCTCGGCCTTCAACTTTCCGGTGGCGGTATGGTCGTGGAACGCGGCACTTGCGCTGGTCTGCGGCGACGCGGTGGTGTGGAAGCCGTCCGAGAAGACACCGCTGACGGCGCTCGCCTGCGAAGCGATCTTCAAGCGCGCAGCAGAACGTTTCGGCGATGCGCCGAAGGGGCTGGCGCCGGTTCTGATCGGCGATCGCGCCGTCGGCGAGATCCTGGTCGATCATCCCAGGGTGCCGCTGGTATCGGCCACCGGCTCGACGCGCATGGGCAGGGACGTCGGCCCACGGCTGGCGAAGCGCTTTGCCCGTGCCGTGCTGGAGCTCGGCGGCAACAATGCCGGCATCGTCTGCCCGACGGCCGACCTCGCCATGGCGCTCCGCGCCATTGCCTTCGGCGCCATGGGCACGGCCGGCCAGCGCTGCACGACGCTAAGGCGCCTTTTCGTGCATGAGAGTGTCTACGACCAGCTCGTTCCGCGCCTGAAGAAAGCTTATGAAAGCGTCTCGGTCGGCAATCCGCTGGAGACAAGGGCTCTGGTCGGCCCGCTGATCGATAAGGCTGCCTACGGGAATATGCAGAAGGCGCTGGAGGAGGCGGCTTCGCATGGTGGTAAGATAACCGGCGGAATACGGGTCGAGAACGGCCATCCCGAGGCCTACTATGTGCGTCCGGCGCTGGTCGAAATGCCGCGGCAGGTTTCGCCAGTGACGGAGGAGACCTTCGCGCCGATCCTCTATGTGATGAAATATTCGGACTTCGACGCCGTGCTTGACGAGCACAATGCGGTGGGAGCGGGGCTGTCGTCGTCGATCTTTACCCGCGACCTGCAGGAATCCGAGCGCTTCCTCGGCGTCGACGGGTCGGACTGCGGTATCGCCAATGTCAATATAGGCACGTCGGGGGCAGAGATCGGTGGTGCCTTCGGGGGCGAGAAGGAGACCGGCGGCGGCCGCGAGAGCGGCTCCGACGCTTGGAAGGCCTATATGCGGCGCGCCACCAATACGGTGAATTATTCCAAGGCGCTGCCGCTTGCGCAGGGCGTGTCGTTCGACATCGATTGAAATGCCAGACCTCCGTCGCGGCGGCGCCAAGGCTGCCACGACGGCGTTCGGCTCGCGGTTCAGCTGCCGTCGGAAGCTACAACACAATTGTCGAAGGCTGTATCGATGATGGCGAGCTTGACCGCCTGGGCGGTCATGTATTCCTGATAGAACTCGCTCGACACCCACATGACCGAATGACCGCGCTGGCCCAGCCAGCCGATGCTGCCGAGTTCCTCGGCATCGCGCAATTTGCGTGACAGGTGGGTCCGGGAGAGCTTGAGCCAGTTCGCGAAATCTCCGATTGAGACGACACCGGTCGGAATTCGGTCCAGGTCGGCATGATCGGGATCGACGCCGGACATCAGCCAATCCATGACGATGCCGCCATTGTCGAGCCAGGTGAACAAGGAAAAAGTCTGTCTTGGCTCGCGCACGGCATGCGACGAAAGCAGTCCGTCGGCCACCAGTGGCTGCAGTTTGGCGAGTACGTCCGGTTGTGCGACGAATGCAGCCAGTCGAGATCCACCGTCCAGGCTGTCCAGCGTTTTCAGATGGGCCATGACCCAGCCGGCAACCGTCTCCAGAGTGCCCGCGGTCGGCTCAAAGGGGCGGATGCGCCCATATTTAATCGGCAGATGCCGGATGAAACCGTAATGCAGCATCTCCTTCAGGAAGGCATCGGCGGTGTTGCGGCTGGCCACCGAATGCCGGCAGATGCCGTCCATCAACCGTGTAGACGTAAGTCCCTTGCGATGATCGTCCGGCTCTCGATCGAAATACAAGGCAAGGCCGATATGGGCCATCAGCCAGCGTTGTTGCGTGGCGAATACGGAAGCCAGCCGCGGGTTCGCTTCATAGGTCTGGAGCAGCGTCCGCGACTGAGTCTGGACATGGCGACGCAATGCCGGATGGCCGGCAATGTCTTCAGAAACCAGCGCCATCCCCGCCGAGCCCAACCAAATTCGCAACTGGAAATGCCGGTAACAATTTCAGCCTTCGCGGGCCGTGTCCAGAGCCGGCGCATCAGGATACGAGCTGAATCCCGCCGGCTAGTAGCTGAATTCCGTGACTTGGTCGCCGAGGACCCTGATCTCGCGAGCGCTGATCTTGCCGCACGAGGCTAGCCTGCTCGAACCCACAAATGGTGGCTTCGCCTGGCCAGCCCGTGCTACCGTCGATGGCGATGCGGAACCAACACAAGTTTTGCTCGTTGAAGAACGCTGATTGGACTGAGACAGTAAGGAACTACAAATGGAGAATGGCCTTCTTGCCACGCCGCCTGCAGCTTTCCGGCAAACAGAGTCGGTCTGGCCACGAGCGCTCAAGTGGCTGTTGCGCCGGGTGCGCAGTGCCTCCGACAGCTCGGGAACCATGTTGAAGCCAATCCTTTCCGAACCCGGGGACGATAGCGGGCCTACTTCGCCTCGACGCGCTTGAGGCTGACCGCGCTGCTATCTTGACGTCAAAAATGACCGCTCACATATCTCTTTATGGCTGCCGCCGCAGCCGACAGCCATGACCGCTTCGAAGGCCTGTCACGGCGGCGTGTCCGCCTGATGCAGCAGGCGAGAGCGGCCGTGGCACGCAGCGGCGGGAACCATCGGGCGTGCTTGGCTATTAGATACAGGCGGCTGCTGGTCTGCCGGGCCAGGAGCCATTGCTATGATCATCAATCCCCCACCGGAAAGCGCCATCCCGGCATCCGTTCCGTCGGTCGATCCAAAAGCCGCCCCGACGCTTCGCAATGCCGAAGCGGAGGTCTTTTATATCGAAGCGATCCGCGAACTTGTCGCGACCGGCATCCCCTTTCTTGTCGCCGGCACCTATGCCGTAAGCGCCTATACCGGGATCATCCGCCTGACCAAGGATCTCGACATTTTCTGCAAGGCCGGCGACTGCCCGCGCATCCTCGCCCATTTCAAGCGGATCGGCTACGCCGTCGTGGTCGAGGACGACCGGTGGCTGGGCAAAGTGTTCAAGGGGACGCATTTTTTCGACGTCATTTTCGCCTCAATGAACGGCACAATGCCGGTCGACGACCAGTGGCTGGAGCACGCCCGTCAGGGCGAATTGCTGGGCAGCCAGGTGCGGATCATCGGTCCCACCGAGCTTGTCTGGTCCAAATGTTTCATCCAGGACCGCGGCCGCCACGATGGCGCCGACGTTTCGCACACCATCCTCAAGACGCACGACCAGATCGACTGGCAAAGGCTGCTTTCCTACATGGAAGTTCATTGGGAAGTTCTGCTGATGCATCTCTTGAACTTCCGATGGATCTATCCGTCGGAGCGGGGCCGCGTACCCGCCTGGCTGCTCGACGAGCTGCTTGACCGGCTGGCCAAGCAGCGCGAATTGCCACCTTCCCGGATGAAAATCTGCCGTGGGCGCATGCTTTCACGAACCGACTATGAGATCGACGTCAAGGACTGGGGCTTTGCCGACGTCGGCGGTGAAGGAGAACATAGCAATGGCTGACGAGCTCGAAACTGCTCCGGCAAAGGCGGAAAGCGGCAGCGCACTCAAAGTCGCCGCCATTGGCGATCTGCATGTCGGCAAGGAAGACCAGGCCTCGTACCGCGATCTTTTCGGCGAGATGTCGCGTGAAGCCCAGGTTCTCGTGCTGACGGGCGACCTTACCAATCTCGGCAAGCCTCGGGAGGCCGAAATCCTTGCCGAGGAACTGCGTGCTTGCACGATCCCGGTCGTCGCCGTACTTGGCAACCACGACTATGAGTCAGGCGCCGTCGCCCAGGTCACCGACATTCTGCGCCAGGCGGGCGTTCACCTGCTCGACGGCGAGGCGACAGAGATTCACGAGGTCGGGTTCGTTGGGGTCAAGGGTTTCGTTGGCGGTTTTGGATCGCGCATGCTCGGCTCCTTCGGCGAACCAGCGATCAAGTCAATGGTGGCGGAAAGCGTGAACGAAGCGATGCGGCTTGAAAACGCAATGCGGCAGGTCCGCGCCAAACGCACGCTTGTCGTTCTGCACTACGCGCCTGTCATCGAGACGGTCGAAGGCGAGCCGCTGGAGATATTCCCGTTTCTCGGTTCGTCACGCCTGGCCGAGACAATAGACCGGTTCCAGGTCAGCGCGGTGGTGCATGGTCATGCGCATCGCGGCGCCTATGAGGGCCGCACGCCGGGCGGGGCGCCGGTCTATAACGTTGCCATGCATGTCGCCAAGCCGACCGGCCGCCCCTACGCCATGCTCGAAATCTAATAGGTGTTGAACGCCCGCTTTGGCGGAATATCGTTTTCATCCGGATTGGGAATGGGGTCCTCGTCGGGAAGCCTGTCGGGGTCCGGCTCACGCACGGGCTTGGGATCTGGGATGGGAGGCGGTGGCACCGGGGTCGGTGTCGGCTCGGGTGTGGGAACAGTGGCCATCGTAATCATCTCCTCTTGGCGCAGAACAACGCAACGGGTCGGCTGGTTCCCGGCTTGCCCGTTTTTGGAAAACCACACCGTCGCACTTGCCGGTCAGCCCATTTCGGGATTCGGCTGGCTGCCGCCCGACTTGCTTGACCGGAGCAGCAGCGCCAGCGGAACAAGCAGGGCGGTTGCCACCGCGCAGTAGCGGAAGACATCGACATAGGCGAGCAACGTGGCTTGGCGGGCGATCAACTGGCCGAGCCAGCCGATCGCCTGCTGCTTCGCCTCGACCAGCGGCGAACCATGGGCGACGAAATGCTCGGTCGCCTGCCGAAGCACCTGCTGATAGGCGGGCGACGATTGCACGGTGCGGCCGACCAGGTTCGATTGATGGATCTGGGAGCTTTGCGCAATGACGGTGTTGGACAGCGAGACGCCGATGCTGCCGCCGATATTGCGTGCAACGTTGATCAGCGCCGATGCCTGGTTGGTCTTCTGCGGGGGCAGGCCGACATAGGCCGCGGTTGAAATGGGAATGAACAAGAACGGCAGCCCGACCATCAGGAAGGCACGGGCAAAGGCAAAGAAGCGGAAGCTGGCGTCCGGGGTGAGCGAGGTCATGTGCCAAAGGGCCACTGCGACCACCGACATGCCCATCATGATCAGGTATTTGGGTTGCACGATGCTGCCTACAAATCCGGACACCGGCATCAAGATCAGCATGGCGATGCCGCCCGGCATCATCGAAAGGCCCGAGAGCGTCGCGGTGTAGGCAAATGTCGTCTGCTGCAGCTGCGGAACGATCTGGGTGGTGCTGAACAGGATAGCACCGACCGCCATCATGACCAGGAAGGCCGTACCGAACTGGCGCGTGAACAACAGGCGCATGTCGACGACCGGATCGCTGCGACTGATTTCCCATGGGATAAGCAGCAGGAACGCGATCGCGGAAATCACTGCGAAAGTGGTGATGAAATTCGAGGCGAACCAATCGTAGCGCTGGCCCCGGTCGAGGAAGATCTCCAGGCATCCCAAGGCTATCGCCACCAGGACGAACCCGACCCCGTCTATCTTCAGGCCGCCTTTCAGCCGTTCCTTGCGTTCGCGTTCGAGTACGTCCGGTTCGACCAACAGCCATTGCACCAGCGCCAGCGACAGGATGCCGAACGGCACGTTGATGAAGAAGATCCAGTGCCAGGAGAAATGGTCCGTCAGCCAGCCGCCGATCGTCGGCCCGACCGTCGGTGCGACGATGACGGCAATGCCGTAAAGTGCGAAGGCTTGCGAGCGCTTTTCAGGCGGAAAGGTGTCGGCAAGGATCGATTGTTCGCTTGGCGCCATGCCGCCGCCACCGAGGCCCTGAAGGACCCTGAACAGGATGAGCAGTTCCAGGTTGGGCGCCAGTCCGCATAGCAGCGACGCGACGGTGAAGGTCGCCACGCAGAGCATGTAGTAGCGCTTGCGGCCGATGACGCTTGCCAGCCAGCCGCTGACCGGGATGATCACCGAGTTGGCGACGAGATAGGTGGTAATCACCCAGGTGCTTTCGTCCATTCCGGCAGCCAGGCTGCCGGCGATGTTGCGCAGGGCGACATTGGCGATCGAGGTGTCCAGCACCAGCATGAAAGTGGCGATGGAGACGACGACGGCGATGAGCCAGGGATTGTGTGTCCCGGCGGCGGATCGGCTTTCGCCCTGATTTCTGGCGCTTTCGCCGCTCATCGCACCTTGACCGTCGGCACCACCGACAGGCCTGGACCGAGAAGCACATCCGGCGGCTTGTCGAAGACGATCTTCACCGGCACGCGCTGCACCACCTTGACGTAATTGCCGGTGGCATTTTCGGCCGGCAGCAGGCTGAAGGCAGTGCCGCTGCCAGCTTGGATGCTGTCGACCCGGCCATGGAAGGACTTGTCCGGGTAGGCGTCGATGTCGATGTCGACCGGCTGTCCCTGCCGCATCAGGTCGAGCTGCGTCTCCTTGAAATTGGCCTTCACCCAGACCTCGTCGGGAACGAACATCATCAATACCTGGCCGGGTTGGGCGTAGGTGCCGTCAGCGGCCGAAATGCTTGTTGCCCGCCCGGCCGCGGGTGCCGTGATGGTCGTGCGTGACAGCGTCGTGCGGGCCTGCTCCTGGCTGGCCTTGGCCTGCTCGAGCTGCGCCTCGGCGCTCCTGGCCTGCGCCTGCAAGACCGAAACCTGGCTTTTTGCCGAGGCGACATTGGCCTCGGCGCTGTCCAGCGCGGCCTGATCCTGACGCAGCGTCGATGCTGCCTGCTGCGCTTGCTGCTGCGTTGCTGTGCCCCTGGCCAGGAGTTCGCGATTGCGTTGATCCTCAGCCTTGGCGAAATCCAGCGCTGCCTTGGCCTGTCCAACCTGCCTCTGGGCAGCGTTCACCTTTGCGTTTTGAGCCTCGATCTGGGCGGTGACATTGACGATTTCGGCCTCGGCCGCGGCGACGCCGGCATCGGCCTGCTTCAGATTCGCCTGATAATCGCTGTCGTCGATATGCAGGAGGACATCGCCCGCCTGTACATGCTGATTGTCGGTAACCGCCAGCTCGGTGATACGGCCGGCGATTTGGGCGCCGATCGTCACCGTTCGGGCGTCAATGAAGGCGTCGTCGGTCGATTCGTACTGGCGGGCGTTCAGCCACCAGATCGCGACGCCTGCCGCGACGAGCAACAGCGCAAGCGCGATGGCTGCGGCCGCATAGGGATGGCGCCTGGGAAAGCCGAGCAGACCTGCCTTTCGTTGCGAGGCATTCCCGTCGGGCTTTTCCTGCCGGGGCCCTGCCGATCGCTCACGAGATTCTCTAACCGGGGTCGGTTGCTCCCGGGTTTCATTTACAGGCTCGACGTCGTGTTCGACGCTTTGAGGCTTCGTGTCCAACGGAATTGCTTTCAAGATTGATATTGCAGCCGCCGAAACGGACGCAAAGCCAAACGGCAAGCTTCCGCAAAAGTTCCTGTCCGGAACGGGTTCGGTTAACGAGTCGACATCGGACCCACCGGCGCGGGCGCGTTGGAATACGAGTGCCGCTTCACCGGGCTGGTGATCCGTACGCTTCATGTTGCGGCGGTCCGGCCTTGTCAGCGCTCCACGGCGCGATAATTGCTCATATAGGCGTGGGCAAATTCACCTGTCGACAGGAGCCGACCATGAAACATCAAACACTCGACCAACTGCATGCCGTCGCGGAAGTTGAGTCCTTCGCGGCGTATCCGGCGATGACTCGAAACCAGCGGATTGAACGTTGGGCAGAACTTCTCGAACAAAACCCGACGCGATGCCTTGGGGCGCTTCCAGGCACCGAATATATGAACAGGGAAGCGCGTGACAGATCGCGTGGGGCTGGGACGCCGCTCACTGTCGCGTTCGAGGATCCGGTTCTGCGTGCCATGGGCCTCAACGACGATACCTATGGTGAGGCAAAGCGCTTCTTCGAACTGAGCGACCGGCAGTTGCACCAAATCGTCTGCCATTGCCATGTTGGCGCTACGATGCAAGCGAGATGGGCCGCTGCCAGGGTGCGCGGGATAGTTCGCGGCAACAGATTTGTTGCCTGGATGAAGGGCTTGATCGTGCATTGACGCGGTACGAGGAACGGCGGAACACGCGTTCTTTCCGCGCCGTGGAGAGCGCTTCCGAACTTGGAAGGGCTCGTGGCCCGTCAGGCCGCGCAGATTGTGAAACTCCTCGACGCTTGGCTGCGCCTTGTCGCGGCCATGCGTCCGTCTTTGATGTGAGAATTTGAGTTGGCCCGCCGCAAGTGAGAGCCTTCGTCCACTGGCGTTCGCGCGCCGTCCAGGCCTGCCTGCGCGGTCTGCTGAGGACGAATGATCCTGCGATCGGGGAAGATCCTGCGACCTGGCTAAACTAGCGATCGATTTCTCCGAACACGATGTCGAGCGAGCCGATGATCGCGGCAACATCGGCGATCATATGGCCTCGGGACAGGAAATCCATCGCTTGCAGGTGGGCGAAGGAAGGTGCGCGGATCTTGCATCGGTAGGGAATGTTGCCTCCGTCCGATACGAGGTAGACGCCGAACTCGCCCTTCGGCGCTTCGACGGCGGCATAGACTTCACCGCTCGGCACGCGAATGCCTTCGGTATAAAGTTTGAAGTGTTGGATCGTCGCTTCCATCGAGCGCTTCATTGTAGCACGCGGCGGCGGCGTGATCTTGCGGTTCGGGATCGCGAACGGCCCCTGGCCTTCGGGCGAGCGCAACTTTTCCAGGCATTGCCGCATGATCCGGACCGACTGGCGCATTTCCTCCATGCGTACGAGATAGCGGTCGTAGCAGTCGCCATGCTTTCCGACCGGGATATCGAAATCCATCTCCGAATAGCATTCGTATGGCTGCGCCTTGCGCAGATCCCATGAGGCGCCCGATCCGCGCACCATCACGCCGGAAAAGCCCCAGGCCCAGGCATCATCGAGGCCGATCACGCCGACATCGACATTGCGCTGCTTGAAAATGCGGTTCTCGGTCAACAGCCCTTCGAGATTGTCGCAGACCTTGAGGAACGGATCGCAGAAATTCCAGATGTCGTCGAGGAGTTCCGGCGGCAGATCCTGATGCACGCCGCCGACCCTGAAATAGTTCGCGTGCATGCGGGCACCGGACGCGCGCTCATAAAAGACCATCAGCTTCTCGCGTTCGGCGAAACCCCAGAGCGGTGGCGTCAGCGCGCCGATGTCCATGGCTTGCGTGGTGACGTTGAGGAGGTGCGATAACAGCCGGCCGATTTCGCAGAAAAGCACGCGGATGAGCTGCCCGCGTTTCGGAATCGATATTTCGAGGAGCTTCTCGGCGGCGAGACAGAATGCATGCTCCTGGTTCATCGGCGCGACGTAGTCGAGCCGGTCGAAATAGGGCAAGGCCTGCAGGTAGTTCTTGTACTCGATGAGCTTCTCGGTGCCACGATGCAGCAGGCCGATGTGGGGATCGGCGCGTTCCACGATCTCGCCGTCGAGTTCGAGCACCAGCCGCAGGACGCCGTGAGCGGAGGGATGTTGTGGCCCGAAATTGATGGTGAAGTTGCGAACTGCAGCCTCGGCCATGACAGTCCTCCGCGATCAGGCGGACTTCGGTTCCGTGCCGGAACCGGCTTGTCCGCTTTCACCCGCTCACGTCGTCGTCTGGATGATCAGCGTCAGCGTGCCGTCGCCGTCGATATTGGCCGCCACGACCTGAGTGGAATTAAGTCCGTTCGCCGCCAGTGCCGATGCCGCCTGCGGCGATGCGTCGATCGAACTTTGCAGGATGCGCAAATCCTCGGCGCTGGTCTGGGTGACGACGGCCTCCGCCTGTGCCTTGATTTCAGGAGGCAGATCCTCCATCGCCACGATTGTCACAGCGGTGAAATTCTGGGCGGAGAAGGCTTGGTCAGGTGTAGCCTGGTCGGGAGTGGCCCCTTCTGGCGTGGCTTGCTCTGGCAGGGTTTGCGGCGCCGTTGGCGGGACAGGGGCAAGCTCTGGTCCCACGGATTGCGCATAGACCGGCGAGGCAAGGGCCAGTGCCGAAAGTGTGACAATTGTCGTCGATAGGCGCATGGCCGTTCCTTCCGTTTTGCTCAGCGGACGATCAATTCGGTCCCGACAAAACCATCGTGTCGAAATATGGTTCCGTTACGGAGGTTGCTGTCTTGCCGAAAGCGGTGATTGTCGCGGAAAGCAGGGCGCGAAATCCGGCGTTGCCCTGTCTCAGGCAGCGGCGTGGCTGCGATCGGGCTGCGGCCAGCGCTGCAATGCTTCACGGCCCTGAGCGGTCAGTTCGTAGACCCCGCGATCGGTGCGCGCGAACCAGCGATACACGTTGTGCAGCAGGATCTTGGGTGCGTTCGGCAGGTTGGGCTTCAAGTCACGTGGCCGCTTTGGACCATCGGCGAGCGCTGCGGCGCATGCCAGTGCCTGCTGGCGATAAGCGGTCATGATCGGCGCACGCGAGCCGCCGCCGGCGACGGGATCGCCCTGCCGACGCCGATGTTCGTCGATTAGTTTCGAGCGGCGACGGGGATCCCGACGCGGGGCCAATGCCGCCGGGCTGAGCAGCACCTGAACCTCGCCGTTCGCCCGCACGCCAAGCAGGCCAAAGCCGAGGCGACGGCAGAGATTGCGGTATCTCACATCGCTCTCACGGCCTTTGCCACGGGCCGACACGCATGCCGCGAGCCAGACCTCATCGCTCGCCGCCATACGGTCGACGCCCTGGAGGACCAGCTCGAGATTGAACTTCAGCTTCAGCTCGCAGATGACGACGATCGGTGGAGAGTCGGCACTCAGCGCCAGCAGATCGCAGCCGCCGATCTCGCCCTTGACCATAAATCCCAGGCCTTCGAGGAAGGTCTTGACCGGGCTGTAGAGTGACGTTTCGAGCATGGGCCTTTGTTGGCTGCGAATCATCCCGCCGATCGGCGGTTCAGCGCGATGATCGCTCTTTGCCGTTGAACAGGAGGTAAACGACGGCCAAACAATTGGTCAGAGCCGTGCCACGCCGCTTGCCAATTTGGTATGCTGGTATAATGTGTACCTGATATAGCATGCTCCGCCTAGCGGCGCTGTGCTGGACGGTGCCCACGACATCGTCCAGGGGAACGTCATTTAAGCGGCGGCTTTCCGCCTTTTCTAATCCGCCAGCCGGCGGCAATGTGCATACAAGTCAATGGGACGATCGGCAGGGCCGTCGTTGGTAATCAGGAGTAACGGACACATGACAACGATTGCGCTGTTTGGTGCAGGCGGCAAAATGGGTTACCGCCTGTCGACCAATTTTCGCGGATCTCCCTACACGATACGCCATGTCGAGGTCAGCGACGCCGGCCGCGAGCGGCTTAAGTCGGGCCTCAACATCGATGCCGTCAGCGCCGATGAGGCGCTTGATGGCGCCGATGTGGTGATCCTGGCGGTGCCGGACACGCATATCGGCAAGGTCGCGGCGAGCATCGAGAGCAAGCTTGCATCAGGCACGATGGTTGTCGTGCTCGACGCCGCGGCACCTTTCGCCGGGCATTTGCCGAAGCGACCGGACCTGACCTATTTCGTCACCCACCCGTGCCATCCGCCGATCTTCAACGACGAGACCGACATGGCGGCCAAGAAGGATTATTTCGGCGGCGTCAAGGCCAAGCAGCACATGGTCAGCGCCTTGATGCAGGGACCGGAGGGAGATTTCGCCAAGGGTGAGGCGATCGCAAAGATCATCTGGGCGCCGGTTATGCGCTCGCATCGCGTCACTGTCGATCAGATGGCGCTGCTCGAGCCCGGCCTTTCGGAAACGGTATGCGCCTCGCTGCTCGTCGTCATGAAAGAGGCGGTCGACGAGGTGGTGGCGCGCGGGGTCGACAAGCAGGCGGCGCTCGATTTCCTGCTTGGCCATATGAACGTGCTTGGCGCCGTCATCTTCGGCGAGACCAAAGGCGTGTTCTCCGACGCCT
Source organism: Mesorhizobium sp. M0306 (assembly GCF_040321655.1). Classification (NCBI taxonomy): domain Bacteria; kingdom Pseudomonadati; phylum Pseudomonadota; class Alphaproteobacteria; order Hyphomicrobiales; family Phyllobacteriaceae; genus Mesorhizobium; species Mesorhizobium sp. M0306. Next base: position 229,791 of record NZ_JAMYRY010000001.1, on the reverse strand, counting down.
GCAACAAGGCGATAGAGTTCGGCAAGCCGGTGCTGATGCGCGACGACTGGAAGCGGGTGTTCGAGCCGGAGGAGATTGCCGCGAGCATTCAGCGCATCACCTGAGGGCGCGACGCGTCTTCCGGAACATATCACCTGAAATTGTCATTGACTCATTATACCAGTTGGCTTAGCTGTTCAATGGATCGGACCGTCAAGCTTCGCAACAGGCTCAGGGGCTGGATGAGTGGAGGGATAGGGGGAGCGATCCGTCGAGTTGAAGCCGGCAAAGGCTTGTGAATCTGACGCGACCCGCCGCCTACGGCCGGCTAACGAAATCGAATGCATATAGCCTTGGGACAAGGCGCGGATTTTCAACGGGAGGAATACATGAAACTGACACGCAGAATGACGCTTGCGGCTTTTGCCGGCATACTGGCGCTTGGCACCGCCGCACCCGCCTATGCGGCGGATTTGATCGCCATCATCACGCCCTCGCATGATAATCCGTTCTTCAAGGCGGAAGCTGTCGGCGCGGAGGCCAAGGCTAAGGAACTCGGCTACGAGGCGTTGGTGCTCGTCCATGACGACGACGCCAACAAGCAGTCCGAATTGATCGACACGGCGATCGGCCGCGGCGCCAAGGCGATCATCCTCGACAATGCCGGCGCCGACGCCACCGTCGCCGCGGTGCAGAAAGCCAAGGACGCAGGCGTTCCTTCCTTCCTGATCGATCGCGAGATCAATGCCACTGGTGTCGCCGTCGCGCAGATCGTCTCCAACAATTATCAGGGCGCCCAACTCGGCGCGCAGGAATTCGTCAAGCTGATGGGCGAGAAGGGTAATTTCGTCGAGCTCGTCGGCAAGGAATCCGACACCAATGCCGGCATCCGCTCCAAGGGTTACCACGACGTCATCGACGACTATCCGGACCTGAAGATGGTGGCGCAGCAGTCGGCCAACTGGAGCCAGACCGAGGCCTATTCAAAGATGGAATCGATCCTTCAGGCCAATCCCGATATCAAGGGCGTGATCTCCGGCAATGATACGATGGCGATGGGCGCCTATGCGGCACTTGCCGCTGCCGGCCGCAAGGACGTCATCGTCGTCGGCTTCGACGGGTCGAACGATGTGCGCGACTCGATCACCTCCGGCGGCATCAAGGCGACAGTCCTGCAGCCGGCCTTCGCGCAGGCGCAGATGGCGGTCGAGCAGGCCAACGACTTCATCAAGAACAAGAAGTCTCCCGCCGAAGAAAAGCAGCTGATGGACTGCGTCCTGGTCAATGGCGACAATGCCGCCAAGCTGGAGACGTTCGCGCTCACCAACTGAGCCGGCGTAACATCAAGCAGCAAGGGACGAGCCTCCGGTTCGTCCCTTGCTTCCATTTCGCCCTTGCTTCCATTTCTCTGGGTGCTCCTGACCGCCATGCCGAACGAGCCGACATGTTCAACACGCTGATCCGGCCGATCCTTGTCGCGTTGTTCCTCGCAGCAATAGGCAGCCTGACCGCCTGCAAGATCCTGCCGACGCCGTCAGCGGAAAACGGCGGCACTGGCTCCGCGTTCAATCCCGACAAGATGGTCGAGGACATCTGGGCGACGAAAGTGATACCCTATCTACAGCAGAAGGCCGGGCCGTTTGCCGAGGTTCATGCCTTGGCCAAGACCGACCCCGCCGCTGCCGGCGCCAAATACGGCAATCCGAAGAAGCAGGCGAATTCGCCATGGACCTTCGCCGTTCGGCTCGAGGGCAAGATCGTTGCAGCCAACACACAGTCACGGGCGGCGACGATGGACGTCGATGCCGATGGCGACGGCAAGGCGGACGCGCGGGTGCAGATCGGCCCCGCCATGCGCGGAACCGCGCTGCGCGACAGCCTCGACTTCATCCAGTTCAATGATTTCACCAACCAGATCGACTTCGCCCAGTTCGGCAAGGCTTTCAACGCCTATGCCGACAAGACCGTGCTTTCCAAGCTGCCGCGCGAGGCACTCGAGGGCCGCAGCGTCAAGGTCCTTGGCGCCTATACGCCGGGCAGTGGCCAGGACCTGCCGCTGGTGACGCCGGCGGAGGCAGAGATCGGGCCGAAGCCATGAGCGGCGATCAAGATGTCATCCTGAAGCTGGAGGATGTCTCGAAAGTCTATTCCGGCACCGTCGCAGTCAAGCGGGCGAATTTCGAGGTGCGCAAGGGCGCGGTCAACGTGCTTGTCGGCGAAAACGGAGCCGGCAAATCGACGCTGATGAAGATCATCGCCGGTGTCGAGCAACCGACGCTCGGGCGCATCCTGCTGGACGGCGAGGAGGTTTCCTTCTCGTCATCCGGGGATGCGGTGAATCGCGGCATCGGCATGGTGTTCCAGGAGCTGAACCTGTTCGGCAATCTGACGGTCGCCGAAAATATTTTCGCCACCCGCGAGATCACCAATCGTTTCCGCAAGATCGACCGCAAAGAGCAGGAGCGCCGCGCGGCGGAATTCCTTGAACGCCTGGAGGCCGGCATCCGGCCGGACATGCTGGTCGAGGATCTGCGCATCGGCCAGCAGCAGCTGGTCGAGATCGCCAAGGCGGTTTCGCTCGATGCGCGCATTCTCATCATGGATGAACCGACCTCGGCGCTGAGCGCGGCAGAAGTCGAGATACTGTTCAAGGTGATTGCCGATCTCAAGGCGCGCGGCGTGGCGATCGTCTACATCTCGCACCGGCTCGAGGAACTGATCCGCATCGGCGACACCATCACCGTGCTGCGCGATGGGCGCATCACCGGCCAGGCGGAGATGAAAGACGTCGACACCCAGTGGATCGTGCGGCAGATGATCGGCTCGGACGCCAAGGACTTCGCCAAGGCCGACGGCCATGTGCCGGGCGAAGAGATATTCCGCGCCGAGGACATCTGCCTGCCGCGCGTCACCGGCGGGCTTGCGGTCGATCACGTCTCGCTGTCGCTGCGCGCCGGCGAAATCCTCGGCATCTACGGTTTGATGGGCGCCGGACGCAGCGAGCTGTTCGACTGCATCATGGGCCGCCACGGCCATTCGACCGGCACGATATTCATTGCCGGCAAAAAGGTGCACGAGCGGGACACGACGCGGCGCATCCGGCGCGGGCTGGCGCTGATCCCCGAAGACCGCCAGCGCGAAGGGCTGGTGTCGATCCTCTCCGTCGCCAGCAATCTGACGCTGGCCAGCCTGTCGCGGTTCGTGCGCCTGTTCCACATTCGTGGTGCCGCCGAACGACAGGCGGTGACCCAGACGGTGCGCGAACTGGCCATCAAGGTCGCCGATCCGGCGCAGGAAGTCTCGTCGCTGTCGGGCGGCAACCAGCAGAAGGTGGTGATCGGCAAAGCGCTGCTCACTGGACCGAAGGTGCTGCTGATGGACGAGCCCAGCCGCGGCATCGACGTCGGCGCCAAGGCCGACGTGTTCCGCACCATGCGCAAGCTGTCGCGCGACGGCCTGGGGATCCTGTTTGCCACCTCGGATCTCGATGAGGTGATGGCGTTGTCCGACCGCATCGCAGTGATGAGCAATGGAAAATTGACCGGTATGTTCGATCGCGCAGAGGCGACGGAGGCCGCACTTGTCGCTGCCTCGGCCTTCGGCCACGGACCGGTCCCGCACGGAGAGCAAGGCGCATGACTGACATTCCAGCCAAGGCGGCGGTCAACTCCATTTCGAGCGGCTCGGTCCTGCTGACGCTGATGAAGGCGAGGACGTTCATCGCGCTGATCGCCGTGCTGTTGTTCTTCTCGATAGCTGCCCCCAATTTCCTCTCGGCCGCCAATCTTATCCTGATGTCGAAGCACGTGGCGCTGAACGCATTCCTCGCAATGGGCATGACCTTCGTCATCATCACCGGCGGCATCGACCTGTCGGTCGGCTCGATCGTCGGCCTGTGCGGCATGGTGGCCGGCTATCTCGTGCTCAACGGCGTCGACCTGCAGGTCGGCTATACCATCTATTTCAACGTCTTCGAGATCGCGCTGATCACGCTTGCCGTCGGCATATTGATCGGCGCCGTCAACGGCTTGCTGATCACCAGGCTTAACGTTGCGCCGTTCATCGCCACGCTCGGCGTGCTCTATGTCGCGCGCGGCCTGGCGCTGCTGTCGTCCGACGGGCGCACCTTCCCCAATCTCGTCGGCAAGCCGGAGCTCGGCACCACCGGGTTCGGCTTTCTTGGCGCCGGCCGGCTGCTTGGCCTGCCGGTCGCGCTGTGGATTTTGCTCGTTGTTGCGCTAGGGGCGGCCTATCTCGCCAAATACACCCCGCTCGGCCGCCACATCTTTGCCGTTGGCGGCAATGAGCGGGCGGCGCGGATTTCAGGCGTCCGCGTCAACATGGTGAAGATGTTCGTCTACATGTTCTCCGGCTTCTGCGCGGCGATCGTCGGGCTGATCATCTCGTCCGAACTAATGGCCTCGCATCCGGCGACCGGAGAGAGCTTCGAACTCAACGCCATTGCCGCGGCAGTGCTCGGCGGCACCTCGATGTCGGGCGGACGCGGTACCATCGGCGGCACCATTGTCGGCGCCTTCGTCATCGGCATCCTTTCGGACGGGCTGGTGATGATGGGGGTGAGCTCGTTCTGGCAGATGGTGATCAAGGGCCTCGTCATCATCGTCGCCGTCGTCGTCGACCAGGCACAGCGCCGGCTGCAGAGCCGTGTCACGCTGATGCAGATGGCAAAGGCCGGCTGACATGGCGGAGCTGCGTGGAGCGCTGATCGGCTGCGGCTTCTTTGCCGTCAACCAGATGCATGCCTGGCGCGACGTGGAGGGCGCCTCGATCGTGGCTATCTGCGACCGCGATCCGGACCGGCTGCGGGTCGTCGGCGACCAGTTCGGGATTGCGCGGCGCTATACCGATGCGGCCGCTTTGTTTGCCGGCGAAAGGCTGGATTTCGTCGACATCGCCACCACCGCACCAAGCCACAGAACGCTCGTCGAGATGGCGGCGCAGCACGGCGTTCCGGCAATTTGCCAAAAACCGTTTGCGCCGACGCTTGCCGATGCCAAGGCGATGGTGAAGGCCTGTGCCGACGCCGGCGTGCCGTTGATGGTGCATGAAAATTTTCGCTGGCAGTCGCCGATCCAGGCGGTGCGCGCCGTACTCGACAGCGGTGAGGTCGGCACGCCCTTCTTCGGACGGATCTCGTTCCGCTCTGCCTATGACGTGTTTTCCGGCCAGCCCTATCTTGCGACCGGCAAGCGCTTCATTATCGAGGATCTCGGCATCCATATCCTCGACATCGCCCGCTTTCTGCTGGGCGACGTCTCGACGGTCACCGCCCGAACGGCGCGCGTCAACCCTGCCATTGCCGGCGAGGACGTTGCGACGATGCTGATGGACCATACGAGCGGCGCCACTTCCGTGGTCGATTGCAGCTATGCAAGCAAGCTCGCGACAGAGCCGTTTCCCGAGACGCTGATCGAGCTCGACGGCAAGGACGGCACGATCCGGCTGGCGCAGGGCTACCGCCTCACCGTCACCGGCAGGAGCGGGACGGCCGTCAGCGACGTCTCGCCGCCGCTGCTGCCTTGGGCATCGCGGCCGTGGCACAACATCCAGGAAAGCGTCGTCGCCATTCAAAAGCATTGGGTCGATTGCCTGACCAATGGAACCGAGCCCGCGACCTCGGGCGCGGACAACCTGAAGACATTAGCGCTGGTCGAGGCAGCGTACGCCGGCGCCGCAAGCCGCGAACCGGTGCAACTCGACGCCTTGCTGAAATGACAGCCGACGCCTTCCTCCTCTACGGTACACGTGCCGTTGAAGCCGAACCGGTCAGGCTGCGCGCCGGCGCGCTGACGGCGGACTTCGTCAACGGCAATCTGCGCACCATCCGGCACGGCGACACCGAAGTTTTGCGCGCCATCGCCTACATCGTCAGGGATCGCGACTGGGGCACCTACGAGCCGGGGCTCACCAACCTTGTTATCGAGCAGGATGCCGAGGCTTTTTCCGTCAGCTATTCGGCAAATTGCCGGGCACCGGACGGCAGCCGGCTCGACTTCCGCGCGACCATCAAGGGCTCCGCCGATGGCCAATTGGTCTTCGACGTGAGCGCTCTTCCCGACAGCGATTTCGAAACCAATCGCTGTGGTTTCTGCATCCTGCATCCGATCGCCGGCCTGGCCGGCAGCCCGGTCACGGTCGAGCATACCGATGGCAGCGTGGTCGCGACCAGGCTTCCAGAGCTGATCGATCCCTGGCAGCCGTTCAAGGATCTGCGGGCGATCACCCACCAGGTCCGGCCGGGCGTCACCGCCGAATGCCGGATGGAAGGCGATACCTTCGAGATGGAGGACCAGCGCAACTGGTCGGATGCCTCCTACAAGACCTATGTCCGGCCGCTCGCGCTGCCATGGCCATACGTGCTGCCGGCCGGCGAGACCTTCCGCCAAACCATCAGCTTGCGGGTGGCGGGTCGCGGGAAAGTGCCGGCCGCCGCGGCAAGTGCCGAACCGATTCGTGTCAGGCTCGGCCAAGCCGGACCGGTGCTGCCGGATATCGGCGTTATCATCTACCCGGATGAGGTCGAGGCGGCGCTGGGCAAGCTGTCGGTGCTGTCCGGGCTTGGCCCGCAGCAATTGATGTTCCACTATGACCCGACGCGCGGCCACGGGCTCGCCGCCTTGCGGTCCTATGCCAGGCTCGCCGCCGCCTATCCGGTCCGGACAACGCTCGAATGTGTCATTGCCGGCGACGGCGATCTCGACGCCGAGCTTTCAGGCGTCGCCGACAGGGTGCGCCAGGCCGGGCTCAAGCTTTCGGCCATTGCCGTCTCGCCCTCGGTCGACCGGCAGTCGACGCCACCGGGCAGCGCGTGGCCGCAATGCCCGCCGCTCGAAGACGTCTATGCCGCGGCGCGGCGCGCCTTTCCCGACACCCGCCTCGGCGGCGGCATGTTCAGCTATTTCACCGAACTCAACCGCAAGCGTGTGCCGGCCGATCCGCTCGATTTCGTCACGCATTGCACCTCCCCGATCGTGCATGCCGCCGACGATCTCAGCGTCATGCAATCGCTGGAGGCACTGCCTTTCATAACGGCGTCTGTACGGGCGATCTTTGGAACAAAACCTTACCGGATCGGGCCGTCGACCATTGCCATGCGCCAGAACCCTTACGGCGGCGCGACCAAGGCCAATCCCGACAATCAGCGCATCGCCATGGCCGACCGCGACCCGCGCCATGCCGGGCTGTTCGGGGCCGCATGGACGATCGGCTATGCCGCACATGTTGCGCCGGCCGGGCTCGAAATGCTCACGCTCTGCAGCTTCACCGGACCATTCGGCGTACTGGCCTCGTCGGGCGAACCTGTCGAAGAAGGTACACCCCGGCCGATTTTCCACGCGGTGAAAGGACTTTGCGAGCTGGCCGGCCATGCGCATGTGGCGGCGACAACGACTGATGAGACGCGGGTGCTGGCGCTGGCCGGCCGCTCCCAGACAGGCAAGATCATCGTCTGGCTGGCGAATCTTACCCCGGACGACGTTCCGGTCGACGTTTCCGGGCTCGGCTCCGATCAGGGCCCTCTCAAGATTTGGGATGGACGAATGTCACGCCAGATTCAGCAAGACGCGTCGGGCCGAGACCGTCTTGTGATGACGCCCTACGCAATCGTGCGGGTCGGCTGAAGTCATTTGCCGAGGTTCATGGGTAGCCGCCTTCCGCAGCGGTTGCCCGCAGCCGCAGCACTTCCGTTGCCGACTTGTCACCGGATTTGCTTTCGAAACTCGCCTGGCGCCATTCCAGTTGTCTTGGAAAAAAGACGGCTGAACGAGGCGACGTCTTGATATCCCACCCGATAGCAAATTTCTGACACGCTCAGTTTCGTTTCCTCAAGCATGGATTTTGCCAACTCCAGCCGCCGTTCCTGGATCCATTTTCCCGGCGTTGTCTGGAGTTCGTCGAAAAATCTGCGAGACAGGGTTCGCGAAGACATGCCCAATTCGGTTGCGAGAAATTTCAGATCGATTTCCGACATCTTGTCTTTCGAGAGCTCGCGCAGCTTGTTCTCGAATGGGCTGGCCTCGTTCGAAATTTCGTCGAGAGGAAATTCGTAGGGACTCTGGAATTTGCGCGGCGGAGGAAGAACCAGAAGTTTTCGAATGATTCGCTCCTCCTTCGAGAAGCCCAGATCGATCAGCAAAGCCCTGGCGAGTTCGAGCCCGGAAAACCCGCCTCCGCATGTGTAAAGGCGGTCCTGGCGAATGAGCAAGCGGGAAGCGTCCCATCGCACTTGCGGAAACCGGCGGCTTGCCTCGGCTTTCAGCCACCAGGATATCGTTGCGCGTTTGCCGTCCAATAATCCTGAATTGGCGAGCAGATAACATGCACCGCAATGTGCTGCGATGATTGCGCCCTGCTGTTGTGCGAGCGCGATCAGCGGTTTTGAATGTTCACTCTCCTCGTCGAGCGAGCGCAGAAGCTCGGGAATCTCGACACCCGGCATCGCAATGAGAATCAGGACATCCATTTTCCGGGATGGTTGAGCCTTTGTCGGGAAGGAAATTCCGGTGCTTGATGTCGACGGCGCGCCCCTTGAAACGAACTCACATGAAAGAACCTGTGAACGGCAGACGTCATTCACAAGCTGAAACATTTCCACGAGCGTCGAGACAACGGCCGAATAGAAATTCGACGGCAGCCAGATCACAACGTGGAGGCTCCTGACAGCCATTGCGGTACTCCAGTGTCGTTCTCGTCGACTGGCAAGTCTAGCATAGTCTTTGTCAAAATTGCCAATTCCAGAGCAACCGCGGCGCCTCCAGGATGGCCGCATGCGGGCTGCCGACGACGCCGCCCGCGGAAATCCATGGCTGGGAACTACAAATGCTGAAATCGCTGAATGAAAACACGCGGCAAATACATCGGATTCAGACGGCAACAGAAAACTTCGTCGGTCCGGGCTCAGGCTGATCTGTGGTCAGTCAGTAGGCCGAGAGCACGGTGCCGGCCGCTACGCCGGTCGGGACCTTGCTCTAGATTTTCAGTTTCCGGAGTTCATCACGTAGAGCGCACGCGAGCGTTCGAGGTGCTTGATCATCGCCTTCTCGGCGCCATCCACATCCTTGGCTTCGATGCGTCCGATGATCTCTTCGTGCTCGGTCAGCGTGAACTTTTCCTTGCCGGTCCAGATCAGCATTTCGGTGTGGTATTCCTTTAGCCAGCCAAGCATTGCCTCGCTGACGGCGACATAGATCGGGTTGCCGGATATTGCCGCGATCTGGGTGTGGAATTTCATGTCGGCGGATATGAAGGCTTCCGAGTCGCCACGATGGCTGCGCTGCTCGGCGACCGTTGCCCGCAGCCGCTGCACGTCCTCGGCTGTGGCCTTTTCTGCAGCTTCCTTGACCATGCCGCGCTCGAAGAAGATGCGCGCGTTCTTGAGGTGCTCGAGCGTGTCCTTCGATGACGACAGGATGATCTTGGCTGCGCCGTCGACCTGCTTGATGATCGACTTGGCGGTCAGCTGCAGCACCTTGGCCCGCTCGCCATGCGAGATCGCGACCAGTCCCATATTGCTCAACGCCTGCATCGCCTCGCGGATCGCCGGCCTGCCGACCTCGAAGCGCTCCATCAATTCGCGCTCCGATGGCATGTCGTCACCCGGCAGCAATTCGCCGCTGGTGATCAGGCGCTTCAGTCTCAAGAATACTTCGTCGGAAAGCTTGCGCCGGACGATCGGCTCCGAACGGTTCATCGTCGCGAATCACTCCTTTGACCGGCCTATACCTAGCATTTCCGCCGTGAATCCCGGAACGCCTGTTGCCGGCTCGCCCTTACCTGCCAAGCCGGATAGGGCTTGCAATGCTTATGTACTCATTATACCAGATTTCGAGGGCCAAGGAACCTTTTTCGAACCACCCTGACAGGCCGCGCAAATATGATTGTTCTCACCTATCGCATCGAAACGCCCGGCAATATCGAGGCGCTGGCGGCCAAGATCGCAAGCGACCAGTCGACCGGAACCTTCGTCGCGCTGGCCGGCGAGACCGAAGAACTCAAGGCCAGGGTCGCGGCGCGGGTCCTGGCGATACGGCATCTGCCGGATGCGGATCGGCCGTCTCTTCCCGAAACCTGCCCCGAAGCCAGCAACGGCCCGGTCAAGCGCGCCGACGTCGACATCGCGTTTCCGCTGGACGCCATCGGCACCGACCTGTCGGCGCTGATGACTATCGCCATCGGCGGCACGTTTTCGATCAAGGGCCTGTCCGGCATTCGTGTGGTCGACATGAAGCTACCCGAGGAGTACCGGGGCACGCATCCGGGTCCGCAATTCGGCGTCGCAGGCAGCCGCACGCTGACCGGCGTCGCGGGTCGTCCGATCATCGGGACCATCGTCAAGCCGGCGCTGGGGCTCCGCCCGCACGAGACGGCCGCGATGGTGCAAGAATTGATTGCCGCCGGCGTCGATTTCATCAAGGATGACGAGAAGCTGATGAGCCCGGCCTATTCACCGCTGTCGGAGCGGGTGAGGGCAATCATGCCGCTGATCGTCGACCACGAGCAGAAGACCGGCAAGAAGGTCATGTATGCCTTCGGCATCTCACATGCCGATCCCGACGAGATGATGCGAAACCACGACCTGGTGGCAAAGGCCGGCGGCAATTGCGCGGTGGTCAACATCAATTCGATCGGTTTCGGCGGTATGGCTTACCTCCGAAAACGCTCCAGCCTGGTGCTCCATGCCCACCGCAATGGCTGGGACATTCTCACCCGTCATCCCGGCCTCGGTATGGATTTCAAGGTCTGGCAGCAGTTCTGGCGGCTGCTCGGCGTCGACCAGTTCCAGATCAACGGCATCGCCTCGAAATACTGGGAACCCGACTGGTCCTTTGTCGAATCCTTCAAGGCGGTGACCACGCCGATCTTTTCGCCGGCCGATTGCGCATTGCCGGTCGCCGGCTCCGGCCAGTGGGGCGGGCAGGCGCCTGAAACCTTCCAGCGAACCGGCCGGACGGTCGATCTTCTCTATCTCTGCGGCGGTGGCATCGTCAGCCACCCGGACGGGCCGGGCGCCGGCGTCCGCGCCGTGCAGCAAGCCTGGCAAGCAGCGGTCCAAGACATTCCGTTGGCGGATTATGCCTTGGGCCATGTCGAGCTGGCGCGGTCGATCGAGAAGTTCGGCGGCGGCGAGGCGGCCTGACGCCATGCAAAACCTGCTTCTGAGTTACTATGGCGACGACCTGACCGGCTCCACCGACGTCATGGAGGCGCTCGAGCTCGGCGGCGTGCCGACCGTGCTGTTCATGCGCCGGCCGGACGAGGCGCTGCTTTCGCAATTCGCGCATTGCCGCGCCCTCGGGCTGGCCGGCACCAGCCGCAGTGAGACACCGCTGTGGATGGACACGCATCTGCGAGATGCCTTCGCCTGGCTGAAGACCGTCAACGCCGAGATCTGCCACTACAAGGTCTGCTCGACCTTCGATTCCAGCCCGGCGATCGGCAGCATCGGCCGGGCGATCGAGATCGGCCGCTCGGTTTTCCGGCAAGGCAGCGTGCCGCTGGTGGTCGGCGCGCCGCAGCTGAAGCGCTACACCGCCTTCGGTCATCTCTTCGCGGCCTATCGCGAAAAATATTTCCGCATCGACCGCCATCCCGTGATGAGCCGCCATCCGACCACGCCGATGGACGAATCCGACCTGCTGATCCATCTGTCGCGCCAGACCGACCTCAGGTCTGGGCTGGTCGACCTGGCGACGCTGCAGTCTGCGTCGCGGTCGGAAGCATTCGACCGGCTTGTGGAGAATGGCACAGGTATCGTGCTTGTCGATGTCGATAGCCCGGAAACCCAGGCGCTTGCCGGCAAGGAGATTTGGCGCGCTCGCAAGCCGGGCGGTTATTTCGTCGTCGGCTCTTCGGGCATCGAATATGCCTTGCTGGCCGAATGGGCATCGAACCGGATCGTGGATGCCAAACCCGCCTTTTCGCCGCCGGGCGCTGCCGGCAGGATCGCCGTGGTCTCGGGGAGCTGCTCGCCGACGACGGAACGACAGATCCGGCATGCCCTGGCCGAAGGCTTCGACGGGATCGAGCTCGACCCGGTCGAACTGGTTTCCGAGGCTTCGAACGACGCTATTGTGCGCGCGGTTGCAACCGGCCGCTCCAGCCTACGGGCCGGGCGGAGCGTCATCCTCTACACCGCGCTCGGACCTGCGGCCGACCGCGGTGCTGAAATCGATCTCCGGGAAGGCGCCCGCCATAAGCTCGGCCGCGGCCTTGGCGAGCTTCTCCGCGAACTGACGCTTCAAGAGAAGCTACTGCGCGTGGTCATCGCCGGCGGCGACACGTCGAGCCATGCACTGGGCCAGATGGGCGTCGACGCGCTGACGGTGCGAATGCCGCTGCCGGCATCGCCGGGTTCGCCGCTTTGTGTGGCGCATTCGCGCATCAAGGCGATCGACGGGCTGGAAATTGCCCTCAAGGGCGGGCAGGTCGGAACCGACCGCTATTTCTCCGCTATTCGCGATGGGGTCGGCGGTTGAGAGCGGGGAATATCAGGTCAAATCGGTGATGCTCAATCGAGATCTAGGATAATCATTAGTCGGCAAACCAGAAACCTCAGGCGTTCAGATCAGCGGCAATGCCACTCATCCCGCTATCTTGTACGGCCTATTGCCCTGCTTGGATGATACTGACGGGCATAAGCGACACAGGCGTCCACCGTGCTGACACAGAGCGCATCGCGGTTGTTCGGCAGGTTGTTGTCGCCGGCGTAGGCAACCTCAGCAACATGACCGTCAACCATTCGAATTTGTGTGTTGCAATAGCCGCCGGGGGCGACGTTGACGGAACCTCCGAGCGCAGGGACCGGGCCAATGGCCACGGTCGGAACCACAATGTTGAGATTGCCGCGTTGAACGACGCGCTGATAGGTCCAGATCTGGCCGGATTTGCCGACAGCGGCAGTGGCGGTCGGAAAGCCGGCGCACATTCGAACGTCCGCCTCGCTAAGGCCGACCATCTCCTTGCGGGCTGCCGCCGCCGTGGCGTCCTCCTTCGCAGTGCTCGACGTGTCGTCTGGCATGACGCAGGAAGACAGGATGAAGGCGCTTGCCGATAGAAGGAGAAGGGCAAGCTTTCGGGTGTGGAAAGATGTCATACCAACTTCGGATTGCACGGGAGCCCCGAATGCCAACTTAGGAAGTGGGCCAATCGAGTCAACCGGCACAAAATTCACGAAGTCGTTTGGTCCGCCATTCCGCCGCACGCATCCGCTGCAAGAGGTTGAGGCTGCCGCCGTGACCCTCGCGCCCTATCTTCCGCCTGGGCATCGGATTTCCAAACCCGACCCCTTCTTGTCAGATGTACTGACGCACGGTGCTGTGACTTTGGTTCGGCCGACGGTGTGCTAGTTTCCAGCCAATTGTTCCGGAGACGTCATGCCTATCAAGCTGCAAGAAATCGCCCTCGCTCTTCTGCTGTTGGCTGCCGGCGCCGGGGTCGGTCATGCGGAGACGGCCCAGCGGCCGCCGCCCACGGGCGGGGTTCTCTCGCTCCTGCCACCGCCGCAGACTTCCGATCATTCGATCTCCATTGCCGGACGCACGCTCGATTACGAGGCCAAGGCCGGCACGCTGTCATTGCCGTCCGGCAAAGGCGATATCACCGCCGAGATTTTCTATGTCGCCTATGCTCTGCACCCCGGGAAAGACATGGGACCGGATCCGCGGCGCCCGATCACCTTCGTGTTCAATGGCGGTCCGGGAGCAGCTTCCGCATATCTTCATCTCGGCGCGCTCGGTCCGCGGGTCCTGGCGACTGCGGCCGATGGAAGTTTCCTGCCGCCGCCACAGAGGCTGTTCGATAACCCCGACACTTGGCTTGACATGACCGACTTGGTCTTTGTGGACCCTGTCGGAACCGGTTACAGCCGTGAAGCGCCCGGCACGGAAGCACACAGCTTCTGGGGCGTCAGCCAGGACGCCGCGTCGATAGGCGCGTTTATCCGGCTCTATCTGGCGCAGACGAACCGAACGGCATCGCCTGTCTTCCTGGCTGGCGAGAGCTATGGCGGCTTCCGAGCAGCATTGCTCGCCAGAAAGCTTCAGGAAGACATCGGCATCAGCCCGAGCGGCGTCGTGCTGATTTCGCCGGCGCTCGAATTCACGCTGGTGCGCCCGGACGAGTTCCAGCCGCTCCACTGGGCGCTGGAACTGCCGTCGCTGGCGGCAGTGCGCCTGCACAGCGAAGGCGTTTCCGGCCCGGCTCTGCAGGAGCGGCTGGCCGAAGTCGAACGCTATGCGCTCGGCGATTATCTGGCCGCGCTGGCCGGTGGGCTGGAGCAGGGTGGACGCCTGGCGAGCCAGCGTGTCGCCGCAATCACCGGTCTGCCGCTCGATCTCGTCCAGCGGCACTTTGCACGCATTCCCATAGGGCTCTTCGCCAAGGAGTTTGCACGGGCAAAGGGCAATGTTCTCAGCGCCTATGACGGCAACATCGCTACAGCGGACGTGGCGCCAGAGAGCCTGGGAGTCGAGGGTCCCGATCCGGTGCTCGATCGAAGCGTGCCGGCGCTCACCTCCGCTTTCGTCGGCTATGTGCGTGATGAATTGAACTTCCGCACGGATATCAGCTATCGGCTTCTCAACCGCGAAGTCAGCGGCAATTGGGACTATGGAACGAGCCCGACGCGTCAGGGCTATGCGGGTGTCATGGACGACCTTCAGCAGGCGCGCACGCTGAACCCCAGCCTCGGCGTGCTGATCGTCAACGGCTACAGCGACCTGGTGACGCCGTACATGGGCTCGCGCTACCTGCTTGGTCAAATTCCTTCGCTTGCCGGCGCAAAGCCCATTCGCACCGAGGTGCTGGAGGGCGGGCACATGATGTATCTGAGGCCGGATGGACGGGCGGCACTGAAGCAGGCCGCGTCCGAGCTTTACCGAACGACGCAATGAGACGGTTTGCGCAAAAAAGCGCCGGATGCGCTGTTCGCCCTCTCATCAGGCCCTAGTTCCATCGCGATTGATCGGTTACACACCTACGATGGCGTCTTTTAGCGACGTTCGACAGCGGATTAGCCGGCTCTCCAGAATCGCGCCACTGGTGCGGCGTGCTGCCGAGCGGGCCATTCGGAATACCAGGCCACACAGGCTGCCAAGCCTCGTCGACCGCTGGAATGCGCTGTCGCTGGCCACGCAGTTCCTGCTCGCGGGTGGTCTATTCTCCCTGTCGGCCATGGTGGTGGTGGGGATTTCAGTCACGAGCCAAATAGAAGCCGTGGTCACGCAGAATTCGGCATCCGCTACAGCTCTTTACGTGGACAGCGTTATCGCGCCGCTGCTTCCGGATATGCGCAAGAGCGAAGTCCTCGACGAGAGCGTCGCCCACGCGCTCGATGAAACGCTGGGACAAGGGGCACTCGGCACAAGGCTCGAATCGTTCAAGCTCTGGCGTCGCGACGGAACCATCCTGTATTCGACCGACAAGACATTGATGGGCAAGCGCTTTGAACCCAGCGACAATCTCCGGGCGGCATTCGCAGGCCAAATGGTTTCGGAGTTCGACAAGCTCGACGATCCGGACAGCGAGGCCGAAAGAGCCAGCGGCTTGCATCTCCTCGAGATCTACAATCCGGTGCTGCAGCCATGGTCGGGGGAAGTGGTGGCCGTTTCGGAATTCTACGAGGTCGCCACTGATTTTGAAAGAAACCTGCATCAGGCACTCATTCGAACCTGGCTGGACGTTGCCGCCGTCACAGCGGCCTTCTTTCTCGGACTGTCGGCAATCGTGTTCCGTGGCAGCCGCACGATCAGTTCGCAGAGCCGCTCGTTGAAGCAGCGCATTGCCGAGCTTTCCGATCTGCTTGCTCAAAACAGACTGTTGAGGCTGCGGGTGCAGCGTGCCTCGCAGCGTGCCACCGCAGTTAACGAACGCTATCTCAGGCGCATCGGTGCGGACTTGCACGATGGCCCCGCGCAACTGGTTGCTCTCGCGGCGCTGGGGATCGACAGCCCCGTCATTGGCGATCCCGCTACGACGCAATCGAAGCGTGCACAGGAATTGCTGGCCATCAAAGCACATCTGGACAATGCCATGCGCGAGATCAGGAGCATCAGCAAGGGCCTTGTCCTGCCGCATATCGAGCATGCCGAACTGGGTGAGATTCTCCAGCTTGCCGTACAGGCGCACGAAGAACGAACCGGCGTCAAAGTGAGATTATCGATGACCGGCGGCCATACGCCGTTGTCGCCAGCGGCCAAGATCTGCATCTTCCGCTTCGTCCAGGAGGCGCTGAACAATGGATTCCGCCATGCCGGAGGTGAAGGTCAGTCGGTCGAGAAACATTTCGACGGCGAGCGCGTTTGTATCGAAGTGTCCGACGCCGGCGCTGGGTTTGACCCGCAAATCGTGCGTCCCGAGAGGCTGGGACTCGTTGGGCTGCGCGAGCGGGTGGAAAGCCTCGGGGGCCAGTTTACCGTGACTTCCTCACAGAGTGGCACAGTCGTAAGAATGGCCCTCAACATCGTTGAAATGGGGCAGACATGACAGTAGCCATCAAACTCGCCATCGTCGACGACCACCCGCTGTTCAGGGAAGGCGTTGTGCGCACGCTCGATCAGATCGGCGGGTTCGAGATCGTCGGTGAAGGAAGCAGCAGAGACGATGCCCTGCGGATAATCGAAGACCAGCGGCCCGACATTCTGCTGATGGACATCTCGGTTCCTGGAGGTGGCCTTGGCGTGATCGGACCGGCCCTGGAGCGGCATCCGGCACTGAAAATTGTGATGCTGACCGTTTCGGAAGAAAACCAGCACGTGATGACCGCGTTGCAGAGCGGGGCAAGGGGCTATGTTCTGAAGGGGGTCGGGTCGAGGACGTTGGCTGCGATCCTGCGCACGGTAGCGTCGGGCGAACGATATGTCTGTCCACAATTGTCGGCGCGCCTGTTGGCCGATCTGTCGGCTCAATCAAATGAGCCGGCGAAAGCTGACGGACTTGCCGAACTCACCAGCCGCGAAAGGGAGATCCTGACGCTGGTGGCCGCGGGACTGAGCAACAAGCGGATCGGGCTTCGGCTGAACCTGCATGAGAAAACGATAAAGCACCACATGACGCGAATCCTGGCCAAGCTCAACGTCAGCAACAGGACCGAAGCCGCGATGACCTTGCGCGACGCGACTGAGCGCCGGCATCCGCCTGTTCGCGATCATGCTTGAGCCGAAATTGCCGCACGGCGCGGCTATGTGAACTGGCCCTCAGTTGATCATTTCAAGCAACCTGTCCCGATCGGAACGCGTCGCCAGGCGCCGAATGATGGTGCGGCCCTTGGCATCTCGCATTTCATATTGGCCGCTATCAATGCGCTCGCTGAGGCCGTTCGAATGCACCACGCCAATGCTCGGCCCGCTCACCTCGACCCGGTCTCCCGTGGTTGCATTGATGAAGAGTTTCGGCTTGCTGTCGGGGTTTGCCGCAGGGGCCAGATCAGGGGGATTGTCCTCCTGCGACTTTGCTTTGTCCTTGCCCGCATTGCTATTCGAGTTTGAATTGCCAGAGTTTCCACCTGGATTGCCGGAATTGCCGTTCCCGTTCCCATTGCCGTTCCCGCTGCCATTACCACCATCTTTGGCCCAGCCAGTTTGCGGGCCGAGCGTCGGCGACGGTCCGTCGAACATGACGCGATAGGGGCTGACGACGAGAATGAAAGTCAACACGACTACAGAAATGCCGACACGACGTCCTCGTGAAGATCCGGTCCTTCGTCTCCGGGTCATCATCAATGAACTTGCCAGTCGCATGTCGGAAATGCCCTTAACCATACGGCTCTGTCGTACTGCCTCCTGTTCGAATTCGTGTGATGCTTAAAACAATGGTTTGCATCCGGGACGTCAAGACCCACCAGTTCCACGATGGTAACTGGTGGGTCTCGCTAGCGCAGGAAGGGACTATTTACTGCGCAAGTTTTTTGCCTTCCTTTGGTTGCGTCTCTGCGAAAGCGCCGACTTCCCACCATCAGCCAACTATGAATCCAATTGCCGTGATCCCGAAACAAAGGCCAAATAACGGAAAAAGCAGCCAACGTGCCTGGTGAACGCTCGGGTCCATAGCGGCCTCCTGTAACAGTCGGCATCGCAACGGGGCCATCGGAACTCGGTTCCTGAAACTGTCGCCTTTCGGGCTTTTGCGATAGCAGCCTCGGACCAAAGTTTGGCCGTGCAGGTCCTTGGTCGACAGTCTTACAGACTGAAGTCCAATACCAGGAGCAATGGACCCCGCCCTGCGTTCGGCGCCCTTTGTATCCACCTGGCGGCTGCGATCCACCGCTTCCTTCGAATGCTTTGCGTTCCTGGCACTATGGCAACAGCGACGTTGGTCCACTGCTATGTCGTTGAAACGTCACCAATACAGACCCATATCTAAGCTGCGTCGGATGTCCTCCCATTGCGTCCGGCGCGTTCCCCTCTCGAGGTTACAGACCTTCACGCTTGGCCGGGCTCAACAGTCCGGCCTTTTCTTTTGGCGATTGCTTTTATCGGCACCGGCACCGAGGACTATTTCAACACGGCATGGTGCCCGACACAGTAGCGCGCCGCCTCAGCTGCGAGGTGGAAGTTGCTGGACAGACCAGGTGTTGCCGTCGGGATCCTCAAAGAAGACAAATCTGCCCCAGGGAAAATCCTTGATATCGCTGACCTCAATGCCTTGAGCGGCCAGGTACCGGTGAGCCTCATCGATATCGGGCACGACCAGTTGCAGGCCCCTTATGGATCCCGGAGGGCTGTCGACGAGGCCCTTGCCCATGGCAATCGAACAGGCCGAACCGGGCGGCGTCAATTGCACGAAACGTATCTCGTCGCTTACGGTGTGGTCGTGATCGAGATGAAAGCCGACCTTGCCAACATAAAAGGCGATTGCTCTATCGACGTCCGATACGGGGACCGGGACTAGTTCCAGCTTCCAATCCATGACAGCCCTTTCGCAGCTTGATTGCCAAGTGGTGCCGAACACCGTGGGCGACATCCCGCCATCTTCCCAATGCCATTGTCGGCGCGGGCCGCTCAATCAGTCAAGAGATCCAGGGTTCGATCGGAGATTTCAAGGCCGGGTCGGCCAAAGCTCCCCACGCCGGACATTTTCACAGGACCACGAAACAATTATCTCCGGTCGCCGTTTCGCCCGCAGAACTTTTCGAGGAGGCGACGATGAGCGCAACCGGCTTGGACGTTTTTGACAGAACGCTGCAAATAACAAACATCTGGCTCGACGAGATCATGGCGGATCTTGGTCCTGATCGCCATGTCGCCTGGCACACATTGGGCGCCGTTCTGCGAACCCTTCGGGACAGGCTACAGATCGGACTGGTGGCGAAATTGGGGGCGGAACTGCCGCTGCTCGTGCGCGGCGCCTACTATGATCGCTACCGGCCCGCCGACATGCCCGACAAGACACGCTCGCTCGAGGAGTTCCTGCAACATATCGCCGAGGAATTGAAATCGACCCGTCCTGTCGATCCCGAGGATGCGGTACGCTCGGTATTTCGCGTGCTTGCACGGCATATCGACCTTGGCCAGTCGGCAAAGGTGCGGGATGCGCTGCCAAAGGAAATCCAGGCCCTCTGGCCTGAAAGCGTGGGCGTCAAATAGCGGCTAAAGTCAGAGGTTAGTGGAGCGCACGGGACCGGACTTCGCGCCACGCTCAATGGCGAAGTTCTCAGCCGGTATGGACGGTCGCAGCTTAACCTGGAAAGAGTGTGAAGCCGCCGTCGACGCGGATTACCTGTCCGTTGATGAAGCGCGCGCGCGGACCGGCGAGGAAGGCCACCGCTTCGGCGATCTCTTCAGGCTCCGCATATCGGTTCAGCGATTTCTTGCTCGAATCCATGCGCTGCGGATCGACCACGCGGCTCGCCTGGAACCGTGCCGTCTTGGTGGCGCCAGGGCTCACCGCATTGACGCGTACGCCATCGTCGATCAGTTCCTTGGCGAGGCAGCGCGTATAATGGACGACGGCTGCCTTGAGCGTCGAGTAGACCACTTCGGGCGAGCATCCGATATGCGCTGCCGCCGAGGCGATGTTGATCACCGAGCCCGAGCCGCGCTTGACCATAGGCGGAACGAACGCCTGGCAGACCAACATCGTGCCGATAAGGTTGTTCTCGGTTAGAACCTTGATGTCTTCGTAGTCGATGTCGAGCGCGTTGTTGGGACTGGGCTTTACGCCCTTGGCGCCGATGTCGCCGCCGGCGCAGTTGACCAGTACGTGCACGTCGCCGAGATCCGCCTCGATCTTCCTCCTCATTTCGGCGACGGCCTGCTTGTCGCCGATGTTGCCGGTGACCGCGGTGATGCGCGTCCCATGCTTCTCCAAGCCCCTGGCAGAGTCGCCGAGGTCCGCGAATTCGCCATATTGAGATGGCCGGGTCCAATCGAGGTCGTGGACCGCGACGTTTGCGCCAAGTTCGGCCAAGCGGTCGGCCATCACGCGGCCGAGGCCGCGTCCCGAGCCGGTCACGAAGGCGGTCAGGCCGCTGAGTTCTCGGGCAGTCATGCTGATTTCTCCTTTGCAATGAAATCGAACTTCATCATGTTGGCGGCGCTGCGCCGGATCATGTCGAGCTCGTACGAAACGAGCGCACCGTCATCATCGCGCTCCCATGGCGTGCGGTAGTCGGCGTCGTCCGCAAGGCGGTTCAGGCGCGCAGCACTCAGGCAGGCCGCGAATTCGCGGGCGGTCTTCGGCGCATATCCGTTCCACCAGTCGTCGGTGAGACAGCGAACGTGACGGGCCTCCAGCGCGCCGGGCTCAAGCACCGCCGTCAGCGTGTCGTGGTGCTCGCCAAGGATGGCTGCCAGTTCGGCGAATGGCACGGCGCCGTCGCCGATCGCGCAGCGGACCAGGCGGTAGCCCTCATCCGTGAACTGGACGCGATAATCCTTGAGGTGAACGTGGCGGACATGGGGCGCGATCCGGCGCGTGAAGGCAAGCGGCGCCTCGCCGACAGGAAAGGTGTTGCCGGTGTCGTAGGTGATGCCGACACCCGGCCCGCCGAGTTCGCAGAACGCAACCAGTTCGTCGCTGCCGAAGTCCTGATGGTTCTCGATGCCGAGCACGCGGCCCTCCGCCGCCGCACGCGGCCCCCATTCCGTCAAGGCAGCGCGAATCGTTGCGTTGAATTCGCTCCATTTCCGGCCCCACGCATTGCGGTCGCCGCACAGGACGGGCGTCAGTGCGATACGGATCGTTGTTGCCTCGAGCAGGCGCGCAGCCCGAAAGGCGTTGTCCAGTGGACCTGCCACGAGCAGTCCGCCGCTCACCACCGGGACGATGTCCAGCGCGGCAAGACGCCTGCGCAGCGCGACGATTTCGGCGTCCGTTAGTTCGGTCAACCAGGGTTCGTAGATCTCGAGCGTGCGTGCGCCCAGTTCCTGCGCCAGTGCTATGAAGCCTTCCAGCCCCGCGCCGTCCGGATTGTGCCGCGGCGTGCCGCGGCCCTGCAGTCCGAGATGGTAGGTCAGTCCGTAGGGGTTGAGGCCGAGACGAAGCATCAGCTTGGCGGTTCCAATGGAGAGCGGAGAGGCGTCACTAGCGCAGACCGGCATCGACGGTTATGGACTGTTTGGTGATCATGCGGCTGTCGTCGGCCGCAAGGAAGAGCACTGTCCGTGCAATCTCCTCGCCCAGCAGGACGCGGCGGATCAGTTGCCGCTGCACCGTCTGGTCGACTGCCTCCTGCGTCTTGAACCACAGCTCGCGCTGCCGCTCGGTCATGACGGCGCCGGGTTCGACTGCATTGACGCGGATGTTGTCCGGTCCGAACGACCGCGCCAACGCACGCGTCAGCGCCACCACAGCCCCCTTTGCGGTGGCATAGGCCACCATCTGGTCCGCTCCGAACCGCCAGGCGATGGAAGAGAAATTTATGATCGAGCCGAAGCCGAGTTCCTTCATATGCGGATGCACTGCCTGGGCGGCGAAGAAGTGATGCCGGAGATTGACGTCGAAGCTGCGGTCCCAATATTCCGCCGTTACCGCGTCTATGGGATGGCGCTGATCATTGGCAGCGTTATTCACCAGGACCGCGACCGGACCAAGCCGCGCGCGCACGCCTTCTACCGACGCCTTTAGCGCATCGACGTCGGTTACATCGCAATGGAGGTACAAGGGAGCCTGCCCGGCGGCACCACCGAGCTCGCGCACCAACGCCTCCGCTGGCTCATCCTGCACATCGAGAAAGGCTACCCGGGCGCTATTCGAGGCGAAGGCGCGGACCATATCGGCGCCGATGCCGGAGGCGCCGCCGGAGATCAGCACGACCCGATCGGTCAAGCTCGGATAAGTCGCGAATTGTACGGACATCGATTACAGAAGCGCCTTGGTTGTTGGATCGAACAGGCAGGCGCGCGACATATCGATGCCCAGCATTATCGTCTCGCCCATGACCGGAGCGTCGTCCGGCTCGAAACGGCCGGTGATCTCCAGGTCACCAAGCCTGAGCACGGCAAGCGTCTCGGCCCCGGTCGGCTCGACCAGTTCGACCGGCGCCTGCATGGACGCCACAGCCGGTTTGCGCGACTTCAGGTCGGTCGTGAAACGGTAGATGTGTTCCGGCCGGATACCGAGCACGACGTCCTTTGGCGCACCGGCGGGCATCGGTGCGGCAAGGGCGAGGCTGGCGTCGCTGCCGTCAGCGGCGCGTACCGAGATGCTGGTCGAGCCCGTAAGCCGGGCGGGAATGAAATTCATCGCCGGCGATCCCATGAAACCGGCAACGAACATGTTGGTCGGCCGGTCGTAAATCCGCTTCGGGGTGTCGAACTGCTGTACCGAGCCCTGGTTCATCACTGCAATGCGGGATGCAAGCGTCATCGCCTCGACCTGATCGTGGGTGACATACACCGTGGTCTTGCCGACGCGATGGTGAAGCTTCTTGATTTCGGTACGCATGTCGACGCGCAGCTTGGCGTCGAGGTTGGACAGGGGCTCGTCGAACAAAAACAGCTTCGGGTCGCGGACGAGGGCACGCCCCATCGCCACGCGCTGCCGCTGGCCGCCCGAGAGCTGGCCGGGCTTGCGTTTAAGCAGCTGTTCGATCTGCAGGAGTGCGGCAACCCGCTGGACAGCTTCCGCTTGCACCGCTTTTGGCACGCCTCGGCTTTCCATGCCGAAGGTGATGTTCTGGCGCACGGTCATCGTGGGATAGAGGGCGTATGACTGAAACACCATCGCAATGTCGCGGTCCTTGGGTTGCACCGAGTTCACCAGCCGGTCGCCGATCCAAATCTCTCCCGACGTGACGGTTTCGAGACCGGCAATCATGGCGAGCAAGGTTGACTTGCCGCAGCCTGACGGGCCGACAAGGGCGACGAATTCTCCGGTCTTAGCCTCGAGATCGATGCCGGCAAGAATCTCGAGCGAGCCGTAGCTCTTGTGAAGGTTGCGGATCGTCAACGCGGACATGGGCGACGCCTCATTTGATGGCGCCCTGGGTGAGGCCGCGCACGAAGTATTTTCCACCGAACAGGTAGATCAGCAGCGGTGGCAACGCGCCGATCAGCACTGCTGCGCTCATCACATCGTAAGCACGTGCGGTCGTGCCGCCGGCCGTGAGTGCTACCAACGCCGCCGTGATCGGCTGCTGCTGGCCTGATGTGAAGACGACGCCGAACAAATACTCGTTCCAGATGCCGGTGAACTGCCAGATGACGGTGACGATCAGAATGGGCGGCGACAGGGGCAGGATGATCTTGCGGAAGATCCGCCAGAAGCCGGCGCCGTCGATGCGTGCCGCCTTGATCAGGTCGTCCGGTATGCTGACGTAGAAATTGCGGCAGAACAGGGTGGTGAACGAGATGCCCTGGACGACGTGGATCAACACCAGCCCATATGTGGAATTGGTCAGGCCGAGCTTGCCGAGCAGCAACGCCCACGGCATCAGCGAAATCTGGCCGGGCATGAATACGCCGAGCAGCATCAGATTGAAGATCAGTTCGGAACCCCTGAAGCGCCATTTGGAGAGGATGTAGCCGTTCATGGCGCCGAGAATGGTCGAGATGATCGTGGCGGGGATCGTCATCGCCAGCGAGTTGAAGAAATTGCGCTTCATGCCCTCGCAGGTGCCGCTGACACAGTAGGATCCCCAGGCCTGCGCCCACGCATCGAACCGGAAGCTGCGCGGTACGGAGATGAGGCCGTTGCGGGCAATCTCCGACTGCTCACGCAATGAGTTGAAGATCACCACCAGCAACGGCACGAGATAGACGATCGCGAAAAGCGTCAGCACGGCATAGACAAGGAAGCGGCTCCAGAAATGCCGGCGCGTGGCAGCGGCTTCTTCCGGATCAAAACGGGCATTGGGGGCAATTTCAGCCATTGCGGCCCTCCGCCCGCCGGCGCCAGACAATCCACAAGGAGTACGGCACCAGCACCACCGCTACCGCTGCGAGCATCATCATCGCCGCGGCGGCACCCTCGCCGATTTGGCCGCGCTGGAACATCAGGTCGTAGACATAGATGGCGGGGAAGGTGGTGGACACACCTGGCCCGCCCCGCGTCAACGCCGCCACCAGGTCGAAGGTCTTGATGGCGAATTGTATCTGAATGACCGCCACCGCCAGGAATATCGGAGCGATGGTTGGCAGGATGACCCTGCGATAGGTCCGGAAAACCGACGCGCCGTCGATTTGCGCGGCTTTGACGAGATCCGGATCGACGGACCGTAGACCAGCCAGGAAAAGTGCCATTGCGAAGCCGGACGACTGCCAGATACCGGTTATGATCACCGCATAGACCGCGGTGTTGCGGTTGGCCGTCAGGGCGAAGCTGAAGTCGGTCCAGCCAAGCCCTCGAACGAAGGCCTGGATACCGTCGACAGGATTATACAGCCAACTCCACACCGTGCCGGTGACGATGAAGGACACCGCCAACGGATAGAGGAAGATGGTGCGCCAAACCGCCTCGCCGCGGACGCGCTGGTCGATCGCGATGGCGAGCAGCAGGCCAACCGCCATCGAGCCAACGATATAGAAGCCGCTGAACAGGAAGAGATTCGTATAGGCGATGTTCCAGCGCCGGTTTGCCCAGAGCGAAGCGTAATTGTCCAGGCCGACGAACCCATAGGTCGGCAACAGCGACGAATTGGACAGCGAGATGTAGAGCGTCCAGAGCGTGAAGACGAAAACATAGATGAAACTCGCCGCTATCGACGGCGCCAGCACCAGAATGGGCACCATCGTGCCCAGGCGCTCGCGCCACGGACGGGCCGCGGCAGCTGCAGCTGGTACTATCAGATCATGGGTGGACATCGGGCTGCTCCGGCGAGGTCTGGCCGGGCGCTTCGCCCCCGGCCATCATCGGCAGCGTCACTTCTGCGCTTGGGCCGCATCCGCCATCGCATTGGCCGCGTCCTGCGCACTCATATCCGGCGTGGCCACAAACTCGGTAATTGTATCCATGATTGCGCCGCGGACCTTTTGCGGCACCGTCATGTTGTGCGCCATCGAACGCACGAGCGTGCCGGCGGCGATCGAGGCTTGCAGATCCTTTTGCGAGAGTTGCTGGCAGGGATTGAAGCCGTTCGAAAGATCGACGTCGAGACGGGCCGGTATCGAGCCTTTGGTCTGATTGAAAATGGTCTGGAACTCGGGCGACAAGATAGTGCTCGCAAGCAGCTTTTGGCCCTCGATATAGTCCGGGTCCTTCTGCTTGAAGAACACGACCGAGTCTGAATTCAAGATGAAGCCAGGCTTGCCCCAATCGGTCGGCGCCTGGGCGCAGATATAGTCGGTGCCCTCCTTGAAGCCGCCGGCCGTCAGCAGGCCGAGCGTCCAGTCGCCCATGATGTGGAAAGCGGCCTCGCCACGGCCGACCAGGTGCGACATGGTATCCCAGTCACGCCCGTTCATGCCGGGATCCATGTACTTCGAAGTCATGGTGCGGAACTGCTCGAAGGCCTTGACCATGCCGTCGCTGCGCATGGCATCGACGTCGCCCTCAACGAAAGCTTTCCTGTAGAGATCGAGGTCCTGACCGTACACGACCACTTCGAAGACGGTCGAGTCGGTCCAGTCGGCGGTCGAGTGCGAAATGCAAATCTTGCCGCTGGCCACGATCTTGTCGCAGGCGGCGTTGAATTCCGCCCATGTCTTTGGCATCTCGGTGACGCCCGCGTCCTTCATGACCTTCGGCGATGCCCACAGCCAGTTGATGCGGTGGATGTTCATCGGCGCCGCCACCCAATTCCCGGTCGGCTTCATCACCGGCAGCAATTCGGGAGCGACGACCTTCTCCCAATTTTCCGCCTTCGCCAGGTCATCGAGATTGGCTGTCATGCCCGTCTCGTTCCATTCGGCGATTTCGGGGCCCTTGAGCTGCACAGCGGGAGGAGCGTTGCCGGCGATCACATCGGCACGCAGTTTGGCCAATGTATTGGCCGTATGGCCTGCGATGGAGGTCTGCTGCCAGGTGCCGCCCTTGGCGGTAAACATCTCGCCGAGCTTGGCGATAGCCTGGGCGTCCGATCCGGTGGCCCATTGATGCAAGAGGTTGGTCTTGGGCTCCGCGAGCGCTGTTCCGGTAGCCAAGGTGAAGGCGGTAGCGGCCGCAAAGGCCGTCCTCAGATATTTCATCGTTTCACTCCCATATGTGATGCACGGTTCGTATCGACCGCTTGTGGCCCGCGATTTGAGGTCGTGGCCGGTGAGATGCAGTAATCTCCGTTCTTTCCAAGATGACATATTTGAGCTATCAGTCAACGTGCTTTGTGCTCATCATGAACAAACCTTCGCTTAGAAATTGGCTAATCGACAGGCCGTCCGCGTCGCCGGAGAGCCTGATCGTCCGATGCCTGCGTGAGCGCGGCGTGCTTTCTGCGTCGCAAATTACCCGCATTACCGGTTTGGCGCGGTCGACGGTTTCAACCGCGCTCAATGGCTTGAGAAAGTCGGGGATGGTGATCGAATCCTCGGCCCATCATGACGCGGCCAGGGGTATTGGCAGGCCTGCCGCGACATTGACGCTCAATCCTGCTGCGGGCACCTGCGTCGGCATCCATCTGGGCCTCGACGAGATGCGCTGCGTCGTCGCCGATGTCTCGCATTCTTTCATTGCCGAACAAACTATCCCCATGGGTCTGGACTACCAGCCACAGCAGGCGGCCCAGCTCGCCAAGTCAGTAATTGCCCGATGCTACGAAGAGAACGGTCTGCCGATGGCGGGGCTCCTGGGGGTTGGGGTCTCCGTCTCGGGCCCAGTCAGCCGCGAAGGAGTGGTGCTGCGCGCGAGTATCGTTCCGACCTGGGCCGGGGTCAACATCCGCGATGTGTTCGGGCCGGTCCTCGAACAGCCGATCTTCGCCGACAATGAGAGCAACTGCTCGGCCATTGCGGAGTTGATGTGGGGTGCGGCCGTCGGCCAGGACGACTTCGTGCTGTTCAAGGTCGATCTGGGCGTCGGCGGGGCCATTGTGCAGCACGGCCGGCTGGTGAGCGGCATCGCCGGCGGCGCCGGCGAATTCGGGCACATCAGCATCGATCCCGGCGGCGACCTTTGCCGGTGCGGCAATCGCGGATGCCTGGAGCTCTATGCCAGCTTTGCCCGGCCGCTCGAGCAGATTTCGCGCATCGTGCGACGGCCGGTCACGATGGACGATGTGATCATGATGGCCGAGCAGGGCGACGTGAGGGCGCTGCGGATGATCGAGGACACCGCCGAGTTCGCCGGCCGTGGCCTTGGCTTGATCGGTTCGGTGCTCAATCCGCCGCTCATCATCATCGGCGGCCGCATGGCCTTGGCGGGCGACATTCTCCTGGCGCCACTGATCGCGTCATACGAACGCCACACGCTCATCAAGTCCCGCGATGTGGCGCCCGCGCTGCGCACACGGATAATCGTTGGCAAGCACACGGAGAACGATGCATTGCTCGGCGCGGTCGGCCTCGTGCTGCGCCACAACAGCCGACTTCAGTGACCCGGCTTCGCTTCGGGTGGTGCTCTGATTTTACGAGCTGCTGACCGAAGCGGCGGTGCTGATGTTGCCTACGCGACACGCACCGTGCGCTGCCTCGGCTTGATCGCGGTGGCGAGCAGCAGGCCGGCGACGATGAAGGCGGCGCCGGCGAGATCGTAGTCGTGCAAGCTTTCGCCAAGGAACAGATAAGCGAGCACGGCGACGAAGGCAGTCTGCAGATAGAGCAGCATGCTGGCCCGCCCGGCGCCAAGCGCCTCGACGCTACGGTTGTAGAGATAGTACATCAGAGCGCCGCCCGGGCCGGCAACATAGGCGAGAGCCAGAAGGCCGTTCGCATGCAGCGCCGAACGATCCCCGGAAAATAGTTCCCAGAGATAAAGCGGCAGTGCGGCCAGCGCGCCGGCTCCCAGCAGCAGGACCACCATCGGCAGAAGCTCGATAGCGAATTTCGCGCGACGCAGCAGCACAGTGTAGAGGCCCCAGCAAAAGGCGCTGCCGACGATCCACAATTCGCCGGGATTGAATTGTAGCTGCATCAGCGCGGCAAGGTCGCCGCGCGCCACGATCACCACCATCCCGACCAGAGCGAGCAGCGCTCCAAACGCCTTCCAGACACCGAGGGGCTCGCCAAGCACGAAGCGGGCAAGCACCATGGTCATGATCGGCGACAGCGCCATGATGATGCCGGCGGTTGTCGCGTTGGTGTAGTTGAGGCCCGTGTAGATCATGCCCTGACACAAGGTCAGCCCGATGGCGCCGATGACCAGCACCTCGATCACCCGGGATTGGATCAGCACGAGCATTGCCCCGTGATGACGATGGACGATAGGCAGCAGGATCGCGCAGGCGAGCGCCAGCCGCCAAAAGCAGAGCGCCCAAGGCGGCATCTCGGGGGCAACCCACTTGGCGGCAATATAGACGCCGGCCGACAGGAGCCAGCAGAGCGTCGCGAGGGAATAGGCGAGCGGAAGTGAAGCGTCGGGTGTCGCCTTCGCTACACTTGGATGTGCTATAGGCAGCGATTGGATATCCGTCTCCTCCCACCGCAGATTTTAGCAGATCTGCAGCGTCTTGCTAAGCAGCAGCAACAGCTGTTTCACCAGCTAGTGCAATTGGTGGGTCATTGGGGGTCCCGCCGTTCATGGTCTCGTTCCATTCGAACGCATGTTGGCCCATGAGCAACTCGATACCGAAAAGCGCAAGCCGTATCGATTTCGTGCGATACGAATCTGAGATTCATATCGCGCGACAGATATTCGCGCGGTTGCCACAATCTTCTCGCGCCATATTTCTGCCGAGAGCAGATCTGTCGCGAATTCCTGGCCCTCGGATCACTAGCGCCGCTGTTTTTTTCGAAGCAATTGGAAGAATAAGCCACTGACTTCCGTTTGCACAAAGAGCGCGACACAAATCCATGCGGAGGACGTCCGATGCATGCCGGCTTCCGAGGAAGCGTACTCGTAGCGGTGTTGGGCGCCGTCATGGCAAGCTGCGCTGGCATTCCGGCGCAAAAAACCGGGGCAATAACCGGCTATGGCCCCAACCCCACCTTACCGAAACCAAGACCGACGCTGATCCCGACTGTTAACATAGCCGAGGCGAAAGGCTGGCAGAAAGGAGGTATGCCGACCCCGGCGAAGGGGCTGACAGTGAACGCCTTCGCCACCGGTCTCGACCATCCGCGCTGGCTGCATGTGCTTCCGAACGGCGACGTGCTGGTTGCTGAAACCAATGCCCCTGCCAAGCATGACGAAGGCTTCAGTCTTAGAAAGGTGTTCATGGACCTGGCTATGAAGCGGGCTGGCGCCGCGACCAAAAGCGCCAACCGCATCACGCTCCTGCGCGACACCGATGGCGACGGCATTGCGGATGTGCGCACGACGTTCGCGGAAGGCCTCAATTCGCCCTTCGGCATGACGCTGTCCAAAGGCAAGCTCTTTGTCGCGAATACCGACGCGCTCGTCGCTTTCCCCTACTCCACTGGCCAGACCCGAGTCAGCACGTCGCCGGAAAAGATCATCGACTTGCCGGCCGGGGACCTCAACCATCATTGGACCAAGGACGTGATAGCAACTCCGGATGGACGCAAGCTCTATGTCGCCGTTGGTTCCAACAGCAACGTTGGAGAAAATGGCATAGCCGCGGAGAAGAACCGCGCCGCTGTCCTTGAAGTGGATCGGTCGACCCGCCGCACTCGGGTCTTCGCCTCGGGCCTGCGCAACCCGAACGGGCTCTCCTGGAATCCTGGAACTGGCGAGCTTTGGGTCGCCGTGAACGAACGTGACGAGATCGGCGACGACCTTGTGCCGGATTACATGACCTCGGTTCGTGACGGTGCTTTCTACGGCTGGCCCTACAGCTACTACGGACAGAACGTCGACGAACGCGCCAAGCCGCAGCGCCCCGATCTCGTGGCGACAGCGCTCAAGCCCGATTACGCCCTGGGCTCCCATACCGCCTCGCTGGGACTGACCTTCTCCAAAGGCGCCCGGCTCGGTCCGGCCTACGGCAACGGCGCCTTCGTCGGCCAGCACGGCTCGTGGAATAGAAGCGTGCACAGCGGCTACAAGGTGATCTTCGTGCCGTTCCATGGTGGCCAACCGAGCGGTCCTCCGAAAGATGTGCTCACTGGCTTCATCGGGCGTAATGGCGAGGCGATGGGCCGTCCGGTCGGCGTTGCTATCGATCAGACTGGCGCACTGCTCGTCGCCGACGACGTCGGTAACGTCATCTGGCGGGTCCGCCGGGCGAATGGCCGTTGAGCGCAGGTGCCTTTCTGATTCCGACCTCACCAGCCTTCGGCTACGGCGCCACGCCCGATATGGCTGCATTCGGCTACGGTTTCGATGCATATGCCAGGTGACGACATCGCGCCTGCCGCATGTCGGCCGCTACGGCGAGGTCTATTTTGCACGCATGGCTATCCGGGCAAGGGGGTGTTCCTGTCGACGCTGTCGGGCACGCTGCTCGCTGAGGCGATCACCGGTGATGCTTCGCGGCTCGATCTGTTTTCGACCCTAAGCCACCACGCGACGAACGGTCCGCAGGCAATGTGGCCGCGTGTCGGTCCTTGCCTTGCTCCCGAAGCCTGGACCCCGATAGACCGGCCTGCTGTTTCCTCAGCTAATAGATCGATATGATTGCAGGATTAACC
Source organism: Mesorhizobium sp. M0306 (assembly GCF_040321655.1). Classification (NCBI taxonomy): domain Bacteria; kingdom Pseudomonadati; phylum Pseudomonadota; class Alphaproteobacteria; order Hyphomicrobiales; family Phyllobacteriaceae; genus Mesorhizobium; species Mesorhizobium sp. M0306. The sequence continues at coordinate 198,739 of NZ_JAMYRY010000001.1, read as the reverse complement.
GTTTCATAGCCCAGGCGCGGCTCCGATTTGTCTTTCGAAATCGCGCTGGAGACAGTTCCGGTTGAACTGCAATCCACCTTTGTTTTCCTGTTTTTCTTGATCGTGCTGCCCGACAGGTCGGCGCAGGCCGACGTTACTGCTGTACTGACCACCCTCTTTTTCTCGTGCGCAACTGCGGCGGTGGATATGGCAATCACAATTGCCGCGCAAATAATCGTCAATCTCATTGATTTCCCCCTTAGAGCACCGCAAACGTGTGGTCGACTGCCTTGAGACGCCGGCGAAGACGGTACTCGCGCCTGGCCGGCCCATGCGGCTTTCGACGGCACAAGATTGTAACTACATTAGCTGCAGCGCAAGTAACCATTTCGGACTAGGGAACGGGTTCACCCTTCGACGGAAAGCGGCTGAGCTGCCGGCGAAAAAGCAGGCGTTTTGACCGTTTCCGCCGCCGAGCGTCTTCTTGAGAGCGATGCAGTCGATCGCGACTGAATGCGGCTTTGCAGGAGGTGGCAGAATAGAGCGACCGCTCTGCTTCGAGCATTACGCTGGGGGCGCGAGGTCTCGCTGTCCCTGGTCGCCGAGGCTGCGCTCGCGTCGTTCCTGCCGGCGGATGCCGAAGAGCGAAAGCAAGCGGCGGTTACTCGCCGCCTCGACCGGATCAATCGACGCGTGTCGAACGTGACGTCGGAATTGCCATTGAGACGCCTCGCATTGTTCGTCCGCTCTTGGCTCAACTCGACTCCAGCCTTGCCGGAATCTGCCGAGGCGCGCGAAGGGTTTGCGGCGCCACGATTTGCTCGTTGTTTCAATTACTTATCTGAATTTTGGTAGCGGGAGACCGCTACATCGCAACACCCACTATCGACGACGCCTTCTTCTACTATCGACGGCATGCGGCATAGCAGCAACCCACGAGTCTGGGGTCCCAAAGGCGATGATCGGAAAAATGCAGTGTTGTTCTTGATGGGTCTCGGCCGGAAAGAGCCGGGAAAATAGTACTGGGCTGTCTTATTGTAATTGTCCAAGTATCGATAAGAGGTAATTATCGATAGTGAAGAATGCTGCGGAGATAATCCGCTGTGACGGAACTAAATGGCGAGATAGCTTCCGCTACGCGAATCGGCTACAAAAGAATCAATGGCTTACGACTTCACCACTCTGCCGCTGAACACCCTGCTGGGGCCGCTCGCACGCGCCGAAGACCTTGTGGCCCGCCTCGATGAGCGCGTGTACAAAAGCCCTGTCCGCGACGGTTTTTTGCAACGCCAGCATTTTGCCGACGCGGCCGCGGCGCTCTGGCTGGAAGGCGAACTCGTCCACATGGAAGACCTCGTCCTGCACGACGCCCATATGGACATCCGCATCCCGAGCCACGAGCTCACCCGGGCGCATGCCGTGCTGCGCACCCGCCGCCGCATTCTTTTGCACCCACCCGACTGGGCGCTTTCCCGCGTAGGCATTTTGGCGTTGCGCGGCCGCGAAGGGCAGGGCGGCGGCGACCGGTCTAGCGCGGGGCAGGTTGGCTCCCGTCCCGATTCAGGGACGGCGGCCGGTGGGGCGGATTACGACGTCGACGAAAGCCTTGCCGAAGACACCGGCCAGGAGGACGCTCTTGCCGAAGAGCTGGCGGAGATCGACGCCGTGTTGGCCCGCTCCGGCCGACTGCTGGCCAGCGAAAAAATCGCGCCGCGCGCCGCGGACAGCCCGGAGGTCCAGACGGAAGGGCAAGGGGCAAACGCGCGGGAGGCCTTGCCGGACGGTCTCGGGCCGCTGATCCGCGATCTCGACTGGAACGAGGACCAGCGGCTGGCCGACTGGCTCGCCGTCGTTGAGCGGCTGCGCGGCGACAACATCCCGGCCGTGCTGGCCGCGGCGATTGCCTGGGAGGCGTGGCAAGACATCGAACCACTGCAGCACCAGCACGGGCTTGGCAATTTGCTGGTGGCCGCGCTGCTCAGGGAGCGCGGCAAGGTTAGTTCGCATCTTTTTGCTCTTAATTTGGGGCTGCGCCTGATTGCCAGGGAACGGCGCAAAGGTCGCCGACCGGGTGATCTTCATGGACGCTGGGCAGATCGTCGAGGAGGGCATGCCCGACGCGTTTTTCGGCAACCCGCGCCATGATCGAACGAAGTTGTTCCTCAGCCAGATACTGAAGCATTAGACTTCCAGAAAAAGGCTGCTTTTTCACGTCGCTTTCGGAAAGCGGACAGTCTGCTTCCGGCCCCAACCGAGACCTCCAATGCCACGCTGCTGATCGCTGTTTCCTTGGGGCGCGAAACTGGCGTCCAGGGTCGGGTAGCAAAGCCGCCTTCGGGTTCGATGTGCACGCTTTGTGCTTCGAAAGTCGCATAAGATTGCAGTCTGGAACTGGCCTCTCGCGAGGGCCATCGACCGATCGCATCAGGTCGTATCTAAAGGCCGTAAGAAAAACCGGCAGTTTGCCCAATCCTTGCTGCGACTGCGTGCCCCGTTGTGCGGCAGCAGGAGTAGGTGAAGCTGGAGGGCAGCGCCGCGGACTCAACGAGCGCTACTGTTATGACGGCAGGAACGAAGAAGCAGTCCTCATGGACCGATGCATGCTATGCATTGCTTCGATCACGCCCAGCACGTGGGGACATGGGCGAACTCCGGCGAAGAGTTTGACAGCGGAGATCAGCGCAAGATGTCCGACAGGCTCTCGGGCTTCTTCTCGCCAAGCGACAGATCAAGGCCCGACAGAAGGTCGATGAGATGACTTTGCATCAGGTCGGACGCGTTTTTTGCGTCGTGCTTTTCGATGGAATCAACGAGGGCGTGATGGGCGTGGCTTTCGCAGGTGGTGTCGCGGCGGCGCCAGTAGAGCGCGATGATCAGCGACGACCGCGACAACAGGTCCTTGACGAAGCCGGTCAGGATCGAATGGCCGGCGATTTCAGCGATGCCGACATGGAATTTTGCCGACAGCATTATGGCGTCGCTGTCGCGGCCGGCATGCAGGGCCTCGTGCTCTTTTTCGAGATGAAGCCGCAGTTGCGCGATCTCGGCCGGCTTTGCCACTTCGGCGGCAAGCGCCGCGACCTTGGGCTCGATCAGCGCCCGCGCTTCGAACACCTCGCGCGCTTCCTGCTTGGTCGGCTGAGCGACGAACGCGCCGCGGTTCGGCTCGAGCCGAGCCAAGCGGTCATGCGACAGCGCCTGCAGCGCCGCGCGTATCACCGCGCGGCTCACCGAATAGATCGAGGCGAGCTCGTCCTCGGGCAGCTTTGTGCCCGGTGCGAGGCGGTGGCTGACGATGGCGTCGCGCAGGCCGGCATAGACCGGAAACCAGCGCATCGTCGGCTTGTCGCCATCCCGTGTCTTTGGTCCAAGCAGGTCCATCGTCTCATTGTCCCGGCGGCCGGATCGCATAGCGGCGCGAACACCGCGTTTCCGGCCGGACATCGAACATCCTGTGTGGGAGTGTCAACAATTTTGCACGCATCAGGATACACGGCCGGAGGGCGAAAAGGGCGCAAAGATTCCGGCGAAGGATTTTTCGAGTGGAACCTGGTAGCCGCCGCGCTTCGAGGTCGACAAGCCAAGGCTGACGAGGCTCTCGCAGAGTTGTACGGCGCAGGCGACGCCGTCGAGCACAGGAAGGCCATGTTCGCGGCTGAGCGCGGCGGCGAGGTCGGCCATGCCGGCGCATCCCAGCACAATCGCTTCGGCCCGGTCGTCGCGGATGGCGCGCTCGATCTCCTCCGAAATTCGATGGCGGGCGTTGGAGCCGGGCACTTCGAGCTCCAGAACGGGAACGTCGCTTGCCCGCACCCTGGCGCAGCGGCTGGCGAGGCCGTAGCGCACCAGATTGTGCTCGATCGCCGGCACCGAACGCGACAGCGTGGTCACCACGCTGAACTTGCCGGCAATTAGGCTCGCCATGTGAAACGCCGCTTCGCCGATGCCGACCACCGGCATCTCGCCGACGCAGCGTACTGCGTCGAGGCCGGTGTCGTCGAAGCAGGCGATAACGCAGGCGCTCGCCGCCGGATGTCTCTGGATCTCGCCGATCATTCCCGGGATGGCGAAGACCTCGTCGAAATAGCCTTCGACGCTCGGCGGCCCGTCCTTCGGATTGACGGCGATGATCCTGGTGCCGGCCGAAGCCGCGCCGCGCGCCGCCTCGCCGATCTTTTCGGTCATGGACGCAGTGGTGTTGGGATTGACGACGAGTATGTCCATTTGCGCTTTCATATTTCCCCGCCGAGATAGAGTTTCTTGACCCGGTCGTCGCCAAGCAGCTCAGCCGAATGTCCGGCCAGCGCGATCTTTCCGGTCGTCAGTGCGTAGGCGCGCTGCGAGATGCGCAGCGCCATGCGCGAATTCTGCTCGACCAAGAGAACGCTGACCTTTTCGTCGCGATTGATCGCCACGATGGAGCGGGCGATGTCCTGGACGAGCTTCGGCGCGACGCCGAGCGAGGGTTCATCGAGCAGCAGAAGCTTCGGTTTGGCCATCAGCGCCCGCCCGATCACCAGCATCTGCTGTTCGCCGCCGCTCATCGTGCCCGCCGTCTGGGAATAGCGTTCCTTCAGGCGCGGAAAGCGCGTGAGCACCATGTCCAGCGTCCTGGCGATTTCGGCCTTGTCGGTGCGGGTGAAGGCGCCCATCATCAGATTGTCGCGCACCGTCATGTAGGAAAAGACGCGCCGACCCTCCGGCACCATGGCGATGCCCATCCTGACCAGCTCGTCCGGGCGCGTTCCGTCGATGCGGTGGCCCCGGAAATGAATCTCGCCGCTGCGAACTTTCTTCAGGCCGGTGATGGCGCGCAGGATCGAGGATTTGCCCGCGCCGTTCGCGCCGATCAGCGCGACGGTCTCGCCCTCGTTGACGTTGAGCGACACGCCCTTCAGTGCATAGACATGGTCGTAGTAGAGTTCGACGTCGGAGACTTTCAGCAGTTCGCTCATGGCTAAAATCCGATCGCCTCATCTTCGGCGCCGAGATAGGCCTCGACGACCTTTTCGTTCTCCTGGATTTCCTTCGGCGTTCCCTCGGCGATTTTCACACCGAAGTTCAGGACGACGATGCGGTCGGAAATGTTCATGACGGCGGGCATATCGTGCTCGACCAGCAGGACAGTCACGCCGCGCTTCCGCACGTCGCGCACCATCTCCACCGCGCGTACGGTTTCGTCATGGTTCATGCCGGCGAAGGGCTCGTCGAGCAGAATCACGGTCGGGTTGGTAGCGAGCCCGATGGCAATCCCGAGCGCGCGCAGATGGCCGTGCGGCAGCGTGCTGGCGATCTCATGCCGTTGCGCGCCGAGATCGAGGAAGTCGATGATCTCGTCGGCCGAGCGGCCGAATTCATCCTCGTCGCGCCGTGCGGTGTTCGTGCCGAGATAGAAGCCGGCAAGGCTGGCGTTGGAACGCAGGTGATGCGCGATGATGACATTGTCGCGCACCGTCATGCCCTTGAAGATCGTCGTCTCCTGGAACGTGCGCACCACGCCCTTCCGGGCGACGATATGCGGCGCTAGGCCTGAAATCCGCTCTCCCCGGAATAGCACTTCGCCCGAGGTCGGATTGAGGAAAGAGGAAATCAACTTGAACAGCGTCGACTTGCCGGCGCCGTTGGGGCCGATGACGGAGAGGATTTCGCGTTCGCGGACCGCGAAGGAAACATTGTTGACCGCGACCAGCCCGCCGAAGCGTTTGGTCACGGCCTTGATCTGGAGAAGCTCAGTCATGGTCCTAGCCCTGCTTCTTGCCGAACAGCCTGAGGCTGAGCAGGCCGTTGGGAAGGAACAGCATCAGCGCGATCAGCACCGAAGAGAAGATCAGCAACTGGAACTCGCCGGTCTCGAACAGGAAATCCCAGCCGAAATAGAGCACGAAGGTGCCGATCATCGGCCCGAAGACGTGGCCGAGCCCGCCGAGGAAGCAGTTCAGCATGAAGTTCACCGAGTCGGTGACGGTGAAGCTCGACGGATAGATCGACTGCGAGATGGCGACGAACATCGCACCGCCGAGACCGCCGAGGAATGAGGAGAAGGCGTAGGCGATAACGCGCAGATAGGCGATGTTGACGCCGATCGAGGAGGCCAGTTCCTCGTTCTGCTGCAACGACTGGCAGAGTTTGCCAATGCGCGAATGGACTAGGCGGTAGAGCGCCGCAAAGCACAGGACCATCAGCACAACCGACACCAGATAGAAGGCGGGACGCGGATTGGCTAGCGTCGCGAAATCTGGAAGGATGGTCAGCCCGAAGATCGAGATGCCGCCGGGGAGCGGAATGCTGACCATGCCCTTGGCTCCGTTGGTGATCGGCAGCGCCAGCGCGAGCAGCCGCGCCACTTCGGTCAAAACCAGCGTGACCATGGCGAAATAGACGCCGCGAAGCCTGAGGATGGGCAGTCCGATCAGCACGCTTGCAGCGGCGCAGAATAGCCCAGCCAGCGGCAGTGTCAGCCAGAACGACACACCGTACTGGACGACAAGAATGGCCGAAACATAGCCGCCCATAAGCGCGAAGGCCCCCTGGCCGATATTGATGCGGCCGATGTAGAAAGTCACCCACACCCCGGCGCTGGCGATGCTGAGCAGCGCGACCGAGGTCAGCGTGTAGTAGAGGTCGAGCCGACCGGTCGCCTCGATCAGCCAGGGCACGCCGACGAGTACGACCAGCAGGAAGACAGCGACGGCGAGGATGTTGCGTGTACGCTTCATGTCCATCATCCCCACGGCTTGCCCATGAGCCCGTTCGGGCGGATGCTCAGGAACACCATCAGCGCGGCGAAGATGACGAGATAAGTGACGTCGCCATATTGGCGTAGGACCGTCAGGCCGACCGATTCCATCATGCCGAGGATGAAGCCGCCGGCGATCGCTCCGCTGACCACGCCGGCCCCGCCGATCATCACCATCAAGAACGCCTTGATCGAGATCGGCCCACCGATGCCCGAATTGACGCCGGTGATGGCGACCAGCAGCCCGCCGACCATGCCGGCAAGCATGGCGCCGAGCGCAAAGCCGATCATCGAATAGCGGTCGACCTCGACGCCCATCAGCTGCGCCGCGACCCGGTCCTGCGCCAGCGCCCGCATGGCGCGTCCCGGCTTGCTGTACTGCATGAAAAGCACGAAGGAGGCGATGAACAGTATGGCGAGTGCGCCGACCAGCAGCCGGTCGTAAGGCATTATGAGGCTGTCGGAGACGAAGACGCCTTTGACGATCTTCGGCACGCCGCGCTGCTTTTCGCCGAACAGGAGGAGGATCACGGCGTCGAGGAAGAATGCGACCGCCGCCGCGAGAAGCATCGTACTTTCCTCCCGCACGCTTCGCTTAATCACCGTCCTGAAAAGGAATTTCTCAACAAGCGCTCCAATGACCAGCAGCGTGATCCCGGACGCGACGAGCGCGACGACGAAAGGCATGCCGAGCTGGCCATAGACCGTATAGGTGACGAAGCCGCCGAGAACGTACATCTGCCCATGGGCAAAGTTAAGCACGTTCATCAGCGCGAAGATCAGGGTCAGACCGAGCGCGATCAAGGCGTATTGCGCGCCAAGATAAAGCCCGTTGGCGATGATTTGTTCCATCAGGATGGTTCCGGCCGTTCAGAGGCTGAAGACGAATGCTCGAGCCTCTGCGGCAATCCGCTTCGGTGCAGTTGCGTCAATCGACTTGAGCGACGAAGAGCGTCTCGAACTTGCCGTCGCGGTATTCCGTGACCACCATCGGGACCGAAAGCTGGCGCTTCTGGCCAAACGACGTCATTCCGACATAGGTCAGCTTGGCATCGTCCTTCAGATAGGGATTGGGCGCCGAGAAAGTGTCGATCGTCTTCTTGAACTCCTCGACATTGTCGATCGCGGCCGGGTTCGCCTTCAGCGTCTCGATGATGTATTCGAGCGCGTAGATCTTGGTGTTGGACTCGTCATTGTATTCGCCGAACATTTTCGTATAGCGTTCGACGAACTCCTTCATCGTGTCGGACGCGATTTCGGGCGTCGATGCGCCGCCGACCGAGATGAAGCCGTTGGCCAACTCGCCCGCGCCCTCTTCCAGCACCTTGGCATCCTGCGCCGTTTCGGTGGAGATCAGGCCTTCGTAGCCGAGCTCGCGCGCGGCGCGGATCAGCAGCGGCGCATTGCCCGGCGCGACGCCCGAAAGCACCAGCAGGTCCGGTTTTTGCAAAACGATCGGCGTCAGTACCGGCGTGAAATCGCGGGTATCGTTTTGGTAGACATCCGTGGCAGCCACAACCTCGAGCCCGAGCGCCTTTGCCGCGGCAACACCGCCATCCCGCTGGCTCAGCGGATCGGATTCGTTGGCGGCGACAAAGGCAACTTTTTTCACGCCCCTGTTTTCCATGAGATATTTGTAGATCGCCGGAGCCGACTGGTAGTTGGCGATCATGCCGAGCACGGCGTTGGACGCCGGCGGGGTGTAGAGTTCCTTCGGGAATGCGTAGGGAAAATAGATGATGCCCTTGGATTCTGCCACGGGACGCACCGCCGCCGCGCCGTCGTCGACATTCGGACCGACGACATAGTGGATGCCCTCCTGGGCCATCTTCTCCATGCCGGCGATCGCCCGCTTCGGGTCCTTCTGGTCGTCGAAGGTGACGATTTTGATGTCATAAGTCTCGTCACCAATCTTCACACCGCCGGTTTCGTTGATCCAGGCGGCGCGCGTCTGCATCGAGCGGACGTTGGATGTGCCCCACGCAGCGGCCGCGCCACTCGTCACGCCGACAAAGCCGATCTTGAGTTCCTTGTTGGCGGCGTGCACCGCGATTGTGCCGCCGGCCATGATTGCCAGCGCGGAGACGGCGCCGCGCGCCGCGGATGTGATTATTGAACGTCTGTTGATCATTGTTCTTTCCCCTTTGGAGGCCGCGCATTGTTGCGACAGAACTCGACCGATACGCGGACTTTTGTGAGTGAAGGCTCAAATCAATCACCTGTCAACAAAACTTTCTCAGATTGTTGACAATCTTGTGAGCGGCCGTAGACGAAGAACGTAGGACCGATCGCGGTTCGGTGCTTTGCTCGAGAGGTTCGTGGTGTCGGAATTCCTGAAGCTCGCATGGTGGTCAGAGCGACGGGTGTCTTTCTCACACTACCGGACCAAGGATCAGGACGAGGTCGGCGTCGTGATCGAGGATCGACGCGGTCGGGTCGTCGGTATCGAGGTGAAGGCCTCCGCAACGGTTCCGCAGGACTTTCGGGGGATTGCGCCAGTTGCAGGAAGGAGTCCGCGATCGTTTTGTGCGCGGGCTGGTGCTGCACGACCATCACCGTGTGACGCCGTTCGGCGAAAAAATTGCAAGCTGCACCGCTGTCGGTTCTGTGTTCGATGTAAAGTTGCATAAAATGCGGTCTGGAACTTGGGTCGCGAGGTGGTCTAAATAATCCCAGATCGATACGAGCCGCGCCTTCATTGGTCGCGGTGATTTCTGGCAACTTCGCCACCCCCGTAAGCCATCTTGCATCGAACCAGCGGTCCGCCGGCCCGTCATAGGGCAGCCGCGTGACATCCCAGTGGCTGACGAAGCGCGCGTAGGCGTCCCAGACCGGTGGACCGCCGCCGATGAAGACGACACGGCCGGCAAAGCGCTTGAGCGTGTCCTCGGGATCCATACTGGAGCGAACGACGACAAGTTCCCGATCCGCGCGAGCAAAATCCGGAACGCTCGCGATCGTCTTGGGACCGGCGAGCAAGACGTGTCCTCTCGTGACGTCGAAAAACCGTGCAACGTCGGCTACGAACTCCGGCGAGCCGAAGCGATATTGGCAAACTGAAACGTCAGAGCGGGCATAGCGCAGATGCCCGCCACCAAGGGTACGGATGCACGCAAGGGACCGAAGAAGCGCCGGCGACCCCCCACCGCTCGAAGAACAGGAGAGGGCCAATAGTGCGAAACCCGCTTTCCAAGCCGTTTGCCGATCCAGAAGGACAGCCAGTCCCCCAGTGCCGCGCCAATGGCTGCGGCAAGCCATCACGAAATTCCGGTTTTTCTCAGCAGCGCCACGCGGGCTAACGCTGATTATCGTATGGCCGGCCTGCAGCGCGAATAGCGCTGCTGGCTCGCCCAGGTTCGGTCATCGTCAATCGCCAGATCACGCACGATCAGCACGGGATGGAGCCGGTGAGCGACAGCGCAGGGTTCGGCGTCGTTTTGGCCTTCGGCCTATTGGTGCTCAACTGGCTGGCGATCCGCTATATCGATGTTGTCGCCTGGCTGGCGAGCTTCTGATGCGCACGCCGTTCCACCCTGGTGCGAGGGACGGGAGAGCACCAAGGACGGCGCCGAAATAGCAGGGCGGTACAACCCGCCCCAACCGAAGCCGCGTTCTCGACGACATGGTTACTGTGACAAGACGAACAGGGTATAAGGCTATCAGGCAGCAGACTGGTTGAGGAGCGCCCCACCGTCATGAAGCCGATGAACGAAGAGCACCTCGCGGTTCTACGCAGGCACATGGTCGAGATGATTGCAATTCACACCGATCTTGCAAGCGAAGAACTTGGCAAGGTGGCGCTCGATGAGCGGGTATTGGCGGCGATGAGGCGGATACCGCGGCACCTCTTCGTGCCAGCATCAGTTGCGCCTTATGCCTACCAAGACATGCCGCTGCCGATCGGCTTTGATAAAACCGTCTCGCAGCCCTTCATCGTTGCTCTCATGACCGATCTCCTTGCGCCGCAACCGCACGAGGTAGTGCTCGAGATCGGCACCGGCCTAGGCTACCAAACCGCAATCCTCGCGGACCTTGCCGGGCAAGTTTGGAGCGTCGAAATCATCGAGGAATTCGCAAGCCATGCCGAGGCTCTCCTGCGGGGTCTCGGCTTCTCCAATGTCGGCATTCGTGTCGGAGACGGGTCTCGCGGCTGGCCTGAGCACGCCCCATTCGACAAGATCCTGGTCACCGCGGCCGCTGAGCGGACACCGCCGGCTTTGCTTGAGCAGCTCAAACCGGGGGGACGCCTGGTCCTGCCCGTGGGACCTGGAGAAGCGCAGTTGCTGACGGTCATCGACAAGGATGCGGCAGGGCAACTGAAGACTCGCAAACTCATCCCGGTTCGGTTCAGCCGTCTCGAAACGGTCTAATGAGGGGTGCGGCTGCGCGGAGCCGTGCTGGAAGATCAGGATAACGCGCGCCGCATCGATCACACAGGTGCTGGATGGCATCGCCGATCTTTTGACATCCATGCCGCAACGCTACTCGTCGAGCACGCCTGCAGCCGCCGGTCGCAGCCGCTGGCGATCATGCCGGCGCGGTCGTATTGCGCGCTTCTCAAAGACCCCTTATCCAGCCTACTGTGTGCCTACCAGAGGGCAAATGGGTCGCTCATCTGGGAAATGACGGCCAAAGGCTCAAGGAATTCGCCCAGTGGCCAACACGTAGCGGGCACGAGGTAACGATTTATCTCAAGGACAGGCGCCTCTGGTACGGCGTGGTATCCGTGATCGTGGTATTGGTCGTGATTGCGTATGCGGCTGGTTGGTTTGGCGGCACACCGATACCAGCGCCGCAGCAGTGAGAGCGATCGTCATTCTCGCTTGGCGGCAGCTGACTGCTCAGTCTCTAAAGGTCGAAGGAAGGGACACCTGGTTGGCTGTTTCGCTGGTTCGGCTACCATCCTGACGACGCACAGCCTGGACCGTTTTTGAGGTGGCTTCCGCTCAACTTGTTGGTTGATGGACGGACCGGTCCTTGGATCGCGCAATCCGCAACACTCCGCCATCGGGCCGGGTAACTTCGATAATGGTTTCGACACGGACAAACTGCGATCCTACGGAGTAGCCAGGCGCCAGGTCATGCCGGAAGTCGTACACTGGAGCCACAAGGGCCCAACGACCGGGCGGAGAACTCGCATCAGCCCGGCCTTCGGCGGTTTCGAACCTAAACTGCCACTCGCTTGATCCCGCTGCCCGGCCAGCGATGAGCCGGGCTACTCCAGCACAGACTCTGCCCGTCGATCACCTCGATCGGCACGGACTCCAGACCGACATCGTCGAACAGCCGCGCATTTGACCGCGTTCGCCAAATTAATGGCCGGATCTTTGCGAAGCCTCCGCATTTTCGTGGGGGGAAGCCCTCCCAGCATCATCGTGATTGGACTTCACGATCGGTCGGAGTCACGCTGGCCGCAGGTATAAGAAGGATATGGGTGGGCCAACTATCGTCCGAATAGGAGGCTAAAATGAAGCACCAGACGCTTGAGCAACTGCAGATCGTCGCCGAGATCGATCAGGACTACCTGCGCCAGGCCATGTCGCGCAGCGAACGTCTTGAACGCTGGGCGGAGCTCCTTGAACGGAACCCTGACCGGCGACTCTCGACGCTACACCAGACCGAGTATCAGCCGGTTAGATCACGCGGGGCCATGCGCGGCGACGGCTCGCCGATCTCAGTCGCTTTCGAGGATCCTGTCCTCCGCGCCGCCGGGTTGGAAAACGACAACTACGGCGAAGCGAAGCGGTTCTTCGAACTGACCGACAGGCAATTGCATGAGATCATCTGCTATTGTCATTTCGGCGCGACGGTGAGCGCCGTAACGGCCGCCCGTCACATCCGTGCGGCGATTGCCGGGAGACAGCCCGGCATGTTCGCTCGGATGCGTGAGGCGTTCGTCGGATAAAGCCGGAGCCGTTTCGCAGCATCATTTTTGAAGCGGCTCGCATGGAAAGCCGCCGCCGTAGCGCAGGCAAGCGCTCCCCACGCGGGGAGGCTGCGTTGCATGAGGGGGTGCGGCTTTCCGCAGGAGCACGCCGACCTGCATCTTTTCCATCCGAACCGGAAAGATCCCAATGCTGCCAGTACATCCGTGGTCAGCGCCGTGGTTCAAAGGCTCGAACAGAGCGACATGCGCGCCGGATAAGCGCTATACATTCGCTGTCGAAAATTCGGTGCTTCATGGTGGGTCGAAGGTCGCGGACCTATGTCGATCGGGACCGGGAAAGCCCAAATCGTGCCAAATTTTCGCGAACTGTATATATCTCTCGATGCACATTCAATCAAGGCTCAATAGGTTTGGTTCGTAATTGCGGATTAATATAGTCTGTTGTCGGCAAAATTAAGAGGGATGAATTACAATAAAATTGCTTATGGCTCCGCCTTTCGGACGGCCAAAAGCGCCGGTAACAACGACTGATTTACATTTCAAATATTTTCGGTTTGAGGAATTAAAAATTTGGCACTCCTATCATTCGAGTGCCAAAGGGGCTATGTTAAGTGTTGCAGTCGCTCTATGTGCGGCGGCAGAAAGAACCCCCAATGAAATTCCGGCCACTCCACGACCGCGTCGTCATTCGGCGCGCGGAAGGCGATACCAAATCCAAGGGCGGGATCATTATTCCCGACACCGCCAAGGAAAAGCCTCGGGAAGGCGAAGTGATCGCCGTGGGCCCGGGCTCGCGTGACGAGAGCGGCAAGCTGATCCCGCTCGACGTCAAGGCCGGCGATCTCATCCTGTTCGGCCAATGGTCCGGCACCGAGGTGAAGATCGACGGCGAGGACCTCCTGATCATGAAGGAGAGCGACATTTTGGGCATCGTCGAGAAGACCAAAGCGGCCAAGAAAGCCGCCTGACCGGGCGATTTCCGATCCCGCAATTTCGAGACTGAACTGGACGTAAAATCATGTCTGCCAAGGAAATCAAATTCGCTACCGATGCCCGCGACCGGATGCTTCGCGGCGTCGAAATTCTGAACAACGCCGTCAAGGTGACGCTCGGCCCCAAAGGCCGCAATGTCGTCATCGACAAGGCCTATGGCGCGCCGCGCATCACCAAGGATGGTGTCGCCGTCGCCAAGGAAATCGAGCTTGCCGACAAGTTCGAGAACATGGGCGCCCAGATGGTGCGCGAAGTGGCCTCGAAGACCAACGACCTCGCCGGCGACGGCACGACGACAGCCACGGTGCTGGCCGCTTCCATCCTGCGCGAAGGTGCCAAATTCGTTGCCGCGGGCATGAACCCGATGGATCTCAAGCGCGGCATCGACCTTGCTGTGGCTGCTGTGGTGAAGGACATTCAAGCCAGGGCCAGGAAAGTCAAATCTTCGGACGAGATCGCCCAGGTTGGTACGATCGCCGCCAATGGCGACGCGTCGGTCGGCGCCATGATCGCCAAGGCGATGAACAAGGTCGGCAATGAGGGCGTGATCACCGTCGAAGAAGCCAAGACCGCCGAAACCGAACTCGATGTCGTCGAAGGCATGCAGTTCGACCGTGGCTATCTCTCGCCCTATTTCGTCACCGATGCCGAGAAGATGCGCGCGGAGCTGGAGGACCCTTACGTTCTCATCCATGAGAAGAAGCTCGGCAATTTGCAGGCGTTGCTGCCGATCCTCGAAGCTGTGGTGCAAAGCGGTAAGCCGCTGCTGATCATCTCCGAGGACGTCGAGGGCGAAGCGCTGGCGACGCTGGTCGTCAATAAGCTGCGCGGCGGCCTCAAGGTCGCGGCCGTCAAGGCGCCTGGCTTCGGTGCCCGCCGCAAGGCGATGCTGGAAGACATCGCCGTGCTCACCGCCGGACAGATGATTTCCGAGGATCTCGGCATCAAACTCGAGAACGTCACGATCGACATGCTCGGGCGGGCTAAGCGCGTGCTCATCGAGAAGGATACGACGACGATCATCGACGGCGCCGGCGAGAAGACCACCATCCAGGCGCGCGTCCAGCAGATCAAGTTGCAGATCGAGGAAACCACTTCCGACTATGACAAGGAGAAACTCCAGGAACGTCTCGCCAAGCTGGCTGGCGGCGTTGCTGTCATTCGCGTCGGCGGCGCGACCGAGACGGAAGTCAAGGAAAAGAAGGACCGCATCGATGATGCGCTGAACGCCACTCGTGCAGCCGTGGAAGAAGGCATCGTTGCCGGCGGCGGTGTTGCGCTTTTGCGCGCCAAGGCAGCTTTGACTGAGCTTACTGGCGCGAATGCTGACATGACGGCAGGTATTTCGATTGTGCTGAGAGCACTTGAAGCGCCGATCCGGCAGATTGCCGAGAATTCTGGCGTTGAAGGTTCGATCGTCGTCGGCAAGCTCTCCGACAGCAAGGATCACAATCAGGGCTTCGACGCCCAGAACGAAGTCTATGTCGACATGATCAAGGCCGGTATCGTCGACCCCGCCAAGGTCGTTCGGACGGCCCTGCAGGATGCCGGCTCGATTGCCGCGCTCCTGATCACCGCTGAAGCAATGATCGCGGACATTCCGCAGAAGGTTTCGCCCGCTATGGGTGGCGCGGGAGGTATGGGCGGAATGGGCGGAATGGACTACTGAGCGGCGCCTGAGACTATAGCCAGGACGACGGAAGGCCAGCGACGCGGGCACATGCGAGCCGATATCTCGGCGATCATCGGTTCGCTCGACATCGTGTTCGGGGAGATCGATCGATAGGCTCGTCGCTGTCGTATTTGCTGCTAAAAATGGTCTTGGAGACAAGAACATGACCGACACTCTTGCCGAGAAAACATGTACGCCTTGTCGCGGCGGCGTCCCGCCGCTCACGCGTGATGAAGCCCAACGCTTCCAGGCACAGGCTCCTGATTGGGAGCTGGGTGACGATGCCCACCGCATCCAGCGGAGCTTTCGATGTCGCAATTTCCGGGACGCGCTCACCCTTGTTCGGGAGATCGGTGAGCTCGCCGAAACCGAGGGCCATCACCCCGACATCAGCTTCGGCTGGGGTTATGTGACGGTTTCCCTGAGCACCAAGAAGATCAAAGGACTGCACGAGAACGATTTCATCATGGCGAGCAAGATCGATCGGATGCTCGATCGCGCGGGGCGGCCCCTCGACCGCCAACGGTGACACGGCAAATCCATTGCCAATCAAGTGAGGTCGTTTATGCACTGTCGTCCGCAGCACCATGACAATGATGTCTGCATGCTTGGCTCACCCATTCGGCGTCGGCTATTTGCGCGGAACCTCCCACGCATGGTGAATGGCGAGCGCCCTCCATTCGCCGGTTTTCGCGCACGGGCGACATCCGGAATGACGTTGCAATGCGTAGCGACCGTGACGCGAATGTTGCGGCAGAGGCAGTGTTCGCGGCGATTCATTCGCCCAACAGTCGGTCGCCGACGAACGTTGCCGTAGTTGACTTAACTGCGGTCGAGCCTCGGCCCGATAGCTTGTGTGTCCGGCTGCGAGACCCGCCGCAGATAGCCTGTTTGTCCAGTGCCCTTCCATAGCATCACGTTGGCAGTGGCATTCCTGGTCAAGCGCATTTCGGTCTGTTGCGTCGCGGGAACTGCAGTGGGAGGGTTGTTTCAGGGGGACGGGGAGAGATAGCGGAGGACGGGAAGGACGGGAGCGGGACAGCGGGACAGCGGGACGGGAGGGACGGCCGCCGGTAATCGGGGCGGGCGCCTGGCGGGACGGCAAAGCTGTGCGTCGGCCGCGGCGCGACTGGTGGTGGCTGGCGACTCGGCGGCAAGATCTGCGCCTGTGAAGCAACGCAGGAGGCGAACAATGGAATTCTTTTGTGGACTGGATGTTGCGATGGATGAGACGGCGGTGTGCGTCGTCGATGATCGCGGCGAGGTGCAGCTGCAGGCGACGGCCTTGACCGATCCCGACGCGCTGTTGGCCGTGTTGAAGCCTTTCCTGCCGCGGCTGAGAAGGGTCGGCCACGAGGCCGGTTCGCAAAACGCGAATCCGCTGCTCGGCAGTTCGCGAGAGCGGCAGCTGCTCCAATCGTCGTATTATCTACCTACGGAGTGTAGAGCATGCCGTGTTGGATGGAATGCGTGACGAGTTGAAAGACCCGCGTCTTATCGAGGTCTATGTGCGGAGTTATAATGAAGAGCGTCGACGATTGGCTGTTCGTGCGACCAGCGCCCGTAGTGCCCTTGGGATAAAGATTGCGCGGATCGAAGGTGAGCGGCAGCGCAACATTGATCTGGTAGTCAAGGGTGTGATTGACGATGACGATGCTCGGGAACGCATCGCCGAACTCAAAGCTCGACGTTTTGAGGCCGAGGCGGAACTGGCCAATCTTGAAGAGGCGCCATCAACCCTCACTCTCCATCCAACGACAATAGAAAAGCATGTCGAAACGGTCGATGCGCTGGCTGCGGTCTTAGCTCATCACGCTGAGGCGGACGACGATCGGGGCGCTTTGGCGAAGAGTTTCCGCGCGCTTGTACACAGCGTGACGATCCACCCGAAAGGGTCGCGAGAGGGTTTTGAAATCGAGGTCAAAGGCAAGCTTGCCGCCCTCATCGGCGGGAACACATTCCCCCAAGCGCGTTATGCTGGGGAACGCATGGAAGCCGGAGGTTACAGGCATGAACCCACTATTACGTACGATAGTGGGTTTAGGGTGGTAGCGGGAGAGGGACTTGAACCCCCGACCCCAGGATTATGATTCCCGTGCTCTAACCAACTGAGCTACCCCGCCAGGGCGGCGAAGGCCCGAAATCCAGCTTAAATCGGCAGGCATATCGGCGCGTTCGCCAAGGTCGCGCGGATATAAGGTTGCGAGGCCAAGCCTGTCAAGCATCGAAGTGGCTGCCGCGCCGGCATATTCTGCCTGCCTAAAGCTTTGCCGGGCAGACATTTGGGCGCACAGGCCGGGGTTGAGTTCAGCGAGGCACGTCGCTATGTCTCGGCCACGAAAGCCATGGTCAGGAATTGATGAAACCGCGCATTGCAGTCCTCGGTTGCGGATACTGGGGCAGCAACCACATCCGCACCCTCAAGGCGCTCGGCGCACTGCACGCGGTTTCGGACGTCAACCCTGCGCGTGCGGAGGGTTTTGCCAGCGAGCAGGATTGCCTGGCGATCGAGCCGGAGGCGCTGTTTGCCCGCGACGATGTCGACGCCATCGTAATGGCGCTGCCGCCGCAGTTCCATGCCGACATGGCGGTGCGCGCCGTGCTCGGCGGCAAGGACGTGCTGGTGGAGAAGCCGATCGCGCTGACGGTGGCCGATGCCGAGCGCTCGGTGCAGGCGGCCGCCGATAATGGCCGTGTCTTCATGGTCGGCCACGTGCTGCGCTTCCATCCCGCCTTCGAGACGCTGAAGGCGCTGATCGACAATGGCGAGCTCGGCGAGGTCCGCTACATCCATTCGCATCGGCTCGGCCTCGGCAAGTTCCACACCGAAAACGACGCGCTATGGGATCTGGCGCCGCACGATCTGTCGATGATCCTGGCCATCACCGGCACCGAGCCGGTCGAGGTGCGCGGCGAAGGCGCTGCTCTTCTCGACAATCTCAGCGACTTTGCGCATCTGCACATGCGCTTTCCCAACGGCCTGCGCGGCCATCTGTTCGCCTCGCGGCTCAACCCTTACCGCGAGCGGCGGCTGACCGTGGTCGGCACCAAGGCGATGGCCGTGTTCGACGACGTCGAGCCGTGGGAGCGCAAGCTTGCCGTCTACCGCCACGCGGTGTGGCAGGACAGCGGCCAATGGGCGTTCACCGCCAACGAGCCGTCCTATGTGGCCGTCGGCGAGGGCATGCCGCTGACGCGCGAGCTCGAGCATTTCATCCACTGCATCGAGACACGGGCCGAACCGCGCACCAGCGGCGAGGAAGCCATCAGGGTGCTGCGCATCCTGACCGCCGGCACCGTCGCCCACACCAGGCCCTAAGCGAAAACGCCGTCTATTCGGCGGGAACCCGCGCCGGCTGGATGGCAAGCCGCGTCAGCATCGCCTCGGCTTCGGCGCCGCGCTCGGAGCGCTCGATGAAGCCGCCGCCGAACACGCGCGCCTCGTTGCAATCGTCGGAATAGAGCACGCAAGCCTGACCGGGCGCGATGCCGGATTCGCCGTCGACCAGCTCCACCGAAGTGACACCGGCGCGGTGATGCAGCACGGCCGGGCGCGGCGGCCGCGTCGAGCGCACCTTGGCAAAAAGCTCAAGCCCGGTCGCCGGGATAGCGGTCAGCGGGCCATCGCCCAGCCAGTTCATGTTGCGCAAGAAGATCTTGTGGGTCTCCAGCGCCTCGCGCGGGCCGACCACGACGCGGGCCCGGTCGGCGTCGAGATGAACGACGTAGAGGGGCTCGCCCGAGGCGATGCCGATGCCGCGGCGCTGACCGACGGTGTAGCGCAAAATGCCCTCGTGGCGGCCAAGCACGCGCCCGTCTATATGGACGATGTCGCCCGGATTGGCGGCAGCCGGCTTCAGCTTGGCGATGATGTCGGAATACTTGCCCTGCGGCACGAAGCAGATGTCCTGGCTGTCCTGCTTGGCAGCAACCGTCAGCCCCATCTCCTCGGCGATAGCGCGAACCTCAGGCTTCGACAGGCCGCCGAGCGGAAAACGCAGATAGTCGATCTGCGCCTGGGTGGTGGCGAACAGGAAGTAGCTCTGGTCGCGGTCGGCGTCGACCGGCCGGTAAAGCGCGCGGTGGGCGCCATTGGCGCCGGAACGGATGTAGTGGCCGGTCGCTAGCGCGTCGGCACCGAGTTCCTTGGCGGTCGCGAGAAGGTCGGCGAATTTCACCGTCTGATTGCAGGAAACGCAAGGGATCGGCGTTTCGCCGGCGACATAGCTCTCGGCGAACGGGTCGATCACTGCCTTGCGGAAGCGTTCCTCGTAATCGAGGACGTAATGCGGGATACCGAGCGTCTCGGAGACGCGGCGGGCATCGTCGATGTCCTGGCCGGCGCAGCATGAGCCGGCCCGGTGCGTTGCCGCGCCGTGGTCGTAAAGCTGCAGCGTGACGCCGACGACGTCGTAGCCCTCGCGCTTCAGGAGACCGGCAACGACCGACGAATCGACACCGCCCGACATGGCGACGACGACACGGGTGTTTTCTGGGCGTCCGGGAAGATCGAGGCTATTCATGGTTCTTTCGTTCTGCGCGGCGCTTCAATGCCAATGGCGGGAATATAGGTCAAGCGTCCCGGCTGCGCCAGCTTTGCCGGGCCGGCTCATTTTTCCGGGCGGGTTCAACGCGCTTGCCGGCAGATGTCTCAAATGCCGATGAAAAGACTAACGCCGCGTTCATGATCCTTACCTAACCATTAGGGTCTGCTTAGGCAAATTTTAAAGCTGTGGCGGTAATGTGGTGGGGATTGGGTCTTTGAGTTTTTTGTAGAGAGTACGATGACCGATCTAATTAGACCGCGAGTCAAATATGTTATCGGGCCAGACGGCAGCCCACTTACCATCGCCGATCTGCCGCCGACAAACACACGTCGCTGGGTTATCCGGCGCAAGGCCGAAGTTGTGGCGGCGGTGCGTGGGGGGCTTTTGAGCCTCGAAGAGGCGTGCCAGCGCTACAAGCTCACCACCGAGGAATTCCTGTCCTGGCAAGCGTCGATCGACGAATACGGCCTTGCCGGGCTGCGCACCACGCGCATCCAGCAATACCGCCATTAGGCCGGTAAGGGCGCCGATCCGCGCCCTTACGTTTGCAAGGGGCGACGATCTGCAATTTCAGACCGTCAGCACCACCTTGCCGATCGGCCTGGTGGCGAGGAAGGCATGGGCGGCACCTGCCTGTTCGAGCGGAAACGCCTTTGCCACGTGGACGGCCAGCTTTTTCGCGTCGATCAATTTGCCGAGCTCCACCAGAGCGGCACGGTCGGGCACTACGGACATGCGCTCGACGCGGATGCCTCGCGTCCTGGCCTTTGCTTTGGTGACATCGCTGACATCGAGCAGCGATACCAGAACGCCGCCGGCCTTGAGCACTTCCAGCGATTGCTCCGCATGCTCGCCGCCGAACGGGTCCAGAACCAGATCGATGTCGCGGGCCTTCCCGGTGAAATCATCCCTTGTGTAGTCGATCACCTCGTCGGCGCCGAGCGAGCGGACGAAATCGAGCTTTTCCGGGCTGGCGGTTGCGACGACGTAAGCGCCGTGCGCCTTGGCGATCTGCACCGCCAGATGGCCGACGCCGCCGGCTCCGGCGTGGATCAGCACGCGCTTGCCAGGTTCGAGCCGGCCATGGCGGACAAGGCCTTGCCAGGCCGTCAGGCCGGCCAGCGGCAGCGCGGCGGCTTGCGCGTGATCTATGCCTTCAGGTTTCGGCGCAAGCTCATCAGCCGGGACAGCGGCGAGTTCGGCGTAAGCTGCCGCCTGTTTGGGAAAGCGCGTCATGCCGAAGACGGCATCGCCGACCTTGAGGCCGGAGACGCCGGAGCCCAGCGCCTCGACAATTCCCGAAACGTCCCAGCCAAGGACAAAAGGCGGCTCACCAAGCAGCGGATAGTGGCCGCCGCGCACTGCGCCGTCGACCGGATTGATGCCGGCCGCCTCGATGCGGACGAGCACTTCGCCAGCCTGGGGTGATGGCGCGGGGCGATCGGCAATGACGAGGACGTCGGGTCCGCCGAAGGAATTCTGGATAATGGCACGCATGGAGGCTCTCCTGCTGGTTTGATATGCCACTATCATTTGGATAGTTACATTCTATTGTCTAGTATGTACCTTTATGATATATACGCACCTCATGGATAGCGATGATTGTTTCCCTTCTGGTTATGACGCGTTCCGACGGACGTGCCCGTCGCACGCCGTGCTTGAGACGCTCGCCAGCAAATGGGTCTACCTGGTGATCTGTGCGTTGCGCCAGGGCCGGCTCCGCAATGGCGAATTGGCGCGCAAGCTCGAAGGCATCACGCCGAAAATGCTGACGCAGACGCTGCGTATCCTGGAACGCGACGGTCTGGTCCGGCGCGAGGTTTTCCCGGTCATTCCGCCGCGGGTCGAATATGAGCTGACCGAACTTGGCCAGAACCTGGCAGGACTGCTCAATCAGATCAGAGCCTGGTCGGAGCAGCATGTGCCCGACATCAAGAATGCGCGCGCGCGGGCGGCGGAACAGCAGGAAGATCTGGGTGCCTGAGGCGGGCACGGTTCGGTGCGCAGCAATGGCGCTCAAGCGCGGCGCGCGTTAAAGCCTTGTTTTCAGCCGATCATGGCGCTGCGGCCGCCGGCTTCCGTGTCACGCGCCTTGGTGTCGCGCGATTCCAGCATCTCGGCCTTGGAAAGCTCCGCTTCGGCTTCGCTAAGCAATGATTCGGCGACATTTCGCTGCTGGGCGAGGTCGCTTTGCGAATTTCTGAGGTTGTCGCGGCGCAGACGTGCCGCCTTGGCGAAGGTCGGATAGGCAAAATGATTGATGTCGGTGATGCCGGCCTTCTTCTCCTCGGCGGCGATCTGAAGTTCCAGCTCGACGGCCATGCGCTCGAATTCGGCGATCATCATGTCGAGCTGCAGCAGCTGCCGCCGCTTCTCGCTCACCTGAAATTGCTTCAGCCGAACGAGGTTTTCACGTGACTTCATGATTCGGTACTCCCGGAAACGCACACCTGCACATATCGTCCAATTCACCCGGCAAGGCCCAGGCTTGACCCGTTTCCACCGGCTTTCCCGGAACTATGGGAAACAAACTCCTAAAGTTTTTTGCCGGCGGTAACCATTCGTTTACGGGCATTGTTAATCATACGGCTCAGGACTTAAGGGCGGGTAAAAATTCTGCGTCTCGTCGCGAAACCCAGCCAACGAGTCTGAAGAGTCACTTAGTCTGGCTTGTTAATGTGTCGTATTAACGGTTGGGTCTGTGATTCGTTATTGGATTCAATAAGGTGTAGAAAGGGGTTAAAAAATCTGATACCGTCACGGACGGGGAATTAGGTTTTATTAACCATTCGATGGCAGCCTCTGCTCAGGCAATCACTGCTCCGGTCCTGGACGGGTCGTGAAATGGTCCGGCAGCAGAAAAGGGGAATGAAATGCGCGTTCTGCTGATAGAAGACGACAGTGCAACCGCACAAAGCATCGAGCTGATGCTGAAATCAGAAAGTTTCAATGTCTATACGACCGACCTTGGTGAAGAGGGCGTCGATCTAGGCAAGCTTTATGATTACGACATCATTCTCCTCGACCTCAATCTGCCCGACATGTCGGGCTACGAAGTGTTAAGAACACTTCGCCTTTCCAAGGTGAAGACACCGATCCTCATCCTCTCCGGCATGGCCGGCATCGAGGACAAGGTGCGCGGCCTCGGCTTCGGCGCCGACGATTACATGACCAAGCCCTTCCACAAGGACGAACTGGTCGCCCGCATCCACGCCATCGTGCGGCGTTCCAAGGGCCATGCCCAGTCGGTCATCACCACCGGCGACCTGGTGGTGAATCTCGATGCCAAGACCGTTGAAGTCGGTGGCCAGCGCGTGCATCTGACCGGCAAGGAATATCAGATGCTGGAGCTGCTCTCGCTGCGCAAGGGCACCACGCTGACCAAGGAAATGTTCCTCAACCATCTCTATGGCGGCATGGATGAGCCGGAGCTGAAGATCATCGACGTCTTCATCTGCAAGCTCCGCAAGAAGCTCGACGCCGCGTCGGGCGGGCAGAATTACATCGAGACCGTCTGGGGCCGCGGCTATGTGCTGCGCGAGCCTGAAGATATCCGGGTCAGCGCCTGAACCAAGCGCATGATCCCAAAGTGGGCGCCGGTTTTTCGGAAAAGAACCTGGTAAAACAACGAGATAGAGCTCATCCGACTTTCATCGGAATGGAACAGGCTCTGATCAGGCGGCAATCTTCAAGGCGCGGAAGCACTCGAGCAGTTGCGGCCTGTTGAACGGCTTCAGTAGGTAGCCCTGGGCGCCGGCGCGCTTTGCCCGCATGATCGCCCCGACGTCGACCTCGACCAGCGAAATCAAAACTTGCGGCAATACCGGGCTTTCCATGGCGCGCACGCGGCGGATGAGATCCTGCGCCTGCATGTCCGGCAAGGCACCGTCGACGACGATGATATCAGGCATGTCGGCCGCGCACATCTCGATCGCCTCATGGCCGCTGGCGGCTTCGATCACCATCATGCCGGAACCGCCCAGGATACGCCTTGCAACCTTCCTGATGACGCTCGAATTGTCGACGAACATGCAGCGTTTCATTTCCGGACCCTCTTTGCCATGTGGCGAACCGGCAGCGTCGTGGCATCTGCCGGGGAACATAGGCCGATCTGGTAAAGAAGCCGAAAAGCCGTTAGGTAAAATTTTCCTGAAGGTGTTTTAAGCGAAATCTTCTTTCGCAATGCTTCACGCAATCAATCTGCAAGCCGGTCCCACAGATGTTAAGACGACGCCGCAAATATGATTTGGAGAAAATACTTTCCCGGCTCTTAGCAGAACTTCAGACTGCAGAAAGGACGATCTCGTCGGCGGTCGCATGGATCGAAATCGTCATGTTGGCTTCGCGGGCCAGGAGCAGCGTGTAATAGGGCTGCACCGAATGCGCGTCGATCGGCTCTTCCGGCCTGTGGCCGGAATGCAATTCCAGGAATTTGGGCGGCACGCGCAGCATCGGGCCGCTCGCCTTGAGCGCAAAGCGCGGCTCGGTCTCGAGGTTCTCCAGCGTGACCACCAGCCTGCCGCCGCGCGGAATCGCGGCGTTGGCGACGAGGATGAGGTTGAGCAGCAGCTTGACCTTGTTCTTGGGCAACAGTGCGCGGGTTCCGTTCCAGATCAGTTCCGGCTTCTCGTTCTTCAGGAAGGCGATGGCCACGGCCTCGGCGTCCCCGGTGTCGATCAGCATGCCGGCGGAACCGGCGGCGCCGAAGGCGATGCGGGCGAATTGCAGACGGGCGGAGGCGTTTTTGGCGCTTTGGCGGATCAGCTTCATGGCGTCTTCGTCGGCGCCGCCTTCGTCGAGCAGCTCAAGCCCGTTGTTTATGGCGCCGACCGGCGAAATGATGTCGTGGCAGACCCGGCTGCACAGCAGCGCTGCCAGGTCGGGTGCGGAAAGGGTGAAAAGCTCGGCCATCGGCAAAAATCCCTGCAAATTTCACAACACAATGACCGGGCGATCATGATCACGCCTGTCCACACGAATCACGCTCTCTCCCAAGCATTCTGAATACACAGCGCTTGTGCGTGCAGCAACAAATCCAAAATCATGATTGTCGAAAATGGTGTGTTCACGCAGCAGGGTGCTGCGCGGGCGATGTGAAACAGCCTTCGAACCGCCATCTTCATGTGAGAGTTTAATGGTTGAAAAAGGATTACGGCATAGTTTGCCCCTAACAGTCATCCTTAACGGCCGCCAAAGAGCCGTACGGGTGCGAGGCGTCGGCGAAAGTGCTCCCTGACGGAGATTGGAAGCATGGTTTCCCGATTCTACGACCGGACTTTTTTCCGTGTCATCTCAATGACGATCGCCCTGATCGGCCTTGTCGCCTTTTCGGCATCGGCCGCGCGGGCCGACGAATACACCGCACAGGAGATCGTCGATTCCGGTCATAAATTCTTCGGCGCGACATCGGGCGGGCTCGCCACCGTCGTCGAGAAGATTTTCGCCACCTATGGCCTGCCGAACGGCTATCTGCTCGGCGAAGAGGGGTCCGGGGCGCTGATCGGTGGCCTGACCTATGGCGAAGGCACGCTCTACACCAAGAATGCCGGCGATCACAAAGTGTTCTGGCAAGGCCCGTCGCTCGGCTGGGATTTCGGCGGCGAGGGCTCGCGCGTCATGATGCTGGTCTACAATCTCGACGATGTGAGCAGCCTCTATAACCGTTTTGGCGGCGTCGCCGGCTCCGCCTATGTCGTCGCCGGCGTCGGTTTCAACGTGCTGAAGAACAACAATGTGCTGCTTGTGCCGATCCGTACCGGCGTCGGCGCCCGTCTCGGCGTCAATCTCGGCTACCTCAAGCTCACCCAGCGCGCGACCTGGAATCCGTTCTGACCGGCATGACCGAGCCACTGCGATTGGGCCTGTGATCCCGCGGTCCGAGCTTTGCCGCGGCATACTCTTGCCGTGGCGCCGGATTTCCGTCATGCGAAGATGGCAAAGTCGACCTTTGGCGGTTGCCATGCACAACGGATAGTCATCTTGGTCCAGTCGATCCTGTTCTTTGTCCTCGGCTTTCTCTGCGCGGGCTTTCTGGCGCTGATGATTGCCCCGGCCGTGTGGCGGCGGGCGGTGGCCCTGACGCGCAAGCGCGTCGAGGGCTCGATGCCGTTGACGCTGGCCGAGATCCAGGCGGACAAGGATCGCATTCGCGCCGAGTTCGCCGTTTCGGTGCGCCGGCTTGAAATGACCGTCAAGTCATTGCGCGAGAAGGCCGCCGAACAGCTGGTCGAGATCGGCCGCGACCGCGAAGCTCTGAAGGAATTGGCGGCCGAGCGGCAGGACAAGAACCGGGTCGTCGCCGATCTTACAACCAGGGGCGAGGAGCTTCGCAAGCGCGATGAGCAGCTGCAGCAGCTGTCGGAGCGGCTTGCGGAGACCGAGCGCGCGCTCGAAAAGCGCGGGCTCGAACTGCGGAAACTGGAGCACATGTATGACGACGCCAGTTTTTCGTCCAGCAGCCGGCAGATCGAGCTGGTGGCGCGCGAATCCGAGCTGCAGAAGCTGGCAAGCGACATTTCGCTGCTGCGCGGCCAGCGCAAAGAGGCGGACAGGCGCAGCCAGGAATTGGCAGCCGAAAGCAAGGTTTTGCGGGACGCGCTGAAGGCCGAGAAGAAAAGAACCGGCGACCTGGAAAGGAAGGTCGAACGCCTGCTCGCTACGCTGGCCGATCGCGAGGAAAGGCTGGAGCGCCGCGAGAAGGAACTGGTGCGCCTTCGCGAAAGGGCGAAAGGCGCTGAAAGGCCGCCTGCGGCGGGTCTTACAGGCGTGCCAGGCAGCCAGGTCAATGCGGCCGTCAACGGCGACATCGAAAAGGCAACCGCCAAGCTCGATGCCGAGCGCGAGCGGCTGGAGGCCAGGCTGACATCGCTGGCACGCGAGAACAGGAGGCTGAAGACAGATCTTGCTGCCGTCGAAACATCGAAATCACAGGCCGGAGACGATACCGGCAGCGCCAGCGCCGCATTGCGCGAAGAGATGAACGATCTGGCGGCGCAAGTCGTGGCCTTGACGGCAAAGCTCGACGGGCCGGATTCGCCGATCGCCCGGGCGCTTGCAGCGCCTGAGGATACGCGGCCGGGGAGCGGCGGACGCAGCCTTGCCGATCGCGTGCGGGCGCTGCAGAAGGCCGCTTCGACCGACTGAGATTCCGCAAGCGCGAGCGCGGGACGCCCCGGCTCTAAAGCGCGTCGCGTTCGATCGGCCTCATGCGACGCTTTAGGTTCTTGTTTTGATGCATGTCGTTACCGCAAAACCGCTGCACACTTTTGCGCGACATGCATTAGGCTCCGGAAAAATGATGCAGCGCGATGGCTGATGCGGCGGCGACGTTCAGGCTGTCGAAGCCTTGCGCCATACCGATCCGCAGCGTCTGCAGGCGGGCAAGCAGGCTTTCCGGCAGGCCTTCGCCCTCGGTGCCGAGATAGAGCGCCAGCCGCTCGTTTCTCTTGGCATCGCGAATGTCGATCTGCCCGCGCGGCGACAAGGCGAATTGGCTGAAGCCTTGCCGGTCGAGCATTGCGATGCAGCCGGCGGCGTCGGCAAAGCAGGCGAAGGGAATTTTCAAGGCGGCGCCGACCGAGACGCGGATAGCCTTGCGGTACAGCGGATCGCAGCAGGTCGGATCGAGAAGCACGGCATCCGCGCCAAAGGCGGCGGCATTGCGGAAGATCGAACCCATATTGTCATGATTGGCGATGCCGACCAGCACCGCGATCAGCGTGCGGGCGGGCAGTGCGCCAAGCAAGGCCTCAGCGGAGATGGCCGTACCTTTGCGGCCGATCGCCAATATGCCGCGATGCATGTGGAATCCGGCGATCCTGTCCATGATTTCGCCGGATGCGACATAGATCGGAAGCCCGGCAGGCGCCTTGCGCAGGACGTCATCGAGGCCGGCCAGCCGGTTTTCGAGTACCAGCACCGATTCTGCCTCGAAGCGCCGGGCGGCAAGCAGCGTGTCGAGCACCACCTTGCCTTCGGCGACGAAACGGCCTTGCCGGCCGGCAAGATCTCGCTCCCGGATGTCGAGATAGGCGGCGACGCGGGGATCGTGTGGGTCGTCTATGCGGATCGGATTCATGGCTTCCTCGGCGGACCATGGCGTCGGCCGCGAATCGGGATTCGGTTTCGGAAGGCGCGATGCCGGATCCGACGTTCAGACCGTATCTCAGCGTCCTAATGGATGCACGTCGTTCGAATCCAATCAGGTGGATGCCGGGCTCAGATTGGGCCTGCCTGCCTCTTAGCGACAGGGAAATCTTGATTCCCGCGGCACGGCTCGTCGGCCAAGCCGTTTCAATGCAGAATTTTCGATAGAGCGAAGGAACCGCATGGGGCCATGCCGCGTCATAGAAGCGGGCTCCTGCTGCGGTCCTGGGAGGACATCGATGATCAGGCTCCTCCTCGTCTTCGCCGCCACGCTTGCCCTCGCATGCGGCGTGGCTCGCGCGGCTAAGCTCGATCCTGCCACCGTCAATCAGGCCCAATTCACTGTCGGCGAACCGAAGGGTGTCGATCCGATGCTGCTGAAGGCGCAGATCCTTCTGGATCGCGCCCGCTTCTCGCCGGGCCTGATCGACGGCCGCCTTTCCCAGAACTTCGCCAAGGCCGTTGCCGCGTTTCAGGCGGCAAACGGACTTCCGCCCGATGGCAAGCTCAGTCCACAAACCTGGAGCAAACTCGTCGCAACCTCCGCCAAGCCGGTGCTGGTGACCTATGAGGTGATGCGCAAGGACGTGCGTGGACCTTTCACCAGGCGTATTCCGGCTCGCTTGGAGAGGATGGCCCGCTTGCGGCGGCTCGGCTACCGCAATGCGGTGGAGAGGTTGGCCGAGCGCTTCCATATCAGCGAACAATTGCTGAGAATGCTCAATCCTGGCACCAGCCTCAGGAAACCAGGCAGGACGTTGGTGGTGCCTGATGTCGGCAGGGGCGACCCTCCCGCCGGCGTTGCCGCCGTCGAGATCGACAAGGGCACTCGCCAGGTGCGTGTGCTCGACCGTGCCGGCAAATGGCTGGCGGTCTACCCCGCCTCGATTGGGAGCGACGAGAAGCCGGCGCCAAGCGGCACGGCGGAGGTCAGGCGCGTGGTGCACAACCCTACCTACCACTACGATCCGGACTTCGCTTTCAAGGGGGTCAAGACCAAGCGGCCCTTCACCATCGCTGCCGGGCCGAACAATCCCGTAGGATCGGTCTGGATCGATCTCTCCATCGAAAGCTACGGCATTCACGGCACGCCCGAACCAGGCAAGATCGGCACGACCTTTTCGCATGGCTGCATCCGGTTGACCAATTGGGATGCCGAAGACCTTGCCTCCATGGTGCAGCCGGGCACGAAGGTCGAGTTCAAGGACGAGATGGCGCAGACCGCCGACGAGCGCGTTCAGTAGCAAGGTGGACTTGGCAGCAAAGCGGATTTGGCGGGGCGTTCTCCGCCCCGGCCGCTCAGGTCCCGGCGCGACGCAGCCGGTGAGCCATTTGCGACAGTTCACCTTCGCCGAAAATGCCGTCCAGCATGTGCAGCAATTCGCGCACCGCCTCGGATTTGCAGGAATAATAGATCATTTGCCGATCGCGGCGGGTCTCGACAAGCTCGGAAGCCCTGAGCTTGGCCAGATGCTGTGACAGGGCGGATTGGCTGAGCGACACTTTCTCGGCTATGGCGCCGACCGACATTTCGCCCTCGGCCAGATAGCTCATGATCAACAAACGTTTTTCGTTGCCCATCAGCGTCAGAAACGCAGCCGCGGTTCCGGCGTTGGCGACTAGTTTGTTCGAGACCATAGATCCCCCATGCCTTCTTGCTCATCCGCCGCTATGGGGGCAATAGCGTCGGATTCCATAGACTTTCCCTATAGATGCACGCCAGCGATTCAGCGTCACTCGCAAAGGTAGAACATTTCGCTCAAATCTCAAGGCTTGCTTTCCATGCAAGCCGATTAACTCTGCGGCTGTGATCAATTTGCCGATCGGGCAGCTTTTGCCATGTCGACCAGGACAGGCCTGAGGTCGCGTGCCGCTCTCAGCGGCTCGGGGAAGAAAACCCGACAGACATTGTCGCCCGATACGAGATCCATCCCGTCGGCGTCGAACCCGGTGACGATCCAGCCGTCACTCTCGGCCCCGCCGAAGTGACTTGCGTAGAGGGCAATCGCATCGAGATGGTCGGCGTTCATGTGGTCGAGTGCCGATTGCTCGCCGGCGGCAAGCTCTTCGACGATCGCTCCCGTCGCGACCAGATCGGTGCGGTCGAGCAGATAGGCCTTGCCGAAGCCGCCGTTCAGGCTGGCGCGCTCCGGTTCGAGCCGGAAGATCGAGAAGTCGCCGAGCCCGGCATAGAGCTTCGCCTTGGGATTGCGGTTGAGGTAGCGCCGCTCGGCGCGGGCGTGTTCGTTCGAGCCGCGTTCGAGCCGCACGGCGCGGCAGACGAGCGTCAATCGCGGATGCGCCAGCGGATCGCCCTTGCCGGGTTCGCCGACGAGCAACGAGCAGCGCGGGTCGGCAAGGATAGCGCCGGTATGGGCGGACAGCATCGACACCAGGATCAATGGCGTGCCGTCGATGTCGGTGGCGACGCCGACCCGGCTGGCCAGCGGCGAACCGGTTCCTGGTTCGAGCACCGCCAGCGCGCCGAAACGGGCGCTGCGGATCAGCGTCTTTGCCAGCCTGATCGCCTCGGCGTCGGTCGCGCGGATCACGTCTTTCCTGGGTTCGTCCAAGGCACCACCGTCGCTTTTATTTCGGCGCCATGCGGATGGCACCATCGAGGCGAATGGTCTCGCCGTTGAGCATCTGGTTCTCGATGATGTGCAAGGCAAGTGCGGCATATTCCGAAGGCTCGCCCAAACGGGAAGGGAAGGGCACCGCGGCGCCGAGCGAATCCTGCACCTCCTGCGGCATGCCGGCCATCATCGGCGTCCTGAAGATGCCGGGCGCGATGGTGCAGACGCGAATGCCGGAGCGGGCGAGATCGCGCGCCACCGGCAGCGTCATGCCGACGACGCCGGCCTTGGACGCGGAATAGGCCGCCTGGCCGATCTGGCCGTCATAGGCCGCGACCGATGCGGTGTTGACGATGACGCCGCGCTCGCCGCCCTGCAGCGGCTCGAGCCTGGCGGTCCGGTCGGCGACCAGACGGATCATGTTGAAGGTGCCGATCAGATTGACCTCGATCACCTTGCGGTATTGATCGAGCGGATGCGGTCCGTCCTTGCCGATCGTCTTCATGCCGATAACGATGCCGGCGCAATTGACCAGGATGCGCGGTGCGCCAAGCTTCTCTGCCACTTCCGCAACTGCGGCGGCACCGCTCTCGGCGTCGCTCACATCGCATTGGACGGCAATGCCGCCGATTTCGGCCGCCACCTTGGCCGCACGCTCGATGCCGAGATCGAGGACGGCAACGCGGGCCCCGCCGGCGGCAAGAGCGCGCGCCGTCGCCTCGCCAAGGCCGGAGCCGCCGCCGGTGACGATCGCAATCTGGCCGTTCGGGTTCATCTTGACGTCCTCCTCCGTGCCCAGACTATGCTGCCAAGCCACCGTGCAACAGCGCCGGCATGGTCACGCCATCGCGGCGATGTGCTCGGCTATCCTTCCCTGGTCGGCGTGGCAAACCTCGCCCACCAGCCTTGCCACCGCGCCCGGCAGGATCTCGTGCGCCAAAAGCCGGTCGGGATCGACCGGACGCTGCATCGAGATCTGCCCGCGCGCCAGCCTCTTGAAGCCGAGCGGGCCGTAATAGGGTTCGTCGCCGACCAGCATCACGGCCGGCGCGCCGGCCTTGGCAGCGGCTTCCAGCGCGATTGCCACCAGCTTGCGGCCGATACCGAGATTTTTGAAGGCCGGCTGCACGGCGAGCGGCCCGAGCATCAGCGCGCGGCCGGCACCGGCGGCGATACGCGTCATCCGTACCGAGGCGACGACGATTGCGCCATCGACGGCCACGAAGGACAACGCGCGTTCGTGCGGGCCACCTTGGCGGATCTTGTAGGCGGCAAGCACGAAACGGCCCGGCCCGAAGGCCTCGTCGTTGATAGCTTCGATTTCAGGATCATGCGCCGGAGTTTCCGGCAGGTATTTCACGTCGGCAAGGCTCATGGTCTTTGCGTTCCGGTATACGAGGAAAGGTTTGCTGCAAGCGGCAGCGTTCGCCAGTCAGCGCTTCGTCAAGCGCGGGCGCTCTTTCGTCGTCGGTCGAACCGGATCACGGCAAAGTCGAACATGCGGATTGTCCGCTAGCACCAATTTTCAGTCGCCGCAATCGGCCGGCGCAATCGACACGCACTCGACGACGCAGCCGTTGACGATCTGTTCAGCGCTGGCGATTTCGGCAGGTCCATTTCATGCCCTACATCAGGCAGGAACACGAAAGGACATTTCATGGGATTGCTAGTCGAAGGCCAATGGCAGGACCGTTGGTACGATACCGGGGAGAGCGGCGGCAAATTCGTGCGGGCGCAGTCACAGTGGCGCGACTGGGTGACCCGCGACGGCGCGCAGGTCGAAGGGCGAAAACGCGGCTTCAAGGCCGAGCCCGGCCGCTATCACCTCTATGTCTCGCTCGCCTGCCCGTGGGCGCATCGGACGCTGATCTTTCGCGTGCTCAAGAAACTCGAGGACGTGATTTCCATCTCGGTCGTCCATCATTTCATGGGCGCCGACGGCTGGACGTTCCTGGCCGAGGACGGCGCCACCGGCGACACGCTCTACGGCCTCGATTTCCTGCACCAGATCTACACCAGGGCCGATCCCGGCTATTCGGGCCGGGTCACCGTTCCCGTGCTGTGGGACAAACGCGCGCAAACCATCGTTTCGAACGAATCCTCCGAGATCATCCGCATGCTCAATTCGGCCTTCGACGAATGGGGAGACGCAAAGCTCGATTTTCATCCGCAACCGTTGCGCGGCGAGATCGATGCGGTCAATGCGCTGGTCTATCCCGCGGTCAACAATGGCGTTTACCGTGCCGGCTTCGCCACCACGCAGGCAGCCTACGAGGAGGCGTTCGGCGAATTGTTCTCGACGCTCGACATGCTGGAGGACCGCCTGTCAAAGCAGCGCTATCTCGTCGGCGGCCGCATCACCGAGGCGGACTGGCGGCTGTTCACGACACTGGTCCGCTTCGACCCGGTCTATGTCGGCCATTTCAAGTGCAATCTGCGCCGCATCGCCGACTATCCGAACCTGTCGAATTATCTGCGCGATCTCTACCAGGTGCCAGGCGTCGCAGGCACGGTGAATTTGCACCACATCAAGGCGCATTATTACCGCAGCCACGAGACCATCAACCCGACGCGGATCGTGCCGGTCGGGCCAGAGCTCGACTATGGCGCGCCGCATGACCGGGCGCGATTCAGGAAGGCGGCGTGATCTACCAATAGGGTAGTGCCGGTTGACCCCCAAGAATCTCCGCGATGCGCCGCAAAGTTGCCGGCGTCGTGCCTTCCGGCAGACGATCGAGCGAAAAGAAGCCGGCCTCAGCGATCTCGCGGTCGGGCAGTTTGGGTGCTGTCTGGTTGAACTCCTCGACCAGATAGAGGCCGACATGGTCGCGGCGGCTGGCGCGGCGGTTGAAATGCAGCGACTTCAGCACCGGCGGTCCGGTCAGCGCGATGTTGCCTTCCTCGAACAGTTCGCGCGCCAGCGCCTCGATCATCGTCTCGCCCGGTTCGACGCCACCGCCCGGAAGCTGCCAGCCCGGAACATAGGTGTGGCGGATAAGGAAGACGGAATTGGAAGCTCGGTCGTGGATCAGGCCGCGCACGCCGAGCGTCATCGGCCGCCGCAGCACGAAATACAGGTGGAACAGCCTTGCCCTGAGGCCCGGCCAGCCGGTCTGGCGCAGGACTTGCTCCGGATCCGGCGCCGTCATCGTCCGCGAAACCGTGAGTGGAAAGCCGCGCGCGCCTCGCCTATGAAGAAAAGATGTTCAGGCTCGCGCATATTTCCGATGTCCATCTGGGGCCGCTTCCCGATGTAACCTATCGCGATCTCGCCTCCAAGCGCGTGGTCGGCTACGTCAATTGGCAGCGCAACCGCCGCCGCCACATGCACGACGCCGTCATCGACACGATCGTCGCCGACATGAAGGCCAACGGGCCGGACCATCTCGCCATCACCGGCGACCTGGTCAATCTGGCGCTCGACGGTGAGATCGAGATGGCCAAGCACTGGCTGGAGACGCTGGGCTCGCCCAACGACGTGTCGGTGGTGCCGGGAAACCATGATGCCTATGTGCCGGGCGCCTTCGACAAGACCTGCCGGTCCTGGGCGGCATGGATGACCGGCGACGGCGTCAATACGCCGGTCGACCGCAACACCTTTCCGTATCTGCGGGTACGCGGCGATGTTGCGCTGATCGGCGTCTCGACGGCGCGCGCCACGGCTCCCTTCATGGCCAACGGCTTCTTTCTGGAAGGCCAGGCGGAACAGCTGCGCGACATGCTCGACGCCACAGGCAAGCGCGGCCTGTTCCGGGTGATCATGATCCACCACCCGCCGGTGCGCGGCGCCGTTTCGCAGAACAAGCGGCTGTTCGGCATCTCCCGCTTCCATAAGGTTCTCCACCGGCACGGCGCCGAGCTTGTGCTGCACGGCCATTCGCATGTGCCGTCGCTCTTCTTCATCGGCGCCCGCAAGACCAAAATCCCGGTGGTCGGGGTCGCCGCCGCCGGGCAGGCCCCCGGCAGTTCGCATGCGCCGGCGCAATACAATCTGCTCGACATCGACGGTGAAAAGGACAATTGGCGGATCAAACTGACGCGCCGCGGCCTGACCGGGCCGGCGTTGCCGCCCAGCGACCTGCAGACAATGGAGCTTGGCGTCGAAGCCGACGCGTCGATGGCTAGAGCAATTCCAGGAAATGTGTAAAACGGATTTCCGTCCGGAATTGCGTCAAAACAAAGAGATAGAGCGGTTCAGCGTTTCCGTGAAACGATGAACCGCTCTAGAAGCTGATTTTCATCGCGACGATGCGGTCCCAGAACAGCACGAGCGAAATCGCCAGGCCGACCAGGGCGCCGGCGGCGATCAGGCCGAGGCCCGAGAAGAACGCCGACCAGCCATTGCTGCGCGCAGCGATCTGCAGCGGCGGCTCGGCCTCCGCCACCAGGGCGCGTTTCAGGCCGGCGACGGCCTGCTCGATGCCGCCTTCCATCATTCTCTGGCGTTCGACGACGCGCTCGGCGACATAGCGCGTCACCTGGTCGGCAACGACCTTCATGTCGGTCGACTCAGCGAGGACGACGCGACCGATGCGCGTGTCCTTGAGAAAGCGATAGGTGCGACGGTCGCGTCCCATGGCGACATGGCTGACGGCGTCGATCCACAGCCGTGGTTGCAGGCCGGACGAGACGGCGAAGTCGAAACTGTCCATGTCGGTGGGCACGTCGGCGAAGACCGGCGCGAGTTCGGCGGCAAGCAGATCGAGCCGCATGCGATGCGCTTCGCGCATGTCGACGACGACGTCATCGCGGTCGGCGAAGGCGTTCTTGACGTCGCGAATGGCATCGGACAGCTTTCGCGACTGATCGATCTGGGTGATGTTCTCGCCTGCGTCGTTCATCGGCGTGGCCTCGCGGGGTTTGGTTAACACCGAATTAACACAGCCGCCGGCAAAATGCACTTGCGAGATCGATGGCCGGGCAAGGGTTCGCTGGAGGAGCACCAGCGGCGCCGCCGTGCCTGCGCGAGACCCGATCAGCTCGCCGCAGCGGCAAATCCCGGGCGAAGCCGCCTGCTGCGGCGCCGCATATTGCGACGGACAGCCTCGACGATCAGGCCGGGCGCTTCCTCGACCAGCATATGGCCGGCTTCCAGCACGTGGTGCAGGTGAAAATGCTTCGGCACGCCGTCCGCCTGGCTGACGGGCAGCATCGCGTCGTCGGTTCCCCAAACAACCATCACCGGCATGTTCAGCGTTTCAAGCCGCTCGCTCGGGATGACGCCTTGCCGATCATCCCTGGTCATTGCGGCTGCGAGCTCGACAAGTGTCCGCAACTGGCCGGGACGCTGCCGCATCCCGTTGAGGAGATCGATCCTATGCAGCGGCGGCCGGCTTTGCGGTCCCGACATGGCGGCTAGACAGGCGCGAATTTCGTCGGTGCCGGCAGCCGCGGCGTAGCGGCGCAGCAGCGGGCCATTGATCTCAGGACCAAGACCGCCCGGTGCCAGCAGCGTCAGCGACGCCATTCTTTCGGGCTCGCTCAATGCCATAAGGGCGGCTACGGCGCCGCCCATCGAATGGCCGACGAGATGGGCCCGCTTTATTCCGCGAGCGGAAAGATCCGCAAGGACGGCACTGGCTGCGACCCTGGCCGGACCGCCGCCCGGAAAATCGAGCGACAGCCCATGCCCCGGCAGATCATAGGCCAACGTCCGCACGCCGGGCGCCAGAGACGCGGCCACGTCGCGCCAGTCGTCGTGACAGCCACCGAAGCCATGCAGGAAGGCAATCGTTGTCGGGCCGGTGCCCCGTTCGGCAGCGTAAAGAGATGGGGTCATGCAAACTTTATGGATTGGTGCCGGGATCAGTCAGGATGCCGGGGGCGGTCTATGCGAGGATCAGTCTTTGCGGGAGGTCAGACTTATGCGGAGATCAGTCTTATGCGGGATCAGACCTATGTGGGATCAGATTGGCCGGTTCAAATTGTGTCTGAATTGCGCTTTGGCCGTCCGGATGGCCAGTAAAATCTTCGCGATCACCTGACGTCGTGTACGCGCCGGGAGACGTCAGCTGGCGCCGCCAAGGCCGGCGGCGCGCAAGGCTTCCACCAGCCGGTTGGTCAGATCGGCGGGATATCTTCGCTCGACGAAGGTTGCGCGCGGATTGGCTGCGAATTTCGGAAATTTGGTGGACAGTTCCTGCAGCAGCCTGCTCGCCAGCTTCTCGCGGCCGGCAGCCTTGGCGCCGATCAGCCGCGCCGCCAGATAATGCGATTTCATTTCCGTCGTTCGCAAGCCGTCGCTGGCAAGCGTGGCCCTGTTCATGTCGCCCATCATGAACTCTCCGGCGAACAGCCCGTAATCCCACCATGTCGGATGGGCGCTGGCGATGTCCACGGCGTGAGCAAGGATCGGGGTGCCCTCGCTGTACCTGCCGGCGAAAACCAGCCCGTAGCCATAGGCGGCGGCCATTGCGAGATCGTAGGGATTGAGCTCATAGGCCTTGTGCATCCAGCGGATCGATTCCGCGGAATCGCCCATGCGCGAATTGAGATAACCAAGGGCGCGGTGCGCGTAGGGGCTGGTCGGGCCCATCTGGATGGCGCGATGGGCAAACGTCATCGCTTTGTCGATCGTCGCGTCGGCGGGGTAGGGATAGTGGTCCGTGACCGCTTCGAAATGCAAGGACGCGAGTTCCGAATAGACGAGCGACGACTTCGCCTCCCGGTTGGCAAGATCTTCGAGGCAGCGGTAGGCGGCTTCGTGCGTCTGGGCGTTCTGGTCGAGATAATATTTGCCGTTGAGCACCAGACACGCCGTCAGCCCGGTCTGGATGCCGCTCTGCTCGATGTAGTTGTAGATCGTGCCCGAGGCGGGAAGAGCCGAGCTCAAAATGCCGGAGATTTGGTCCTCGATGGCGGTGTTCGCGCTGTCGCCGGCGGTCAGGTTGCGTGACAGCAGCACGCGGCCGGTCGCCACACTTTGCAGCTCGAGCATGATGTCGCCGGTGCGCGGTCCGGGCAGGACGGCGAACACGAAGCTGGCGGCGTCGGTAAGTGGATCGGGCGGGCTGTCGGCATCACGGCCGATGAAATTGATGGTATCGAAGCCGCTAAGGCCGGCGCGCAGCGATGCGGCGACACGGCGAGCCACGTCGCTGTCGGCCTTGATGGCGATGTAGACCTGGGGGAGGGTTTCAACCGGAGGCGCTGCTATGCTGCCGGTCGCCACCGCGGTCTCGACCGCCGTGTCGCCGCCGGTCAGCAATACCACGCTGCCCTGGCGAAGGATCAGCACACCCAGCATCAGAATGACCAGCGCGATCGCCAGCCAGAAGAACTGCAAATGGCGCTGCAGCGAAGGTGCAGCGGGGGCCACGGCTGGAACGCTCAGCAATGCAGCCGGATGTGCCCGGTTGCGGGCATCCTGCGGCGATCCGGGTGGGGCGGTCGCCGCCGCCTCCTCTGTCGCCGGCTGCGGCTTGCCCTCTGCCTCGGCCTCCACCGGCAAGCGAATGGCGTTGAGTTCGTAGGATGGAACATAGCCGCCGCGCGGAATGGCGATGCGGACCGGTTCGGCAACGCCCTCATTGGCGAAATACTGCTGCAGAAGCTCGCGCAGCCTGCCGGCCTGCACCCGCACCACCGCATCGGTCGACGGATCGAAATCGCCGTCCTTGCCAAAAACGTCCATCGCTATGGAGAAGCCCTTGAGCCGGTCGGCTTCGCCTGCCTGCTCGCGCTCGACCAGGTAGCGGAGCAGCTTGCGCGCGCGCTCGGATCGTCCGAACGTTTCGCTGGCAAGCAATCGCTCCAACGTTTCGCGCACTGCGGGGGCGGCAGGCGTGGTATGCTGCAAGTGTCGATCCCTTCGAATTCGGCACAGGTTGAGGTACGATCATATAGCGCTGGCGGCGCCATACAAGCATGTGCTTATGGTGCGATAGCGTACCCACCCGATAAATATCCGGTGGGCTAATGGCGCGAGCCCGGTAGTCTCGGCTAGCCGTCCTTTCGGCCGACGATGCGGTTGGCGGCCGAAACGACGGCTTCGAGCGAGGCGGCGACGATGTTGGTGTTGATGCCGGCGCCGAACAGCTTGCCGCCCGGATGTTCCATCTCGACATAGGAAATGGCCGAGGCATTCGAGCCGCGCTGCATGGAATGCTCGGAATAATCGAGCACCGACATCGGCACCCCGACATGGCGCGACAGCGCATCGACGAAGCCGTCGATCGGGCCGGTGCCGGTGCCTGATATGGTCACCTCCTTGCCTCTGTCGAGGATCACCGCTTCCACCACGCGCCGGCCCTTGACCCCGGTGTCGGGGTAGGTGTGGTGGTCGAGGAATTTCAGCCGCGCGCCGGGCTGGTCGACATAGGTGTCGAGAAAGCGCTCGTAGATGCGCTTGGCCGGCACCTCCTTGCCTTCGGCGTCGGTGATCGCCTGGATGGCCTGGCTGAACTCGATCTGCAGGTTGCGCGGCAGGTTGAGGCCGTAATCCGCATGCAGCACATAGGCGATGCCGCCCTTGCCGGACTGCGAGTTGATGCGGATGATGGCTTCATAGCTGCGGCCGACATCGGCCGGGTCGATTGGCAGATAGGGCACCTCCCAATGCGGCGTGTTGGCCTTGCGCAGCGCCTTCATGCCCTTGTTGATGGCGTCCTGGTGCGAGCCGGAAAAGGCGGTGTAGACGAGCTCGCCGACATAGGGATGGCGCTCGGGGATCTTCAGCTGGTTGGAGTATTCGTAAACGTCCTTCATGCGGTTGATGTCGGAGCAATCGAGCTCGGGATCGACGCCTTGCGTGTACATGTTGAGCGCCAGCGTGACGATGTCGACATTGCCGGTGCGCTCGCCATTGCCGAACAGCGTGCCTTCGACGCGGTCGGCGCCCGCCATCAGGCCGAGCTCGGTGGTGGCGATGCCGGTGCCGCGGTCATTGTGCGGATGCAGCGAGATCAACAGGTTCTCGCGATTGTCGAGGTTGCGGCACATCCATTCGATGCGGTCGGCATAGATGTTGGGCGTCGACATCTCGACCGTGGAGGGCAGGTTGATGATCAGCTTGTTTTCCGCCGTCGGCCTGACGATCTCGGTGACGGCGTTGCAGATCTCCAGCGCCACGTCGAGCTCGGTGCCGGTAAAGCTCTCCGGCGAATATTCGAAACGGTAGCCGCCGCCGGCCTTCGCGGCCATGTCGGTGATCATCTTGGCCGCATCGGTGGCGATGCGCTTGATGCCGGCGACGTCCTTCTCGAAGACGACGCGGCGCTGCAGCTCGCTGGTCGAGTTGTAGAAATGGACGATCGGGTTGGTGGCACCCTTGAGCGCCTCGAAAGTGCGGGTGATCAGTTCCGGCCGGCACTGCACCAGCACCTGCAGCGAGACGTCGGCAGGCACGTTGCCTTGTTCGATGCACCAGCGGGCGAAATCGAAGTCGGTCTGCGAGGCCGACGGAAAGCCGATCTCGATCTCCTTGAAGCCCATGTCGAGCAGCAGGGCGAACATGCGCGCCTTGCGTTCCTGGCCCATCGGATCGATCAGCGCCTGGTTGCCGTCGCGCAGGTCGACCGAGCACCAGATCGGCGCCTTGTCGATCACTTTCGAAGGCCAGGTGCGATCGGCAAGACCGACGGTCGGATAGGGCTGGTATTTGCGGGCGGCGTCCGGCATGCCCCTCGCGGGCTTGGCGGTTTCCTCTACATTCAGACGGATATCTTCTCGTGCGTTCATCGTCTTTTCTCCCGGCGGCTCGCGGATCCAGCTTCAGGCGGATTGGTGGCGAGCGGCGCCTTTACCAGAATTTCGTTCGCTTGATGTGACTTGCCAATTTGGCCAAGGAGCGTGCGCGTGAGCGGCGAATTCGACCGCCGGGCGCTCCTTCAGCGAACCCGGCGATCGCCGATAAGGCCGAGAAGCAGCAGGGTGGAGGCAAGCGCGCGAACGGTCTGGCCGGCAATGCCGGTCGGACGGGACGCAAAAGAGGTGGCGCGCGGGCTCATGGCGGATTTCATACAGGAGCGGGCAAAGCGAGGCAAGTGGGGGCCTCGCTGTCGCAGAAGCTGCGGATCCAGCCTCAAGACCTGGGTTCCTCGCCCCCGCGAAGCGGGGGAGAGGTGGCCGCAAAGCGGCCGGAGAGGGGGCCTTCATAGGCGCAGTTCCCTCTCCGTCTCGGCTTCGCCGAGCCACCTCTCCCCACTTTCGTGGGGCGAGGAACCCAGGCTGCAATGAAGGCGCGGCGCTGACAGGAAGCGATTTTTCCTGATTATAGCAACTTTGTTCTTGCTTTGTGCCGGCAGCTATGCTACTAATTTGGGTATGGTGCTGATTGGCACCGAGGACCCGCCGTCGAGGCGGGTTTTTTATTTCACGGTTTTGGCGTCACCTTTCGCGGACCCAACCGCTCACCTGATCCAGTTGCTCTTCCCCGAGCCCGGCAAATGCGCCAGAGTCGATTGTCGGCGGGGGTGCGATGGCTCGCCGCCGGGAGGAATCGTCCATGAACTTCGTGTTCTTCTCGCCGCATTTTCCAGCCAACGGCGCCGATTTCTGCGACCGGCTGAAGAAGGCCGGCGCCACCGTGCTCGGCATTGGCGATGCGCCGTTCGATGCGCTGGACGGCAAATTGAAGGCAGCCCTTTCGGAATATTACCGCATCGAGGACATGGAGGAGTACGAGCCGGTGTTCCGGGCGATCGGCCATTTCATCCACAAATGGGGCCGCGTCGACAGGTTCGAATCGCTCAACGAGCATTGGCTGGAGCTGGAAGCCAATATCCGCACCGACTTCAACATCTTCGGCACCAAGCTCGACTTCGTGAAGAATTTGAAACGCAAGAGCCGCATGCGGGCATTCTTCCGCAAGAGCGGCGTCGAAACCATCCCGCAACGCAAATGCTCCGACCGCGCCGGCGCCATGACTTTCATCCGCCGCGTCGGCTATCCCGTGGTGGTGAAGCCGGATTCCGGCTCCGGCGCCTCGAACACCTTCAAAATCTCCAACGCCGGCGAACTCGACCGGTTCTTCAGGGACAAGCCGGAAGGCGTCAGCTT
Source organism: Mesorhizobium sp. M0306 (assembly GCF_040321655.1). NCBI lineage: Bacteria > Pseudomonadati > Pseudomonadota > Alphaproteobacteria > Hyphomicrobiales > Phyllobacteriaceae > Mesorhizobium > Mesorhizobium sp. M0306. The sequence goes on along the minus strand of NZ_JAMYRY010000001.1, from coordinate 157,206 downwards.
CGTCATGGAGCAGTTCATCGAAGGGCTGGTGGTGACCTATGACGGGCTGGTCAACCGCGACGGCGAGGTGGTGCTGGCCGCCAGCCACCGCTATGACCAGAGCGTCATGGAGGTGGTCAACCGCGACCGCCATATGAGCTATGTCTGTTTTCCCGAGATCAGCCCGGCGGTCGAGGAGGCCGGCAGGAAAATCCTCAAGGCGTTCGACGTGCGCGAGCGCTTCTTCCACATCGAGCTGTTCGAAACCAGGGACGACCGGGTCATCGCGCTGGAGGTCAACATGCGGCCGCCCGGCGCCTGGATGACCGATGCCATCAATTACACCTTCGATATCGATGTCTATGCCGCCTGGGCCGACATGGTGGTCAAGGACGCCGCCGGCGGCCCTTACAGGGGCAAGTATTTCACCGCCTATGCCAGCCGCAAGCGGCACCTCAACTATGTGCACAGCCATGCCGACGTGCTAGCCGCCCATGGCGACATGATCGTCCATCATCACGCCATCGAGGAGGTTTTCAGCCGCGCCATGGGAAACTACGCCTATCAGCTGCGCTCCACGGACCCGAAGGCGCTGCGCCGGGCGGTCGACTACATCCATGCGGAAAAGGCGTAAGGCGATGGACGTTTCCTACCACAAGGGTTTTGGCCGCAACCTCGGCCGCGACATGGAATACAAGCGCTACGGCCATGCCGGCCGGCCCGTGGTTGTGTTCCCGACTTCGCAAGGGCGGTTCTACCAGTTCGAGGATTCCGGCGCCGTCTCGGCTCTCGCCGAGTTCGTCGACACCGGTCGCATCCAGTTGTTCACGCTGGACGGCATCGATGCGGAATCCTTCTTCGACCGTCATGCCGCGCCGGCCCATCGCATCGCCCGGCATGAAGCGTATTTCCGCTATGTGCGCGAGGAGGCGCTGCCGGAACTCCTGTCTGTCGCAGCCGAGGCCAATGGCGGGCGTACGCTGAAGCCGCTGTTTTGCGGCTGCTCGATGGGCGGCTATCATTCGTCGAATTTCGTCTTCCGCTTTCCGGAACTGGCCAGCGGCGTCATCGCGCTGTCGGGGGTCTATTCGACCCACGATTTCTTCGGCAGCGCGCTCGACGGACAGATTTTCTTCAACTCGCCGCTCGACTACCTGCCGGGTATCGTCGATCCGGGGCTGCTTGTCAGGCTGAAGGCGCTGCGGCTGATCTTCTGCTGCGGGCAGGGTGCCTGGGAGGAACGGATGCTGGCCGATACGCAGGCGCTGGAACAGATCCTGCGCGACAAGTCGATTCCGGCCTGGGTCGACTACTGGGGCGGCGATGTCGCCCATGACTGGCCGTGGTGGCACAAGCAACTGGTCTATTTCTTCGCCCGCTGGCTGGACGACGATCTGATGCACCGGCTGGATTAGGCCACCTGGAGGAAGGAAATGACCACGCCCGATGCCATCCGCCGCTTTGTCGAAGCTACCAATGCCGGCGACACCAAAGCTTTCCTCGAGACGTTCACGGCCGATGCCTTTCTGAGCGACTGGGGCAGGTCGTTCCAGGGCCGCGACCAGATTGCGCGCTGGAACCAGTCGGACAATATCGGCGTGCAGTCCAGGCTCCGCATCCTCGGCATCGCAGCGGAGGACGGCACCTGGCGCGTTCGCATCGCGGTCGAAGGCAACGGTTTCAACGGCGAGGGCGATATGGTCTTCACGCTGGACGGCGAGCGTATATCGAGCCTGGTGATCAGCTGACGCGCTGCCCGGCTGGTCTTTACTCCCGCAGGCTTCTCGCCACCAGCCGCGCCACGCTTGGGCCGACCAGAAGCACGATCAGGAAGCGTGCCGATTGCAGCGCCATGACGAAGGATATGTCGACATGCTGCGCGGCGGCGGCGATGATGGCGACGCTGTCCATGCCGCCGGGGCTGGTTGCCAGATAGGCGGTCAGCGGATCGATGCCGAGCAGGCGGCTGATCAGGAAGGCGAGGCCGCCGCAAAAGACGATCAGGGCAATGATCGAGCCGACAATCTGCGGCAGCGCGCGGGCCGCGTGGCGCAAAATGGCCCTGGTGAAATTCAGGCCGATGCTCCAGCCGATCATCGTATAGCTCAAGGCGAGCAGCCAGGGTGGCAACTGCATGGTCACGCCGAGCCCGAGATGCATCACGGTGCCGAAAATGAAGGTGCCGAGGAAAAACGGCGACGGCAGCCGGAAAAGCTTTCCGGTGAGGCCGCCGACCAGCGCCACGCCGAACGTTGCGGCCAAGCCCTGCGGGTCGACCGGTGGGAACCAGACGATGGCTGGCACCTCGATGCCTGAGGTGTCGACCCAAAGCTTGGCCACCAAGGCTGCCGTCATCGAGACGCAGATGACGCGCAGATATAGCATGAAGGCGACGAGGCGCTGGTCGGCGCCGAAGGCACCGGCCATCAGCACCATGGCGGTGGCGGCGCCCGGCGACGAGCCCCAGACCGCGGTGGTGCCGGGCAGGATGCGCCAGCGGCTGATTAGCCAGCCGAGCAGGCTGGATGCCGCGACCGTGGCCATCACGACGCCGAGGAACAGCGGCCATTCCTTGTAGAAGACGGGAAAGATATCGGCCGAGATCGAACTGGCGACCAGGCAGCCGACGACCGCCTGGGCGGAGCCGAACAGAACCCGCGGCACGCGCACCGTGGCGCCGTTGGTGCCGGCAGCGATGGCCGCCAGCATCGGTCCGATCAAGAGCGCGGCGGGCAGGGCGGCGAGTTCCAGCGCGCCGGCAAACAGCACCGAGACCACCACCAGGACCGGCCACTGCCAAGCCTTGTGGATCCGCGCCAGATGCTCGATGGCCGGCGGGTTCGGGGAAGAATCCATAGATCGGCTCTTAGACCGGTGGCGGAAAAATGCGAACCCTTTTTGAGAGGGAAAAGGGCTTAGGTGGTAATGGCATGAGCCATCCGTAGCGATCCTTCGCGCCCCCCTCTGGCCTGCCGGCCATCTCCCCCTCTAGTGGGGAGATTGGCAGCTTCGCCGACAGCGCTCTTCTTTGGAGGTTGGCGAAGGCCGAAGTGACATTCAATCTCCCCACTAGAGGGGGAGATGGCCGGCAGGCCAGAGGGGGGCGCTGTCCCGCCGGCCTCTCCCTCTATCCCGCCTTCACCGCCGGCAAGCCGAAGCCGCCAACAGGATGCGTTTCCACCTGGAACTCGAAGCCGGCGATGATCGGCCGTGCCTTGGCGATTGCCGCCTGGACTTCGGGCAGCTGCAGCGAAGCCTTGTGGCTTTCGGCGTCGGTCCACACCTCGGTCACCCAGATCGCGTCGGCATCGGCCGGGTCGGTGGCGATGATGTAGTTCAGGCAGCCGGGCATGGCGCTGGTGCTGGCGAGCAGGATATCCATCATTGCGTCACGCTGGCCGCGCATTGCCCGCATCTTGCCGATCAGTCCGTACATTCGCTTTGCTCCGTTGAGATGACGCAACCAGGAGTATGCAGTTCGCCGTCTACGGCATCAACTGCCCGCCATTGACCTCGATCACCTGGCCGATGATGTAGCCGCTCAACAGATCGGAGGAGAGGAACAGATAGGCGCCGACGCAGTCCTCGGCGGTGCCGGCGCGGCCCTGCGGGATGGTGGCGATCATGCCTTTCATCTGGTCGTCGGTCGAGTAGCGCTCGTGGAAAGGTGTCGCGATCGTGCCGGGCGCCACCGCGTTGACGCGGATGTTGAAACCGATCAGCTCCTTGGCCATGCCGCGCGTGACGTTGGAGACGAAGGCCTTGGCCGAGCCGTAAAGGCCGGCGCCGCCGCCGGCGCCGTTGCGCGCGGCGATCGAGGAGGTGTTGACGATGAAGCCACCCTGCCGCTTCAGCCATGGGATCGCCTTGCGCGAAGCTGTCAGCACGGAACGCGCGTTGAGGTCCATCACCGCGTCGTAATGCGCCTCGGTCTGCTCGGCATAGGACACGCGGCCGAGCATGCCGCCGGCATTGTTGACGAGGCCGTCGAGCCGGCCGAAATGTTGCGCACTGTCCTCGACGACGCGCTCGACATCGGCAGGGGTCGAGAAATCGCCCTGGGTGAGGAACACGTCGCCGCCGCCGTTGCGAATGGTCGCGGCCAGGTTTTCGGCTGCCGCACGGCTCGAATTGTAGTGCAGCGCGACGCGGCATTTCTGCGCGGCGTAGGCAAGTGCAAGCGCCGCGCCGATGCCGGTCGAGGCGCCTGTGACCAGGACCGCCTTTCCGGCAAGGTCGGGGATGACCAGAGAGGGGCTGACAAGGGTGGTGGTGGCTGGCACGTCTATTCCTCCGGGGACTCTGCCTGCTCTTCGTAGGCCCTCGCAGTCCTCGCGTTCAAGTCCGTAAAAGCCTATGGCCTGAGATAGGCGTAGCCTTGGCGTTGCAATTCGGCGAGCTTGACGACGCCACCCCGGTCGGCTGCATGGAAGCCGTCGAGCAGGTCGGCCAGGCCGATATCCATGCCGTGCATGGTATTGGCGCAAGCGTGCGGGCTGAGCCCATCCTGGACAAGGCCGGCGAACCGCCCGGAAATGGCGGCCGATATGCCCTTCGACTTGAAGGCGGCAAGTGCTGGGCCGTGCACGACAAGCGCGATGTCGACTTTGCCGTCGGTGCCTTCGAAGTGGTTCTTGATGTTGCCGAGCACGAAATTGACCTTGTCGAGGTCGCTGAGGTGATAGGCGACCTTTTGCCTTTCTTCTTCGGAAGCCGCCGGCTTGACTTCATTAGCTGCTGCCTTGATCGGGCGCAGCCCGAAAAGCCCGGCGGCCCCGGCAAGACCGACGCGGAAAATATCGCGGCGTCGCATGGCTTCATCTCCCATTTAGCCGGCCCGCGCAAATTGCGTGGCCTCGGCCTCGATCCTAGCATAAATTGACGCCACGTCTTGTCGGGGCAATGGAGGGGTAGCATGACGTCGAGGACCATAATGGGGACCTTTGTGGGTGCCGGGCTCGGGGTTGCCTTGCTTGCCGCCGTCGCCGGCGCTGCTTTCGCCGATGACACGCTCAAACTCACCGAGCTCAGCCCCGACGGCAAGGACGCCTGCTTCGGCCGCGTCTACGACGCCGCGCATCTCAAGTCGCATCCGCACCAGAAGGTAACGCGCATCTTCTTCTATTACGGCCGCGATCCGGTCAGCCGGCCAAACGAGGAGCCGAGCGCCGGCATCGATTCCTCCTACAATGGCTTCATGGCGACGACGGTGCGCGGCGCCGAGGCGCCGGAATGGCTCGGCGGCTGGTGCAGTCATGAGTCGGAGGACGGCAAGACCGGCCCGATCCGTTGCGGCATGGACTGCGATCGCACCATGGCGTCGCTGAAGGTCGACGACAAAGGCCGGCTGATCGTCTCGGACGTGCAGCCCGACCTCTATCTCGACGCCGGATCGGAAGACGAGCTCGGCAAGGCGGAGTACGAAAGGCAGGCGCTGGGCAAGGACGACAACGGCTTCAGGCTCGACCCGATGCCGGCCGCGACCTGCAAGGCGGAGTTCGCGCGCATCGACCCGATCGACCCGGCCCTTGGCCCGCCATTGCGTGAGCGACTGAAGCTGGACCAGGCCTTCTGCTACGGACGCGACTACGATGCGGCGCATCTCGGCTTGCATCCAGACCAGCTGACCCAGTCGATCAGGGTGTTCCGCGGACCGGTCGAGTTGGCGTCTTTCGCCAAGGAGGGCGATCCGGCCAATTGGCCAAGCGGCGCCGATATCGCCGTTTCGGTTAGCACGCGGCAGAAATCGGCCAAGGTCACGCAGGTCTATAACTGCCAGGGCGAGGGCGACCAATGGCGCTGCGCGGCGAGCGCGAAGACGGGTGCTGCCACCTGCGACATCGCGCAAAAGGAGGTCTTCCTTCGCCGCGGCGCCAACGGCACGATGATGCTGGCCAACCCGAACAGCGGCCTGCCGATCGTCGATCTGTGCTCGAAGGCGGCGGAAGGCGACACCGGCTCCGACGACAAGGTCTACCGGCTGGAGCCGATGCCGCAGGCGGCCTGCGGGCCGTGATCAGGGTTCGGGACCCCAGGTTCGAAATTGGCCGAATGTGACGAGGAGGTGGATGCCATGCGCAAGACAAGGGTGTTTTGGTCCGGCCGCTCGCAGGCGGTGCGCTTGCCAAAGGAGTACCGTTTCGACACCAAAGAGGTTTTGATCAGCCGCCACGGCCAGAGGGTCATTATCGAGCCTCTTGCGCAGGACTGGGCCTGGCTGGACGGAGTGATAGGTCCGCTTGACGACGATTTCGCGGAGGCGGCGCTGGAAAGTCCGTCGGATCAGGAGCGAGCCGCCCTTGGTGTGGTCTTTAGCTGATCTCGCTCCTCCAAAGGGACTGTGGAGGTCGGCGCCGCCCCTAATTGCCAATCGACAACGCTGGTGATTGGCCAAAAGTCACCATCCCTTCGTCATCCCAGGGCGGAGCAGGAGCGAAGCGACGTCGCGGAGACCCTGGGATCCATGCCGCGATATATGCGGCACACGAAGGCGGACCAGAATCGAGAGTGCCACTTCGTCACGGCGGGTTAGGAGCGGGGTGACACATTCCGACCCGCAGCATTCTTCGGCGGATGTTACGGCATGGATCCCAGGGTCTGCGCTCCGCTTCGCGTCGCTCCGCCCTGGGATGACGAAGGGATGGATGTCTCAGCTAATCTCCAAGATATATGCGCTACCAACGAGGAGACCGATCTGCGCCACCTCACGCGAAGGGCACGGCGGTCGTGCCCTTGGGCAGTTTCGCCTCGTCGTCGGGCTCGACATGGATGATGACGCGGACGGAAGGGATCTCTGCCTGCAGCGCGTCCTCGATGCGGTCGCAAATGACGTGGCTGGCGCCGACCGACATGTCGGCGTCGACGACCAGATGGAACTCGATGAAGGTGGCGCGGCCGGCGATGCGCGTCTTCAGGTCGTGGACCTCGAGCGCGCCCTTGCAATTGGCCGAGATGATGTCGCGGATGCGGATATGTTCCTGAGTGTCCACGGCGCGGTCCATCAGCCCGTTCATCGACGAGCCGATGACGTGCCAGCCCTGCCATAGAATGTTCAGCGCCACGATCACGGCAAGAGCCGGATCGAGAACCTGCCAGCCGGTCAGCACGGCGCCGACCAGGCCGATGAACACACCGACCGAGGTCGCCACGTCGGTCATGATGTGCCTGCCGTCGGCGACGAGAGCCGGCGATTTTTCACTCCGTCCGGTGCGGATCAGCGTCAAGGCCCAGACTGCGTTGATGACCGTTGCGACGCCGTTGACGGCAAGGCCGGTCCATGGCTGTTCCAGCGGGGCCGGATGCTGCCATGACCACCAGACCTCGTTGAGGATCAGCAAGGCGGCAAGCACGATCAGCACGCCTTCCAGGACGGCCGAGAAATACTCGGCCTTATGGTGGCCGAACGGATGGTCCTGGTCGGCTGGCTTGTAGCTGACCTGGATTGCCCAATAGGCGGCGGCCGAGGCAATGACGTTGACGATCGATTCCAGCGCGTCCGAATAAAGCGCAACCGAGCCGGTGATGTACCAGGCGGCCAGCTTCAGGCCGAGCACGACGAAGGCGACAATGATCGACCAGAAGGCGAGGCTGGCGACCTTCTGCCTGGCGGCGGCCTTGATTTCTGCCGCGGTCATTGGGGAAAAGATCCCAACACTGAGCCCTCGAATTAAGCGGCCTTTTCCTTGGCCTTCCGCGGCAGGTGCGCGACGATGTTCTCGATGATGCGCATGCCGGCATTGTGGCCGAGCGTCATGATCGATTCCGGGTGGAACTGCACCGCAGCGATCGGCTCCTTGCGGTGCTCGAAGGCCATGATGATGCCGTCTTCGGTCTCGGCGGTGACGACAAAACCATCGGGCAGCCGCACCGGATCGGCGAAAATCGAATGGTAGCGGCCGACCGTCACCTCCTTGGGCAAGCCGGAGAAGATGATGCCCGGCTTCGACACGCGGATGCGGGACGGTTTGCCATGCATCGGGATGTGCAGTTGACGCAGCTCGCCGCCATAGGCTTCGGCCAGCGCCTGCAGCCCGAGGCAGACGCCGAAGATCGGCAGGTCGCGCGCACGGGCTCGCTTGATGGTAGCGGCGCAGTCGAAATCCTTCGGCGTGCCGGGGCCGGGCGACAGCACGACCAGGTTTGGCTTCAGCCGGTCGAAGATCTCGTCCGGCACCGGTGTGCGCACCGTCGAGACATTGGCGCCGGTCTGGCGGAAATAGTTGGCGAGCGTATGGACGAAACTGTCCTCGTGATCGACCAGGAGGATGTTGACGCCGTCGCCGACACGCGCGGTGCTGCGTTCGGTGCTGGCGGCATTGCCTAATTTGGCGTCGCGGATGGCGGAGAGCATGGCGGATGCCTTCAGTTCGGTTTCGGCTTCTTCTTCCTCGGGAATGCTGTCGAAGAGCAGCGTGGCGCCGGCGCGCACCTCGGCGATACCGTCCTTGATGCGAATGGTGCGAAGCGTCAGGCCGGTGTTCATGTCACCGTTGAAATTGACCATGCCGATCGCCCCGCCATACCAGGCGCGGGGGCTCTTCTCGTTCTGCTCGATGAAGCGCATGGCCCATAATTTCGGCGCGCCGGTAACGGTGACGGCCCAGGCATGCGACAGGAAGGCGTCGAAAGCGTCCATGCCTTCGCGCAGCCGCCCTTCGATGTGGTCGACGGTGTGGATCAGGCGCGAATACATCTCGATCTGCCGGCGGCCGATGACGCGCACCGAGCCCGGCTCGCAGACCCTCGATTTGTCGTTGCGATCGACGTCCGAGCACATGGTGAGTTCGGACTCGTCCTTCTTCGAATTGAGCAGCTTCAGGATCTGCTCGCTGTCGGAGATGGCATCGTCGCCGCGCTTGATCGTACCGGAGATCGGGCAGGTCTCGACGCGGCGGCCGTTGACGCGCACGAACATTTCCGGCGAGGCGCCGATCAGATATTCGCCCTCGCCGAGATTGATGAAGAAGGAATAGGGCGAAGGGTTGATGCTCTTCAGCTTGCGGGAAATCTCGGAGGGCTGGGTTTCGCAGCGTTCGTAGAACATCTGCCCCGGCACCACTTCGAACAGGTCGCCGCGCTCGAAGCTCTTCATCGCCTTGCGCACCAGCTTGGCATATTCGCCGGGCTCGTGGTCGCCGCGCGGCGGGATGCGGTCGGCGGTCATGAACGGCTCGACGATTTCGTCGCGCGGCAGGCCTTCGGTCGAGAAGCCATCGCCGGAATAGTCGTAGCGGTCGGTCCAGGCCTTGGTCGAATAATGGTCGACGACGAGGATCTCGTCGGGCAGGAACAGCACGAGATCGCGCTGGCTTGGCTTGCGCTCGAGCTTGTAGTCGACCGGATCGAACTGGAAGGCGAGGTCGTAGCCGAAGGCGCCATAGAGACCGAGATTGGCGTCTTCCTCGGTCTTGAACAAAGCGGTGATGGCGCGCAGCACGGTGAAGACGGAGGGAACGCGGCTGCGTTCCTCCTCGGTGAAGACACGGCCGGGCTTGGCGACTTCGAGGCGGATGAGCTTGTTCGACGTCTCGGCGATCGTGACATCGTCAAGGCCGGCAAGCACCGTGCCGATCACCGGCAAAAGCACCTCGCCGCGGCGGTTCAGCGCCTCGATGCGCATGCCGCGGCCGCGTGCCGAGATCACCAGCGGCGGATCGATGATGGCGGTGTCCCAGCGCGTATAGCGGCCGGGATATTCGTAATTCGAGGAAAACACGGCGCCGCGGCGCGAATTCAGGCCATCGACATAGCCGTCGATCGCCCCTTCATATGGCCGGTCATGGCGCTGGCGGGTAATCGCCACGCCACCCGCCGTGACGAAGCGCTCGGCGCCATTCTCCAGAATTTTCGTCGTCATTGCCGTCTCCATCAGCGTCTTTGGGGCAACGGACCCGGGAATGGCTTGAAAAAACAAATGGCCGCCCGGACATTCCGCTGCGGCCACCCTCTCTTGTCACGCGAACGCGTTCGAACAGGCCGCTGTCAGCGAGCCCACCACCAAATGGTCTTGATCGAACGCATATTCATGGCGATTCCCATAGCGGCGATTGGACGGCCGCGCAACTGGATTCAAAGGAAGGCCTCAATCCTCCAGCGTCCCGGACCTTGCATCGGCGCTCTTCCTGTCGCCGACCAGCTTCAAGAGGTCTTCGCCGGCGCGGATGATGCGGCGGGAACGCCGTGTCAGGATGAGGCCCGCTTGCGGCGCCAACACTTCCGTGCGGCCGTCGGGCTCACCCGGCGCGTGGACGATGGTGGCAAGCCGCGCACCCTTGGCGACCCGGTCGCCCGGCTTCACGTCGTAGAGGATCGCGCCCGAGCGGGGCGCCGGCATCATCTCGATGTTTTCGATAGGAGCGACGAGCCCTACGAAGCTGCCAGGCGCGGGCAGCGCCTGATCCCGGATGATGCCGCGCCCCACCAGCAGCCGGTAGAGCCCTTCAGCATCGACGCCGGCGAGGGCGCCGTCGACATCGAGTATGCCGCGATATTCGACGGTGGTGGCGACGCGCCGGTCCAGGCACGCGACGTCGGCGGGAACGTTTTGGTATGGCATGATCGAGGCGCCTTCGAAGGTGCCGTCGGGATCTTCGTCCCACAGCATCACCGCATCGACGCCCATGGCCGCCGCACAATCCGCCATGGCCGGCCACAGGCTGGTGTGGACGTAGAGATAGGCGAGGCCTTCATCGTCGCAATGCAGGTCGAGCACGATGTCGTGGCCGATGGAGAGCTGGAGCAACCGGACCTTAAGCCGCTGATCGGCCGTGCCAAGCGTGGTGTCCGGCAACAGCATCATGTCCGGCGCGGCCAGCAGCGGAAAGCCGCGGTTGAAGTTGGTGCGCGTGCCCAAGTGAAAACGGCCCTGGTGCTCGCCGAAATGATACTGGGCGCGGCCGATGGGATTGGCTTGGGGCACGACGGTGATATTGCCTTTGATGCGGCCTTCCGCTTCGGCTTTTCCGAGCATCGGCATCAGCGCGTCGATGGCGACGACCCCCGGCAGTTCGCCGGCATGCAGAGCCGCCTGCAGATAGGCTGAGGGTGCTGCCTTGTCACTGCCGTCAAAGCGGAAGACCGAGAATTCGTAGGAAACGCCCTCGCTGTCGCCGGCTATGCGCTCGATCGATTTCTGCATGATATTCCTCCAGGAAAGAGGCCGAACACATGCCCTTTCGCCGATACGCTGTCGATTGGTCCAGCCGGCGCCGCTATGGGCGCAAGATTCTACCCGGCCGGCGCTCGCAGCGTCGGGAGATAACGCCTGCGCCCGGCGCTCACACCAGGGGCTTGAGTTCCTGGGCGATGGTCGGCAGAAGCTCAGAGACGTTCGGGTGGATGTGCACGGCGCGCGCCAGCGTGCTGACCGGCGCCTTGGCATACATCAGGTCGAGCACGCAGTGCACCGCTTCGTCGCCGCCCGGACCGAGCACCGAACAGCCGAGGATCTCCTTGGTGTCGGCATCGACCAGGATCTTCATGAAACCTTGCGTCTCACCTTTTTCGACGGCACGGCTGACACGGGTCATTGGCCGCTGGCCGACCAGGGCGCGGCGACCGGATTTCCTAACCGCGGCTTCGGTCATGCCGCAGCGGCCGAGTGGCGGGTCGATATAGAGAGCATAGGCCTCGATGCGGTCGCTGACCTTGCGCGGATCGTTGTCAAGCAGGTTGGCGGCGACGATCTCGTAGTCGTTGTACGAGGTGTGGGTGAAGGCGCCCTTGCCGTTGCAGTCGCCCATCGCCCAGATGCCGGGCACGGTGGTGCGCAGCTGGTCGTCGACGACGATGAAGCCGCGTTTGTCGACCTCGACGCCGGCTTTGTCGAGGCCGAGATCGTCGGTGTTTGGCGTGCGGCCCAGCGCCAGCAGCACATGCGAGCCGACCGCAGCCGCCTTGCCTGGCGAGAAGGTCACGGCGATTTCGTTGCCTCGCCTGGCGAAGCGGATGTCGTCGGCGCCGAGATGGACGGCAATGGCTTCGTTTTCGAGGATCGACAAAATGGCGTCCGAGACATCCTCGTCCTCGCGGCCGATCAGACGCGGGCTCTTTTCGATGACCGTGACTTCGGAACCGAAGCGACGGAACATCTGCGCGAATTCGAGCGAGACATAGCTGCCGCCGACGACGATCAGATGGCGCGGCAGCACGTCGAGATCCATCATCGACGAGTTGGTGAGGTAGGATACGTCGTTGACGCCGGGCAAGTCGGGCACCGAGGCGCGGCCACCCGTGTTGAGGAATATCCTTTCGGCGCTCAGCAGATCGTCGCCGACGCGCACCGTATTGGCGGTCACGAAGCGCGCATGGCCGCGATAAAGCGTGCATTTGTCCATGCCGGCAATCCAGTCTTCGAGATTGCCGCGGGCGTCGTTCGAGACCTTGTCCTTGCGCGCCTTGATGGCCTTGTAGTTGACGCCGACGGGACCGGAGAGCGTCACCCCGTAATCCGCGGCGGAGCGGGCGAGATGCGCGGCATAGGCGCTTGCCACCATAGTTTTCGTCGGCGTGCAGCCGGTGTTGACGCACGTGCCACCAACCAGCTTTCGCTCGATCAGCGCCACGCTCATGCCGGCCGCATTCAGCCGGCCGGCGAGCGGTGGGCCGGCCTGCCCGGCACCGATGATGATGGCGTCGAATGTCTTTGCCGTCATGCCACCGCCGCCACGATCAGAAGCCCGCCGACGATCGCCACCGCGTCCTCGATGAAGGCGGCGGGCGGGTCCTTGCCGAAGGCGGTGGCCAGGCGCTTGCGCGCCTCGGCGCCGCCCAGCGTGCCGATCACCGCACCAACGGCGCCGGCGATCAGGCCGCCGATGGTGGCGCCACCCGTGGCGCCGATCACCGCGCCGGTGAAAGCGCCCAGGACGATGCGCGTCCCGAATTGCTGCGGCACCTTGCGGCTCGGCGTCGATGGCAGCTGGTCGGTGACCAGTTCGGCGATGGCCAGGATGGTGAAGATGCCGACGGTGATCCAGTGGCCCATGAAGCTCGCCCAGGTGCCGGCGACCGGCAACCAGCCAAGCCAGGCGCCCCAGGCGACCGCGGCGGGCGCGGTCATGGCGCGAAGCCCGGCAACGATGCCAATCAGGAGTACAAGAGTATACAGCATGATTGATCCCCTCGATGGCCGGCCTGGGACAGGTCCGAGAGGGCAGGCTACCATAGGTCCGGTATTTGACCAGAGGTGGTGTCGCCGCCGGCGCTTCCGTATTTTCACCACTTGTGCTTTGGCAAAGATTGAGACTGGAGTCGCGGCCATGGCCGGAAGCGAACGCACGAAAATGGCGGCGGGCGAGTGGTATTGCTGCCTCGATCCGGAACTGGAGGCGCTGCGGATCACGGCACGCGACGCGGTGTTCGAGCACAACAGCCTGCCACCCCGGCAGCGTGGCGATATTGGGCCTGGCATGCGGGCGCTGCTCGGCGCTGCGGGCGAGGGCGCCCGGATCGAAGCGCAGTTCCACTGCGCTTATGGCTTCAACATCTTTCTCGGCAACCGCGTCTTCCTCAATGCCGGCTGCACCATTCTCGATACGGCGCCAGTCCGCATCGGCAAGGGAACGCTGCTCGGACCCAATGTGCAGATCTATTGCGCCGAGCACCACAAGGAGGCTGCGGGGCGGCAGGCAGGGCTGGAGATCGCCAAGCCAGTCGAGATCGGCAAACACGCCTGGATCGGCGGCAGTGCCATCATCCTCGGCGGGGTCAGGATCAGCGATGGCGCCATCGTCGGCGCCGGTGCTGTGGTGACGCGCGACGTCGCGGCGAACACCACGGTGGTTGGCAATCCGGCACGGATAATCAGGAACAGCTGAGCACCGTGCTTCTGTCCCGGTCATGTCCTCGTTCTGATGGACATGGGCGGCTGTGTCACTTGGCCGGAGGTGGATGCAACCGTGTGTCGAGCGCAAACGCCTCCTGGGTCTTCATGGCGTATGCCCCCCTGGCGAGGCTCGCGTCGAAGATCAGGTTCCAGCTGTGCTGCGATACGGCGCTCGGAATCACAACGAATCGGTGCCGTTGCAGAAGATCGTCGCCAAACGCCTGTTGTCCGGAGCTCGGAATGCCCGGGCGCAACCAGTTGGGGTTGGGCACGGCGGCGGGTTCGACGATATGCACATCCGTGACATCGCTGACGATTGCTGCCGTCATGACATGCGCAACCGTGTCGAGCGCCCTGAAGCCCTTATGGACCGCAACTTCGAGGATCGCAGTCGAGGGATCGATCGAGCAGTAGACGGCGCGCACGCCCTTGCTGTTCCAGCGTCCGCCCACCCTGTATGCGCCCTCGCCACTATCCCATGTAGACGCAAACGCGGCTTGATCGAGGCGCCATCCGATGAGGTCGGAGCCACCAAGCGCCGCCGGCAGCGGCGTCATGCATAAACGCCATATTCAAGCCGTTCCAGATAGTCTTCTACAAGCTCGATTCCCGCCGGCGTCGCCAGAAGGTCGATTGGACGACGCTGGTCGAGCCCAATCGCCGGGCGCTCCAGCCATTGCTCTGCCTCCGCCTGCGAACCGAACACGTCGGTAGCTTTCGACAGGATCTCCGCGAACTTCCAGGTTCGTCCGCTCTGGTCCTGACTGAGAGGCTTGGAAGGAGCATCCTTGCGGCGCTGGTAGGTGCGCAGGCTCATGCCGACGGCCTTCTCCAGCGAATCGGTCTTCTGGATGAAGACGAGTTGCCCGATAAGATGGTCCAGCGCTGAAGCCGGCAGGCCGTGCAGAAGCAGCTCGTGGGCATCCAAAGCGCTGCTGAGGCGCCTTGCCAGAATACGGCTGCCGCCTAGCAATCTCGCCACTTTCTGCAGTTCATTGTTTTTTGCTGCTGGCGCAGCCTTTTCCAATGCTATCGCCACGGCGGGCCTCTTCGCGTCATCTGTCGCTTTAATACATGACAGATGACGCAGAGCCTTTCAAGGACGACAGGATCGAGAGCAGGGCAATCGCTTCGAGAAAAAAGATAGCCTATAATTCAGGCCAGATGCCAGTTCGACGTCGGCGCCGCCCCTCATCTGCCTGCCGGCATCTTCTCCCCGTATAGTGACGGGGAGAAGGGGCTGGCCGCAACCTCCGCACCCTTCTCTAACGCTGGTGATTGGCGAAATCCTTTGCGATGCGACTTTCTCCCCGTCTCTATACGGGGAGAAATGCCCGGCAGGGCAATGAGGGGCAGCGCAAACCCGAAGCGATTGCCCTGGAATCGAGCGCGAGCCGAATTTCACCTCGGCATGTGAGCCACGCGCTCCTCCTGAGCACTCTTCGAGAATTCGCGCCGGTATTGCGCCGGCGAGGTTCTGAGCCGCGCCGCGAAATGCTGGCGCAGCGAGGTGGCGCTGCCGAAGCCGGCCTCGAAGGCAATCGTGTCCATTGATTTTTCCGTTGCTTCCAGCAGCCGCTGCGCCAGCTGGACGCGCTGATCGGTCAGCCAGCCGCCGAAACTGGTGCCGATCGTTTTCTGGAAACGGCGCGTGAACGTCCGGCGGGTGAGGCCGGCGAGACTGGCAACGCTGTCCAGACTGTGCGGATCACCCAGGGTTTTGCGCACCGTTTCGAGAGCCTGGGTAAAGCGGTCCGCATTGCCGGTCCTGGCGATAGGACGTTCGATGAATTGAGCCTGCCCGCCCTGCCTATGCGGAGAAAGCACGATCTGCCGGGCAAGGCGAAGTGCCGCCTCCGCGCCGTAACGAGCCCGTACGACGTGCAGGCAGCAGTCGAGCCCGGCGGCGACGCCGGCGGATGTCACGACATCGCCATTGTCGATGTAGAGCACTTCCGGTTCGACGAGAATGTCGGGATAGAGTTCCTGCAGCTGATCCGCGTAGGCCCAGTGCGTCGCCGCTCGCCGCCCTGAGAGCAGTCCGGTCGCTGCGACAGCGAACGTTCCCAAGCACAGTCCGACGATCAGCGCGCCGCGCTCGTGCGCGCCAAGCAACGCGTCGATCAATGCCGCTGGAGGTGAACTCCCGAGATCCTTCCAGCTTGGCACGATGACGATGTCGGCGTCATCGAGCGCGGAAAGCCCGTGCGGGACGCTGATGGTCAGCCCGGCATCGGTGCGGATCGGCTCGTCCTCAATCGCGCAGACCCGGAAGTCGAAGCGCGGCAGGCCGAGCGTCGTGCGATCCGCGCCGAACACGAGACACGGCACGGAGAGATGAAACGGGCTGATGCCATCGAAGGCGATGGCGGCAACGGCAGGATCGGTCATGGCAGCACCAACAGGAGTAACAGCTAATTGTCCCAATTCTTTCGAATAATGTCAATCGGGACACTTTTTCCATCCGGTGCCGAGCCTATCGTCCACCCATCAATGTCCAACGGGAAAGGAAAACCCATGTCGCAACCAGCCAAAGGCAAAGCTCCACGCCGCGCCCTCATCGTCATCGACGTTCAGAACGACTATGATGGCGGCAACCTCGCCATCCAGCATCCGCCCTTCCGCGACAGCGTCGTCAATGTAGCGCGAGCGATGGACGCGGCCACCGAGGCAGGCGTCAAGGTGGTGGTCATCAAACAGTTGGCGCCGGAAACCTCACCGGTCTTCGCCAAGGGCAGCCATGGCGCCGAGTTGCACCCGGAAATCGCCAGGCGAAACCGCGACCACTACATCGAAAAGAACTTGCCCAGCGCCTTCACCGGCACAGACCTCGAGGAGTGGCTGCGCGCCAACTCTATCGATACGATCACGGTCATTGGCTACATGACGCATAATTGCGATCTGTCGACGGTCATCCACGCCGTGCATATGGGCTTTGAGGTGGAGTTCCTGTCGGACGCAACGGGGTCATTGCCGTACGCCAACAGCGCCGGTTACGCTTCGGGGGAGGAAATCCATCGCGTGGTGACGATCGTCCTGCAGTCGCGCTTCGCGGCCGTTCTCAAAACCGCCGAGTGGATCGATTGCCTGAAGACCGGCGTTGTGCCCCAGCACGACACACCCTATGCCTCCAACCAGCGCGCGCTGGCGCGAAGCGCGGCTTAGGAGACTATTGCGAACAGGCAGAAGGGCGCCGCAGCGTTGCGGCGCCCTTTGCCGTTCAAGCTTTGATTATCCCTAGAACAGGCCTTCGATCTGGCCCATTTCGTTCAGGAAAATCTTTTCCGAGGATGGCGCTTTGGGCAGGCCGGGCATGGTCATCACCTCGCCGCAGATGATGACGACGAAGCCGGCGCCGGCAGACAGCCTGACCTCGCGCACCGGCACGGTGTGGCCGGTCGGCGCGCCGCGCAGATTCGGATCGGTGGAGAAGGAATATTGCGTCTTGGCCATGCAGACCGGCAAATGACCGTAGCCGGCGTGCTCCCAGGCGTGGAGTTGGTCGCGCACCGATTTGTCGGCGATCGCTTCTGAACCGCGATAGATGCGCTGGACGATGGTGTTGATCTTCTCGAACAGCGGCATGGCGTCGGGATAGAGCGGGGCAAATTGCGACGCGCCGGATTCGGCCAATGCCACGACTCTTTTGGCCAGTTCCTCGATGCCGGCCGATCCCTGGGCCCAGTGCTTGCACAGGATCGCCTCTTCGCCCATCGAGGCGACGTAGTCCTTCATCGCCTGGATCTCGGCCTCGGTGTCGGAGTAGAAATGGTTGATAGCGACCACGGCCGGCACACCGAACTGGCGGATGTTCTCGATGTGGCGGCCGAGATTCGCACATCCCTTTTTCACCGCCTCGACGTTCTCCTTGCCGAGGTCCTCCTTCTTGACGCCGCCATTCATCTTCATGGCGCGAACCGTGGCGACGATGACTGCCGCTGCCGGCCTAAGGCCGGCCTTGCGGCATTTGATGTCGAAGAACTTTTCGGCACCGAGATCGGCGCCGAAACCGGCTTCGGTGACGACGTAATCGGCAAGCTTCAGCGCCGTCGTGGTGGCAACGACGGAGTTGCAGCCATGCGCGATGTTGGCGAACGGGCCGCCATGGACGAAAGCCGGGTTGTTCTCCAGCGTCTGCACGAGATTGGGCTGCATGGCGTCCTTCAAGAGTACGGCCATTGCACCGTCGGCCTTGAGGTCGCGGGCATAGACGGCCGACTTGTCGCGGCGATAGGCGACGATGATGTCGCCGAGGCGCTTTTCCAGGTCCTTCAGGTCGGTCGACAGGCACAGGATGGCCATGACTTCCGAGGCGACTGTGATGTCGAAACCGGCCTCGCGCGGGAAACCGTTGGCGACGCCGCCGAGCGAACAGATGATCTCGCGCAGCGACCGGTCGTTCATGTCCATGACGCGGCGCCAGACGACGCGGCGGGTATCGATGCCGAGCTCGTTGCCCCAGTAGATGTGGTTGTCGATCAGCGCCGACAGCAGATTGTGAGCGGTGGTGATGGCATGGAAATCGCCGGTGAAGTGGAGATTCATGTCCTCCATCGGCACGACCTGCGCGTAGCCGCCGCCAGCGGCACCGCCCTTGACGCCGAAATTCGGTCCGAGCGAAGCCTCGCGGATGCAGACGATGGCCTTCTTGCCGATGCGGTTGAGGCCGTCGCCCAAGCCCACCGTCGTCGTCGTCTTGCCTTCGCCGGCCGGTGTCGGGTTGATGGCGGTAACGAGGATCAGCTTGCCGTCCTTGTTGCCCTTCACCGACTTGATGAACTCGGCCGAGATCTTCGCCTTGTCGTGGCCGTAGGGCAAAAGATGTTCGCTCGGAATGCCGATCTTCTGGCCGATCTCCTGGATCTGCTTTTTCCTGGCGCCGCGGGCGATCTCGATGTCGGACTTCACTTCGGCCATGACGGCTTCCCTCTGAATTGGACGGATTTGACTAGTGTGGTCGCAAGAATAGCCCGGCATTGCAGGCGCGGGCATGTTCTACCCCTGTCGCTGCCGCCGCGTCAACTTTCATGCAACTATGTTTCCTACGAAGAAAATGCCTCTGCGGCCGGCTGCCCTGCTACAGGTTCTTTTCGCGCCGGTTGCCGCGCCGTATAGAAGCCAGAGCAGGCGCGGTTCCGCCGTCTCAAAACAGCCGCGTAATACGCGAAAAGCGACAGAAGCAACGGCGCAAATTCACCAGCGCCGGCTGTGCGGGACGATCCGCTACTGCGTCAGCACGTTGCTGATCTCGACCATGTTCGAGCGCACCCTGAGTATATAAAACCCCATCGTCGTCAGGTGTGTCGGCAACAGCCAGCCGTCCTCGCGGCCATTGGCGATGATGAAGGGCTGGATGCGCAGCGCCGAGACGAATTGCGCGTCCATCGTATCCCACAGGTTCTGCAGGTGCTTTTCCTTGATGACGTCCTCGAAGTCGGCCTGTGCGCCCTTCATCAGCCCGTAATAGGCATAGAGCTGGCCATAGGCGAACCAGAAGCGGTCGTCGGCGCGAGTGTCGAACCAGCCATTATTGTGGTTTTCGGCACGCTCCTTGAGGATCGCCGAGGTCGAACCGATATCGGACGAAATGCGGTCGATATACTGCTTGAGATTGTCGGCGCGGGCATCGAACGTCGCCTGGCAGGCTGCGAGGCGGGCGTTGAAGGAACGCAGCTTGCGCACTGCGTCGCGATAGTAGCTCGGCGTCGGCGTCTTGGGACCGAACGGGTTCAAGCCGAAGTACCAGGTTTCCTCATCGAACTGCAGATTGCCACGGGCGTCCTGCAAGTCGGCGTCGATCTGCGAGGTGGTGCGGACGCGGCCGAGATTGTCGGCAAGCTCGGTCGCCGTGCGCCGCACCGCCTGGTTGATTCCGCGCTGGAACGAAGCCTTGTTGTCCATGAACGGCGTGTGGTCCCAGTCGATGCCGAACAGGCCGAGCTTGTAAAGGATCATCGACGACACCCAGGCATTCTGGTTGACGTTGAAGTCGGTCAGGTCGGCCGCAACCTGGGCAATGGCTGAATTTCCGCAGGTCTTGGCCGTGTCGGTGCCGGCGCCGGCGGAAACCTGTTCACCGGCGGAGCCGTTGCGTTTTTCGAACGTGTATTTGTCGACGTAATTCGGGTCGAAATTGTTCCACCACTGGGTGGCGTAGAAGAAATTGACATAGAGGCCGATCAGCACGAGCACAGCCAGGCCGAGCACCGCCTTCAGGATCCAGCCGCGTTGCGTGTACCAGCGCCCCGCCCACAGGAACGGCCACAGGATCGCACCGATGATTATGCCGATGCCGCGGCCAATCCACTGGAAAATCCGGGTGAAGAAATTCACGATCGGATCAAGCATGGCGATGTCACCCCTCAGTCAGTCAAGCCGTAGAGGCGTGTGCGAAACGCCACCTTGTCCTTCAGATATGTGGTTTTCAGAACGTCCACAACATGCGATCGCCAGGCGTCGCTGAAGCCTTCATAATCCCTGTAGAAGCCCGGCTTGTTGAAGACGTAACGCGAAACGAAGTCCTGCGGCACGAAGTCCGAGATCAGCTGGTTGGTCAGCCAGGCGTCGGGATGGTCCGGCTTGGCGCGGATGACCAGGAAGCGCTGCTGCGGGAACACGTCCTCGATCTTGAGATGGCCGAGCTGGGCGATCTCGCGCTTGGCGGCGTTGAGGAAGGGAAAATTGCCGTCTCTGGTGATCAGATCGGTATGGCCGTGGATCCAGGTCTGCAGCCAGACCTTGTCGACGTCGGTCAGATTGCGGTCGGGATCGGCGTCGCGGATTAGCGCGCGCACCACCATTTCGGCGCGATGCTCGAGATAACCGGAGGTTTCGATCCATGAGGCGCGCGGCAACTCGATGCGGCCGGTCGAGGCGAGGAACTTGAACACCTTGTCGGCGTCGTGGATCGAAAGGTAGCTCACCTGCCATGGCCGTGAGCGGCGGAAGCCCGGCGCTGCCGGGTCGCTGATCACCGTCGTCACGTCCGGATCGACGAACACATAGAGCCCGCCGAAATGGCTGGTCCAATAGGCATTGTGACGGAAGATCACCTGGTCCGGCACCAGCGCATTCTCGCGGATGTCGCCGCAGATCTTCGCCAGATCGACCATGTGGGCCAGCATGGCGTTGTCGCGCCAGGCATCCGGCTCCTGCTTCAGCCGGTCGACCAGCTTGCCGAGTTCAGCGGCCTTGCCGAGCACATCCTCGGCCGACAGCACCTTGAATTCGACCTGGTTGATCGATAGCAGGTCCTCGATGTCGTCGACCTTGGGAACCGAATCCTCGATCTCGCCGTAGATGACGTCCTTGATCGTCAGCGCATCGATGGCGCGCTGGTTCTTGGACATGAATTCGTACATCAGCAGCGAGGTGTTGGAGAAAGCCGTGTGCACCACCGGCAGGTCTATCTGCGACGGCGTCAGGATGATAAAGCGGCGGTTGACCTCGTTAGGATCGAGGTAGCTGTAGTCGCCGCATTCCTCGGCGACCTGCGGCGAGAAGCCAGTGCGATCGATCTCGAAGCTTTTCAACTTGGTCGGCTTCAAGCCGAACGCGACCATCGCCTTGTTGTAGCGCTGGATCAGGTGCGGCTCGTCGATCGTCAGCAGCCGGCCGTAGATCAGCTCGTTGTCGCGCAGCAGATCGGGCTTCTTGGCCATTATTCCTTCTCCCCGTTTACGGGGAGAAGGTGCCCGAAGGGCGGATGAGGGGCGGCGCAGACGCTCATCATTCTTTTCCTGCAGCTGTCGAAGGCAGAAATTTTGCGTCAACAGCAATCATTTTTTCATCCAGTCGACCGTCAAGGACGGCCACGATCGTGTCCAGCACGCTCTTGCGGCTCGTCAGCACATCGGCGTGCCATATCCTCAGTACCGACCAGCCATTCCGGTTCATCGTCTCGTCCCTGTATCGATCCTGAGATCGGTTTGCGTGCTGGCTTCCATCAACTTCAACGACCAGATTGGCTTCACGGCAGGCGAAGTCAGCAAAATATGGACCGATCGGCAGTTGGCGAATAAATTTATGGCCATTCAACCTTCGTCCGCGCAGTTCGCTC
Organism: Mesorhizobium sp. M0306; assembly: GCF_040321655.1. NCBI lineage: Bacteria > Pseudomonadati > Pseudomonadota > Alphaproteobacteria > Hyphomicrobiales > Phyllobacteriaceae > Mesorhizobium > Mesorhizobium sp. M0306. The sequence continues at coordinate 135,343 of NZ_JAMYRY010000001.1, read as the reverse complement.
CAAAGCTTGTCTTCGGCGCCGTTTTCGACCTTCCGCAGTTGCCGGGCTCTCGTAACTTTCGGCTCGTTTCCACCACGCACAGCGCTGCCCCTCATCCGCCCTTCGGGCACCTTCTCCCCGTGAACGGGGAGAAGGGAGAAGCGCCAGACTCACGCATTCCACAGCCCCTTTTTCTTCATCTCCTCGATCTCACGCACGGCACGCTCCCGCAGACGGGTGTCACGGATCATCTTGGTCACCGCCGCATCATCGGATTTGTCGGAATAGCGGAATTCGGAATCCGCGTAGCGGTTGATCTCCTGCATGACCATGTCCATCGAGAATGGCCCGCGCAGTTCCTCGATCATCGCTTTCTTGTCGTCGTAACCCTTGTGCATGAAGGCTTCCGGCTTTTCGAACCATTCGTCGGGCAATTCGATGTCCATGGCGCGCATCTTGATGGCATCGGTGACGTTCTTGATGGCGCGGCCGGTAAAGCGCGGCTCGGCATCCTTGATCATATGCAGATAAGCGCCGATGTCGGCCATAGTCTTTGGCGCGCCGTTCTCCTTCATGTAGCGCTCATAGACCTTCATCAACCCGTCTTCCTGTGGCTTCTCATGCTCCTCGTAAGCTTCCATCACCGCGCGCTGGATCTCTTGCGCCGCATACAGCTTGTGGTCGCCGAGCGGGATCTTGTGGTTCTTGCCGGCGAGCAGAACGAAGATGTCGATATAGTCGTCGCGGCTCTGCGGGCCGTCGACCAGCCAGCGCGCGCCGGCGCGCTGGCGCAGCGCGTCGTCGACGTTTTCGGGATAGTTGGAAAACATGCCGAACGAGCAGTTGCCGCGCACCACGGTCGCCGCACCTCCAAACGCGTCCATAAGCACGCCGGTGATTTCCTGCTGGCCGGCGGAGGCACGGTCGTCTGAGCGGCGTGCGGCGACCTGGTCGATATCGTCGATGGTGCCGAAGCCGATGACGCGCGGGTTCAGCACATTGTTGATGAACTGGCGGCAGTTCTGGCCGGACTTGCCCTGGTAGGAGGAGATCTGGTCGACGCCGAAATTCTCGTAGGCGAAGGGATAGCCGGCGACCTGGCAATAACCATTGAGAAGGCCGGCGATCATCTGGATCAAGGTTGTCTTGCCGGTGCCGGGCGCGCCATCGCCGATAAAGGTGAACAGGAAGCCGCCGAGCTCGACGAACGGGTTCAGCTCACGCTCGAAATCGTAGGCCATCAGCATCTTGGCAAGCTTGACCGACTGGTATTTGGCGATGTGGTTGCCGACGACCTCTTCCGGTTTTTTGAAGGTCATCACCAGCGGCTTTGCCCGCTTACCCGGCGCGACGTCGAAACCGTCAAGGGTAAAATCGTCGACGTCGATGCGGATATGCGCGTTATCGAACGGGCCGATGCCGTCGAAGCGGCCCTTTCGCGCCAACAGCCCGTCGATGGCGACGCGGGCAAAGGCGCGGGCGCGGGTCATCAGGTCGGCATCGTCCTTCGAACCTGCTATCGCCCTGTCGAGCCCGGCTACGATCGACTTCACCGCATCCTGTGGCGTGTCGAACAGAAAGTCCGGCTCGGGCGTGTCGTTCGGCGCCTCGCCGTCGCTGTCGATCAGCTGGAACAAATAGGAGGCAAGGCTGAAGGCGGAGATGTAGGCAGAGGCCGACAGCAGCTTCTTGAAGGTGGCAGCTTCATCGCCTTCGAGCGGCGCGCGGGCGTTTTTCGCCTGCAGGCTTTCGAGATCGGAGCCTTCGGCGAAGATATCCGATATGGCCAGCGCTATCGCCAGCCCTCGCCGGGCGCGAAACAACAGCGTGTGCTGCGGGATGGTCAGCAACTGGTCGTCGGAATGGACGGCGGCGACGGTTTTGGCGAGCTCGACCTCGCGCGTGCGGCGCACCGAGCCGACCGAGACGGTCGAGACGAAGCGGCGGTTGGTGCCGGCAAGCGCGGTGCCGGACTCGCGCGACGGGTCCTCCAGCACGACGATGCGGGTGATGAAACTTTGCGCAGTGGCACGGTGCTTTTCAATTGCCGCTTCCGGGATGGTGGTCAGGCCGGTGTCCATGGAGGATGCTCCGCGATTTGACGGTCAGACGTCGCTGATGACCTGCCCTTTGGACAGGATGTGGACCTTGTAGCCCGAAAAGATCTTCTGCGCCTCGCCGGCGGCATAGAGCGCCTGATAGGCCTCGTGCGGGATCAGCGCGTGGTTCTCATAGCTCGACACGCCTTGCCGCGCGGCCTCGAGATCGTCGGTATTGATGAAGAATTCCTGCGTCGTCTTTTCGTTCGAGAACAGCCCCTTGCGGCCTGGCTTTTCGGCCTTGGAAAAGACCTCCTGGATGGTCCAGGTCAGCAGCCAGGCGTTTTCCGGCTTGCGCACCTTGGCCAGCACTTCGCTCACCGTCGAATTGTTGTCGGTAATCCCTGCAGAATAGAACGGGCCGAGCACGACGCGACGCAGTTGCTTGGGATGCAGCGGCTCGAAATCCTTGTCGAGGTTGACCGCGATGGTCGCCGGCGACAGCGCGTAGGCGGAATTCTTCTCGGTGAAATCGTCGAAACGGCGGGCAAGCTCGGGATTGAGCAAGCCGTCGACCGGCAGCGGAATGTCGACCCTCTCATTAAGTTTGCCACTGGAGTCGACAAGCTGCCGGATCATGTCGTCCGAGGAATCCTCGACCGTCACCATATAGACAAGCGGGAGGTTGGCGCTGCCGTCGAAGCAGGCCCAGTGGACCAGATAATAGGGCCGCAACGTCTTCGGATTGACCGACACCTTGACCGTCTGCGCCAGCGTGAACGGGCCGAAGGTGGTCTCGCTCTTGACGTCCTCGAGGTAAAGCCGCTCGGCCATCGACTTCTGCAGCGCTTCGGGGAATTCCTTGTGGCGCAGGATGAAGTCCGCCATTTCCTCGCGCAGCTCGTCGGCCAGCGGGAGATTGGCGAGGCGCGCATCGGCCTGGAGCCGGTCGTTCTCCAACTCGAGCAGGTTCTGGAAGACCGGGAAACCGCTTTCGGCGCGCGAGATGCGGAACGTCTCGGTGAAGCCCAGCCGGTTGCGCCAGCACGAGAACGACTTGTCGAGCCGCGCAATATATTCGGCGACGACCTTGGCGACGATGCCGTGCCGGTAGAGCGGCGAGCGATCGTCGCGCATGAACACTTCGAGGCCGCCAAGTGCCGCCGCGATCGCCGAGAAATACCGCGCCGCGGCTTCGTTTTCGGGGGTCATGTTGCCAGCCCTTGGGAGCAGTGCACGTGCAGCAATTACGACTGAACGTAATTTGCCGAATTGTGCTTCTTCATCACATCGTCGAAGCGGCGGGCGAAGGCATCGTCGGCGAGCTTCTTGCGGCGCTGGATGTCGGCGGTGGCGACCATGTTCTTCTCATGCATTTCAAGCAGATCGCCGATGTGCTTTTGCGAGGCAGCACCGATGCCGGCCATGGTCTCTTCGGCGGTGTTGTCGACCTGGCTGCCCAGCGTGTTGATCTTGTGGGCGACATCCTGCTGGGCGGCGGTCTTCAGCGAATCTTCCAGCGCCTTGTACAGAACGATGCGCTGCTCGGTATCGATGGTCAGCTTGTTGATCAGCGTCGATTGCGCCGCGATCTGGTTGTTGAGCGAATCGACGAAGGTCTGGAACATCGAGGTATAGCGCTCCAGCGTCTGGCTTTCGGCCAGCAATTCCTGCTCCTTGGCCTGCTTCTCGTTGTATTCCGTGGCCAGTTTCGAGCGTTCGCCTTCAAGCTGCGTGCGTTCCTTCTGGCTGGTCGAGGCGGCGATCTTGTTCTCGATGTCGAGCAGCATCGGGTTGAGTTCCTCGATGCGCTTCTGCACGGTCTCGAGATTGGACATGGTGGTCTTGCGGCGCTCGATCACCTGCGACAGGCTGGCCTCGGAAGTCTTGTAACGCGTGTCGAGGACCTGCTTCTGTGCCTTGAGGATGCCGACGATGGTGTCGGATTTCGCCAGCAGCTCCTGCAAATTGCCGGCCAGCGACATGTTGCGGACGCGGTCGGTGCGCATGCGCTGCTTGCGCTGGCTGGAGAAGACGCCGACGAAACTTTCCCAGCCGGTGTAGTTCTTCATGCTCTCGAATTCGGCGCCGAAGACGTTGGTGGCGTCCTCGAGGCCGATGATCAGGTCGGCGATATTGCCTTCCATCACCTTCTGCTGCTTCAGCACATCCTCGATGCGGGCATTCTCGATATCGAAATTGGCGTCGCCGATCTTCTTGTCGGCGGTGGCGAGCGTGTCGAGCACGGTACCGGACTGCTCGATCTTGGTGCGCATGTCCTGCACGACCTGCTTGGTCTTGGCAATCTCGGCATCGAAATTCTGCAATGTCGCCATTGGGGCCTCCCGCTTCGGCATCGGTTTCGTGACGCAAACCGCCGCGAATATATGTGCCGGGTTTGGCGAATGAAAGACGGAAGACATGGGATTACAGGAAAACAAAAGAATTTCAGGAGGCGACCGCAGGATAGTCAAGCCATGATTACGGTGTAACTGCCGTCCGGTCAGACACCGCTTCAACCGCGGCTGGACTTTTTGCTCGGGAGCGACGCTCAGGGCTTGGGATCGGCCTTGAGATAGGCGATGACGTTGGCGATGTCGTCGTCGCTGGTCAGGCCGGAGAAGGCCATTTTGTTGCCGGGGACCTTCTGCCGCGGCGCGCGCAGGTATTCGGCAAGGTTTGCTTCGTCCCAGACCAGGCCGGCAGCGCCCGCGTCCTTCATCCCCTGCGAGTAGCGGCTGAGGTAACTGTCCGCGGTGCCGGCGGTCCGGCCGACGACACCCAGCAGATGCGGGCCGACCTTGTCGCGGTCGCTCGTTGCCTCATGACAGGCCATGCATCTGTTGAAGACCTTCTTGCCGAGAGCAGCATCGCCGTCGGCATGCGCGGCAAGAGTGCCGGTGATGAGGAAAGCAGCGACAGACGAAATGGCTCGAAGCATGGGAAATCCCGACGGCTCTGGCTGAGAGGTTCTGAAATAGGAAGCAAACCTTAACAAGCGCCGCACGATGGCGCGATTGCGGAACGAATGTCGGCCGGGAGGTCGGATGAAAGCAATAGCGCTGGTTCAGGCTTTGGTGAAGCCGATGAAATCGTCGGGCACGGCGCGGCCCATTTCTTCTTCCCAATGGCGGCGGCAGAGTGAGACATAGACGTCCTTGCCGATCGCCACCTGTTCGCCCTGTTTCGCCACCTTACCGTCGGCGCCGAGGCGCACCACCATCGTCGCCTTGCGGCCGCAACGGCAGATGGTGCGCACCTCGCGCAGGTCGTCGGCGATCGCCAGCAGGGCGCGCGAGCCGGAAAACAGCTTGCCCTGAAAATCGGTGCGCAGGCCGTAGCACATGACCGGGATGTTCAGCCGGTCGGCGATGCGGGCGAGTTGCCAGACCTGCTCCTCTTCGAGGAACTGCGCCTCGTCGACGAAGACGCAATGCACCGTGGCGTGGTCGTGATGCTCGGCGACCCGGGCAAACAGATCGTCGCCGTCGCGGAACATCTCGGCTTCCGTCTCCAGGCCGATGCGCGACGAGATCAGCCCGGTATCGCCCTTCCGATAGTGGCCGGCGATGAACAGCATCGTCGTCATGCCGCGCTCGCGGTAATTGTACGAGGCCTGCAACAGCATCGTCGTCTTGCCGGCATTCATCGTCGCATAGTGAAAGTACAGCTTGGCCATGCCGTCCTTTTAAGCCGAGTTGCAACAAAGCGGGGAGGGGGAGCGCCTACATTCCACCGGGAAAAGGCGGCTTCCATCCGGAAAGCGGCGGGCGTGTCGCTGATCGGCCAGCCTGCGCCGTTGTTCGTGATTGCCTTAGTGCTTGAAACCGCAGCAGAATGATGTTTGGCTGACGCGACAAGGCGGAGATAAAACCGTCGCTTCGCTTCACCGAGAAATGAAATGGGAGAATTTTCATGTCGCGTCTGAATTCATTCGTCGCCGGCCTCGGCCTGGCGGCTTTTCTATCCACGAGTGGGGCCTTCGCCGGCGATCCGGAAAGCTGCAAGACGGTGCGTCTGTCCGATGTCGGCTGGACCGACATCCAGGCGACTACCGGCGTCGCCTCGGTTCTGCTCACCGCGCTCGGCTACGAGCCGCAGGTGATCCAGCTTTCCGTGCCGGTGACCTATGCGTCGCTGAAGAACAAAGACCTCGACGTGTTCCTTGGAAACTGGATGCCGTCGATGACCAATGACATCAAGGACTATGCCGCCGAAGGCTCGGTCGAAACCGTCAGCGAAAACCTCAGCGGCGCCGGCTACGGCATTGTCGTTCCGACCTATGTCGCCGATGCCGGTGTCAAGACGCTGACCGATCTCGGCAAGTTCAAGGACAAGTTCGACGGCAAGATCTACGGCATCGAGGCCGGCAATGACGGCAACCGCATCATCCTCGACATGATCAAGGATCCGAAAACCAATCTCGAAGGCTTCGAACTGGTCGAATCTTCCGAGGCCGGCATGCTCACCCAAGCCGAGCAGTCGATGAAGAACAATGAATGGATTGCCTTCCTCGGCTGGACGCCGCATCCGGTGATGGGCGCCATGAAGATCACCTATCTCGACGGTATGGGCGACAGCGGCTTCGGCGCTGCGACTGTGCATACCAACGTACGCAAGGGTTACACAACCGAGTGCCCTAATGTCGGCAAGTTCATCACCAACCTGAAATTCAATCTGGACATGGAAGGCGAGATGATGGACGCGATCCTGAAGGGCGGCGACGCCAATACGGTCGCGACCGACTGGCTGAAGAAGCACCCGGACGCGGTCGCTCCCTGGATCGCCGGCGTAACCACCTTCGACGGCGGCGATGCGGCGGCAGCGGTGAAAACAGCGCTCGGAAGCTGACCTGACCGCTTGCACGACAAGACGAGGGGCAGCCACGGTAGAAATGGCTGCCCTTTTTCATATCCTGTGACAAGATGACCGTCCGGCAAGGACGGCGCCGGCAGAAGAGGGGCTAGATGGATCCGATCTCCAAATTCCTGGTCAGCTACAAGATTCCCATAGGGGCGTGGGGGAAGGCGTTTTTCGGCTTTCTCACCGATAATTTCGACACCGTCTTCAGGGCTTTTTCCAACAGCCTCAATTTCCTGCTCGACGGCATCGTCGACGGGCTGCTGCTGCTGCCGCCGGTTCTGCTGATCGCGCTGATCGCTTTGCTCGCCTATTTCCTGCAGCGCTCGAAAGGCCTGGCCCTGGCGGTGTTCATCGGTTTGCTGTTCATCCTCAACCAGAATCTGTGGAAGCAGACAGTGGAGACGCTGGTGCTGGTGGTTGCCGCCGCCGCCGTGTCGATGGCCAACGGCGTGCCGCTCGGCATCTGGGCCGCGCACAAGCCGAAGATCTATCGCGTCATGCTGCCGGTACTTGACCTGATGCAGACGCTGCCGACCTTCGTCTACCTGATCCCGGTGCTGACCCTGTTCGGCCTCGGCAACGCGCCCGGCCTGATCGTCACCATCATCTTCGTCATCCCGACCTCGGTCCGGCTCACCCATCTCGGCGTCACGTCGGTGCCGAAATCGATCGTCGAGGCGGGCGAAGCTTTCGGCGCCACCAAGCGCCAGCTGCTGTGGAAGGTCGAGCTGCCTTCGGCACTGCCGACCATCATGGCTGGGCTGACCCAGTCGATCATGCTGTCGCTGTCGATGGTGGTGTTCGCCGCCCTTATCGGCGCCGGCGGGCTCGGTACAGAAATCAACCGGGCGCTCGGTTCGCGCAGGATCGACCTCGGGCTTGAGGCAGGGTTGGCCATCGTCGTGCTCGCCATCGTGCTCGACCGAATGACGCGCATCGGCGTGGGAGGCAAGAAATGACCGTCGCCGTCGATTTCAGAAATGTCGACATCGTCTTCGGCGCCGACCAGGCAGGCTCGCTGGCGCTGATCGACAGCGGCGCCACCCGCGCCGAGATCCTCGAACAGACGGGCAATGTGCTGGGCTGCGCCGGCGCCAGCCTCACCGTGAACGAAGGCGAGATCTCGGTGCTGATGGGGCTTTCCGGCTCGGGCAAATCGACGCTGCTCAGAGCCGTCAACCGGCTGAACGTCGTCTCGCGCGGTCAGGTGCTGGTCAAGGACGGCGACGGTACGGTCGACGTCGTCACCTGCGACGAGGCGACGCTTCGGCGGCTGCGGCAGAAACAGGTGGCAATGGTGTTCCAGCAGTTCGGCCTGCTGCCGTGGCGCACGGTGGAGGAGAATGTCGGCCTCGGCCTCGAACTCGCCGGGGTACCCGAAGCCGAGCGCAAGGAGCGGGTGAACAGGCAGCTGAGGCTGGTCCATCTCGACCAGTGGTCGAAGAAATACGCGCATGAGCTTTCCGGCGGCATGCAGCAGCGCGTCGGCCTGGCGCGCGCCTTTGCCACCGAGGCGCCGATCCTGCTGATGGACGAGCCGTTCTCGGCGCTCGATCCGCTGATCCGGACCAAGCTGCAGGACGAGTTGCTGCAGCTCCAGGCCGAGCTGAAGAAGACCATTATCTTCGTCAGCCACGACCTCGAGGAGGCGCTGAAGATCGGCACCCACATCACCATCATGGAGGGCGGGCGTATCGTGCAGACCGGCGCGCCGGAAGACATCGTGCTGCGGCCTGCCAACGACTATGTCCGCGACTTCATCGCCAATGTGAATCCGCTTTCGGTGCTGACCGCCTGGAATGTCATGCGCGACCGCCGCGACCTCGAGCATGGCGAGGACGGCTGGGTGTGGCTCGACCGGCGCAAGACGACGCGTTTCAAGATCGACGAACACGGGCTGGTGGCGGCGGCGGAGCGCGACGGCAAGCCGGCGGTGTGGGTGTCCTGCGCCGATGTCGAGGCCCAGCCGGAAGAGACGGCGCAGGTGTTCTGGGCCAACCCCGGCACCTCGCTGAAGACCGTGATGCTGGCCATGCATCGGTCGCAGACCGCACCGGTGGCTCTGTTCGACGACCAGTCGCGCTTCGTCGGCGCCATCGGCGTCAGGGATGTGCTGAGCGCGGTGCTGCGAAGGTAGTTTTTCCTTGGGAAGAGAACCAAGACCAAACGCCGAGTTCTGTCGCGCCCCCCTCCGTCCTGCCGGACATCTCCCCCACTTGGAGGGAGATCGACGGTTTCGCGGACGGCTCTCACACTCCAACGTTTGTAGTTGGCGAAAATCGGCGACGACAGCCAATCTCCCCACCTGTGGGGGAGATGTCCGGCAGGACAGAGGGGGCGCGAAGGAACGCCGGCTTAGCCCGATACCGCAAGCTAAACCGCGAGCGGCAGGCGCAACTCCGTCATCAGGCCGCCATCGGGATGGTTGGACAGGCTGACTTCGCCGCCGGCGCTGCGGGCGATGTTGCGGGCGATGGTCAGGCCAAGACCGAGACCGCCGGTCTGGCGGTTGCGCGACTGTTCCAGACGCACGAACGAGCCGAACACGGCGTCGAGCTCGGCTTGCGGTATGCCCGGCCCTTCGTCATGGATCGCCAGCATGATTGTCTTGCCTGATTGACGCAGGCTGAGATGCGCCTTCTTGCCGTAGGTCACCGCGTTCTGGACGAGGTTGGTGACGCAGCGCCGGAGCGCGACCGGGCGCGCTATGCAGATCAGGCCGCGCGAGCGCGCTTCCTCATTGTCGAAGGAGACCTCGTCGAAGCCGTCGGCGATCGATTCGACCAGCGACCAGAAATCGATCCTCTCGCTCTTCTCCTCGGTCACCTCGAAAGTGGCGAAGTCGATGACCGAGCTGGCAATGCCTTCGATGTCGGCGAGGTCGTGCGCCAGTGCGGCGCGCACGGTGGAATTCCTGAGCAATTCGAGGCGCAGCCGCATCCTGGTCAGCGGCGTGCGCAGGTCGTGCGCCAGTGCGGCCGCAAGATGCTCACGGTCCTCGACATAGGCGCGCAGCCTCGCCTGCATGGCATTGACCGCCTTTGCCGCGGTGCGCACCTCGCGGCTGCCGCTCTCGGCGATCGGCGGGCTCTTCAGGTCCTCGCCGATCCGCTTCACCGCGGTCTCCATCATCCGGTAGGGCGCCGTCAGCCGCCGCAGCGACCAGATCGAGCTCGCCACCACCAGCCCGGCGATCAAGGCATAAAGCGGCAGGCTCTCGAAGCTCAGTATCGGCCCGGCCGGTGTGTTCGGTTCGGTGAAGTTCAGCCATTGGCCGTCGGCAAAGCGAAGCGAGGCCGTCAGCTTGTCGCTCTGGGCGAAATCGGCCGCCAGCACCAGCAGGTCGCGCTCGACCTGGCCGATATCGGGACCGGCGACCGTCCCACCGGGAGCGTCGGCTTCGTGCGTTGCAGGGTCGCGGCGGACCCGGGCGTCGGTGATGCCGAACTTGGATAGCCGACCGACTAATATATCTTCCAATTCGGCCAGTTCGTCATCGCCAGCTATTGACGAAGTAACGGCGGGCGTGCCGGAGACGGTGAGCGCGTAAGTGGCGTTGAAAAGGCCGGACGCCGTCGCCTTGCGCTGTTCGGGGGTGGCGTCATGCATCAGCTGTACCAGCGAGAAGGCGCGGTCGTTGAGCCGGTAGAGATCGACGACGTCATTGGCGGCGGCACGGTCGCGCGAAACGATGTAGAGGGTCGCGATCTGGCTGATCAGCAGGCCGGCGATGACGATGAGCAGCACCCAGGCCGGCAGCGTTTGCGGCAGAATGCGTCTCATTCGGAGGTCGTCTCAGGCAGGAACTGGTAGCCGCCGCTGCGCACGGTCAGGATCAGTTTCGGCGTTTTCGGGTCGTCTTCCATCTTGCGCCGCAGCCGGCTGACCAGAATGTCGACGCTGCGGTCGAAGCTGTAGCCGCTGTCGCCGCCGGACAGCTCGATGAGCTGCTCGCGGCTCAGCACGCGCTGCGCGCTCTTGACGAAGGTCTGCAGCAGGTTGAATTCGGCCATCGTCAGCTCGATCCTGACGTCGCCGGGCGCCATCAGCCGGCGGCGCGAACAGTCCATCGTCCAGCCTGCGAAATGGTAGATCTGCCGCGAGGCGGTGCGTCGCGGTTCGGCGGCGCCATTGCGTCTCAAGACGGCACGGATGCGTGCGAGCAGCTCGCGCGGATCGAAGGGTTTCGGCACGTAGTCGTCGGCGCCCATCTCCAGGCCAACGACGCGGTCGGTAGTTTCGGTAACCGCGGTCAGCATGATGATCGGTGTCGAATAATTGGCGCGCAACTCGCGGCAGAGCTCCAGCCCGCTCTTGCCGGGCAGCATGACGTCCAGGACGATCAGGTCGACCTGGGCGCGGCGCAGTACGGTCTCCATCTCGGTGCCGTCGGCGGCGACCGATGTATGCAGCCCTCGCTTCTGGAAAAATTCCTGAAGCAGGTCGCGAATGCCCTTGTCGTCGTCGACGATCAGTATGTGGGGGTCGGATTTCACAGGGAACCTGTCATTTGTGGATCGCCCAAGCCGTGCTTCGCCCGTCAGCCAGACGATAGAATTCAGGCCATAAGTTGGCCAGTGGAGATCGGCGGCTCGATCCGGGCTGCCCAGAAACAATCCAGAAACAAAATTCTACAATCCGGAAAAACTACCGAAAAAAATCAAAGGCATAAGTGGTGCCGTGGCGGTCAGGTCATCGGCTGCGACACGCGTTACGGGATTACGGACAGACCAATGCAAAGGTTCTCGATCAGTCTGATGGGTGCGTTGCTTTCCATTTCGCTCGTCACGGCCGCGGTTGAACAAGCCGATGCAAAACTGGCCGATGCGAAGGTGGCCAATGCAAAGGCGGCCGATGCAAAGGTGGCGACCACCCGCAGCGAGCGTTGCATCGATCTGAACCGCCAGTTTGACGAAGCCCTCGAAACCCATGCCGCGGCAACGCAGGTCACCGCGGCGAAAGCACTTCAAAGAAAGGGAAACCGGTTCTGCGCCAACAAGAAACAGGCGCAGGGAATCCGGATGCTCGCGAACGCTTTGAAGCTGCTTGGAGTGACACCGATCGATCCCGTTCAGTGACACTCAATCCGATCTGCACAAATCTGCACAAAAGGAAGTGAAGCCATGAAAAAGTCCCTGCTCTCCGCCCTCGGTCTCGCTATCGCGCTGGCCTTCTCGATGCCGGTTCTCGGTGCCAGCAGCGCCAATGCCGCGACCACCACCCCGGCTGCGACGACAACGACGACCGCTGCGCCGGCCAAGGCCGTGAAGAAGGTCGCTGCCAAGAAGACCGTCAAGAAGCACAAGAAGCACGCGGTCAAGGCAGCTCCGAAGGCCTGATCAAGCGACATCTTTCTACCCTATGAGAAGACCGCTCCAGTTGCGATTTGCCTGGAGCGGTCGTCTTTTTGTTGCGTGCAGACAATAGGGTCAGTCCCGGCCCACACCCTCCGTTGAACGCCAGACGGCAGTTCCCACATAGGCACGGACTTTTGAACTGCGCCCGCCGGGAAGCCGATCGCGCGCGGTTGAATGGACGACCGCTTTTGCCCATGTCAAAATGACCGCAAAGCTGTCGTACGCAATTGCCGGTCCAATGCCTGAAATCACCACAAAACCCCGTACCAGCACGAAGCCGAAGGTCGAACGGCCGAAGCTCTACAAGGTCATCCTGGTCAATGACGATTTCACGCCGCGCGAGTTCGTCGTGACGGTGCTGAAGGCCGAGTTCAAGCTCAGTGAAGACCAGGCGCATAGGATAATGATCACCGCGCACCGGCGCGGCGTCTGCGTCGTCGCCGTCTTCACCAGGGATGTCGCCGAGACCAAGGCGGCGCGGGCAACCGATGCCGGCAAGGCCAAGGGCTACCCGTTGATGTTCACGACGGAGCCGGAGGAGTAGAGCTCCTCCCTCGCCCCGTTTACGGGGAGAGGGAGGCGAGGCCCGGCTTGCCGGACGGAGCAGGGTGAGGGGCAGCGCAATGTCTGAAGAAAGTTTCACAGCGCCGGCGCCGCCCTCATCCGCCTGCCGGCACCTTCTCCCCGTATAGAGACGGGGAGAAGGGAACTACCGCCCTTCGCGGTACCACATCGAGCCCATCGCCAGAAGCAGCAGGCCGAGGCCGAGGAAGCCGCCGAACAGCGGCACGCGCGAGACGGCCTTGAGCACGCTGTCGTCGGTGGTGCGCAGGCCGATCCAGTCATTACCGGAAGCCGCGCCCGAGGAACGGACTGGGACGACGGAGGGCAGCGTGACCGTGCTGGTGAGATTGCCAAGTGCCGAGGCAGGCGCCAGCCGGCGAACGCTGCCGCCGGTTGCCTCAGCCGGTGGTTTCAGCCGGTTTTCGGTGGAGACGACGTCGGTGAATTCCGGCGCGTTGACCGGCCCGACATGGGCCAATGCCGTCAGGTCGCCATTGCCGACCTGATAGAGACCGATTTCGCTGGTCTCGACGCTGCCGAGGAAGACGCCTGGCTCGGACTTCTCAAGCCTGACGATCAGTGCCTTGCCGGACGGCGTGATGACTTGCGCCGGGCCGGGATCGTCACTCATCGTCTGGCGGCGGATCTCCAGCACCATGCCGCGGCCGTCGGCGGTCAGCCGCTCCTCCTCGAGTTCGGGCTCCTTCATGAGCCAGTGGGCGATGCGCCGGTAGAGTTGGACATGCGGCCCGCCGCCCTCGAAGCCGCGCGCCCACAGCCAGCCCTGGTCGGACAGAAGCATGCCGACGCGGCCTTCGCCCTTGCGGTCGAGCAGCAGCAGCGGCCGGTTGTCGGCGCCCTTCATCACCACCTCGCCCTCGGGGTTCTCGACGCCGATGGTGCGGAACCAGCGGCTCCAGTGCGGCGGCTCGGTCGCCGAGCCATCAAGCCCGCGCGTTACTGGATGACGCTGGCCGGTATCGGTGAGGCGCGGATAGAAGGCCTTGTCGATGACCTCGCCGGTCGGCATTGCCGGCAGCGCCGACATCAGCGGCGTGCGGGCGATCGAGCTTTCGCCGGCGTATTCGGGGCCGGCCGCGATTAGCAGCGCGCCGCCTTTTTCGACATATTCGGAGATGTAGTCGTAATAGAGGATCGGCAGCACGTCGCGGTGCTGATAGCGGTCGAAGATGATCAGGTCGAAATCCTTGATCTTCTCGACGAACAACTCGCGCGTCGGGAAGGCGATCAGCGACAATTCGTTGATCGGCGTACCGTCCTGCTTTTCCGGTGGGCGCAGGATGGTGAAGTGCACGAGGTCGACCGAAGCGTCGGATTTCAGCAAATTGCGCCAGGTGCGCTCGCCTGCATGCGGTTCGCCGGAAACAAGCAGCACGCGCAGATTTTCGCGGATGCCGTCGATCAGCGCGATGGCGCGGTTGTTGGTGTCGGTGAGTTCGCCCGGCTCGTGGTTGATGGCGAGTTCGACGATGTTGCGCCCGGCGTTGGGAATGGTCACCTGCAGCGGCATCGCCTGGCCGATGTTGGCGTGCTCGACCGATACCTGCTCGCCGTTGACCGATACGCGGACGTCGACCGGGCCGGTTTCGTTGTTGGTGGCAATGACGCGATAGGTCATGTCGAGCGGCTTGCCGACGAGGCCGAAACGCGGCGCATTCTCGAAGCGGATGCGGCGGTCTTTTTCATGGTCGTTGCCGGTAATCAGCGCATGCAGCGGGGCATTGAAGTCGGGCGCGCCGGGTGGCGCGTCATGGACCTCGCCATCGGTAATCATGATGGCGCCGCCAATGCGCGATGGCGGCACGTCGCGGAAAGCATTTTCGAGCGAGGAAAACAACCGCGTCTCGGTGCGCTCGTCGGCGGCTTCGGACTTGCCGGCTTCGACGACACGGACGTCGAACTGCTTGAAGCGGCCTAGACGCTGCTGAAGACCGGCCAACGCCGCGTCGGTCTGCTTGGTGCGGTCGCCGATATCCTGGCTCTGACTGCGGTCGACGACGACGGCGACGATGCTTTTCAGCGGCTCGCGTTCTTCGTCGAGGAACACCGGATTGAGCAGCGCCGCAGCCAGAGCAATCAGGGCTGCCAGGCGGAAGACCGCGCCGCGCTGGCGAAACCAAAGGCCGACTAGCGCCAGCAGCAGCAGCAGCACCACAACCGCTGCGAGCAGCGGCCAGGTGGTGAGCGGTTCGAAGGCGAGCGACCAGTTCATGGTCTATTGCCCCAGCCGTTCGAGCAGCACCGGGACGTGCACCTGGTCGGATTTGTAGTTGCCGGTCAGCATGTACATCATGATGTTGACGCCGGCGCGCAGCGCATAGATGCGCTGCATCGGATCCGACGGCACGGTCGGCAATAGCGGGTCGCCATTCTCGTCGACGGCCCAAGCGCCGGCGAAATCATTGGCGGTGATCATGATTGGCGAAACGCCGTCGCCGGTGCGCACCGGGCGGTTCTCGGTGTTGCTGGCTTCAAGCGATGCCTCGACCCAAAGCGGGCTGCCGGCAAAACGGCCGGGAAACTCCGGAAGGATGTAGAAGGATTTGGTCAGCACGTGGTCCGACGGCACCGGTTCCAGCGGTGGCACGTTGAGGTTGCCGAGGATGTCGCGCAGCCGCTCCGTCGCCGGGCTGGTCGAATCCGCACCAATGCCATTGGCGAACTGGTCGCGGGTGTCGAACAAGACGGTTCCGCCCTGCTGCATATAGGCGTCGACGCGGGCGATGGCGGCCTCGCTCGGCATCGGGGCCGAGGGATCGATCGGCCAGTAGATCAGCGGATAGAAGGACAGTTCGTCCTTCGAGATGTCGACGCCGGCCGGTGCTCCGGGTTCGAGCGCGGTTTTTTCGATGAGGAATCGGGTCAGGCCTTCGAGCCCGGCGCGGCTGATCGAATCGATACCCGGCTCGCCGGTCAGCACATAGGCGATCCGGGTCTTTGAAATGTCCCCGATCGCCTCCGTATCTCCCGGTTTGGCGTCGTCGGCACGCGCGACGTCCGCGTGGCCAATCAAGGCGCCGAGCGCAATCAGCAGGACGGCTGCCGTCGCCGCAGCGCCGGCACGGCGCGGCCGGCGCGACAACAGGCCGCCCATCCAGAATACGGCAAGCGTGTCGAGCACCATCAGCACCAGGGCCGCCGTGACCAGCGGACCTTTGAGGTTGCGCTGCTCGCCGAAGGCATACTGGATGGTGGTGACCGGCACGGTGATTTCAGGCCGGGCCAGCGGCGTGAATGCGCTGTCGCCAACGAGCAGATTGTGAGCGAACACTCCCGTCTCGGAGCCGTAGAGGCCGGGCGGGTTTTCCAGCGTCACCGGCTGCGGGCCGGCGCCGGGCACCAGCGGCCTGGCATCCGGCGTCGGCGGCACCAGCGTGCCGTCGGCGGAGATCATGCGATAGGGTGCCAGCGACGTCGCGGCGGCCTCGGCATTGGCGACCGCCGCGCCCTGGTTGCGCGACAGTTGCACGATGCGCCGCAGCATCTCGACGAAGCTGCCGGAGATCGGCAGGTTGGACCACGTCGCCTCGGGGGTGACGTGGAACAGCACGAGGGTGCCCTTGTCCTTCTTCATCCCGGTCACCAGCGGCGTACCGTCGGCAAGCGTGGCCCAGGTGCGCTCGACGATGTCGGGCGTCGGTTCGGCCAGCACCTGCCTGGTGACGGTGACCTCGGTGGGCGGCGCGAGGTCGGCGAAGGGGCCGGTTTTCGGGAATTCAGTGACCGGCTGCGGTGCCGTCCATGACAGCGCGCCGCCAAGCGATCGCTCGCCGGTACGCAGCCGGACCGGCAGCAGATCGTCGTCATTGCCGGCAGCCGCCAGCCGCGAACCGGCAAAACGCACCAGCGTGCCGCCCTTGTCGACCCAGTCGACCAGCCTTCGCCGTGCCTGTTCCGGAATGGTGCCGACATCGGCCATGACGATCATCGCCGGTTTCTGGTCGAGCAGTTGCGGGATGGCATCGGCGAGATCGACGCTCGACGGCTCGACGAGATCGGCGAAAGGCTGCAGGGCGCGGCGGATGTAGTAGAGCGGCGACAGCAGCGGTTGCGCCTGGTCGGCCTCGGCCTGCGACAGCAGCCCGACGCGGCGGCGTTTTGAGCTCTCATCGAGCACGCGGACGGCACCGGCCTGGCGCTCGCCATCGAGCGCGATGTAGGCGAAGTCGTTACGCAGTTCGAACGGGACCGCCATCGTGCTGGTGGCGGTGGTTCCGCCCGGGGCGAAGGTCAGCGTCGCGTCGGCGATGCGGCGGCCCTTGTCGTCGAAGGCGCCGGCCGTCACCTGTGCAGGTGCCGGATCGCCCGGTGCGCGGATAGCGGTCAGGGCGAAGCCGTCGACCTGGTTGTCGGCGCCGGTCAGGCCGGTCAGCGACAGCCGGTCGGAGACGGCCCAGACGACGCGTGCCGCATTCTTCGACAACAGCGTGTTGAAGGCGGCTTCGTCGCCTTGCGCCGCCAAGCCATCGGCGAGCACTGCGACGCTGGCGCCCGGCAGCGACTCCAAGGCTGACGCGACGCGGGCGTAGACGGCGGGGCGGTCGGTCGGGATCGGCCGCGGCTTTGCCGCGCGCAGCCGGTCGAGCGCGGCAGCGGCATCGAAGGGACCGATCTCGGCATTCGGCTTCTCGGCAGTGAAAGCGATGAGCACCGGCACGCCGTTCGAATTGGCATCGGCGATCAGCCGCTCGGCGGTGGCGACGCGCTTGCCCCAGTCGGCGGCACTTGCCCAGTCATTGTCGATCACCAGCGCCAAGGCGGCGCCCTCGGCCGGCAGCTTTTCGCGCGGGTTGAAGACGGGTTCGGCAAGTGCTGCCACGATAAGCGCGGCCATCAGCAGCCTGAGCAGCGTCAGCCACCAAGGGCTCTGCTGCGGCGTTTCTTCGCGCCTCAGCACACGGGCGAGAATCCTGAGCGGCGGAAACACTTCGGTTTGCGGCCTGGGCGGGGTCAGGCGCAGAAGCCACCAGATCACCGGCAGCGCCAGCAGGCCCCACAGCACCATCGGCTCCCCGAAAGAGAGAGGCAGCCAACTCATGCGCGGGCCCTCCCGGCAAAGCTGCCCTCGGCGGTCATCGCCATATGGATGCGCACCAGCGCCTCGGAGGCAAGGCGATCGGTATGATTGACGGTAAAGCTCCAGCCAAGCCGTTTGCACCAGGCGGCCAGTTCCTGGCGGCGGGCGGCATAAAGTAGGCGATATTCCTCGCCCAGCATTTCGGCGCGGCCGGCGGTCAGCTTGTCGCCGGTCTCAGGATCGGTGAATTCGGTGCGCCCGGCATAGGGGAAGCTTTCCTCGGCCGGATCGGCGACCTCGATCAGATGTGCGCGCACGCCGTGGCGGGCGAGCACGTCCAGCCAGGCCATGGTGTCCTCGACCGGGTCGAGGAAATCGCTGACGAGGACGATGTCGCAGAAGCGGCGAATGCCGGACAGGTCGGGCTTTGCCGGCAGGTCGGCGGCGTGCATCAGTTGCGCCGCGATGCGCTCGGCCCCATTGCGGGCGGTGAACGGGTCGGTCAGGCCCGGCCAGGCAATGCGCTCGCCGCTGCGCGACAAAAGCTCGGCCATGGCCAGCGCCAGCACCAGGGCGCGCGATTCCTTGGAAACGCTGGCTCCGGTCGATTTGTAGAGCATGGAGGGCGAGGGGTCGGCCCACAGCCACACCGTATGGGCGGCCTCCCATTCACGGTCGCGGACATAGGTGTGGTCGTCGCGAGCGGAACGGCGCCAGTCGATGCGCGAGGAATCGCCTTCGACATAGGGCCGGAACTGCCAGAAATTCTCGCCGATGCCGCGCTTGCGGCGGCCATGCCAGCCGGCAATTACCGTGTTGACGATGCGGCGCGCCTCGACCAGCAGGTCCGGCACCAACGAAGCCCGCAACCGGCCTCTGGCGAGCGCATCGCGCGTCGCTGCCGGTGCCTGCGCTTCACCGATGCGCGCCATCAAATCCCTTTCGCGAGCTTCGCCACAATATCGCGAACCGTGGTGCCCTCGGCGCGGGCGGCGAAGGTCAGCGCCATGCGGTGCTGCAGCACCGGCTCGGCCAGCGCGCGGACGTCGTCGACCGACGGCGCCAACCGGCCGTCATAGAGGGCGCGGGCGCGGGCGCACAGCGTCAGCGCCTGACTGGCGCGCGGGCCTGGGCCCCAGGCGACGTGCTTGTCGGTATCGGCGTTGCCCTGGCCGGGGCGCGCCGAACGCACCAGCTTGAGGATCGCCTCGACGACGCTTTCAGGCACCGGCATGCGGCGGATGAGCGTCTGGATGTCCTTCAGCCGCGCCGGCTGCAGCACGTTTTCAGCCTTGGCATCCTCGATACCGGTGGTTTCCAGCAGGATGCGGCGCTCCGCCTCGATCTCGGGGTAGAGGATGTCGACCTGCATCAGGAAGCGGTCGAGCTGCGCTTCCGGCAGCGGATAGGTGCCTTCCTGCTCCAGCGGGTTCTGCGTCGCCAGAACGTGGAACGGTGACGGGAGGTCATGGCGCACGCCGGCAATGGTGACGTGGTATTCCTGCATCGACTGCAGCAGCGCCGACTGGGTACGGGGCGAGGCGCGGTTGATCTCGTCGGCCATCAGCAGTTGCGCAAAGATCGGCCCGGAAATGAAGCGGAACGAACGCTTGCCGAATTCATCTTGCTCCATCACTTCTGAGCCGAGAATGTCGGATGGCATCAGGTCGGGCGTGAACTGGATGCGGCGCGAATCGAGGCCGAGCACGATGCCCAGCGTTTCGACCAGCTTGGTCTTGGCGAGGCCGGGCACGCCGACCAGCAGTGCATGGCCGCCGGCCAGCAATGCAACCAGCGTGCGCTCGACGACATTTTCTTGGCCGAAGATGACCCGGCCGACGCCGTCGCGGATTCTCGAAATGTCGGCCAGCGCCTTCTCGGCCTGTGCCACCATGTCCTTTTCGCTGATCGGGCTTTCCTTGATCATAACGCTCATGCAGCATCGATCCTTCTGGTTGGAAATACCGCTTGGCACCTTGGGTGCCGCAGAATGCCGCGATTCGGCCTCGCATGGCGCCTGCAATGAACTTAAATCACAGACTTAGGCTGACAAGCGGAACAACAGTGACTATTTCGTGACCATGACAGAAGCCGCCGACCATCGTGAAGAGAGCCTGACGGCCGCGACCGAGGCGCGCGGGCTGGAGGCGCTGGTCTCGCGCGCGACGCGCGCCGGCAAGGGGCAGGCGCCGGTGGAACGCTGGAATCCGGCATTTTGCGGCGATCTCGACATGGAAATCAAGCAGGACGGCACCTGGTTCTATCTGGGAACGCCGATCGGCCGGATGCCGCTGGTGCAGCTTTTTTCCTCGGTGCTGCGCAAGGACGAGGACGGTAGGACCTACCTGGTAACGCCGGTAGAAAAGGTCGGGATCCGCGTCGCCGACGCGCCCTTCATTGCCGTCGAGATGGACGTGTCCGGCGCCGGCGACGGACAAATCATCACCTTTCGCACCAATGTCGGCGATGTGGTCGAGGCTGGGGCGGAGCATCCGCTGCGCTTCGTCGATGAGGATGAGACAGGTGGCCTGAAGCCCTACGTGCTGGTGCGCGGGCGGCTGGAGGCGCTGGTGGCGCGGCCGGTGATGTACGAGCTGGTCGAGCACGGCGAAGAGATCGACATCGGCGGCAAGACGATGTTTGCCGTCCGTTCCAAAGGCGAGGTCTATCCAATCATGCCGGCTGAGAAACTGAAACGGCTGAGCGCATGATGGACCGTCTATGATGGATCAGGTGACGCCGTTGCCGTTTTCCGCTGCCGAGTTTCGCCAGCGCGTCGCGGCGCAGCCACTGGCGCATGCCGGCGACGATTTTGGCGACCACCGCTTCAATCCGGGCCATGCCAGGCTGAAGCTGGCCAAGGCGCTGCGCGACGCCGCCGTGCTGATCCCGGTGGTCGATCATGGCCATGAAGCCACGGTCCTTTTGACCAGGCGGGCGGAAAAGCTGCGCAACCATTCGGGGCAGGTGGCTTTCCCCGGCGGAACCATCGATCCAACCGATGCGAGCCCGGAAGCGGCGGCATTGCGCGAGACATTCGAGGAGATCGGTCTCGATAGGGATTACATCGAGATCATCGGCCGTCTGCCGGACTACGTCTCCGGCAGCGGCTATCGCATCGCCCCGGTGCTCGGGATTGTGCGGCCCGGTTTCAGCCTGACGCTGAATTCCGACGAGGTCGATGCCGTCTTCGAAGTGCCGCTGGGCTTTCTGATGGACCCCGCCAACCACACCAGAGACAGTCGCATGTGGAATGACCTCGAATGGTTCTATTACGAGATGCCCTATGGCGGCCAGCGCATCTGGGGCGTCACCGCGGGTATCATCCGAACGCTTTATGAAAGGCTCTATTCGTGAGCAATCCGGTGTCGATTGCTGGCAAGGCCGGCTGGCTCGGCGAAAGCCACCTGCAGCGCCTGCTCGCCGCGCTCACCGACAGCGGCGAGGAGGCACGCGTCGCCGGCGGTGCCGTGCGCAACGCGCTCATCGGCCAGCCGGTCGCCGACATCGACATCGCCACCACGACGGTGCCCGAGGAAACCATCCGGCGCGCTGAGGCGGCGGGTTTCAAGACGGTGCCAACCGGCATCGAGCATGGTACCGTCACCGCGGTCGCCCATGGCAAGGCCTATGAGATCACCACGCTTCGTGCGGACATCGAAACCGACGGCCGGCGCGCCAAAGTGTCGTTCGGCCGCGACTGGAAAGCCGACGCTGAGCGGCGCGATTTCACCATCAATGCACTCTATGCCGAAGCCGATGGAACGATCGTCGATCTGGTCGGCGGGATCGCCGATATCGAAGCGCGGCGGCTGCGCTTCATCGGCGATCCGGAAGCGCGCATCCGCGAGGATTATCTGCGCATCCTGCGCTTCTTCCGGTTCTTCGCCTGGTATGGCGACGGCAGGCCGGATGCCGAAGGATTGAAGGCTTGCGCCAGGCTGAAGCAGGGGCTCGACCAGCTCTCGGTCGAGCGCGTCTGGTGGGAATTGAAGAAATTGCTGTCGGCGCCAGATCCGTCGCGGGCGCTGCTGTGGATGCGCCAGGCCGGCGTTCTGACCGCCGTTTTGCCGGAAAGCGAGAAATGGGGCATCGATGCCATCCACGGGCTGACCAAGACCGAGAAGGACCTGGCCTGGGCGCCGGACCCGCTGCTCAGGCTGGAAGCCATCGTGCCGCCGGATGCCGCGCGCATGAAAACGCTTGCCGAGAGATTGAGGCTTTCCGTGAGCGAGGCAAGCCGCCTGCGGCATTGGGCGATCACGGCTGCCGTCGATCCGAAAACGACCGAAGTAGAGTTGGCGAAAAGGCTCTATTTTGGCGACCGCCAAGGCTTTGTCGATCGGTTGCGGCTGTTGCTCGCTTCCGCTCGAGCCCGCGCGGTCGAAGACAATGACGCACTGCTCGAAGCCGGCGGCTTCTCGCGCCTGCTTGCCTTCGCCGCAAAATGGCAAAACCCTGTTTTTCCGGTCAAGGGCGCCGATCTGACGACACTTGGCGCATCACCGGGGCCGAAGCTTGGTGCAACGTTGAAGAATCTTGAAAAGGAATGGGTCGAGTCCGGTTTTGCGCTTGATCGCGGCGCGCTGCTCAAGCGCGCCGCAGAGGCACTCGAATCCTAACCGTCACGCTGCGTCGCGGGCCTTTTCGATGCGCGAGCGGATCGCCTCGATCATCGTCTCGCGGATCACCGTCTCGCCGTGCGTCTCGCGCAGATGCTCGACGGCACGGCGCATGACCTCAGCCTCCTCCTCGGCGCGTGTGTGCCACTCGCAGCCAGGTACGAGCGACCCGCAATGGAATTCCTTCATCGGCTTCTCCTCATCTCCTCCTTGGAGCGCCGCGCAGCGCACTGACACGGAAGCTCCAGACCTTTGATCTTGCGCAGCATCCGGAAACCGGGTCCGGTATCCAGGTTACACGCTGGCCAGCTTAGCATAACACGATCGAACGGTTTTGGTTGCCTTAGAGCGCCGCGCGTCCAAGCCGACACGCAGTGCTCAAGGGTACGGATTGCGAAAAGGCGGAGCATCGCTGCTCCGCCCTCTTACGCTACCCCCGGAGGCAAGACCTTGTCTTACTCCAGCAGGCAGGACATCACTTCACGATCTTGACTGCCTCAGCAATTTTGTCCTTGCCGCTCATATCCCACGTGACGCGGACCTTTTCGCCGACCTTCAGGCCAGGATCCTTGAAGGTCTGGGGCAACGTAAAGGTGGCTCCATTATCCAGAACTAGGCTCATCGCCGTTCCATCAAAGCTTTTGATCGTGCCGGTGGTGTGCTTGACCGCAGCGAATGCGGCAGTACCAGAGGCGAGAACGGCAGCGGCGGCTGCGGTCATAATAAGCTTGCGCATGGCATGCTCTCCTGGAAAATGCGGGCACCCGCTTGGGAAAGGTGCCCCATTCAATCATGGGCCGTCCGGTCACGTCGGGTCGCGGCGCTCGGGAGTAAAGAACCGCCGGCGTTTCCCGGCCCGACGCGACAAATAGCCCAATCTTTTCAATAGAATATTAGACGAAAAAGATATTTTCTGGCGCGCCTTGCGCCACATTTGCCGTCAAATTCTGGGGATTTAGACCCGATTGCGGCTCACGTTGTGCTCACCGAGATTTTACGGCCATTTCACCTCAGGCGGCAGGCTGGACAGGATCGACGCGACATTGCCGCCGGTCTTCAGCCCGAAGATGGTGCCGCGATCGTGAAGCAAGTTGAATTCGACATAGCGGCCGCGACGGATGAGCTGCTCGTCACGGTCGCCATCGGTCCAGTTATCATTGAAGTTGGCGCGCACCAGATGTCCGTAGACGACGAGAAAAGATCGCCCGACGTCCTGGACGAAGTTGAAATCGGCGTCCCAGCCGCCTTTGTCCTCGCCCGAATGCAGCCAGTCGAAGAAGATACCGCCGGTACCGCGTGGCTCGTCGCGGTGCGGCAGGTAGAAGTACTCGTCGCACCAAGCCTTGAATTTCGCGTAGTCGGCGATCGCCGCGTTCTTCTCGCAGGCAAATTGCATCGCCCTGTGGAAGGCGATCGTGTCGGGGTCGTCCTGGCTGCGGCGGCGGTCGAGCACCGGTGTCAGGTCGGCGCCGCCCCCGAACCACTGGCGCGAGGTGACGACCATGCGCGTGTTCATATGCACGGCCGGCACGTTGGGGTTCCACGGATGGGCGATCAGCGAAATGCCGCTCGCCCAGAAGGACGGGTCCTCTTCGGCGCCCGGCATCTGCTTCCTGAATTCGGGCGAGAACTCGCCATGGACGGTCGAGGTGTGGACGCCGACCTTCTCGAAGACGCGGCCGTGCATCATCGACATGATGCCGCCGCCGCCCTTGCCGGCATCGCGTTGCCACGGCGTCTTTTCGAAGCGACCGGGCGACCAGCTGGCCTGCGGCCCGTGCAGGTCCTGCTCGATCTGCTCGAAGCTGGCGCAGATGCGCTCGCGCAACGTCTCGAACCACAGCCGTGCCTTCATCTTCTTCTGTTCGATGTCGGCTGGCAGCCCCGCCGGTATCTCGGGTCGTTGCAAATCCTGTCTCCGGTTGCGGGGCGTACCCCGACAAATGACTCGTCTTTTCCGGCCGCGATCCCTAATCTCTTAGGTGCAAGGGTCAAGTGTGAATGGAGGTCTTTCGTGCGCACCCCGGCAAGACCGCCGCTGGATGGCCTGAAGAAGAGGCTCGACCGTTCACGCGCCGAGAACGCGCGCATGCCGCGCGACGGATTTCTGCGCGAGACCTTCGTGCTGCCGCGCTCCGACGCTCGTCTCAAGGCGAAGGAATGGTTCGAGCGCTTTCCCAAGCAGGCCTATTGGACCGAGATCGAGAGCTGGTTCGAGCGGCCGGGCGACGTCATCGAATTCACCATCAGGCGGCTGCCGGCGGCGGATTAACGCTCGATCAGCAAACGTCTCGCTCCCGGCCCCCGGGTGCTCAGCCGGTCGCCCTTGTTCCTCAGCGGGCATTTGTCGATCGACATGCAGCCGCAGCCGATGCAGTCGGTCAGCCCATCGCGCAGCTTCTTGAGCTGGGCAATCTTCTGGTCGAGCTCGTCGCGCCAAGCCGTCGAAAGCAGGTTCCAATCCTCGCGCGTCGGCGTTCGGCCTTCGGGCAATGATCGAAGTGCGGCGCTGATCTCGGCCAGCGAAATGCCGACCTCCTGCGCTACCTTGATGATCGCCACACGTCGCAGCACGTCGCGGCCGTAACGCCGTTGGTTGCCTGATGTGCGGTGGCTGCGGATCAGCCCGCGTGCTTCGTAGAAATGCAGCGCCGACACCGCCACGCCGCTGCGCGTCGCCACCTGGCCGACTGTTAATTCGGTTGCCGCAGCCATCTCCGATTTTCCGCTTGACCTCAAGTTAAGTTGAGCTTCTAGCGAAGAAGCCTCGAAGATGCAAACGGCAGGAGAAGGCGATGTGCGTCTGGATGAGAATGACCGGAGAGGACGCAGTGTTGCGCGAGGACGACGCCTTGGTCGCTGCGGCCGGCGATCACGTACACATCCTAGCGGAGCTGCCGGATCGCCTCGGCCGCCACCATCGCAACGGAAAGCGCGACGTTGATGCTGCGCGCGCCGAGCTGCATCGGGATGATCAGTCGCGCATCCGCCGCCTCGTGGACGGCATCCGGCACGCCTGCGGATTCGCGGCCGAACAGGAGAATGTCATCGGTGGCGAAGACGAAATCCGTGTAGGCGACAGCGGCTTTGGTCGACAGCAGCACCAGCCGCCGCTTGCCAAGTTTGCGCCAGTCCTCGAAGGCGTGCCAGTCGACATGCCGGGTGAGCGCCGCCATTTCGAGGTAGTCCATTCCGGCCCGTTTCAGCGCCCGGTCACTGAGCGGGAAGCCCGCCGGTTCGACGATGTCGACGCCGAGACCGAGGCAAGCGGCGAAGCGCAGGATTGTCCCGGTATTGCCGGCGATATCCGGCTGGTAGAGCGCGATGCGGAGACGGTCGTTCATTTCCGCGTCTTTCTAATAAGTGGCAGATCAGCCACAGAGCTCTCGCGGTTTTGGAAATTCCTGGACTGGCGGGTGGTCATTTTCTGCGAAGTCGGTTATACGGCCAGCATTGTCAACCCGAACCGATGGAGGGGTAATTCATGATGGCCATGCACATCCACCACCCCTCTCGTGGGCTTACCAGCCCGACGGCGGATTCGGCACGACGATTCTCCTGACTTTCTAGACTTCAATCGCACCGATTCCCGCCGAAACCTTTTTCGGCCTTTGAAGGAATCCTGCGATGTTTTTCAAGCTGTGGAAGGGGCTGAACGCCCCACCTGAACACACTTCGACCGATGTGACCTTTGCCGCGCTGCGCGTGCCCGCGGCCTGGGTTGGTTCACCCTTCTATCTGCATCTTCAACTGGAGGACGGACCGATGTTCGATCCCTGTAGAATACCCGGCTCAAGAAGCCTGCACGAGCGCAAGACTGCGACCTGGGCGCTTTTGATCGGCGAGACCTACTCGTCAGCGGTTCACGCCGAGACCCGCCAGCGCCCGCATCGCGGCATGCTGCCGGACGTCGATTTCTCGCGCGCCGTTCCGGACCATAGCCGGCCGTCGCTGGTGCGCCGGATCATCAGGGTGATCCGGCCTGGTGCAAAAACCGACGCGAAAATCCGGATCGTCAAAACGTCGTCAGCATCGTCAAACGAGACTGTCGGCGAAAGGCCCGCGACAACCTATATAGCGCGAAGCAGGACCGGCGAGGCGGACGATTCCGTATCGCCGGTCCTTGACGCCATGCGGTCTGGGCACCTCGTCCGTTCCCGTGCCGCGTGAGCGGAACTAATATTGTGAGCATCACTATGTTTAGCTGGTTTGAAAAAAGGCTCGATCCGTTCCCTGCCAAGGAGCCGGTCGAGCCGCCAAGGACACTGATCGCCTTCTGCGTGCATTATACGCGCGGCGCGTGGCCCTACATCGCTCTCGATGCGGTACTGGTGACGGCCATCGCCCTTGCCGAGGTATGGATGTTCGGCTTCATGGGCCGGATCGTCGACTGGCTGTCCGGACAGAATCGCGAGACGTTCCTGCAGACCGAAGGCTTGAAGCTGGCCGGCATGGCCTTCATCGTGGTTTTCGCGCTGCCGGCGACGGTCTGGTTCCATTCGCTGCTCAACCAGCAGACGCTGATGGGCAACTATCCGATGCGCATCCGCTGGCAGGTGCATCGCTATCTGCTCAAGCAGTCGATGAGCTTCTATCAGGACGAGTTCGCCGGACGCATCGCGACCAAGCTGATGCAGACGGCGCTCGCGGTGCGCGAATGCGTCATCAAGCTCATCGACGTCCTCAATTATATCGTCGTCTATTTTCTTGGCATGCTGTTCATCGTCGGCTCGGCAGACTGGCGGCTGGCTGCGCCGCTTGCCGCCTGGCTTGCCGGCTATGTCCTGCTGTTGCGCTATTTCATCCCGCGGCTGGGCAAGGTCGGCGAGGAGCAGGCCAATGCGCGCTCAACCATGACCGGCCGGGTCGTCGACAGCTACTCCAACATCCAGACGGTCAAGCTGTTCTCGCATGCGCGGCGCGAGGCATCCTTCGCCAAGGACGGTATGGCCGGCTTTCTCGACACGGTTTACCGATCGATGCGGTTGGTTACGCAGCTCTACGGCCTGCTCTACGTCCTGAATTCGCTGCTGTTGTTTTCGGTCACCGCAATCTCGCTATGGCTGTGGCTCGGCCAAGCCGTGACGATCGGCGCGGTCGCCCTGGTCATCGGCCTCGTGCTTCGGCTCTGGGGCATGTCGCAATGGATCATGTGGGAGATGTCCACGCTGTTCGAGAATATCGGCACGGTGCAGGACGGCATCGCCTCGATCTCGCTGCCGCGCCTCGTCGAAGACCGGCCTGGCGCCAAGGATATTGCCGTGACCAAGGGGGAGATCCGTTTTGAGGACATCCGCTTCCACTACGGCAAGCAGAAGGGCGTGATCGAAAGCCTGTCGCTGACGATGAAGCCGGGCGAGAAGGTCGGCATCGTCGGCCGTTCGGGTGCCGGCAAGTCGACGCTGGTCAATCTTCTGTTGCGCTTCTACGACCTCGAAAGCGGCAAGATCCTGATCGACGGCCAGGACATCGCGGCGGTGGCGCAGGACTCGCTGCGCGCCCAGATCGGCATGGTCACGCAGGACACCTCGCTGCTGCATCGCTCGGTACGCGAGAATATCCTCTATGGCCGGCCGGACGCCAGCAACGAGATGCTGATCGAGGCGGCGCGGCGCGCCGAGGCGCTGGATTTCATTGCCGGGTTGTCGGATTCGAGCGGCCGCAAGGGTTTCGACGCGCATGTCGGCGATCGCGGCGTCAAATTGTCCGGCGGCCAGCGGCAACGCATTGCCATTGCCCGCGTCATGCTGAAGGACGCGCCGATCCTCATTCTCGACGAGGCGACGTCCGCGCTCGATTCCGAGGCCGAGGCGGCCATCCAGGAGAACCTCTACAAGCTCATGCAAGGCAAGACCGTCATCGCCATTGCCCACCGGCTGTCGACGATCGCAGCCATGGACCGCCTCGTCGTCATGGACAAAGGCCGCGTCATCGAGGAAGGTTCGCATGAGGAACTCGTTGCCAAAGGCGGGCTCTACGCCCAGCTTTGGCAGCGCCAGTCGGGCGGCTTCCTGCTCGACGACGGCCCCTCTGCCAACGATGCAGCCGCCAACGATGCACTCGCCAAGGGTGAAGCCGCCGAATGATGACTGCCATCTACCGCTGGTTCGAGAACTGGGTCTATCCATTCCGGGAGCCCGCGGACCTTCGGCCACCTGCCGGCGTCAGGGGTTTCCTCTGGCACTATGTCGGGCAGGCGAAGATCGCCTTCTTCGCCATGCTGGTGATCGGCGGCATCGCGCCGCTGGTCGAAGCCGGATTGTTCTATTTCGTCGGGCGGCTGGTCGACATCCTCGACCAGCTTCCTGGCGAACGCAGCTGGCACGCGCTGTGGACTGCCGCCGGCCCGGAACTTGTCTTCATGATTGCCGTGGTGCTGGTCATCCGCACCATCGTCGTCGGCCTGTCGGCGCTGGTTGACGAGCAGACGATCACGCCGGGTTTCTACAATCTGGTGCGCTGGCAGGCGCATCGCCATGTCTCGCGCCAATCCTACGCCTTCTTCCAGAACGACTTTGCCGGACGTATCGCGACCAAGGTCTGGCAGGCGGGACAGGCGACCGGCGATCTGATGGAAAGCTTCATCGAGGTCGTCTGGTTCATGGTCGTCTATACGGTGACGACGCTGGCGCTGGTCGCCGGGCTCGACCTCCGGCTGGCGGTGCTGGTGGTGATCTGGATTACCGCCTTCGGCCTGCTGGCCAGACGCTATGTGCCGGCGATCCGCAAGCATGCCGAAGCCACCGCCGAAGCCGGCTCGATGATCACCGGCCGCATCGTCGATTCCTATTCGAACGTGCAGACGCTGAAACTGTTCTCCGCCGATGGCGACGACCGCTATATCAGGAACGGCTTCGACATCTATCTCGACGCGCTGCGCCCGTTCACCCGCCGGCTGACCGGCGTGCGCATGGCGCTGACGATGCTGTCGGGGATCATGATCACCGCGATCGCCTGCTTTGCCGTCTATCTCTGGGTCGAGGGCACGATCACCGTCGGCGCCGTGGCCTTCACGCTGTCGTTGGTGTTGCGGCTGAACATGCTGCTCGGTCGGCTGATGATGCAGCTCAACAGCATATTGCGGAACCTCGGCGTGCTGGAAAACTCCAAGGCGCTGATCTCGCAGCCGCTCGGCCTGACCGATGCACCGGACGCGAAAGAGCTTGTCATCGGCGGCGGCCGCATCGACGTAAGCAACGTCGAGTTCCACTACGGCAAGGGGTTCGGCGTGCTCAACGGCATCGACTTGGTGGTGCGGCCGGGCGAAAAGGTCGGGCTGGTCGGACCGTCCGGCGCCGGCAAGACGACCTTGGTCAATCTGATCCTGCGCCTCTACGATCTCGAGAGCGGCAAGATCACCATTGACGGGCAGGACGTTGCCAGGGTCACGCAGAACTCGCTGCGCGCCAATATCGGCGTTGTTAGCCAGGATACGGCACTTTTCCACCGCTCGCTGCGCGACAACATCAAGCTCGGCATGCCGGAAGCGACCGACGCCGAGGTGGTCGCGGCAGCGGAGAAGGCCGAGGCGCACGAGTTCATCCTCGGTCTGCGCGACAATCGCGATCGTATTGGCTATGAGGCCTATGTCGGCGAGCGCGGCGTCAAGCTCTCCGGCGGCCAGCGCCAGCGCGTGGCGATCGCCCGCGTCTTCCTCAAGGACGCACCGATCCTGGTGCTCGATGAGGCGACCTCGGCGCTCGATTCCGACATCGAGGCGGCGATCCAGGAAAATCTGGCAAGACTGATGGAAGGCAAGACGGTCATCGCCATCGCGCATCGGCTGTCGACCATTGCGGCACTCGACCGGCTGGTGGTGCTCGACGAGGGCCGCATCGTCGAGCAAGGCACGCATGACGAGCTGGTCGGGCTCGACGGGCTCTATGCCAGGCTGTGGAAGCGGCAGTCCGGCGGCTTCCTGTTCAACGAGGAGAGCGCGCTGGCCGAGACCCGGCCAGCGGAGTAGTTTCTAAAAACCGGAGTAGACCATGGCGGTGAGAATGCCATCGAATTTCGGACGGTCCGGCGCGCAGGAGAGCGCGTTGGACCTGCTTGGCCATGAAATCCTCGGCGAGAAGGCGGCCGCGCTCGGCCGCGCCGGCCGGCGTGTCGAGGAAATGCTGGCGAAGCTGCGCGAGAATGGCAACGGCGTCGACCGTGCCCGGCTGCTCAGGGATGCAGCCGAAGCGGTGCACGGGTATTTCATCCAGCGCGAACTCTGCGGCCTGCGCAAGCACGACGCGGTGATCCGGGAATACAACATTCCCAAGGCCGTGCTGGCCAGGCTCGGCGCCAGCCCATGATCCGAACCGGAATTGGTTTGGGAGGCGTTATTCCAGCCACTCGGTGATGAAGCTGCCGTTCTCGTGTATGTCGGTGGTTTCCAGCGGGCCAGGCCCGAGATTGGTGAATTTGTGCGGCGTGTTCGGCGGTACGATCAGTATCTGGCCGGCTGTGGCCTCGATCTGCCGGTCGCCGAGGGTGAACAAACCGGTCCCGGTCCGGATGATAAAAATCTCGCAATAGGGATGGCTGTGCAGCCTGGGGCCGCCGCCGATCTCGGGCAGGTAGTTGAAGATCAGGCAGCTGCGGGAGCCGTAAGCTCCGCCTTGCAGCTCGCCCTGCCAGTGGTCGGGCCAGCGGTCGGGCGCTTCGGCCCATTTGTCGCGGTCTATGACATGCGCCATAGGCCGAGGATAAACCGGGCCAGCGCCAGCTGTCGAGGCGAACGCAGCCATTTGGTTTTGCTGCTGTTTTCCAATCGTTCCGCCGTGCGAATTGCGTCCCCGCGACAATCTGCCCTTGTGCCTTCACCCGTCTGGACAAAAACAGGCTTCACGCATAAACCCAAGTCCCAAATGCCGGAGGAATTCGCTAGCCTGTTCGCCATGCGCTGTCGGGCCGGCGCGATTGAGCGGGGAACAAGGCTCGGCCGCCGGCACGGTAGAGGCGAAAGGATCAGGCACCCGTGAGCGCAACCGACACCCAGGATCCCAACCGTCGTGATTTTCTCTACATCGCCACCGGCATGGCCGCAGTGGTCGGCGCGGGCGCCGTTGCCTGGCCGTTCATCGACCAGATGCGCCCGGATGCCTCGACGCTGGCCCTCGCCTCGGTCGAGGTCGACGTCTCTTCGCTGACGCCGGGAATGTCGCTCGTCGTGAAGTGGCGCGGCAGGCCGGTGGTCGTGCGCAACCGCACCGAAAAAGAGATGAAGGACGGCGAGGCGGTCAATCTCGCCGAGCTCAAGGATCCAATCGCCCGCAACGCCAACCTGCCGGCCGACGCGCCGGCAACCGACGCCAACCGAACCACGCCGGGCAAGGAAGCCTGGATGGTGATGGTCCAGGTCTGCACCCATCTCGGCTGCATCCCGCTCGGCCAGGAAGGCGATTTCGGCGGCTGGTTCTGCCCATGCCACGGTTCCGTATACGATACTGCCGGCCGCATCCGGAAGGGGCCGGCGCCGGAGAACATGGCGGTACCGGTGTTCCAGTTCATTTCCGACACCAAGATCCGTATCGGCTGAGGCAAGGGATATTTCCATGAGCGAGGGACACTCGACCTATACGCCAAAGACCGGCATCGGACGCTGGTTCGATTCGCGCATGCCGCTGCCGCGGCTGGTCTATGACAGCTTCATCGCCTATCCGGTGCCGCGCAATCTAAACTATGCCTGGACCTTCGGCGGCATCCTTGCGCTCATGCTGGCGGCGCAGATCCTGACGGGTATCGTGCTGGCCATGCACTATGCGGCCGACAGCACTCTCGCCTTCGATTCGGTCGAGAAGATCATGCGCGACGTGAATTCGGGCTGGCTGCTGCGCTACATGCATTCGAACGGCGCGTCGTTCTTCTTCATCGCCGTCTACATCCATATTTTCCGTGGACTCTACTACGGCTCCTACAAGGCGCCGCGCGAGCTGCTGTGGATCCTCGGCTGCATCATCTACCTGCTGATGATGGCGACCGGGTTCATGGGCTATGTGCTGCCCTGGGGACAGATGTCGTTCTGGGGCGCTACCGTCATCACCGGCTTCTTCACCGCCATACCGCTGGTTGGTGACTGGATCCAGCAGCTTCTCCTCGGCGGCTTCGCCGTCGACAATCCGACGCTGAATCGTTTCTTTGCGCTGCATTACCTTTTGCCGTTCATGATCGCCGGCGTCGTCGTGCTGCACATCTGGGCGCTTCATGTCGTCGGCCAGAACAATCCGACCGGCATCGAGGTCAAATCGAAGACCGACACGCTCGCCTTCACGCCTTACGCGACCATCAAGGACGGGTTCGGCATGATCGTGTTCCTGTTCGTCTTCGCCTATTTCGTCTTCTACCTGCCGAACTATCTCGGCCATCCGGACAATTACACCGTCGCCAACCCGCTGAAGACGCCGGCCCACATCGTCCCGGAATGGTACTTCCTGCCGTTCTACGCGATCCTGCGCGCCATCACCTTCAATATCGGGCCGATCAACTCCAAACTTGGCGGCGTGCTCTGCCTTTTCGGGGCGATCGTCATGCTGTTCCTGGTGCCGTGGCTCGACACCTCAAAAGTGCGCTCGGCGGTCTACCGGCCCTGGTATAAGCTCTTCTTCTGGCTGTTCGTAGCCGACTCCATCCTGCTGGGCTGGCTGGGCTCGCAGCCGGCCGAGGGCAGCTATGTGTTCATGGCGCAGATGGCGACGCTGTTCTACTTCGCCTTCTTCCTGGTAGCGCTGCCGGTGCTCGGGCTGATCGAAAAGCCGCGGCGCCTGCCGAATTCGATCACCGAGGCGGTGCTCGAGAAGAACAAGGGCGGCGGTGGACATCCTGCCGGCGCCACGGCCGCGCCGGAAACCAAGGGCTGAGCATGATTCCGAAAAGTGGAAACCGGTACTCGGACAAGGTCATGCTCGAGACGGTGACAGCGCGTCAGAGAATCTCAAGGGGATTTGGCATGAAGAAGATTCTCACCTCGCTGGCGCTGCTTGGCCTTGTTGCCGCGGGCATTGGGGTCGCGGGCACTGGAGCCAACGCCCAGGAAGAGGCGCACAATGAGGCGGCGCCGACGCATTTCCCGATACACGAACCGAAGGAAATGGATTGGAGCTTCGCCGGGCCGTTCGGCACCTATGACAAGGCGCAGCTGCAGCGCGGGCTGAAGGTCTATAAGGAAGTCTGCTCGGCCTGCCATTCGATGAATTTGGTGGCGTTCCGTACACTGGAGGGCCTTGGCTATTCGGATGCGCAGATCAAGACTCTGGCGGCCGAATATACGATCCATGACGGACCGAACGATGCCGGCGACATGTTCGATCGTCCCGGCAAGCCGTCCGACCATTTCCCGGCGCCATTCCCCAATGCGGAAGCGGCGGCGGCGGCAAATGGCGGCGCAGCACCGCCCGACATGTCGCTGCTGGCCAAGGCGCGCGGCATCGAGCGCGGCTTCCCGCGCTTCGTCTTCGACATCTTTACGCAATATGCCCAGGGCGGCCCCGACTACATCCACTCGCTGCTGACGGGCTACGACCAACAGCCGCCGGCGGGTATGGTCATACCGGAAGGCACGCACTACAATCCGTACTTCCTGTCCGGCGTGTCGCTGAAGATGCCGAAGCCGCTCTCCGACGGCCAGGTGACCTACGATGACGGCGCGCCGCAGACCGTCGATCAATATTCGCGGGACGTGTCGGCCTTCCTGATGTGGGCGGCCGAGCCACACCTCGAGGACCGCAAGAAGACCGGCTTTCGCGTACTGGTCTTCCTGCTGCTGTTCGGCGCCCTGGTCTACCTGACCAAGCGCAAGGTGTGGGCTGGCGTGGCGCACTGAACGCTGCGACATACGAGAATGCAAGGGCGTCGAAAGGCGCCCTTTTCATTGCAGGCACAGCCGACGCTGAGCAAGGCCCTTTGCCGGACAATTTTCCGTCAGGCGTCACATGGCGGTAGCCGGACTTAGCTGCGCCGGGTTACGATTGGCCAATTCCTTTCACGTCTTCAGCCGAATCTGAATGGCCCGGAGAGCCGCTTGATGAAATCCTCGCTCGAAGAGACGCTGCTTGCGGCGATCCGCACCATTCCGGATTATCCCAAGCCGGGCATCCTGTTTCGCGATATCACCACGCTGCTCGGCAATGCGCGGGCCTTCCGCCGCGCCATTGACGAACTGGTGCATCCCTATGCCGGCCTGAAGATCGACAAGATCGCCGGCATCGAGGCGCGCGGCTTCATCCTCGGCGGCGCCATTGCCCACCAGCTCTCGGCCGGCTTCGTGCCGATCCGCAAGAAGGGCAAGCTGCCTTACGAGACAGTGCGCGTCGCCTACAGCCTGGAATACGGGCTGGACGAGATGGAGATGCACAAGGACGGTGTTTCTCCAGGCGAGAAGGTAATCCTCGTCGACGATTTGATCGCCACCGGCGGCACGGCCGAGGCTGCCGTCAAGCTATTGCGGCAGATCGGCGCCGACATCCTCGCCGCCTGCTTCGTCATCGACCTGCCGGACCTTGGCGGCCGCGAGAGGTTAGAGGCGCTCGGCGTGCCGGTGAGGACGCTGATCGGGTTTGAGGGGCATTGAGCGTTTCTTCCTTCTCCCCCGTGGCAGAAGGGAAGAACTCCGCTCACTCCACCTTCACCAGCACGGCACTTTCGAATTCGATGACCTTGTCGCCGGTCGAATCGAAGGCCTCTGAGCGGAGCGTCAGCAGCCGCCAGCCCGGTCGCGAGGCAATGGGGCGATGGGCCAGCGCGGTGCGGGTGAAAGTCACGGTTTCCCCGGCATAGACAGGTTTGGGCCATTTGAGGTTGTTGAAGCCGGGCGAGGGGCCGAATTCCGGCACCGGCCCGGGGCCGGGCCAGCGGGCGACCTCTGCCTCCATGCCAGCCTCGAGGTTCAATTTCATCCAGGTGGCGGCGGTGTGCCAGCCCGAGGCGCAGAGCCCGCCGAATATGCTGTTCCTCGCCGCCTCTTCGTCGACATGGAATATCTGCGGGTCGTATTTGCGGGCGAACGCCTTGATCGCCTCCGGTTCGAATCGATGCGAACCGAGCGTGACGGTGATACCGATACAGAAGAATTCGTCGAGGCTCACGCACTGCCCTCGCGGGTGAGGAACATGACGGTGTTTTCGAGCTCGAAAACACCTTCGCCGCGCTGGTTGAACAACTCGCTGCGCATGGTCACCAGGCCAAGCCGGGGCTTCGATCTGGACAGGCGCTTGGCAAGGACGGTGGTGCTGCCGCTCAACAGGTCGCCGGCCAGGACCGGCCGTTTCCATTTGACCTGGTCGACGCCCGGCGCGCCCTGGGAAGTAGAGTCGAGCAGGAAGGCATCGCACAGCATGCGCATGAACATGGCGCAGGTGTGCCAGCCCGAAGCCGCCAGCCCGCCGAGGATGCTG
Organism: Mesorhizobium sp. M0306; assembly: GCF_040321655.1. Lineage (NCBI taxonomy): Bacteria > Pseudomonadati > Pseudomonadota > Alphaproteobacteria > Hyphomicrobiales > Phyllobacteriaceae > Mesorhizobium > Mesorhizobium sp. M0306. The sequence goes on along the minus strand of NZ_JAMYRY010000001.1, from coordinate 99,502 downwards.
GCCTTACCCGCGGCCTCGTCGAGATGCATCGGCTGGGCATCGAACTCGCCGGCGAATTCTATGATTTCGGCGGCGCTTACCAGCTTGGTGCCGAGGTCGAGCGAAGCGCCCTCGACGAAATCCTCATAAGCCCAGGTCTTTGCGGTCATGGTCTGGAAATCCGGTTCAGGATTGTACAATCGCTACGGGTCGGGGTCCCGGATGCAGGCAGGGCGGCATTTGGTCAAGCAATTTCTACTGCGCCAGCCCGCTGCGCCCAAGCCGCAGCGGAGGTATTGATGACCCTATAGCCAGCCGCGGCGGCGGAAATACCAGAAGGGCAGGATTGCCGAAAGCACCATCATGCCGATGGCGAAGGGATAGCCAAAGTGCCATTTGAGCTCGGGAATGATATCGAAATTCATGCCGTAGATCGAAGCGACAAGCGTCGGCGGCAGGAAGATGACAGCGGCGACGGAGAAGATCTTGATGATGGCGTTCTGCTCGATCGAGATCATGCCGAGCGTCGCGTCGAGCAGGAAGCTGATCTTCTGCGACAGGAACGTGGCGTGGTCGGCGAGTGACAGCACGTCGCGCGACAAGGTCTTGATGCGGGCGCGGGTATCCTTGCTCATCTTGGTTTGCGTGGAGGCATGGGCGAGAAACCCGGCAAGGCGCTGCAGCGAGATCAGGCTGTCGCGGATCGAGGAGGCGAGGTCCTCCTTGCGGCCAATGCCTTTCAACAGCTCCTGGAAGTCGCGGTTGCGCTTGGAAACCTTGGTCGAGCGTGCCTGGAAGATGTCGCGCGAGATCGCCTCGACGTCGCGGCCGGCGCGCTCCAGAATGTCGGCGAGGCGGTCGACGATCGCCTCCAGTAGTCCGATCAGGATGGTGTCGCCGCTGGTGCAACCGGTCGCCACCTTCTCGGCGCGTAGCGGAAAGGTCTTAAACGCCTTCGGTTCGTGGTACCGCACGGTGATCAGCCTGCTGCCGGCGAGCACGAAGGTAACCGGCGACATCAACGGATCGTCCACCTCGGTCTGCGCAGGCAGAATGGCGGTCATGAAGTAGGCGCCATCCTCGACGTAGAGACGGCTCGAGATCTCGATCTCTTCCATCTCTTCGCGGGTCGGAACGGCGATGCCGAGCCAGGTCTCAATTGTCGTCTCTTCTTCCTTTGTCGGGTTGAAGAGGTCGACCCAGACGACAGTGTCGCTGTTTTGCAGGAGATCGTCGACCAGGCGCAGGCGATCATTGTCGACGACGAAGGCCTTGATCATCGCCGGGTCTCCCTTGCTGTTGCCAAAGAGCGTTCGTTTGGAGGGGGCGCGTCAGTCAGATCGCACGGACACGGGCAGGCGAGGCGCGAGGCCGGTGCAGAGGCCCCTTAGACCCCGCACGACGGCCCGTCAAGCAGCGCAAGAGGCACTGCGACACCCTGCTTTGAAGTTTGTCATCGAGCGACGGCAATGGTGACCATTGGGCTCCCTCGCCGGTCAGGTGTTGAACTTGAACAGCATGATGTCGCCGTCCTGGACGACATACTCCTTGCCTTCGTCGCGCGCCTTGCCGGCCTCCTTGGCCGCCACTTCGCCGCCCAGCCTGACGAAGTCGTCATAAGCGATGGTCTGGGCGCGGATGAAGCCGCGCTCGAAATCGGTGTGGATGACGCCTGCCGCTTGCGGCGCCTTGGCACCCTTGTGCACGGTCCAGGCGCGTGTCTCCTTCGGCCCGACGGTAAAGTAGGTGATGAGCTGGAGCAACTCGTAGCCGGCGCGGATGACCTTGTTCAGGCCGGGTTCGTCCAGACCGAGCGTTGCCAGGAATTCCATTTCCTCGTCGTCCGAGAGCTGGGCGACCTCGGCCTCGATCGCCGCGGAAATCACGACGGTGCGGGCACCTTGCGCGGCGGCCATCTTCTCGACCGCCCTGGTATGCGCGTTGCCGGTGGCGGCATCGGCTTCCGCGACGTTGCAGACGTAAAGCACCGGGTGTGAGGTCAAGAGATTCAGCCCCTGCAGGATGCGCAGGTCCTCAGCCGAGATGCCATTGAGCAGGATGCGGGCGGGATTGCCGGCCTGCAGCAGTTCAAGCGCCGCTTCCATCATCGGAAGTACGGTCGCTGCTTCCTTGTCCTTGCCGGCGGCACGCTTGCGGATCTGCACGATGCGGCGCTCGAGGCTGTCGAGGTCGGCAAGCATCAATTCGGTCTCGACGGTCTCGGCATCGGCGACAGGATCGATGCGGCCCTCGACATGGGTGATGTCGTCATCCTCGAAGCAGCGCAGCACATGGACGATGGCGTCGACCTCACGGATGTTGGCGAGGAACTGGTTGCCAAGCCCTTCGCCTTTCGAGGCGCCACGCACCAGGCCGGCAATGTCGACGAACGAGATGCGGGTCGGGATGATCTCCTTCGACTTGCCGATCGCGGCGATCTTCTGCAGGCGCGGGTCGGGCACCGCCACCTCGCCGGTGTTCGGTTCGATGGTGCAGAACGGATAATTGGCGGCCTGCGCCGCCGCCGTCCTGGTCAGCGCATTGAAGAGCGTCGACTTGCCGACATTGGGCAAGCCGACGATGCCGCATTTGAAACCCATTTTTGTCTGGTCCTATCGGGAAATCGAAATTTGATCAGGGCTATGGGCGAAAGCGCCGATGATCGTCAAGGAGCAATTCAATTCAGACGCTGCGCGATGTCATCGGTGCCTATCGCCAACGCGCGAACGCCGGACCTGCTCAGTATTTGCAGAAGATGCCAGAACGCGTCGACATCTGCGGTTCCGAAATCGATCGTCAGTTGCCCGTCGAGCAATTGCACACTGTGAATGATGTTTCCGACGGTCTCCGATGTTTCACGCTCGCCATCGATATCGAACCAGCCGCGAAACCATTCGTCGAAGAGATCGCCATCGAGCTCATTTACGGGGAATTTTAAATGAACCTCGTCCCATTTGAACGGTGAGACGAGGACATCCATTCCACCAATCCCGGCGTGAATATCCGGAGAGAATTTCACATAGGTTTCGCTATTGATGAATTGTGGATTTGGCTGTCCGTCATTGCCGACGAAATCAACCGCGATGAGATTTCGATAGAACGAATCGACATTCGAAAACTTGATCTCGGTTGCATGCGACCCTTGGCTGTTGCGAGCAAGTTCGCCGGCAGCGGCGACGAAATAATCAACATACTTCTGTCTGATGAGACGGACCAATTCCTGAACGTCATCCAGATCCATGGCTCAGTCCTTGCCGCCAAAAAGCTTCTTCAGCATAGCCGCCATCGGGCCGGTTTCGGGCAGCTTGGCCGCCGGCTGCTGTGGCCGTGCCTGGCGGACGTGGCTTTGTGCCTTTGGCGCCTTGGGCGCCTTGGGTGGCGGGCGGTCGTCGTCGCCGGTCGGCGTAAGCTTGTCGCGCAAGGCCAGCGTCACGCGGTTCATGAAGGAATTGTCGTCGCCCTTGGCAAGCAATCCGGCATCGTCGGCGATAGCGTCGAGCAGCACCTCCAGCCACTCGCGGTCGGCCTTGGCGAAATCGCCGAGCACATGGCCATGCACCATTTCCTTGACCCCGGGGTGGCCGACGCCGATGCGCACACGGCGAAAATCCTTGCCGACGTGCTGGTCGAGCGAGCGGATACCGTTGTGGCCGCCGGAACCGCCACCGACCTTGACCCGCACCTTGCCGGCGGCAAGGTCGATCTCGTCATAGAAGGCAGTCAGTGCCGAAGGGCCGAGCTTGTAGAAGCGCAAGGCTTCGCCGATCGACTGGCCGGACAGGTTCATGAAGGTCTGCGGCTTGATCAGGATCACCTTTTCGCCCGCAAGCGTGCCTTCGGCGATCAGGCCCTGGAATTTCTTCGACCAGGGCGAAAAGGAATGGCGGCGGGCGATCGCGTCCGCCGCCATGAAGCCGACATTGTGCCGGTTGTTGGCATATTTCGCGCCCGGATTGCCGAGGCCTGCAAAGACAAGCATCGTCGCCTCCGGGCGGGAACGGGGTTACTTCTCTTCGGCGGCAGGAGCCGCTTCGGGCGCAGCCACTTCAGTCGTCTCTTCCGCAGCCTCCGGCTTCATCGCCGAGGAGCCGGCAATGGTCGCGATGGTGAAGTCGCGGTCGGAGATCACCGGCTTGACGCCGGCCGGCAAGGTGACGGCCGAAATGTGGATCGAATCGCCGATATCCGTGCCGGTGAGATCGATGGTGATGAAATCCGGGATCGCATTGGCCGGGCAGTGGAACTCGACCTCGTGGCGCACGATGTTGAGCACGCCGCCGCGCTTGATGCCGGGTGACTTGTCTTCATTGATGAAGTGCACGGGCACATCGACATTGACTTCGGTGTCCTTGCCGATGCGCAGGAAATCGACATGGACCGGGAAATCCTTGACCGGGTCGAGCTGGAAGTCCTTGGGCAGAACCTGGATCTTGTTGCCGTCGACATCGATCGTGGCGACCGTGGTCAGAAACCCGCCGCCATGGATCTTGTAGTAGATGTCCTTGTAGGTCAGCGCAATCGCCAGGGGAGGCTGCTTGTCGCCGTAAATCACTGCAGGCACTTTACCGTTGCGGCGAACTGCACGGGCGGACCCCTTACCGACCTGTTCGCGCGCTTCGGCCTTGAGCTCGTAAGTATCGTGGCTCATGGCATTTCCTTTCGCGTTGTTCTGGAGCGTTCGCGGCCGGCAACGTGCCGGGGCCGTAAACGTCGAAAGCCGACATAGCTAACGCATGACCTGGTCCGAAAACCGGAATCCACTTTTCGGGATCATGCGGGAAGGCGGCCTTCCGCCGCGTTGCCTCCAAGGGTGTCTACGCGGGTGGCGGCTCTATAGCGGAAGGCGGAGCGGGGTGCAAGTCATGGCAGGCAAGGTCTACAAGGGTTTCCCCCGTGGCATGGCGACACCCATGCCGATGTCATCAACGCCGACCTGCTGGCCTTCTTCAGGGCGTAAGGCCTTTCAGAACGTAACAAAAAAACACCCGCCATCTGGCGGGTGTTCTTGTGTCAGGTCGTGTCGATGTCAGGCGATGCTCAAGCCGCCATCGATCAGCATTTCCGCACCGACCATGAACGGGCATTCGTCCGAAGCAAGAAAGACCACTGCGTTGGCAATTTCCTCGGCGGTTCCGAAACGACGGGCAGGCACTAGGCCGACCACAGCTTTCGCGCGCGCCTTCGCCGCTTCGGGGTCCAGCCCAAGTTTGTCGTTGAGCGGCGTGTCGATCGGACCCGGGCTGATCACATTGGCGCGAATACCGCGTTCTATCAGTTCGCCCGAGAGCGTCCGGGCGAGCGAAATCATGCCGGCCTTGGCCAGCGCATAGACGTGCGTTCCAGCCATTCCCATATGTGTGTTGACCGAGCCGCTGAGGATGATCGACGACGGGTTCGAAAACAGCGGAACGAGCGCCTTGACCAGGAAGTACGGCCCCTTGAGGTCGACATCGATGCTCCTGTCAAACGCGGCCTCGGTCCAGTCGCCAAGCGGGCGCAGGTCGGCGATACCGGCATTGAGGAAGAGAGCGTCGAGCTTGCCGAAGGTTTCCTCGATCCGCCGTGCTATGTCGTTCTGGGCAGCAGCATCTCCGGCGTCGGCGGCAATGACAAGCACATCACTGCCGAGGATGGTGCGCGCCTCCTCGAGACGGCTCGCATTGGTTCCGGTGATAGCGACGCGCGCACCTTCCTCGATGAAACGTCGCGCCGTCACCAGGCCGATGCCGCTGGTACCGCCGGTAATCAATGCGACCTTGCCTTTTAGTCTGGACATAAGCGAATTGCCTTTCCTGGCGCGGAGCGCTGCGCAGCATCAGGGCTGAGCCCGGTATGTTCAACTTGAAGGCGTTGCTGACCAAAATTTTGCCTTCAGGGGTGACCCTCTCTAACAGGCTTTTCACCCGGCGTATGGTGAAGGAATCATCGAGGGCGCGGCAACTGCCGCGCCCTCGTATCAATTCCGAAAGATGAACTGATTTTTAGCTGGCCGCCGCCTCCACCTTCCTCGCTTCCTTCATGTTAGGCAGGAGGACCGTCAGTAGCCCGAGTAGCGGCAAATACGAGCAGACCTGGAAGACGAAATCGATGCCTTTCATGTCGGCGACGACGCCAAGCACGGCGGCCGCGATGCCGCCCATGCCGAAGGCGAAGCCGAAGAAGATGCCGGCGATCATGCCGACCCGGCCGGGCACCAGTTCCTGGGCGAAGACGACGATGTTCGAGAACGCCGAGGACAGGATCAGCCCGATCAGCACGGTCAGCACCATCGTCCACTCGAAATTGGCGTAGGGCAAGGCCAGCGTGAAGGGCAGCACGCCGACGATCGAAAACCAGATCATCGCTTTCTGTCCGTAGCGGTCGCCGAACGGGCCGCCGAGCAGGATGCCAAGGGCCGAGGCGCCGAGGAACAGGAACAGCATGACCTGCGACATCTGCACCGAAACGCCGAATTTATGGATGGCATAGAAGGTGTAGTAGCTGGACAGGCTGGCGATGTAGGCGTTCTTGGTCAGCACCAGCAAGGTAAGCACCAGCAGCGCGCCCATCACCTTGCGGCGTGGGAAGGACGAAACGAAGCTTGCCGCCTTGCGGTTGCCGATTGCGGCGCGCAGCCGGCTGTACCAGCCGCCGACCTGCCACAGCACGATGATGCCGATCAACGAGCCGCCGGCAAACCACGCGATGCTGGTCTGGCCGAAGGGCACGACGATGAAGGCTGCCAGCAGCGGCCCCATCGCCTGGCCGAAATTGCCGCCGACCTGGAACAGCGACTGTGCAAGACCGAACCGGCCGCCGGAGGCGAAGCGGGCGATGCGCGAGGATTCCGGATGGAAGATCGCCGAGCCGATGCCGATCAGCGAGGCACCGATGAGGAGCAGCGTGTAATGTCCGGCATAGGCCAGCACGACCAGCCCGATCAACGAAGACGCCATGCCGTAAGGCAGCGAATAGGGCATCGGCCGCTTGTCGGTGATCATGCCGATCACAGGCTGCAGCAGGGATGCCGTCACCTGGAAGGTGAAAGTCAAAAGGCCGATCTGCCAGAAATCGAGACCGTAATTGTCCTTCAGCAGCGGATAGATCGCCGACAGCAACGACTGCATGATGTCGTTGATGCAATGGCAGAAGCTCACCGCCAGGATGACGGTGAAGGCCGTCGCCTGAGCTGAAATGTGGCTGGCCGCTGCCGGCTTGGCGTCGGCGGTTGCTGTGGTGTCGGTCAAGGCAGGCTCCGTGGTCTTTTTGGCGGGCGCTCCCGCAGTCGGTCTTATGTGCCGGCTGCCTTATACGTTGCTTGTCACGCGACTTCTTTCGTGGTTTGGTCCAATAGTTTCGCAAGTGGGCCATAGCTGATGCCGCATGGCAGGGAAATGTTCAGAGCGGGCGACGCTGATCTCGGGCTGTTGCATGAGCGTCGCTGGCAATGGCTGGAGCAGGCCGTAGGGCCGGCAGTGGCGTTGCCGACCGAATATCCGGACGGCTATCACGTGCCACGGCACCATCACAGCCGCAGCCAGTTGCTGCACGCGCTGGTCGGGGTCGTGCTGGTAACAACGCGGCATGGGCGCTGGATGGTGCCTCCGGACCACGCGATGTGGATCCCCGCCGGCACCGAACATTCCGTCGAGATGCTGGGCGACGTCAGCATGCGGTCCGTCTATGTGATGCCGGAGGCCATTCCTGGCCTGCCGGACGGTTTGCGCGTCGTCGGCATCACTGACCTGATGCACAGCCTGATCGTGGAATCGGAAAAGCTGCCGCAGGGCGCCGAGCTGGAGGGGCGGGGTGGGCTGATCATGAAGCTCCTGCTGCACGAAATCCCGAACCTGCCGGAACGGCCACTCGGACTGCCGTTGCCGTCCGACGCAAGGCTGGCAGCGCTGTGCCGGCGCTTCGTCTCGGCACCGTCACCGCATGCGACGATCGACGAGTGGGCCGCTATCGTCGGCATGAGCCGCCGCTCTTTCACCCGCGCGTTCCACCGCCAGACCGGATTGTCGCTGTCGACCTGGCGTCAACAGGCCTGCCTGTTCGCGGCGCTGCCACGGCTGGCCGACGGCGAGCCGATCACGAGGGTGGCGCTTGATCTCGGCTATGACAGCGTGCCGGCGTTCATCACCATGTTCAAGCGCATGCTGGGAGCCTCGCCGCGCGGTTATATGCGCGGCGCCCGTGATGCTGGCGAAGGTGTGCGACGAATAAGCGGTCCGGCTCGGCCCGAGTCGCAGCCTTAAAGGGCGTCGCGTTCGGCCGGCCTCATGCGACGCGCTTTGCGTTCTTGTTTTTATGCACGTCGTTATCGCAAAACCGCTGCACACTTTTGCGCGACACGCATTAATCGAACAGGCTCGACACCGATTCCTCGGTCGCCGTGCGCGAGATCGCCTCGCCCATCAGTTCGGCGATGGAGATGACGCGGATATTGGCGGCGTCCAGCACTGCCTGGGTCGGCTGGATGGAATCGGTGATGACCAGTTCCTGCAGTTTCGAGGCGCCGATGCGGGCGATGGCGCCGCCGGACAAAACGCCATGGGTAGTATAGGCGGTGACACTGGTGGCGCCGTCGGCAAGCAGCGCATCGGCCGCATTGCACAGCGTGCCGCCCGAATCGATGATGTCGTCGATCAACAGGCAATCCTTGCCGCGCACGTCACCGATGACGTTCATGACTTCCGATTCGCCGGGGCGCTCGCGGCGCTTGTCGACGATGGCAAGCTGGGCGTCGATGCGCTTGGCGAGTGCGCGGGCGCGGACCACGCCGCCGACATCCGGCGACACCACCATGACATTGGCAAGCTGCTTGTATTTCGCCTTCACGTCGCGGGCCATGACCGGCACGGAAAACAGATTGTCGGTCGGGATGTCGAAGAAGCCTTGAATCTGGCCGGCATGGAGATCCAGGGTCAGCACCCGGTCGACGCCCGCCCTCGTGATCATGTTGGCGACCAGCTTGGCCGAGATCGGTGTGCGGCCAGAGGCACGGCGATCCTGCCTGGCATAGCCGAAATAAGGAATAACCGCAGTGATGCGCTTGGCCGAGGAGCGCATGAAGGCATCAATCATGATGAGCAGTTCCATCAGATGATCGTTGGTCGGGAACGAGGTGGACTGCAGGATGAAGACGTCCTCGCCGCGCACATTCTCCTGGATCTCGACGAAGATTTCCTGGTCAGCGAAGCGCCTGACGCTGGCCTTGCCCAGCGGAATGTTGAGGTAGCGGGCGACTGATTCGGCCAGCACCCTGTTGGAATTGCCCGCGAAGAGCTTCATGCACCGTTCCTGGCGAAGGATTGAGAGACTCCGATAGCACTCCAGCCTCTTAGTCGGGCTTTTAGCGGCCCGCGCCGGTATTGCAAGCGTCGTGAATGGGAATCCGCCGGCTAATCTCAATAAACGCTTACGGCTTGAGCATGCGGCGATAGAGCCAGTTCCATGCCGGCGGAATCGGGCTGGCGCTATCTTTGTGTTTGAGCATGGTCTTTTCCGAAAACCGGATTCCACTTTTGGAATCATGCTCCAGGTCAGCCGGCGCCACCGCCAAGCCAGGTGGCGAACTGGTCGATTGTCTGGTCGGCAATGGCCTGCATGGTCGCCGGCGCAACCGCCGCCCAGCCTTCACCGCCACCGACGGACGGCGCCTTCTGCTGGCCATTGATGCGATGCAGCCGGTTGCCGGCCGGGTCATAGATGTCCCAGACGTAGATGACGGTGGTGTCCTTGCCTTCCGTCATGGTCGAGAAATAGCCCTTGAGCACATGCGTTGGGGTCTGGTCGGTGCTGCCGGCCAAGGTGATGCCGCGCTGCCTGGCGCGTGTCTGAAGCTCGGCGGTCAGCGGTGTCGCGGCTTCTACCGAGGCGCCGACGATCGGCGCCACCTGCAGCCGGGTCCGCGCAATGGCAGCCGCGCTTTTGGCGGGCGGCACGGCTGCTGCAGCGGAAGGCTGCGCTGTACCTGCAGTTTGCGCGGTGCCGGCAGGCTGAGCCGGAGTTGAGGGGGGTGTTGCGGCAGCTCCGGCTCCGGAGAGCGATTGCGTCGATTGCGGGGCAATGGCCGAGGGTTCGAGAACGTCCTTCGCATTGGTGCAGGCCACCAGTGCCAGCCCCACGAGCAATGACACGGTCGTCACATGCGATCGTCTCATTAGCCTGAAAACTCCTTGGCGACGAACGCCCCTCACACTCTTTCCATTATGGATTCACTGCACGATCAAGTCGAGATCATGGCGGGACAGCGGCTTCGGCTGGGATTCGGTGGTCAGATAGGTGCGGCCAAGCGTCATCGCGGTTTCGGTTTCGGAGTCCATGATGATCATATGGGCGAACAGCGTCATGTTCGGCGCGATCGGTTCGGGATTGCCCTGATAGAACATCGGCATATCCATCCAGGACGGGGTGAAGCGGGCGCCGAGCGAATAGCCGCAGGCATTGAGCCGGTGCTTGGTTAAATTGTGGGCCTCGAGCGTGCGGGCATGGGCGTCGAACACGTCGCCGAACGTGTTACCGGGTGTCATCGCCTTCTCGACTGCAAGTAGCGCGGCGCGGGCGGCATCGAACAATTCCTGGTGGCGTTTCGATACCTTGCCGGTCAACACCGTGCGCATCATTGCCGCATGGTAGTGGTGGAAGACACCGGCCCATTCGAGCGTCAGCTGGTCGTTCTTGGTGAGCTTGCGGCGACCGGCCTTGTAGCGGCAAAGCAGGGCGTCGACGCCGGAGCCGATGATGAACTCGTTGGCCGGATAATCGCCGCCGCCGGCAAAGATCGCACCTTGCATGGCGGCCAGGATCAGCGCCTCATCGCCGCCCTGCTTGATCAGCGGCAGTGCTGCGTCCAGCGCGTCGTCGGCCAGATTGGCGGCTTTTTCCGCCTTGGCGATTTCGGCCGGGCTCTTGAACAGCCGCAGCCGGCTGACAATGCCGGAGGCATCCGCGATCTGCCCGAAGGTCTGCAACTGCTCGTCGAGGCGCCGGCCATTATAGGCCGTCAGGCCGTGGGTGTCGTATTCGACGCCGATGCGGGCGCCGAGCAGGTCAAGCTCGTTGAGCAGATTGCGCAGGTCGACCGCCGGGTTGGCGCCGTTGCGGTCCGTCCACAAAACGATGTTGTCGATGATCGAGGTGTGGCGCGCCTGGCGCAAGTCGGCCGAACGCGTCAGCAGCACCATCGAGCCGTCGGCCTTGACCACCAGGCACTGGAAAAAGCAGAAGCCGAAGGTGTCGTAGCCGGTCAGCCAATACATGCTTTCCTGGGCAAACAGCAGGACGGCGTCGAGCTTCTTTTCGGCGATCTCGATCATCAGTCGATCGCGCCGCGCGTCGAATTCCGAGCGTTCGAAATGCAGCGCCATCAGTCAGCCTCCAAAACGATTGCCGAAACCTGCCGCCCGTAGTCGGGCTCGTTGCGATGCGTGCTGCGCCGATAGGAGTAGAAAAGCTCTTCCTCGGCATAGGTGCAGCGATCGAGCCCTTCGGCGTTGACGCCAGCCTTGGTCAGCCGGTCGACCGTGTAGCGGTTGAGGTCGAACATCGCGTGTCCGGCATTTGCGGAGGGCGCGAAATAGCGAGCATTGCCGGCATCGGCGTCGACGAAGCGGGCGACGAATTCCGGTCCGACTTCGTAATTCCGTGGGCCGATCGACGGACCGAGCACTGCGACGATGCGGTCGCGCCGGGCGCCGAGGCTTTCCATTGCCGCGATGGTGTTTTCCAGCACGCCGGTGAAAGCGCCTTTCCAGCCGGCATGGGCGGCGCCGATAATGCGCGCCTCGGCGTCGGCGAAGAGGACCGGTCCGCAATCGGCGGTCGAGGCACCGACGGCAATGCCCGGCCGGTCGGTGACAATGGCGTCGGCCTTGGGCCGCTCGCCGGCAAAAACCTCCCTGGCAATGACAACGTCCGGCGAATGAACCTGGTGAGCGCTCAGCAGATGGTTTGCAGGCACGCCCATCCATTCGGCGACCCGGCGGCGATTCTCGCGCACCAGCGTCTGGTCGTCGTTCGAGCCGGTGCCGATGTTGAGGCCCCGGTAGATGCCGCTGGAAATGCCGCCGACGCGTGTGAAGTAGCCGTGGCGGATGCCTTGCGCCGTTTCCAGCAAGGGCGACCGAACGGGATCCGGTTTGGTCTGATTCAGCATGGCGGCTTTGTTGTCCGTATGGGCGATTTCGTCAAGCGAGTTGAAGACGGGCGAGTTGAAAACGGGTGAGTTGAAGACCGGCGAGTTGAAGACGGGCGCACTTGAAAGCTGGTCAGTTAAGGCTGGCGCAGTTGATGTCGGGCGCTAGCCGGAGATGGGAGAGTGGGAGAGGCGGCAGCGAAAAGTCAATCCGTGCTTGGAAACGGCGGAACGGCAATGCCGGCGGGGAGGACCGCAAGCACCTTAAAGAGTTCGCCCATGGCCAGCGGGCCGGCGAGGCGCTCGACGTCGGCCGCGATCTTTTCGCGAGCTGCCTCATCGGCATTGGCGCCGAGCCGGCCAGCCCGTTCGAGAAGCCCCACCTTGAGCAGGAATTCACCTTGCGTTGAGAGGTGGGCATCGAGGCCGTGTGCCCGAACGGTTGCCGCGAGGGCAGCGAAATCGACATGGGCGGTGAGATCGGCCTGCCCCGGATTGGCCAGCACGTCCTCATGACCGTGCTTGCGCAAGGCCTGCAAGGTGTCGCCGATCCCGGGCTGGAAGTGACCGTAGTCGAGAAACAGGCCGGCGCCGCCAAATCCGGCAAGTCGCCCGGCGATGGCCGCCATCAGGGCAGCGCGGGCTGGCGCCACCTCGACGATGGCACCTTGCGGCGCATTCTCGGCACCCTCCGGCAGCAGCATCGGGTCGAGCGAGCCGGCGCCGACGAAAAAGCGCAGCCGGTTCGTGTCGTCGAGACCGATCATCCGTTCGCGCCAGCCGGCTCCAGCGCGGACGAACTGGCGGATAGGCACCGCGTCAAACAGCTCGTTGCCAACAATCAGAAGCGGCCCCTGCGCTAGTGTGTCAACGGCCTCATGCCAGGCGATGGTGGCCGACGTCCCGGCAAGTGTCCGTTTCTGGACCTCGGTCAACCGCGGACTGGTCTCGATCAAAGCGAACGATGCACTGGCGGTAAGCGTCGGATCGAGCCGCGAAAGCGTGCGCAGCATATCTCTCATCAGCGTGCCGCGGCCGGGGCCTATTTCGGCGATGGCGACCGGCGTCGGCCGGCCGATCGCCAGCCACGCCTGGTAGAGCCAAACGGCGACCAGCTCGCCAAACATCTGGCTGATCTCCGGTGCGGTGACGAAGTCCCCGGCGGCGCCGAACGGCTCGCGTGTCGTATAATAGCCGTCCTGCGGATCGAACAGGCAGAGCGCCATATATTCGCTGATGGGGATCGGTCCCACCGCACCGATCAGCTCGGCGATGCGGGTTTTCAGCCGCGTCATGCCGGCTGCGGTTTTGTCACCGGCTTGGCTGTAGCCATCGCCCAGATGCCGGCCAGCACCATCGGCAGCGACAGCACCATTCCCATGGTCAGCCAGCTCGTGCCAAGGAGGTAGCCAAGCTGCTGGTCGGGCTCGCGAAAGAATTCGACGAAGATGCGCGAGGCGCCATAGCCGGCGATGAAGGCGCCGCCGACGAAACGCGGCGTCTTCAGCTTGAGCCGCGAATGGGTGAGGAAGCGCAGGATAAGGAACAACACCAGCCCTTCGAGCAGCGCTTCGTAGATCTGGCTTGGATGGCGTGCAAATGGGCCGCCATTGGGGAATTCGAATGCCCATGGAACGTCGGTCGGCCGGCCCCACAGTTCGGAATTGATGAAGTTTGCCAGGCGAACGAGGCCAAGCCCCACCGGCACGCCGGCGGCAACCACGTCGAACAGCGACCATGTGCGGATGCCGCGAGACCGGGAAAACAGCGTCATTGCAAGAATGACGCCGAGCAGGCCGCCATGAAACGACATCCCGCCCTGCCAGACGGCGACGATATCGAGCGGATTGGCAATGTAGCGCGGCAGATCGTAGAACAGCACGTAGCCGGTGCGTCCGCCGAGCACCACACCGATGGCTGCCCAGACGATGAAGTCGTCGAGGTCGACGGGCTTCATCGGCAGGGTGCCGTCTGGCCACAGTTTTGGGTTGGTGACGAGGCGCTTGGCATACCACCAGGCGAACAGAATGCCGACGATGTAGCCGACGCCGTACCAATGCACCGCCAGCGGTCCGATCCGGACGATGACCGGATCGATGTTGGGGAAGGGCAGGGCAGCCAGCGGCAGCAAATATTCGCTCAACAGGGTCTCCCGGTTCCGATCAGGTTCGGGCGCGGACCATGCGGCAGGGTTTTGGCAGGGTCAAGGCAAGCGTGTGCTTGCATTCCGCATCGTGCGCCACTACGTCAATTCGACCAAGCGAGGATTTGCCATGGCGACCGGACCGAACCGCATTCTCGATGAATTCGCCAAGCTGATGACCGACGCAGCCGGTGCCGCGCAAGGCGTGCGGCGCGAGGTGGAGACTGCCTTCAGGGGCCAGGCCGAGCGCATACTCAACTCCATGGACGTGGTGCAGCGCGAGGAATTCGAGGCCGCTCGCGACATGGCGGCGAAGGCCAGGGAAGAAAACACCCGCCTCGCCGCTCGCATCGAGGCGCTCGAGGCCAGGCTTGCCGAATTGACCGGTCAAGTAGCGCCTGCGGCGGCGGCAAAGCCGCGTGCAAAAAAATAATAAGAAATAAATCGTAAACTTTTCCACAAAGCCGGATCGCAAAAAGCGCTTTGTCGTGAATCGCTTACCGGTACTGCGTGGATCTTTGTGACAGCGCCTTTCCACATGCGAATGACGCAGTGCGAAAAATTGGGCTGGTCACGCGACTCCCGATCAATAGACTGAATTTGTTGCATGATTCGGAGCAGGGTCATGCGCCGGGCGGTGGGGTCCGGTCCGGGGTCTTTGCGTTGACGAAGTCCTGGCCGTCCGAGTTCTAGGCAGAATTGTTCGAGTGTGCCTCTCCCGCGGAGCGTGTGGTGGCGCTCCCAGAACGACAGGAAGCATTTCATGGAACTTCTCGAACTCGAATTCTCCCGCGAAATCCATCCGGTGGATGTTATCGAGCAGGTGGCGCACAACAACGATTGGTCCTTCGAGCGGGCCGGCGACGACGAGATCTCGATCTCGGTTGCCGGAAGCTGGACCGACTACCACGTTTCATTCTCCTGGATGGAGGACTACGAGGCGCTGCACCTGGCTTGCGCTTTCGACATCAAGGTGCCTGAGGCGCGCGCGCTCGAGGTGATGCGGCTGCTTTCGCTGATCAACGAACAGATGCTGTTTGGCCATTTCGATCTCTGGGAGCAGGAAGGCGCCATCATGTTCCGCCAGTCGCTGCTGCTGGCCGGTGGGGTCGAGCCGTCGAGCCAGCAGGTCGAGGTGCTGCTGTCGTCGGCGCTGGAGGCCTGCGAATGCTATTTCCAGGCGTTCCAGTTCGTCGTCTGGTCGGGGACTTCGGCCAAGGATGCGTTGGCCGGCGTGCTGTTCGAAACCTACGGAAACGCGTGACAGTCGATGAGTTTGAGCAACGCGCGAAAACCCGAGATCACCTTTGCCGATTTCGACCGCGTCGACATCCGCGCCGGCACGATCGTCGAGGCCGAGCCTTTTCCCGAGGCGCGCAAGCCGGCGATCAAGTTGAAAATCGATTTCGGTCCCGTGATCGGGGTGAAGAAATCCTCGGCCCAGATCACGAAATACTATACGCCCGAAACCCTGATCGGCCGGCAGGTGTTCGCTGTGGTCAATTTCCCGCCGCGTCAGATCGGATCATTCATGTCGGAAGTGCTGACGCTCGGCTTTCCCGATGACGAGGGTGCCGTCGTCCTTGGTGCGATCGAGCGCAAGGTGCCGGACGGCGGCAAGCTGTTCTAACTGCGCTGTTGCTCAGGCAGCCAGTTTACGCGTGGTACCCAGCGCCTCTTCGACCGTTTCCATGAACATTTCCGCGCAGGCCTTCCAGCTGTAGCGCATAGCACGTTGCCGCGCCGCGGCGCGGTCGACGTGAAGGGCGGCGAGCGCTGCTTGCCGCAGGTCGTCTGATACCGCGCCGCCGATGCCGTCACCCACAATATCGATCGGTCCGGTGACGGGATAGGCTGCGACCGGCGTGCCGCTGGCCAGCGCCTCGATGATGACGTTGCCGAATGTGTCGGTGCGGCTGGGGAAGACGAAAGCATCGGCCGAGGCGTAGATCTCGGCCAGTTCGTCGTTCGGGCGATGGCCGAGGAAATGGGCATCGGGATATCTGGCCTTCAGCTTCGCCAATTCCGGCCCTTCGCCTACGACCACCTTGCTGCCGGGCAGGTCGAGGTCGAGAAAGGCCGGCAGGTTCTTTTCGATCGCGACGCGGCCGACGCAGAGGAAGATCGGTCCGGGAAATCCCAGGTCCTTTCTTTTATCCGGTCGAAAATGATCTGTGTCGACGCCGCGCGTCCATGGCCGGAGCTTGGTGAAGCCGCGCGCCGCAAGATCGTCGGCGAGCGACTGGGTGGCGACCAGCGTGCCCTGTCCTGAATTGTGGAAATCGCGCAGCCAGCGATAGGCCCATGCTTCAGGCACCGGCAGGCGCGCGCTCAGATATTCCGGAAAACGTGTGTGATAGCTGGTCGTGAAGGGGCGGCCGGCGTTACGGCAGTAGCGCCGGGCCATAATGCCGAGCGGTCCTTCGGTGACGATATGGATGTGGTCCACCTTGCGTGCCTCGATCAGCTGCGCCACGCGGTGAGGAGTCGTCAGCGCCAGCCTGATGTCCGGATAGGTCGGCAGCGGCAGGGTGCGAAAGATGTTCGGCGTCAGGAAGTCCGTCTCGACATCGAAGGATTTCAGCGTCTCCGAGAGGCGCTCCAGCGTGTGGACGACGCCGTTGACTTGCGGGCGCCAGGCGTCGGTGACCATCAGGATGCGCATGGCGGTCCCTTGGCGGAGAGCTTGATTGCCTCGCCGCGATGCCTGAACGGCGACCACGCCGCAGCTCTGGCCTCGCACCGGCGCACCCGGACAGGCGCGGGGTCGAAATGAGGCCGCAGGGCCGAATCAATCAGGATCGCGCGCTTCATTGGTGCTCTTCACCATGGTTTCATGACGGGCCGATGAACGGCCGGGTCTCGCTGCCGTCAAGCCGGAACCTTGATCACCGCCCTCAGGCCGCCGAGCGGGCTGCGCTCGAGGACGATGTCGCCGCCATGGCTGCGGGCAATGTCGCGTGCGATGGAGAGGCCAAGGCCGGTGCCGCTGGCGTCGAGGTTGCGGGCCTCGTCCAACCGCACGAAAGGCTTGAATACATCCTCCCGCTTTTCGGGCGGAATGCCCGGACCGTCATCGTCGATGGTGACGAGCAGCGAACCGCGTCCATGATTGGCATTGATCTCCACCGTCTTGGCATAGCGGAATGCATTGCCGACGACGTTGGACAGCAGCCGGGCAAAGGCATTGGGGCGCACATGGACGTGCGGATCGCCGACAAGCACGGTCGATAGCTTGCGCTTGCGCAGCGTGGCTTCCTCGCGAAGCTTGTCGAAGAAGGCTTCGAGATCGAACTGGCCGGCGTCTTCCGACGCTTCGCCGCGTGCAAAGGCAAGATAGCCTTCCAGCATCGACTGCATGTCGTCGATGTCCTGGTCGAGTGCCTGGGTGTCGGCCGCCTTGGTCCCGGCCAGTGCCAATTGCAGCTTGAAGCGGGTGAGGATGGTCCTCAGATCGTGGCTGACGCCGCTCAGCATGGCCGTGCGCTGCTCGAGCTGGCGTTCGATGCGTTCGCGCATCTGGATGAAGGCAAAGCCGGCGCGGCGGACTTCCTCGGCGCCGCGCGGGCGAAAATCGCGCGGCATCGGCCGGCCTTTGCCGAAGCTCTCGGCCGCCTCGGCCAGCGTTAGAATTGGCCGGATCTGGTTGCGCAGGAAAGGAATGGCAATCATCAGCAGCACCAGTGAGGTGCCGACCATCCAGATCAGGAAAATATGGGTGTTCGACGCATAGGCCTGGCTGCGGCGCACGAAGACCCGCAGCACCTTGTTCTCAAGTTGGACGCGGACCTCGACGATATTGGAATTGCCGACCGTATCGATCCAGAACGGACGGTTGATCTGGCGAGTGATCTCGGACGAAAGGATCTCGTCGAGGATCGAGAAGAACGGCTTTGGCCCGGGTGGCGGCAGCGGGTCGGGCGGTAGGAGGTCGACCTTCAGTTGCATGCGATCCTGGGCGATACGGATGACGTTGGCGTAATCGGCGTCGTGCGGATAGGTCTCTATCAGGTCGATGATGGCGGCGATGTCGCGCACCGTGGCCTGCGACAGGCGCTGCGTTACGGTCTGCCAGTGGCGCTCCATGAAGACAAAGGCGACGACCGACTGCAGCATGATCATCGGCGCGATGACGATGATCAGCGAGCGGGCATAGAGCCGCTTCGGCATGTAAAGCGACACCAGGCGCCAGAAACGGTTCCAAGCGCGCGGCACGGCCTTGAGCGCCCGCGTCGCGCGGGCGCTCAAGCCGCCATCTTCCGGCCGTTCGAGTTGCGTGGTCGCCATTCGTCTTTTCGCTCACCGGCGGCCCGGCAAAGGACCGCTGTCGGCGGCATTCTATTCCACGCTGAGCCGATACCCAATACCGCGCACAGTCTGCAGCCAGACCGGATTGGACGGATCGCGTTCGATCTTGCGGCGCAGCCGGTTGATCTGGACATCGATCGTGCGCTCGCCGACCTCGGACTCGTCGCCGACAAGCTCATGCCGCGGTATCGTCTCGCCGGCGCGCGCAGCGAAGATCGCCAGGATTTCCTGCTCGCGGTCCGTCAGCTTGAGAGCCTCGCCGCCGCGCTTCAGCTCACGCCTGGCGATCTGGAACGTATAGGGGCCGAAGACCAGCTGTTCGACCTTGGGCGTCGTCGCGGGGCCGCCGCGGCGCAGGATATTGTTGATGCGCAGGATCAGCTCGCGCGGGTCGAACGGTTTTGGCAGATAGTCGTCGGCGCCGGCCTCGAGCCCGGTGATCCGGCTGTCGGTTTCGGACAGTGCGGTGAGCATCAGGATCGGCACGTTTTTCTCCGCCCGCAGCGCCTTGGTGAGATCGACGCCGCTTTCACCCGGCATCATGACGTCGAGCACGATCAGATCGAAATCGAGGCCGGCGAGCTTGCGCCGGGCCTCGCCGGAATTTCCGGCGACGGTAACGCGAAAGCCGTTTTCGGTCAGATATTGTTTCAGAAGATTGCGGATTCGGGTGTCGTCGTCGACCACCAGCAGATGCGGCGCGTCGTCTTCCGGTGCTGTCGGATGATCAACCCTCTCAATGGTCTCCATGGCTTTTCCCTGACATCTTTGCGGGCACAATGTCGATCTGCGCCCTTAGTTCCGGATTGACCATCGCTTCAAGGAACCGTTCGATGACGGCGCGTTCGGTGGCTCCGGAATCTTCCAATGCAGCATGGATGCGGCGCGACTGTGGCCGCGCCAGTGCCAGCGCCAGCGCACGGCCCTTGGCCGTAGGATAAAGCTCGCGCTGGCGGCGGTCGCGAGGGCCCTGCAATTGCACGATATGGTCGGTGTCGATCAGTTGTTTGAGCACGCGCGCCAGGCTCTGCTTGGTAATCTTGAGCACGTCGAGGAGTTCGGCGACCGTCAGCCCGGGCCGGCGATTGACGAAATGCAACACCCGATGATGGGCGCGGCCAAAACCGTAATCGGCCAGGATCTGGTCCGGATCGGAGGTAAAGTCGCGATAGGCGAAGAAGAACAACTCGATGATGGCGAAATCGATGCCGTCCTCGTCGGTGATCGCCGTCCTGATCGGCTCTGCGGCTGCGTGGCTCGTCATCTTTTCTCCGTGTGAAGCAGGAAATTTTCTCCGTGTGAAGCAGGAAATTATGTCAGCACTATTGACGTATTTTCCGCGCGATGGTAATTTTTGGCAAGCTTTTCGGCGGATTGCGAACGAAAAGGCAAGCGAAGCCGTTTTTTCCGGAACTTCCTGAGTTTGCCAGACCTTAAATATCCGCCTACGCTTTGAGACAATGGCCGCCCGCAGCGGCCGAGGCGAAACACGCAACGACACAATGATGTGCGGGCTGCCGCCCGCGGGAGGTTACCATGGCATCCGTTCCCTTCGACCAACTGGACGGCTTTATCTGGATGAACGGCGAATTCGTCAAATGGGCCGACGCCAAGATCCACGTCTTGACCCACGGGCTGCACTACGCCAGTGCGGTATTCGAGGGCGAGCGCGCTTATGGCGGCGAAATTTTCAAGCTGACCGACCACACCGAACGCCTGCATGAATCGGCGCGCCTGCTTGGCTTCAAGATACCCTACTCGGTCGCCGAGATCGACGACGCCTGCCGCACGCTGTTGAAGAAGCAAGGTTTCCAGGACGCCTATGTCCGGCCGATCGCATGGCGCGGCAGCGAACAGATGGGCGTTTCCGCACAGAACAGCCGGATCAACTGCGCCATCGCCATCTGGCAGTGGCCGAGCTATTTCGACCCGGCGCAGAAGCTCAAGGGCATCCGCCTCGACATGGCCGAATGGCGCCGCCCCGACCCGCGCACCGCACCGTCGAAATCGAAGGCGGCCGGCCTCTACATGATCTGCACCATGTCCAAGCATGCCGCCGAGGCCAAGGGCTATGCCGACGCCATGATGCTCGACTGGCGTGGCCAGGTGGCGGAAGCGACAGGCGCCAACATCTTCTTCGTCAAGGACGGCAAGATCCATACGCCCAAGCCTGATTGCTTCCTCGACGGCATCACCCGCCGCACGGTCATCGGCCTTGCCAAGGACCGCGGTTTGGAGGTGATCGAGCGCGCCATCATGCCGGAGGAGCTTGAAGGCTTCCAGCAGTGCTTCCTCACCGGGACGGCGGCCGAGGTGACACCGGTTTCGGAGATCGGTCCCTACCGATTCGAGGTCGGCGATATCGCCAAGACATTGATGAACGACTATTCTGCGGCGGTTCAACCCAAGCACGCGATTGCTGCAGAATAACGAAAGTCACAGGTTTTTTATCAAGTAGGGGCGGTTTTCGGGCCGCCCCTTTTATTTAAGCGTTTGCGCATTTGACTTTCATTCAATTCGGCGTCTCATGATGGCGTCGGCCTGGGAGGCTGGCAGCTATGGAGGGACTGGAAATATGGATATGAACACGCTTCTTCCGATCATTATTCAGGTGATTACGGGCATCATCGGTGGTCAGGCGGTGGGTGCGGCTATCAAGACTGCGGCGATGGGGCAGCTTACCAAAATCCTGGGCGGCGCTGTCGGCGGCGTCGGCGGTGCGGCCATCCTCAACAGTCTGCTGGGTGGCGCGGTCGATCCGGCAGCAGCCGCCATGGCGGCAGGGGCCGGCAGCGCGTTGAACATTTCAAATATCGTTGGCGGTGCCGGCGGCGGCGCCATCCTGACCGGCATCATCGGTGCAGTCATGAACGCGATGAAGAAATAAGCTTCGACGTTTCAGGCTTTTCAAATGGGCGGCTTCGGCCGCCCATTTCGTTTGCCGTTTGTGGGAGCGGTGGACGCCGTTCGCGTGTGTCTCTACATCAGGGCCTAGTTCAAGGTTAGAGCTTTCCTGACGCGTTCGAGGGGACGCGCAGCGCTCCGACAGCGTGAAAGGACGAATATGGGTCAGCTCAACGCCGGCATCGTGCCGGTCACGCCGTTCCAGCAGAACTGCACCATCCTCTTCGACATGGACGACAGACAAGGCGTTGTCGTCGATCCGGGCGGTGACATCGACAAGGTGCTGGCGGCGCTCGAGGACAATGCAATCACTGCCGGCGCGATCTGGATTACGCATGGCCATATCGACCATGCCGGCGGGGCCATGGAACTGAAGGAGGCGCTCGGTATCGAGATCATCGGCCCGCATGCCGCCGACCGGCCGCTGCTCGCCAATCTCGAGAACCAGGCAAAGCGCTATGGCATCACCGATCCCGTGCGCAACTGTGTCCCTGACCGGTTCCTTGCCGAAGGCGAGACCGTTTCGTTCGGCTCACACGTGTTCGAGGTGCTCCATTGTCCAGGCCACGCACCCGGCCATGTCGTCTACTATAACCGGGCCGCGAAGTTCGCCCATGTCGGCGACGTGCTGTTCCGCGGTTCGGTCGGCCGCACCGATCTGCCGGGCGGCGACCACGCCGCGCTGATCGCCTCGATTAAGGAGAAGCTTTTGCCGTTGGGCGACGACATCGGCTTCATCTGCGGCCATGGTCCCGGCGGCCGTTTTGGTGAGGAGCGGCGGAGCAATCCGTTCCTGATCTGAAACCGCTTGCCGGAAACAAAAAGCGCGGCCTGTGTGACCGCGCTTTTTTCCGATAGGAAACTGCCTCCGTTAATTGGCGGTGCAGAAATGCTGTTCGCCGTCATAGCCGGTGAACGTGCCGGTACGCGCGTTGAAGCTCCGGTAGCGGTCCGAGCAGTATTCGTACCAGCCGCGGGTCCAGGGCTCCGCATAGCTTTCGGCATAGGCCACTCGCGGCTGCACGTAATAACGGCGCACCGGGGCAGGCCGGTAGTATTCATCATCATAGGCCGGGTCGTAATAGCGGGGCTGCGGACTGGCGAGCGCACCGCCGATCAGGGCACCTGCCGCAAGGCCGAGGACGCCGGCCGCAACGGCGTCGCCGTGGCCGTGGTGACGGCGGTGATGGCGCCATTCATCGGCACTGGCCGCGGGCAAGGTCGCAAGCGTGGTCGCAACGACCGCAGCGGACAGGATGGCAGTCTTGAAAATTCGGTTCATGTCGGTCTCCTTCGTGCCGGCCCGGGTCGTTTTCGGGGGATGCGGTCCGGCTTTAACGAAGATTGATATGCGACCGTGGCTGAACGGGGGCTGAACGAAATTTGACCAGGCGGTTCATCTAACTGGGCGGTTCAAGCGTGCCGCAAACACCGCAGGCCAGACCGGCCCACGTCCATTCTGTCCAGGGCTGGTTCAGCCGATCGACAGGTTGACGGCTTTCGGACCCTTGCCGCGCTTGTCCGGCTCGGTGTCGAATGTCACTTTCTGCCCATCCTCGAGACCGGGAAGACCCGACGCCTGCACGGCCGAAATATGGACGAAGACATCCTTTGCCCCGTCGTCCGGCGTGATGAAGCCGAAGCCCTTGGCGTGATTGAAGAATTTGACGGTGCCGGTCTGCGGCATGGGAAGCTCCTTTGATCCCACAAGTCCAGTCTCGGGCCGGCAAATGCCCGGACGGAAATTTGTCCTTTATTTTAGTGCCATCGGCAAGAGAAAGTTTTGCGGGCGTCTGCAAGCATCCTAGAACACAAAAGGCGCGGCGAAGACCGCCGCGCCTTTACAGAATTCAAGTTCACTCCAAAAGCCTTGCAGCATCCTCACACCCCGAAAGGACGCGCGGCACGCTGTTGTTTCAGGCAGCGCGGAGATTGACCGCTTTCGGACCCTTGCCCATACGGTCGGGCTCGACATCGAAGGTGACCTTCTGACCGTCGACGAGCGTGCGCAGCCCGGAAGCCTCGATCGCCGAGATGTGGACGAACACATCCTTGGCGCCGCCATCGGGCGTGATGAAGCCGAAGCCTTTGGTAGCGTTGAAGAATTTAACGGTGCCGGTCTGGGCCATTGGGGAAACTCCTTCACCCGTGTCAGTCTTGGTGGTTCCGCCCGCCGCCTGGCGCCGTGGGCAAGTCCCGGTGGTTGCTTCGGCAGTCATGCATTGGCGCATGGTAAAACCCCCCGCCGAAAACGGGGCTGTCAGAGATTCACAGTATCGGGGAAAGGTCGTCCAAAACGTTCCGCTCTCCGGGTCGCAAATGCCCGAACACAAAATTTATCGCACGGAAACGTGATGCTTGCAAGATAGAGCCGCGGGCGGCCCAACAGGCGCATCCCGACGCATCGCACCGATAGTCCCGGTTCTCCGCGCGGTCATCGGCCAGACTTCACCCAGGCATGGTCCAGCAAGCGGGGCAGGTGCTGTTTTGGCTTGCGCCGGCATACCGCCCGGGTTCGTCATGCCGCCGGTTGCAAACAGGGGTTGCATTTGGCAGCGGAATGACGAGGATCGGCCGGACGCAGGCACCATTTGTGCAGGCAGGAGTTTCGAGGGGGGGAACAGTCATGCGGCTTCTTGCGGCAATCTTTTCGCGGCAGGTTTTTTCCATCCTGTTCCTGTCGGCAATTCTCGCAGCCTGCACCGTCGTGGTGGATGAGGGGCCGGGGCCGCGCCCGCCACGGCCGGGGCCGCAATTCTGCACTAGGCAATATGACCCGGTCTGTGCCCGGCGCGGCGGCGACCGCCAGACCTTCGCCAATGCCTGCCTTGCCGAACGGGCCGGATACCGCATCATTCGCGAGGGCGAGTGCCGCGGCGGTGGTGGTGGCGGTGAGGAACAGACATTCTGCACCCGCGAATACCGCCCGGTCTGTGCCCGTCGCCATGGCGAACTGCGCACATTCCCCAACGAATGCGAAGCCCGCGCCGCGGATTATCGCGTCGTCGATGACGGGCCGTGCTAGCGCACTGGCCTCACTGTTCGTCCGGATAGGCACCATCGGCGGGGCCGACGTAGAGCTCGGCGCCGTCCTCGTTGGAGATGCGCAGGCGATCGGGGATCTGCGGCATCATCAGCGTGTGAAGTAGCGTGGCGGCGCCTTGCAGGGCGGCGCGCAGGTTCGGTGCCTCCAGCGACACTCGATCGAGTATCGCTTCGTCGGCATCGCGCGAGCGGTAGAACTCGATGACGAAGTTCAAGCACGCCTCCAGGCAGATTGTCGTGCGATCGAACCCTAGCCTTTGGACTTGGGTTTCACAGCGGTCTCCGCCTGCTTGACCGCCGAGCCGAAGGGCGAGGCCGGTTTTGCCGCCACCTTGTCCTTCTTGGGCTTGCGTGTCTCGCGATTGCTGCGCTGTTGACCCTTGGCCATTTTCTGATCCCTTATACGTGTTGCGGATTGCTTTCGGCTCAACTGGCCGGGTTGTCGACCGGTTCGAGATTGTCTTCCGTGGTGACCCGCTCATAGGTCTCCAGCTCGCTGCGGATGCGGTATTGCGGCGAGCCGTCCTTGACCGGCAACCGGCTCTTGATCTGGAACAGCTCCGCGGTCTTTTGGGCAAGGCCGGTGCGGCTCTTCATGCGGACGGTCTGGCCGACGGTGAAGATATGCGCCGGCGTGTCCGTGCGCCGCGCACTCTGCTGGAAGCGGATCATGTGACATTCTCCTGGTCGTGCTGAAGCGCTGCCTCGAGCTCGGCATGGTCGACGGCGACAAGCTGGCTGGTCGCGCTTTTCACCGTCCTTGCCGGCAGATGGATGAAAGTGGCGACACGGCGCCATGCAGGCCACGACATGCCGTCGATCAGTTCTTCGTCGTGGTCGATGTCATAGTCGCCGGCCGGCTGCACGCCATCCAGCCCGCCAAGCACGAAAGGTGCCGCGAAATGCGCGATGGAATGGGTGGTGCGGGCAGACATTCTTGTGCCTCGAAGTTCTCGCTTGTGCCTTGAAGTTCTCGTGCGTTGAAGTTTCTTTCCGGCCTGCTCCGGAAGCGGAGCCTGCATTGCGGTACCAGGTGTCGGCGATTTGGATAAGTTTGGCGGGCCGAGAACCCTGACGCCGCAGGGCCAAGCATGACCCAAAACGGTTTTATACCATTAGTCTGAAAATACGGCTTATTCAAGAAGTTTTCGGCCTCTTACCCCTACCAACCTAAAATTACTTTTCTATAGTTATCTGCAGAACGATGATACGGTCCCGGTGCACCTCAAAAATTGTTTGAAGAACTTCCGGAAAAATTCCTCCGGCATTTGTATTTATTTAGGTATGAAAGGAAGAGAGTCATGAACTCCGAAAGAACACCGGATGTCCCGACAGTTGCAGTTAGTCCCGTCACCAAGCCGATAAAGGTCTTGTCGCCGCGCCTCACGATAAGAAGCGACGAGGCGGCAAGGCGAAGGATTGCCGACACTGACGGAACGGCGCGGCGGGCGCGCCAGCTTGCCGAAAGCAATCGCCTGATTTGACGCGCAAGCCATGACGCTCAATTTTCCCAATCCCAGCCGCTCCTATGACGCGGCGGCCAAGCGCATTCGTTTCGTCGGCCATGACGGCATGTTCGAAGTCCCGTTCTTTGTCGAGGTTGCGGCACTTTCGGCGGCCAACCCGGCTGCAAGCGGAGCCGAGGCCGAATTTCTCAGCGCCTTTGACGCCAAGCGTTCGTCGATCCACGATATTGCGCGCCAAGCCTACTCGCACGGCCGCAAGAACATGTATGTGCTGACGCCGGCAGACTTTCGGTAAGCTCCCCGAGTTCGGAGGTTTGCTTCGTAGCGACCGCCGTCTGCTCTTGCACGTGCCGCAGCGATGGCCTAGATCGCGGCAGGCGGACAACACGGCAGGTTTCCCATCAACAGAGATCCGAGACAACCGGCAGGCGCACGTTACGGCTCAGGCGGACAGCCGCCGCTGGGGCTCGACCAGCACGTGCAGCAGGCGCTGCAATTGCACCAGACGGGGCGCCGGCAGGAAGCCGAGGCGCTTTACCGACAGGTGCTGGCGCAAAAGGCCAACCACCCGGCTGCTGCGCATTTCCTCGGGCTTCTGCTGCACCAGACCGGGCGCAGCGCCGAGGGGCTGGCGCTGATCGAACAATCGGTGCGTCTGCAGCCGAGCAATCCGGATTTCCTCAACAATCTCGGCACCGTGCTGCGCGACCTCGGCCGGGTAGCGGCCGCCGCCGATCTCTTCCGCAAGGTGGTGGCGATTCGGCCGGACCAGCTGGCGGCGCGTGACAATCTCGGCTCGTCGCTGAAGCAGCTCGGCCAGTTCGAAGGCGCCGAAGATATTTATCGCGGCACGATCGGCCGCAACCCGTTCCATGTCCGCGCCCGCGTCGGGCTTGCCGAAACGCTGCAGGAAGCGGGCCGGCTGGATGAGGCACTGGCTGTTTTTCGCGAGGCGCTGACGATCCGGCCGAAGGATGCCGATCTTTTGCACGGCCTGGGTGTCGGGCTGATGGAAAAGGGCAATCTCGACGAGGCTGCCGATCTTTTCAGGCAGGCGCTGGCGGTGGACCCCGGCATGGCCAGGGCCTGGCTGATGCTCACCCAGGTCAAGCGCCAGAAGGAGCGCGACGCCGAGCTTGCCCGCATGGAGGCGGAGCACGCCAAGGCGCCGCAAGGCAGCCTGGCGCGCATGCAGCTTTCCTTCGGCCTCGGCAAGGCCAATGACGACCTCAGGGAGTATGGCCGCGCCTTCGACTATTTCGCCGAAGGCAACGCGATCCGCCGCCAGGGCATCGACTACGACGCCGGCAAGACGCGCGGCGAGTTCGAGGCGATGAAGGCGGTGTTCGACAAGGCCTTTTTTGAAAGGCACAGGCCGAGCGGGATCGCCGACGACACGCCGATCTTCGTTGTCGGCATGCCGCGTTCCGGCACCACGCTGGTCGAGCAGATCATCGCCAGCCATCCGCAGGTCTATGGCGCGGGCGAGCTCAGCATATTGAAGACGGCGGTCGGCAAGCAGTTTCCGCTCAGCATGAAGGGCGGCTTTCCCTGGGGCATCGCCGACATGCCCGACAAGGCCTATGCCGAGGCCGGCCAGGCCTATCTCGACATGCTGCACACCCGCTATCCAGGTTTTCGGCACGTCACAGACAAGATGCCCGGCAATTTCCTGTTGATCGGTTTCATCCACATGATGCTGCCGCAGGCCAAGATCATCCATTGCGCGCGCGATGCGGCGGCGACCTGCCTGTCGATCTACAAGGTGCACTTCCGCGGCGACAGCCATCGCTACGGCTACGATCTCGGCGAACTCGCCGATTTCCACAATCTCTACACCGATATCATGGCGCACTGGCACGCCGTGCTGCCTGAGGTCGTGCACGACGTTCGCTATGAGGATTTCGTCGCCGACCAGGAAGCCCAGTCGCGGGCGCTGATCGCCCATCTCGGCCTGCCGTGGGACGATGCCGTGTTGTCGTTCCACCAGACCGACCGGCCGGTGCGCACGGCGTCCGCCGCGCAGGTACGCCAGCCGATGTATCAGGGCTCGGTCGATCTGTGGAAGCGCTATGGCGACCGGCTGAAGCCGCTGCTCGACAGGCTGGCTTAGAGCGCCGCTGCGCCTAAAGCGCGTCGCGCTCGATCGGCCTCATGCGACGCGCTTTAGATTCCTGTTTATGCATGTCGTTATCGCAAAACCGCTGCACACTTTTGCGCGACATGCATCTAAAGCTCCATAAACGGCTGAAAGCCGCCGAAGATCATGCGCTTGCCGTCGAACGGCATGGTCGACCAGTCGGCCTTCAGGCGCTCATCGGCCATCACCTTGGCCATCACTGCGTCGCGGCTCTGCCTGGATTCATAGACGATCCATGAGAAGATGACGATCTCGTCGTCCTTGGCCTGCACGGCGCGCGGGAACGAGGTGATCTCGCCATAGGGCACGTCGTCGCCGACGCATTCGACATAGGCAAGCGCGCCATGCTCCTTCCAGACGCTGCCGGCGGTTTCCGCCAGCTTCTTGTAGGCATCGAGCTTTGCCTTCGGCACGGCAAGTACGAAACCATCGACATAAGACATTGGATTTCCTCCTGGGTAGGTTTTTCCTCCTCCCGCAAAGGGCGAAGGAAGAATGTGCTAAGCCTTCTTCACCGGTGCGTTCATCGCCCATTCGACGCCGAACGGATCACGCATATTGCCCCAGCGGTCGCCCCAGAACATCACCTGCAACGGCACGACTTCCTCGCAGCCTGCCTCGATGGCCCGCTTCCACCAGGCGTCGATGTCGTCGCTGCCGAGATGGAGCTGCATGGTGCAGCCCTGAGGCTTCACAGCGGCCATTCCATGCTCGGGATAGAAGTCGGAAAGCATCAGGGTCGAACCGTTGATGTAGAGATGGATATGCATGGTGCGGCCCTGTTCGTCCGGCGGATAGGCAAAGACCTGCTCGGCACCGAAGGCCTTTTGGTAAAATTCTGCGGCTTTGAAAGCGCCGTCCAGCTGAAGGTAGGGCGTCAACCCGCCAAGCACTTTGGCGGCGGGCTGGGTCTGCGGCTGGTCATTCATGTCATACTCCTCTTTGCTTCTGGTTTGCCTTTGCGAACCACAGGACGAACGAAACGGCGACGATCCTACACGGCCGATGGTTTTTTCAAATGCCGGGCGCGGGTCCGAAATGGCGCGTTGCTGCCACGGCCAACTGGCACCTTTCAACCTTCGATGCGAATCCGCGGGCTGTTTTGCGCGTCGACGACGATTTCCGGCCAGCCAATATCTTTGCGCAGCTCGATCGGCAATGAAAGGATGGCGCGTTCGCTGCGGTAACGGGCGCGAGCCGCCGAGTAACGGGTCACGGCGTGACCTATGGATGACAGAATAGACATGATGCTTTCTCCTCAATTGGCGCCGGCATCACCGTGTCGGCAACCCAAGGACGTGGCAGGCGATCATCATCCGACAGAGCGTCAGATTTTTTTCCGCAAGGCCGGATTCAATCGAAGACGGCGTTTCTCACCTGCCGGGAATCGAGCGACGACCGCCAAGTCAGCGCACATCCAACCGGAAGCTTAGCTGCGTGCCGTCCGACGGACTGGACTCAGATGACAGATGCGGCCAGAGCGGTGTCGTAATATTCCACCAGTTCGATGATTTTGCCGTCGCGTACCGTCCAGAAATCGGCGGTGCGCAAGACAAACTCGTCACCGGTGGTTCGGCGCGTCAAATGGATCTCGACCTGCGCCGCAACCTTGTCGCCGCCATCGATGATCTCAACCGGGACGAAGCGCCGGTATTCGAAATCGCTGTCCAGCGCCACAAGCCTGGCAAGGAACTCCTGCTTGCCGCGGGCCACTCCGGCATAGCGCGACTGCACCGGATCGGCGATCCAACGAAAGACGACATCATCGGCGCAGTCGACCAGCGCGCCCTCGATGTCACGTTTTGCATAGGCATCATACAGCTTCCTGACGACATCCGCCCCACGCATGACCGGTTTCCTCCTTAGGTTTGCGAGACCTCAGGATGCGCCTTTTCCGGCGAGCGGGAAAGTGTGCTGAGCCGCTCGCCATTCATCGGGCAAAATCGTCAATCTCCCGCTTCGGCCACCGAGCGGAAGAAATCTTCCGGACTGTCGACCTCGGTCAGCCGCCGCTTCTCGATCAGCCAGAAGCGGTTGCCGATTGCCCTGATGAAGGAGCGGTCGTGCGAGGCGAGCAGGCAGCTTGCCTGATGTTCCAGCAGTTCGGCTTCCAGCGCTTGCTGGCCATCGATGTCGAGATGGTTGGTCGGCTCGTCGAGCAAATAGAAATTGGGATTGGCGAGCCTGAGCGCCAGCATCATCAGCCGCGCCTTCTGGCCGCCCGACAGCACGCCGATCCTGCGCTCCTGCATGTCGATGTTGACGCCGGCGCCCGCCAGCAGCGAGCGGGCGCGCTGCTCGCCGACATCGAATCTGCGCGACAGCATCGCCAGCGGCGTGTCGTCGCCGCTGATGCCCGACAATGCCTGGTCGCTATAGCCGAGCACGGTCGACGGCGTCACCTTCAGGCTTTGCGCCGCCGTTTCCGGCTCGACGATGGCGTTCCGGATCAGGCCGATCAGCCGTGATTTGCCGACGCCGTTACGGCCGAGCAGGACGATGCGATCGCGCTGGCAGATATGGCGCTTGCCGGTGCTGAACAACAGCGTGCCGTCAGGGGTTCCGACCGCCAAATCGTCAAGCGTGATCAGCACCTTGGCATGGCTGCCGCGATTGGCGAGCTTGATCGCGCCCGCCGATTTTTCGCGGTGTGCCGGCGCTGCCGCTTCTTCCAGGCGCTCTGCCCGCTGGTTGAGCTGCCTGGTCTTGACCGTCAGCAGATCACTGCCCGAGTTGATGCCGATGTTGTTGAGCTTGGCCGCCTGCCGGCGCAGCTGCTGCGCCACTTTCATGTCGCGCTGGAATTTGCGCTCGGTTGAGGCGTCGACCTCGTCCAGCGCAAGCCTCGCCCGCGAATAGGGCAGCGAAAACACCGGCGATTGTTCAGGGCGAAGGAACAGCGTGCGGTTGGTCGTGGCGTCGAGGAACGCCCTGTCGTGGCTGGCAATCACCAGCGGCACCTCGCGCGGCAGGGCGTTCAGCCAGGTTTCGAGCTGGCTGATCTTGCCGAGGTCGAGATGGTTGGTCGGCTCGTCGAGAAGCAGGACGTCGGGGTCGGTGACCCAGACGCGGGCGACCAGCGCAAGCCTTTGCCAGCCACCGCTCAAGGCTCGCATCGGCCGCTCGCGCATCGGCTGCGGCACGTCGAGCGAGTCGAGAACCACATCGACGCGCCATTGCTCGCTTTCGGCCTGCTCGGCCGGCAAGGCGTCTGCCACCACCTCATGAAAGCTGCGCCCGGCCAGCGCTGCGGGGATGACTTGCTCGACATAGCCGACGCGCAGGCCGCGCGTGCGGGTGATGTCGCTGATGTCGGCTCCATGTCGCCGGTCAGGCACTTCAGCAAAGTCGATTTGCCGCGCCCGTTGGCGGCGACGATGCCGAGCCGGTCGCCGGTGCCGATGGTGAGATCAAGGTTGGAGAAGAGCGGCGCACTCATGGTGACACCGAGAGACTTGAGGCTGATCAGGGCCATGTCGATTTCTCTGGTCTGTCCGGAGTGGATTCCGGTTCAATGCACTTTGACGGTGCGCAAGCTGGCCATCAGGCTCGGCGTTGCAGCACCACGAAGGGCAGACCAAGAAAATCGAAGCGGGAAGAAAAACCCGGACCGTCTCTGGTCAGCCCTGCAAGCAAGCTCGCAGGGCAGAGACAGGGCCGCGCTGACGGTGGTGGTCGAAAGACACGCAGCCCTCCTTTCAAGACGGTCGAGTGTGCGGAGCGATTACACCAAAGGCGGGGTGGGTTGCAAGTGTGTCCTCTGCAGGCAGGCCTTAGTCTGGCAGAGGGAATATAAAGTCACCCTTGGTTCGCTGGATTTCCTGTGGCGTTTCGAAGTGAATCTCCATCAGGATCGGTTCTTCCGGTCCCTTGAAGAAATGAAGTTCGGCATGAGGGAGCACGAGCCGACGGACAGTTTCATATCCGCTTTCCATCTTATATTCCTCGGCTTGCAGCCCTAGACTTGCGAGGAGCGTCTTGGCGGCCGAAAACGTCATGGCTGGACTAAAGCCGTCGAGATCGATTTGGCTGTTGCCGCTCCATTTCAAAGGCAAGGACTTGGGCACATGAGGCATGTGCCAAAGTTTGATGCTGATACGGTGCACTCGCGCTCGATCGCGCCTGATCAAAATGTTGATTTCCAGATCGCCATAACCCAGAAGAAAGCCGCATGGCTGATCCTGATAGACATACAGCCATTTCGGAAAGCCAAGGTGTTTCTGCACCGGTCCAAGATCGGCGCCAGCCCGCAAAGGCGTGTCTTTACTGCCTAAAATCAGGGGCAGAATGTGGAGTTTGCCTTGTTGCCGCATCGAACCTAGGTTTGCTGCCAATTGTTGTCGTAGGTTGGATACTCGGCCTTTCAGCCCCGCCTGATCCCTTCGGCCCAAGCCACCAGGTCGTCTTCGCTGTTGCGCAGCCGCTTCATGACTCGTTGCATGGGCCAGCAAGTAACGCCGCTTCCGACTTCGAGAGCCGCGTTAATTTCCCCTTCGGGATCGTCGTCATTCGTCAGCCAATGCCCGCTGAGTTCCTTGCGAAGCACCTCGCCACAGTAGCATCCCAATGCAAACAAACGCGGCCCGATATCTTGTGATATCAAACCGCCGGAGATGGGCTCTCCATCCTTCGTCTGCTCGCGAAAAAACCGTTCCACCTCGGATATGCTCTGCGGTGAGAAATCCGCGCCGAAGCCCGAACTTTGCAGTGCGTTGGATATCCACTGCGCGGCTATCGGAATGTCGTCTTGCAAGCGCCGCGGTGCGCTTGTTGTTTGAGACGCCGCGCGGGACGGCAAGAACCCTGCGGCGAGAAGCCCAAAGAAACGGCGTGTTATCATCTGTAGCCACCCAGCCGATGGCGAGAAGATACATGCGGCGCTCAAGTAACGCCACGGTAGAATTACCGTCCCGGCCGACCAGTCTTGCCGGGTCGGCGCTTTTCGCGGCGAGCATCGGCCGGATCTTCGTAAGAGCCGATGCCGGCACGCTGGCGGACAATGGGTTTGGCCGAATCATCGCGTTCCTTCGCGCCTCCCGCTGTCCTGCCCTCTTTGCCACCATTTGACATCTCCCCCGCGAGGGGGGAGATCGGCTGTGGCTTGGCCGGCACTTTTCCCTCGACCGGCTTCTCGGTCCGCCGCACCGTCATCTCGTCGAGCGAGTTTTTCTTGAACAGCGGTTTGATCGGCTCGCCGGGGATGCCGAAATCGGAGCCGTGCGCCTCTTCGGCCGACTGTTTCTTGAACAGCGAACGGGACACCGCCCCGGCCGGCGTCGGCATGTCGGTGCCCGGGCCCATGGCGTCGAGCGAAGGTTTTGCGAATAGCGGCTTCTTGACCGGCACGGCGCCGTCGGCGCCCATCTCGTCGAGCGCGGGCTTGCGGAAGAGGTTGGGCCGGGCAGCCTTGGCCGCTTCTTCGGTGGCACGTGCCTCGTCGAGCTTGCGGAAACGCTCCTGTTCCTCTGACGTACGATGTTTGGCCACGCCCTTGTTGTGCTTGCCCTTTTCGCGGCCCGAAACCGGGCTTTCCATGTCGGCATATTTGGCCAGCGGGTCGTCGGAGATGGACAACTCCATCTCGCGCAGCCGTTTGATCTCGTCGCGGATGCGGGCCGCCTTCTCGAAATCGAGGTTGGCGGCGGCGTCGCGCATCTGCTTGTCCAGGGCGTCGAGATGCGCCTTCAGATTGTTGCCCATCATGGCGCCGGCGCTGTCGGTGAACTGCGAAATGTCGGCGCGGACATGATCTTTTTCGTAGACCGAGTCCAGGATGTCCGAAATGCGGGACTTGACCGATTCCGGGGTGATGCCGTTGGCCGCGTTCCACTCCATCTGCTTTTCGCGACGGCGGTTGGTCTCGGCCATCGCCCGCTCCATCGAGCCGGTGATCTGGTCGGCATAGAGGATGACCTTGCCGTCGACGTTTCTGGCGGCGCGACCGATGGTCTGGATCAGCGATGTCTCGGAGCGCAGGAAACCTTCCTTGTCGGCATCGAGAATGGCGACGAAGCCGCATTCGGGAATGTCGAGGCCTTCGCGCAACAGGTTGATACCGACCAGCACGTCGAAGGCGCCGAGGCGCAGGTCGCGCAGGATCTCGATACGCTCCAGCGTGTCGATGTCGGAGTGCATGTAGCGCACGCGAATGCCCTGCTCGTGCAGATATTCGGTCAGGTCCTCGGCCATGCGCTTGGTGAGCACAGTGACCAGCGTGCGGTAGCCGGCCCTCGAGGTCTCGCGGATTTCGCCCACGACATCGTCGACCTGCGTCTTGGCCGGGCGCACTTCGACCGGCGGGTCGATCAGGCCGGTCGGGCGGATGACCTGTTCGGCGAAAACGCCGCCGGATTGCTCCATCTCCCAACCGCCGGGCGTTGCCGAAACCGCGACGGAAAGCGGGCGCATGGCGTCCCACTCCTCGAAGCGCAGCGGCCGGTTGTCCATGCAGGACGGCAGGCGGAAACCATACTCGGCCAGCGTCGCCTTGCGGCGAAAGTCGCCGCGATACATGCCGCCGATCTGCGGTATGGTGACATGGCTTTCGTCGACAAAGACCAGCGCATTGTCGGGGATGTATTCGAACAAGGTCGGTGGCGGATCGCCCGGCTGGCGGCCGGTCAGATAGCGCGAGTAATTCTCGATGCCGGCGCAGGAACCGGTCGCCTCAAGCATCTCCAGATCGAAGCGGGTGCGCTGCTCCAGCCGCTGCGCTTCCAGCAACCGACTGGCCCGTTCGAGTTCGACCAGCCTGTGCTTGAGCTCTTCCTTGATCGACTTGATGGCTTGATTCAAGGTCGGGCGCGGCGTGACATAGTGCGAATTGGCATAGATCTTGACGCCCTTCAGCTCGCCGGTCTTCTGGCCGGTCAGCGGATCGAATTCGGTGATCGCCTCGATCTCGTCGCCGAACAGCGAGATGCGCCAGGCGCGGTCCTCGAGGTGGGCCGGGAAGATCTCGATCGTGTCGCCGCGCACCCTGAACGAGCCGCGGACGAAATTGATGTCCTGGCGCTTGTATTGCTGGGCGACGAGGTCGGCGAGCAGCGCGCGCTGGTCGAGCCGGTCGCCGATCTGCATCTGGAAGGTCATCGCCGTATAGGTCTCGACCGAGCCGATACCATAGATGCAGGACACCGAGGCGACGATGATGACGTCGTCGCGCTCGAGCAGCGAGCGCGTCGCCGAATGGCGCATGCGGTCGATCTGCTCGTTGATCGAGGATTCCTTCTCGATGTAGGTGTCGGTCCGCGGCACATAGGCCTCAGGCTGGTAGTAGTCGTAGTAGCTGACGAAATACTCGACGGCGTTTTCCGGGAAGAACTTCTTGAACTCGGAATAGAGCTGCGCGGCAAGCGTCTTGTTGGGCGCCAGGATCAGAGCGGGGCGCTGCGTCTCTTCGATCACCTTGGCCATGGTGAAGGTCTTGCCCGAGCCGGTGACGCCGAGCAGAACCTGCGTGCGGTCGTTGCTGTTGACGCCCTCGACGAGATCCTTGATCGCCGTCGGCTGGTCGCCGGCCGGCTCGAAATCCGAGACCATCCTGATGGCGATGCCGCCTTCGGATTTCTCCGGCCGGGCAGGGCGGTGCGGCGTCCACAGCACGCCGTCCTTGTGCAGCGGATTGCCGGATTCGATCAGTGCCGACAGTGCCGCGACCGTGGCGGTGACGCCGCCCGAGGCCATGGTCTCGGCCTCTTCCAGGGAGACATCGAGGCCGGCGACAGGGTTGAGACCGGCCGCAGTGCGCTCCCGCGCCGAGGCCGCACCGCCCATCGAGGTGCCGCGTGCCGTACGGCCGGGGGAAGAGGAGCGTTCCGGGATTTTCTTCGCCGGCTTGGCGCCTTCCCTCCCCCTCGAGGGGAGGGTGGCGGCGGAGCCGCCGGGTGGGGTCGGTGCGTCCGGGCTCGGCGACCCTTGATGCCGAGCGCTTCCTTTGCCGACCCCCTCTGTCGCCTTCGGTGACATCTCCCCCTCGAGGGGGGAGATTTGGCGCCCTTCCTTCTCGGCTTCCTGCTCGATCTGTTCGGCCCAGTCGGCGATCGAGCCGGTCAGCGGCGCGCCGGTGAACTCGGCCTGCGGCGCCTCGGCAAAGCCGTGCAGGGGCTCCGATGCGTCGAGGAAATCGGTCAGCGGACTGCGCCGCTTGGGCGGCGAAGCGCGATCGTCATTCGCCGGCGGCGGCGTTTTCTTGTCGGGGAGTCTGGCCATGGCCCGAATATGGGAGGTATCGGCCAAAATGGAAAGAGCCGAGTGGCGGGTGGCGCGAGGCGCAATTTGGCTGCTGACAGCAGGCTGTCAGGAGCACCATCCGAGTTTCCCCCTCAATTAAACCACAGCGCGAACGTCAGAAACCCGGCGCCGCCGAACTGGCGCTGGATCTGATTGAACTCCTCGCTGGTGAGAATCTTGCCGCGCTCGAGATAGGGCGCGATGGCCGGGCCGGTGATCGACAGCACCAGGTCGAAGGGCTTCGGCTCGTCGAAGAAGCGCTTCATGTTGATGCCTTTGTCGGCGATGCGGAAATGCGGCAGAAAGGTGCGTCCCTCCAGCAGATCCTCGGCCATAGCCAGGGCGGCGAGCCAGGCCTGTACCTGCTGCTCGCCGACTTCCAGACCGGTCAGCGGGCTGGCGCCTTTCTGCTGCGGCCCGGGCAGCCATTCGCGGTCATTGTCGGTTTCGGCGCGGATGGCTTTCCAGTCCTCGCGCGACAGCCGGATCATTTCCATGAGATGGCGGCGTGCCGCTTGCCGGCGCTCCGGCTCGACCACTTGCCAGTTGATGAGATGGACCAGCGAGATGAAATCGGCGATGCGCCATTCGGACGACAGAATGCCGCCGCTCATGCCGCCGTCCGGCGGAACGAGCGTGTCCTGCAGCGGCAGTTTGGCGCGCGGGAACAGCATATGGAACGAACCGTCGAAGGTGTTGCTGAAGTCATGCGCCAGCCAGAAATCGGCCTGCGCCATCAGAAATTCGGCATAGCCCTGCAGCCAATAGCCGTCGGCGCGGTCGAAGCGGAAGGCGAGGGCGGCATCGGCCGGCGCGCCGCCCGTGCCCGACAGAGAGGCCATGATCGCCGCAGCGCTTTCGTCCGGCGCGATCGTGCCGTCCTCGTTGAGGTCGATGCCGAGGCGGGTGAGGTCGATGACCATACCGATGTCCGTGTCGGCGGGTACCGAACCCAGCGTGGCTGCGGATTTCTCCAGCCGGTCGCGGAAGGCAACGAGAATGGCGCGGAATTGTTCGTAGCTCAGCGGCTCGGGATCAGGGTTGTCCGGCACCGGCAACCGCATCAGCGGCAGCATGAAGGATTGCGGGCTTTCGAAACCGTGGCGGTGCAGCCCGCCGGCCAGGATCTCCAGCGCGGTGAAGAATTCGCCGGCGCCGGCGGCGTAGGTCGCTGCCGGATCGCCGGGCGCGGCGGCTTCCAGGGCGGCAAGAGCGCTGTCGCGTTCGGCTACGGTTTTCGCCTCAAACAGGGCCGCCGCTTCGGGAGCCGCGGCGCTGGGTGAAGCCAGCGGGAGGAGAAGAATGATGGCGCACGCCACCAGCCTGGAAAAACGCTTCATCGTGATCGCCCCTTTTGTCGCTCCGCAGTGGATCATACACGCATTTGGTTCGCGCGCCTGTAGCCCTGTGGTTCACCGATAACAGTCTGCGCTTCAATCAATCCGGCTGGCGGTCTACACAAGGCAAACCATTGGGCCGTCGCGTGTCGAACTATCCGCTTTCCTACAAACTGTCGTGGCTGCCACGCTTCCTCCGGCCTTCGCTCGATGGCGACGCGCGCGGCTTTGCTCCGGCGGCCGCAGCCCTGCTCGAACCGCTGCCGGCGCGGACGGTGCGGCTGGCTTTCGTTGGCGATATCTCGGCGGTGGCCAATCGCCGCGCGCCGGACTGCGATCCGGCGATTGCGGCACTGCTTGCCTCGGCCGATCTGGTGGTCGGCAATTGCGAAAGCCCGGTGGTGAAACGGCCGAGCGCTGTTTTGGGCACCAGGCTTGGCACGCGCCACGCGATGAGCGAGCGGTTCCTTGCCGAGGCGCTGGCCGCCGCCGGCATTTCGCGTGAAAAACTGGTGCTGTCGCTGGCCAACAACCATGTGCTCGACCAGGCTACTGCCGGCTTCGATGAGACGGTCGCCGCCCTGGAGCGGCTCGGCATCCGCACGATCGGCACTGCGGTTCCGGTCGAGCGGTTTGCAGTCGGGGCGCTGACAATCGGCCTTGCCGCCTTTACCTTGTGGCGCAATGTCGGCGCGGCTCAGTTTGCGGGCCGAGTCTCGATGCAAGGCGATCCGACGCAATGGCCGCGCGACGCCGCTTCGGGTGTCGACCTCCTCTGCGCAGTGCCACATTGGGATTGGGAATTCCGGCATTTTCCACGTGCGAAGACGCGGGCACTGGCGCGGCTTCTGGCCGAACATGGCGTCGGCCTGGTCGCCGGACATCATGCGCATGTCGTGCAGCCGATCGAGCGGACCGGCAAGACGCTCGTTGCCTATGGGCTCGGCGATTTCTTCGGTACCGCATTTTCGA
Source organism: Mesorhizobium sp. M0306 (assembly GCF_040321655.1). Lineage (NCBI taxonomy): Bacteria > Pseudomonadati > Pseudomonadota > Alphaproteobacteria > Hyphomicrobiales > Phyllobacteriaceae > Mesorhizobium > Mesorhizobium sp. M0306. The sequence continues at coordinate 60,858 of NZ_JAMYRY010000001.1, read as the reverse complement.
GCCAGCCATGGCCCGGCCGCATCGGCGCCATTCTCGTCGTCGACATCAGCGACGATCCCGGCACGCGCGGGGCCATCGCCGCCTACCGGCTGCATGCCTTCATGCGGCTGCGCGCCGGCGATCACGAGCGCCTGGTCCCGGTCGAAGCGCTGGCGGGAAAATCGAGGCAAAGGGTTCTGGCCCGCCTCGATGCGATCTTCGGTGCCGGGCGCTGACGGCTGCGCTGACGCGGTCCACCAAACCGGCTATCATGCTCAACGCGGGCAGGCTTGTGGCGGCGGTGGGTGATGGAAACTGCGGATTTCATGCCGAGCGAAGCGGTGATCGCCGGCCTCAGGAAGAACATCGAGGCCTATGAGGCCGAAAGAGCTTCGGCCCATCGCCGGACGCGCTGGCGGGTGCCGCTGTTCATCGGGCTGGTGCTGGTGTTCGTGGTGTTTGTGGCCTGGCTCTTCAACGGGGTTGCCGACCCGAGCGAGCAGTGGTTCTCGACCCCGCATGTGTTCCTCTATATCGGCGGATTCCTGGCGGCGATCCTGCTCTATTTCCGGGCGATCAAGCCAGCGAGCAAATTGCAGCAGTCGTTTCGCAGCACGCTGTTGCCGATCATCTTCGGCTTCATCGAGGACATGCAGTATCGGCACAGCGTCAAGCCGAATTCGTTCGACCGGCTGCCGCGCGAGACGGTTGGCCCATTCAACCGACAGTCTTTCGACGATGCTTTTTCCGGCCGCTATGAAGGGTTTCCGTTCGAGCTGTACGAAGCAGAGCTCCGGGAAGGGACGGGCAAGAGCACGACGGCAGTGTTCAAGGGCGTCATCGTCGCCTTCGAGACGATCGTGCCGTTCCCCGGCACATTGGTCGCCGCGCGCCGGACCAACAAAGCCGTCGGCTTCTTCCGCGGCATCTTCGGCAGCAAGATGCAGGAATTGTCCAGCGGCGTGCCGGAGCTCGATGCCGCCTACGAGTTCCGCACCGACAACATCGAGGCGGCGCGGCCGCTGGTGACCGGCCGGCTGGCGCAGGCGCTGCAATGGCTCGGCGAGACCCGGCCGAACGATCCGGCACGCGTGGCGCTCAGCGGCAGTGACGGCTTCCTGCTGCTGCCGCAGGAAAGGAATTTCTTCGAGCTGCCGGATATCCCCACGCGCCTCGACTACACCAAGCATGTCGCGCCGATGATCGCCGACATGGGCGCGATGCTGGCGACAGCGGCGCTGGTGCGCAAGATCGGGGCGAGGGACGAGGAGGCGGGTTAGTCCGGCTGGGCGGTCAGCAATCGAAGCCGCGTTCGCTTCGCATGTAGTCGACTTCTTCCTTCGACATCGACCTGAACATCACACAAACGGTGAAACTGCCAACCTGGTGACCGTTTCTGGTGTATCCCCAGTCGGAAATATCGTCCCGGTTGAATTCGATATACTGGCCAGCCACGACGTTGTGGACACTATGTGGCTCATTCGCCAATATCCCCACGAATCCGGTTTCGTTCCGCTGGAACGGGATGACCCAGAAGTGTTCGGTCACATTTCCGTCCTTGATCATCACCTTCAGTTTGAATGTGTCCGTTCCAGGTGGCGGTGTCTGGGATAATGCTAGGAATTCATCCAGGCCGGCACGTGCCTGTGCAGTCGCCGCCGCCATATCTGGATCGTCAGGCGCGACTGCGACGACGCTGTCGTCGCCCTGACTGGAGTCCTGAGCCTCGGCGGATATCGGAGCAAGCGCTAGCATCAGGGACAGTATCGCGCGGGACACGTGCTTCATGGAATGGGCGCCCTTACAATGGTCAGCATCATCATGGATCCGTTCGTTTTTTCAATCATAGCGCGAAAAATACCTTCATTGCAACCATAAGAAAATGCTCCTGAACTGCCGCTGTAGTTCTGCTACGCACTCCGGCTATGGTTTTTGCCGGAAGCTCGCGCTATCTCTGAGGCAGCGAGGGGTTCATGATCGGAGAACGCAAGGGGTTTCGCCTGTCGCGGCGGCTGCTGCTGGGTGCGGCGGTGGTGGGCGGCGCGATGCTGTGGGGCGGCACGACCGTGGCGCGGCTGGCGCGCGGTCCGTCCGGGCAGAAGAATTCCGGGCGCATTGCCGACATTGACGGGATCGACCTGGCTCAGAAGCCGCTGGAGGGCCTGCCAGCCTACGATACGTCGCTGCCATGGCTGACCAAGGGCGGCGACATCAACGATGCCAGCGGCCTGTCGATGACGCCAGTCTACGGCGTCATCGAAGTCAGCGAGGAAGACCACATTGCGAGCGCGTTGGCCTTTGCCCGCACCAATGGCCTGAAGGTCTCGATCGCGGCGGTGCGCCATTCGATGGGCGGCCACGCTTTCGACGACAACGCACTGGTCCTCGACATGCGCAAATTCAACCGGGTCAACGTCGATGCGGCGGCGAAGACGATGACCTTGCAGCCGGGCGCGCGCTGGCACGACATCCAGAACCTTTTGCACCCGCGCTTTGCGGTGAAGGCTATGCAGTCGACCGACATCTTTTCGGTCGGCGGCTCGCTGTCGGTCAACGCGCATGGCATGGACCACCAGGCCGGCTCCGTTGCCGGCTCGATCCGTTCGATGCGGGTGATGCTGGCGGACGGTTCGGTGACAACCTGCTCACCGGCCGAAAAGACCGAGCTGTTCCGCCACGTCGTCGGCGGCTACGGCCTGTTCGGCGTGGTGCTGGAGGCGACGCTCGACATCGTCGACAACGCCGTCTACCGGACCTCGCGCGAGATCATCAAATCGGACGACTTTCCAAAGTTCTTCGCCGAGGTGCTGGAGCCAAACAGGGCGATCGGTCTGTTTTATGGGCATCTGTCGACTGCGCCGGGCAATTTCCTCGAGGATATGATCGTCTACCGCTATGACAAGGTGGCCGACCAGCCGCCGGCCGACCAGCCGGCAATCGGCGAACCGGGTTCGGTCGGGCTCAAGCGGGTGATCATCAACCTGGCGAAATGGGGCAGCCTGTTCCAGGAGCTGAAATGGTTCACCGAAAAGACACTGGAGCCGCAATTCGAGAGCTGCACGGTGGCGCGGACGACGGCAATGGCCGAGGGCGAGGCCTGCCTCGTCACGCGCAACAATCCGATGCACGATTCAGTGCCGTATCTGTTCAACGATCTGCTCGATGAGACCGACATCCTGCACGAGTATTTCATCCCGCGGGCGGCCTATAGCCCGTTCATCGCGGAAGCGCGCGAGATCCTGCGCAACCAGAGCCTGCCGGTGCTCAACGCGTCGGTGCGCATCGTCCACAAGGAGGATGTGGCGCTGAATTATGCGCCGGAGCCGGCCTATTCGCTGGTGCTCTACATCAATCAGCCGACAGACGCCGACGGCAATGCCAGGATGCGGGCGCTGACAAGGGCGCTGATCGACGTGACGATCAAGCATGGCGGGCGTTTTTTCCTGCCCTACCAGCTTCATTATACGGGCAAGGAACTGCTTGCCTCCTATCCGGAACTGCCGTCCTTCCTGGCGAAGAAGCGGCAATACGATCCGGACGAGCTGTTTTCGTCGACGTTTTATCGCGCCGTCAAGGCACTGATCGGCACGGCCTGAGCGGCGGCTACAGACCGTCAGGCAGCTTCGCCGCCAGCCAGTTCGCCGAACGCCTAGCGATGCCGATCGTTGCCGCTGCGGCGCGGCCGAGATCGGTCTTGACCACGGCGTAGCCGGTCTTCGTGCGGTAGAGCACGGCGCGGCCGCCATCGACCGCCGCTTCATAGGCGACCGGCCTGACGGCTTCCGTTTCCGTCGCCGTGGCCTGCGTTCCGACGGCAGCACTGGGCCGATGGCTCAGCTCCGGTGGCAGCGGGTCTGTCGCTGCCGTACTGGCCGTCGTCAATTCGGGCTCCGAAGTGGTCGCCACGAGCTGCGATGACGAAGACGAGTTCTGTGTCCGGCAGATGCCCGAGACCAGCGGATAATCGAAATTGCGCTCGTGCAGCATCTGGCTTTTCATCGCCGCTTCGCATTCGGCGATGGTCGACCATTTGGCGGGCGTCTCGCCGATATATTCGCAAAGCCTGGCGTCGCAATCGCAGCCGACGATGGTCATGGCGACAAGGGCGGTCTTGATCACGGTCTTGTCCCTCCGAGTTGCCTGGCGATGTGCGCAAGACAAAGTGCTACGGCATCATCAATCGTTGCGGAACAAGGCGGGATTTGGCCGCGATTGTGGAATGAGCGTGGCGGAGCATCACGCAACGTCTTGCCGAGGCCGGCTGTGACCGAAAGGCCTCAGTAATCGTAGACGTGCTCGAGCCTGGCGCCCGCCGTCATCAGCGCCGGCAGCACGAGGTGCAGTTTGCGCACGGCGACGGTCAGGCCGGTGCGGCGCGTCGAAGGTTCCGCCGGAAGCGGGTAGCTGAACAAGGTGCGTGCGCCTTCGGGAACATTGATCTCGTCATTGGAAAGCATGGTGACCATGATCTCGTCATTGCCGCCGATCTCGACGAAGGAGACGCCCTTGTCGATCAGGCGCGGGATCATGTCGGTGAACACCTGATAGCGCCTGGTGACGAAGACCGTGCCGTCGGCGCCGAGATCGCGCTCCAGCAAGGTGTCGGGCTCGTTGCGCGTCACCTCGCTGACCGGACCCTTGGCCCAGACGTGAATGTCGAGCAAGGCCGGGTCGGTGGTGGCGGCGAGCGCCGACTTGATCAGATCGGCGTAGCCCTGCTTGATGGTGTCGGCGAGGCCGAAGGCGAGCTTGCGTTCGCTGGTGCGGACGGCGCTGTCGTCCGCCGCCGGCTGGACGGCAAACAGGCCGGCACGCTTTTCGGCATAGGGAAACTGGTACCACGGCACCTGGTCGAGAAAACCGGCATAGTCCGCCACCACCTTGGCCTGGTAGATGTCGACCGCGGTGCGCTTGCCGGCTGTCGCTTCGGTGACGCGGCCGACCGTATTTTCATAGGCCCACTGGATAGCGTGCTCGATCGTGTGGCTGGTGCCGATGACCACCAGCATCTGGTGGTTGTCGAGGTTGAACTTGTAGGTGGAGCTGGCGCGGATGACCATCGCATAGTCCTGCCAGAAGCGGCCGATATAGGAGAGATAGGGAAAACCGCTCGGCTGGTTCTTGTCGACGAAGCCGGCATATTCGCGGGCGGCGTAGACGATGGCCCATTCTGGATAGGTGAGAAAGGTCGATTCCTCCGGCCGCTGGTAGCCGGGGATCTCGGCACGGACCTTGTCGGCCAGCGCCTTCGGCGGGGCACCCTCAGTGACGCCCGGCAATGGTGTTGTGTCCAGCGACGGCGTCGTGAGAAAGCCGTAGGCCAGCCCGGCGATCGGGATCAACACGACAATGACGACGAGCCAGAGGATCGCCTTGATGATGCGCTTCAGCCAGCGGAACAGGAACATGGCCGGTCAGGCCGTAGCGAAATGGTCGTACACACGTTTCGACAGCCAGAACCCGACATAGACGGCGAAGCCGCCGATGACGATGTGCGGCAGGTTGGCGAAGAAGCGGGCCGGGAATTCGATGTCGTTCAAGGAGCGGAAGCCGTTGATGAAAATGCCGCCGTCGAGGCAGCCGGAACCGGTGACCAGGCCGAGCACGCTGTCTAACAGATAGACCGAGCCGAACAGCTTGAAATAGAACACCGCCTGGCGGTGCGAGATGAAGGCGGCCGCCAGCGCCCAGACGCCGGAGAAGGCGTGCAGCAAATCGTCATACCATTGCAGCGAGAACAGGCCGAACAGATTGCCGCCGGCATCGTTGAAGGCCGGCACATAGCCGATCGCAACAACACCGAAGAACAGGAAAGCATAGGCAACAGCAAGCTTCTGGATGAGCGTCATGAAATGTCCCCCTGCCGTTAGCCCTTTTAAACGGTCCCCGACGGCAAATGGATAGTAGCTGATTTTGGCGCAGCGTGAAGCGTCGCCGGCAAAATCGTCAGGCGGGGCCACAAAGACAGTCGGCGCCGGGATTTCTCCCAGCGCCTCCCTGTCAGATCAGGACACGGTCGCGGCAGCAACTCCCGAAAGATGTCGCGCCATTCCGGCCTTGATTTTGACGGTCCTGCCAGTCGCCACCCGAGGGCAGCGTCCGTTCCGGACCACGCCGGTCTCCGCTCTTGCGAGCTTTGCCCAGCGCGCCATCGAAGGTTTTTGCCGTCCTTCATGGCAGCATCGGTCCGCCGTTGGCGTTCGCACGCTTTCCGCGGCCCCGTAGGTCTCGGCTTCCATCCCTCCAACAAGCAAGCCTGTTCTCGTTCAGGGCCGTACGGGCCTCAGGAAATCCGCCGTTCCGCTTTGCCTTTCGGCGTGGCGATCGGTAGCCGCCTGAGATGGGTTTAACGTACGCCGGATAAGCGTTTGGCGAAACCGCCGCGAGCCTGTGGATAGCGGGATTATCGGGGACTGAACCCAGCGATGGAGCGAATTCTGATCTTCGTCGCCGGCCGCCTACCGGCAGCCGGGATTTGCCGTCGATGCCGAAACCGCATTGTCGGACATTCGATCTTGCCCCGCGGGCCGGCGCAGGCTTCAATGCCGGCAAATGATTGGAAGGCGTGTTCGATGGCCTTGGGGAGGCAGGCTTGAAGGTCGCGGTGATTCTCAATCCGATCGCCGGCGGCGGCAGGCTCAAGCGGCGTTGGCCCGAGGTTGCGGCTTCGCTGAAAAGACATTTCGGCGATTTCGAGCTGCGTGAAACGCAGGCCGAGGGCGATGCCGAACGGCTGGCGCTCGACCTTGCCGCCATCGGCTTCGAGCTGGTGATCGCGGCAGGCGGCGACGGCACCGCCAGCGAAGTCGCCGACGGCCTGCTGAAGGCTTTCCGGGAAAGCGGCCGGACGGCCGAACTTGGGCTGCTGCCTTGCGGCACCGGCATCGACTTCGCCCGCGGGCTCGGCCTGTCGAACGATGTCGACCTGACACTGAAGCGGATTGCCGAGACCAAGGGGCGCAAGGTCGATGCCGGCTGCATCAGCTATGTCGACGACCATGGCGCGCTGGCCAGCCGCCATTTCATCAACATCGCCAGTCTTGGGCTTTCCGGCGCCACGGACCGTGCCGTCAACGCCGACAAGCGCAAGGGCAAGGTTTCGGCCAAGGCACTGTTCTACTGGCGCACGGTCTGGGAGTTCCTCCGTTACCGGTTCCAGGACGTTGCGATCACCATCGACGACGGTGCCCCGGTCGAGGCGCGCATGGCACTGGTGGCGGTGGCCAACGGCAAATTCTTCGGCGGCGGCATGATGATCGCGCCCGACGCCGAGCTTAACGACGGCGAGTTCGACATCGTCATCCTGCGCGCCGCCGGCAAGCTGAAGCTGATCTGGGACATCCGCCTGCTCTATGGCGGGCGGCACCGCAACCATCCGGCGATCACCATCCTGCGCGGCAAGAAAGTGGTTGTCGAGCCGCTCGGCGATGTGCAAAAGAACGCCGCGCTGATCGACATAGACGGCGAATCGCCCGGTCGCATACCCGCGACCTTCGAAATCCTGCCCGGCGCATTGACGCTGAGATATTGAATCAAGCCGTTGAGGGATCGATTCAAGTTCTTTCGGAGGTGATTGCGATCCCACGTCCAACACGTTGAAATCGTGTGACATTGTCGCCCGCTCGACAATCACGGCATCAACGGCGTCTGCATCATCTGCAAATGCAGGTCCTTGCCGGTCCAGGGATGCGCCTCGCAGACGGCTTCGTCGAGCTCGACGCCGAGGCCTGGCTCCTTCGACGGGATGACGTTGCCGTCCTGCCATTCGATTTTCTTCTTGAGCAGCTTCTCGTGAAAACCGCCCCACTGCTTCAGCGATTCCAGAATGAGGAAGTTGGGCAGCGTCACCGCGAGCTGGATGTTGGCGGCGCCGACGATCGGTCCGCAATAGCAATGCGGCGCGACCTGGATGTGATAGGCCTCGGCCATGGCGGCGATCTTCTTGGTTTCGAGAATGCCGCCGGAGCGGCCAAGGTCGGGCTGAAGAATGGTCGCCGCACGGTTCTCGATGACCCGGGCAAATTCAAATTTCGTGGTCAGTCTTTCCCCTGTTGCGATGGGGATCGAAGTGCCCCGCGCCACTTGAGCCATGACCTCAGGCATGTCGGGCGGCACTGGCTCCTCGAACCACAGCGGATCATAGGGTTCGATGGCGCGGGCGAGGCGCAGCGCACCCGAAGCGGTGAACTGGCCGTGCGTGCCGAACAGGATGTCGGCTCTGGTGCCGACCGCCTCGCGGATCGCCTTGACCATGCGAGCGGAGAGGTCGATGTCGACGAGGCGCGGCTGGTGGCCGTCGAAGGCGGTGTAGGGGCCGGCCGGGTCGAGCTTGACCGCGTTGAAACCCTGCTCGACATATTCGAGCGCGCAGGCTGCAGCCAGATCGGGATCGTTGTAGACGTTCTTGCCGCGCGCATCCTCCGAGTGGACGCTGCCGCTGTGCGGGTAGAGGTAGGTATAGGAACGCAGCGTTTCGTGCACCTGGCCGCCAAGCAGCTTGTAGACCGGTTTGCCGGCCTCCTTGCCGATGATGTCCCAGCAGGCGATTTCGAGCGCCGAGAAACAGCCCATGCCCGACACGTCTGGGCGCTGGGTGAAGCCGGATGAATAGGCGCGGCGGAAGAAATTCTCGATGTCGTGTGGATCGCGGCCGATCAGATAGCGCTCGGCCATGTCCTCGACCATCTTCGCCGTGACATGAGCCGAGAAAGTGGCGTTGTAGGCTTCGCCATAGCCGACGACGCCGCCATCGGTGGTGAGCTTGACGAAGATGAAATACTTGCCGCCGATGCCGGGCGGCGGATTGCCGACCACCCAGGTCTTGACGTCGGTGATTTTCATTTTTGATCCTCCAGAACCAGTTCGGCGCCCTTCCATCCGGTCATGATCGCGGCGGCGTTGGTGTTGCCGGTGATATTGTCAGGAAAGATCGAGGCATCGATGACGCGCAGGGATTCGAGGCCGTGCACCTTCAGGCGCGGATCGACGACGGCGCGCGCCGCGTCTGGCCCCATGCGGCAGGTCGAGACCGGGTGATAGACGGTGCCCGAGCGCTTCCTGAAATCCTGGATCAAATCAGAGTCGGAGGTGATCGACGGACCCGGCAAAACCTCCTCCTCGATGATCTCGGCCATCGCCGGCATTGAGGCGATCTTCCTGACGAATTTCACCGCCGCCAGCATTTCAGCGACATCTGCCTCGGTCGAAAAGGCGTTGGCGACGATTCTGGGATAATCGCGCGGATTGGCGGAGCGGATCATGATTTCGCCGCGGCTCGACGGACGGCAATTTGAGAGGCCGATGGAAAAGCCCGGCCATGGGTCGGGCGTCAGGATCGGCCGTTCGCCACTCTTCGGAATGACCGTCGAAAACGCCTGGAAATAGAGCTGCATGTTGGGCCGTGCCGTGGCCGGATCGGTGCGGAAGAAGCCGCCGGCATTGTTCATCGACAGCGACAGCGGGCCTGAGCGCAAAAACACGTACTGCATGCCGACCAGCAGCTTGCCCCACCACGGGCGCAGGATCTGGTTGAGCGTCGGGAGCCTGCCCTTGAAGGTGTAATTGATGCCGACGTGGTCCTGCAGGTTTGCCCCGACATTTTTGTTGGCATGCACGACCGGAATGCCGAGCGCACCAAGCAGCGCCGACGGGCCGACACCGGAAAGCTGCAGCAGTTGCGGCGAATTGACCGAACCGCCCGACAGGATGACCTCGCGGCCGGCGCGGGCGGTTTTCATGGCGCCATTCTGGAGATACTCAACGCCGGCGGCGCGCTTGCCTTCGAACAGGATTTTTGTTGCCAGCGCGTTGATCTCGACGCGGACGTTTTTGCGCTTCATCGCCGGGCGCAGGAAGGCGCGCGCCGCCGACATGCGGCGGCCGTTCCTGGTGGTGATCTGGTAGACGCCGACGCCTTCCTGCGAGGCGCCGTTGAAGTCCGGGTTGATCGGCAGGCCGGCCTGGTTGGCGGCGGCGAAATAGCGCTTGGTGAGCGGATGGACGGAAGTCGAGCAGTCGGTGACATGCAGCGGCCCGCCGACGCCGCGCCATTGGTCGGCGCCGGCCTGATTGTCCTCCAGCGCCTTGAACGCGGGCAGCAGGTCGTCGAAACCCCAGCCCGGGTTGCCGGCCGCTGCCCAAGCGTCGAAATCCTCACGCGCGCCCCTGATCCAGACCATGGCATTGATCGAGCTCGAGCCGCCGAGCAGCTTGCCGCGCGGCCAGTGGTCGGCATTGCCGGCCAGGCCGGGATCCGGCTCGGCCTTGTAGTTCCAGTTGACCGCCGGGTCGAAGAAGGTCTTGCCATAGCCGAGCGGCATCTGGACGTAGAAGCGGCGGTCGCTGCCGCCGGCCTCGAGCACCAGCACCGAGAAGCGGCCGGAAGCCGACAGCCTTTCGGCCAGGACCGAGCCGGCCGAGCCGGAGCCGACGATGATGAAGTCATAGGTTTGCATGGTGGATAAAGATGGCCCTAATTTTCGCTCAGCCTAGACGCCGCAGACCGCCGCCGTCATCGGAGCATCCGGCATCGCTTGTGAAAAAAGCGACCGGGACCCGACCTGAAGCGGTTCTGCCATCGACAAGCAGGCAGACCCATCACTGCTTGAAATCATAGCGCATGATCGGGCGAGCCGGCGTCCTGCGAGCGACGACCCTGAACCCGGCGCGCGCGAAGGTGGAGGCATATCAGCTGCCGGAAGCGCTCGGCGATACGTCGGCGTCGAAAGGATAGGCTTCGAGTGCCGGAGCATTTGCGCGCCTTGCGACTTCCAGGGCCTCTGCAATCAGCTGGGATGTTACGCCCCGCCGGCGGTATTGTTTTCGCACGTAGAGGCAGGACAGGGACCAGACCGGCCTGTCATCCACGCGCTCGAGCTGCCACAGCCGATCGAGCCAGGGCAGGGCATCCCGCGGCGTCACCTGGCACCAGCCGACGGCCATATCGCCGTCGAAAGCAAGCAAACCCGGAGGCGGACCATGCTGGACGGCTTGCCGGAACGCTGCCTTGTTTTCTTCGCCGGGCCGCTTTCGATAAGAACGACCGATCCGCCCGTACATACACCAACAACGACTGCAGACGGCGCTGTCACCGAACAGGTCCTTCAGCGCGGGCCACAGATCGGGCGTTAATGGGCGAAAGCCAAGTTCCATATCAGCCGTCATTCGCTATCGATGTTGTCCAGTCTAGCCTGCACTGCGCGCTGGCGCATCATAGGTTGCGGTCCATGCGGGTGATATTCGAAACGGGGGTTCGCTCAGCATCCCGTCGTGCTCCGGCTCAGCGCAGAAAACCGAGTACGGCCTGCATGAATTCGGCAGGGTACTCGACGTTCGACAAGCGGACCGCGGGCAGGACAACCAGTTTCGCGCCGGGCACCGTCGCCGCGATCAGCTCGCTATGGCTGGCGGCTGTCACCGTGTCGTGCCGGCCGGCGATCACCAGCGTTGGCCTGGAAATCAGCGTTACGGTTCGGCGAAGGTCCGCATCGCGAACCGCCGCGAACAGGCCAGCCAAGCCTTGCCGGTCGATGGCCAGCAGCATGGCGCGAAATTCTTCGATGACGGGCTCGTTGGCCGCCAGCATACGCGCAGGAAACCAGTTGCCCAGGAACATCTCGGCGGTTTCCGACATGTCCGGCGCCTGCAGCACGGCGGTAATCCGCTCGTCAAACTGCTTTGCCGGTCCGAGGTAGGACGAGGTGTTGCTCAGGATCAAGCGCTCGATCCGCTCGGGCGCGTGGATGCCGAGCCACTGCCCGACGAAGCCGCCCAACGACAGACCGAGGAAGTGTACGCGTTCAATGCCCAGGGCATCGAGCAACTCGATCACGTCGCGGCCAAGCCGATCGAGCGAATAAGCGCCGGCCGGAACGCTTGACCCTCCGTGGCCGCGAAAATCGTAGCGCAGAACACGGAAATGCTTCGACAGCTCGTCGATCTGCATGTCCCACATCCGCAGTGTGGTGGCGATGGAATTCGACAGCATCAGCACAGGCTTGCCGGCCTCGCCGTCGATGCGGTAGGCGATGCGTGTGCCATCGCCGACGGTCACGAAATCCAGCTCATTCATGGTGAATACACCTTCCTTTTTGAAGCGTTGAATGTGGCAAAGCCTAGCTGCGGCGCGCTTTTGATGATATTACAAAGATAGGACTATCTCTGTAATAGAAGCTGACATGGCCGAATTCACCCTGCACCGACCTGCAATGCTTCGATGCCGTGGTCCGCTCCGGCGGCTTTCAACCTGCGGCGGCAATGCTGCATCGCTCGCACCCGGCTGTGTTCGCCGCCGTGGCAAAGCTGGAGCGGCAACTCGACCTCGTTCTTTTGGATCGCGGCGGCTATCGCGTGCGCCCCACCGAGGCAGGGCTGTCGTTCCATCGCAGGGCACAATCGCTGCTGCGCGAGCTCGAGGGCTTGCGGCTTCATGCTGCTCAGCTGTCAATGGGCGAAGAAACCGAGATCCATGTGGTGATCGGCGACCTGTGCCCGCGCCCGCAGGCACTGGGCATGCTCGGACGGTTCTTCGCCCAGTGTCCGGGCACACGCCTGCATCTGCACTTCGAGGCGGTGGGCGGCCCGTGGGAGCGCCTCTTCGATGACGAAGCTGATTTGATCCTGCACTGGATCGACAAGAGCGATCCGCGGGTGGAATGGATCGATCTGTGCAAGGTGCCCTTCGTTCCGGTAGTGGCGTCGGGCTTTCTGCCGGAGCGCATCAAGCACCCAATCACGCCGGATCAGATGCACGCGTTCACCCAATGTGTCATGCGCGACACGGCCCGCCATTCACCACAAAAAGACTACTTCATGGTCGAAGGTGCGCCTCAATGCATGGTGGCCGATCAGGGCATGAAGAAGGAAATCATCCTGCAGGGCCTCGGATGGGGCCACATGCCCCGCTTCCTGATCGAGGAAGAGCTGCGCGACGGACGCCTGCAATCCATTGCCGGTCGCCATCTGCCAGGCCGTACCGAGGAGTTGGTGGTGGCGCGCCGACGCGACCGGCCGCACGGGCCGATCTCGAACCGTCTGTGGGATCATATCGAGCAAGAGGCGCCGACGTTGGGGGCGGTTCCGGTAGAGGGCGAAATGACACCCTAAGCGGCCATGACACGTTTCACACGACAGGGATTTTAGCCGGTTTCGCCACACAACAGTCGCTGGACAAACACCTTGCAGACGGCAGAGGTGCGACCCTTCCCGCTCCTCGGCGGCGGACCCGATGAACGGCTCGATTGAGCCCGAAACGAACTTCTGCCACATCGGTAACCTGCCGCCACCTCCTCAGCAAGATATGTGCTATTCTGAGGATATGCCCGCGCCCTCCGACCGATCACCCGACAAGTCGCCGGAAGACGGTGCAGTTGCATCGGATCCGTATGCGGAGCTAGCCAATCGCGGAGATTGGTCCAGGCTTCACCGCGAACTGTCAGACAGAGACCGCCGCAGTGAACTTGGCGGCGCCGAGCTCCAGCGCCTCGGGGAAGCCGCCTACATGCTTGGGCGCGAGGAGGAATTCGTTCGGGACTACGAGAGGGCCTTCGAAGAGCATCTCCGGAACGGACGCGAACGATCCGCAGCGCGTTGCGGCTTCTGGATCGGGCTCACCCTGATGTTTCGCGGCGAATTCGCCCAAGGCAGCGGATGGCTGACCCGCGCCAACCGGCTGGTCGCGGATCATGCGCCGGAATGTGCGGAACAAGGTTACCTTCAGCTCCCAATGGTCGAACAATGCCTCGCCGCCGACAGTCCGGACGAAGCATTCGCGCACGCAACACGTGCCGCGGAGATCGGACAGCGCTGCGAAGATCCGGACCTCTTGGCTATCGCGCGCCACCTTCAGGGCCGGATATTGATCCTGCGCGGCGACTATGTGCGCGGCTTCGAACTGCTGGACGAGGCGATGGTTTCGGTCACCTCGGGCCGGCTCTCGCCGATCGTTACCGGGCTGGTCTACTGCAGCGTGATCGAGATCTGTCAGAAATTTCATGCCACGAGCCGGGCGAGGGAATGGACATCGGCGCTGATCGGATGGTGCGCGGGACAGCCCGACATCGTTGCCTTCACCGGCCGATGCCTGATCCACCGGGCCGAAATCCTGATCCTCGACGGCCACTGGGACGAGGCCGGCCGCGAGGCCAGTGTCGCCAGCATCCGCCTTCAGCAGGGGCCCTCGAAGCACCACGCCGGTCCGGCATTCTACCAGAAGGGCGAGGTCTTTCGCCTCCGCGGCCAATGGGACGAGGCCGATGCCGCCTATCGCGCAGCGAGCAGGCTCGGGTTCGATCCGCAGCCGGGGCTGGCGCTTATGCGATTGCAGCAGGGGCACGAGCAGCCGGCCCTTTCGGCGATCCGCCGCGCACTGCAGTCGGTCGACGACATGCCGGGCAAACTCCGCCTCTTGCCGGCTGCGGTGGAAATCACTCTCGCTGTCGGTTCGGCCGATGACGCCTGGGAACTGTGCGAAACACTGCGCGACTGCGCGCGCCAATATTCCGCGGATGCAGTCCGCGCCGCAGCCGCCGAGGCTACCGCGCGGGTGCTAATCCATGCTGGTCGAGCCGCGGAGGCATTGGCCCATATCCGGCGCGCAGTGGAGATCCTCTGGGACCTTCGGGCGCCCTATCATCTTGCCCGGATGCGGGTGCTGACAGCGCGGGCCTGTCTCGCAACCGGCGATACTGAAGCGGCGCAGACCGAACTGGACGAAGCGATAAGACTTTTCCGCGAGCTCGGCGCGCGCGCCGACGAAGCCGTTGCCGGCAAGCTGCGGGCTACCATGACGGCGACAGGCAGCGAAGCTCTCACCCCCAGACAGACGCAGGTTCTGCGCCTGATCGCGTCAGGCCTGACCAACCCGGAAATTGCCGGCGAGCTCGGTTTGAGCCAGCGGACGGTAGACCGTCACGTTAGCGATATCCTGACGCGGCTGAACGTGCGCACGCGCGCGGCAGCCACGGCCTTTGCGGTCGAGCACGGCCTGATCGGCATGGGCGTATCTGGGTAATCCTACCCAAGCCAAAATTTCTCGCTGCGTGGGTATTTACGCCGAAGCGGGCAACCGTGGCGCGGGTCTAAACTTCATAGCAAAGGCCACAGGAGGTTTTCCCGATGCAAACGAATAATAACAGCATGGGCGGGCCCGGCGGTGTCTGGCTCGCAACCGGAACGCTGCTGCTGGCGG
Source organism: Mesorhizobium sp. M0306 (assembly GCF_040321655.1). Classification (NCBI taxonomy): domain Bacteria; kingdom Pseudomonadati; phylum Pseudomonadota; class Alphaproteobacteria; order Hyphomicrobiales; family Phyllobacteriaceae; genus Mesorhizobium; species Mesorhizobium sp. M0306. The sequence goes on along the minus strand of NZ_JAMYRY010000001.1, from coordinate 45,692 downwards.
CTGCGCTCGTCTTTCACGGGCCACCGGACGCGGATTTGTCTGTTCAGATGCAGAATATCGCCGAGGGCCATGGGCGATGGGCTACGGTCCATTGGACGGCGGCAGCGGCGCTGTTCCTAATCGCCGGCGCTTCGTTCCTGAACCTGGCGCTCAACCCCCGGGTCCGGCATTCGCCGATGCTGAGTTCCGCCTGGATGGTGATGGCTCTCGGCGCCCTGACCACGTTTTCCACCGCAGTCGCCGAGGCATCGGTGGTCGCGGTCGCGGCCGACCGGGGTGACACCAACGCCTTCATGACCTGGTGGGCGTTTTCCGGCGGCATGGGTAACGGATTCTGGGCGCTGGCCTTGGCGACAGCGCTTGTCGCGTATCACGACGCCCGCGATAACGTCGGGATACTGCCCCGATGGGCCGCGATCGTCGGCTCGGCGTTCGGTATCCTTTCGGCAACCGGGTGGACACTCGGTGAGCAGCTCGGGATCGGCATCGGGGGTCCGATCTGGCTGATTTCCTCGCTTCTCATGTGCCTGTGGCTCGCGTGGTACGGGCTGTCCTCAAGCAGCGTCCGGTCGGGGCAAGCCACGGCGTAAAGCGCTGATCCAGCATCATCTTGAGACAGGAGGAAAAAATGTCCCTTCAAACGAAGGAAATCGAGGCGACGATCCACGACATCCACGAATTCTTCACCGACTGGGTGGCGGGCCGATGCCCTGGCGACGACGCGACGTTCAAGAAGAACGCGCTCGACCGGATCAGCGACGATCTGGTCGCCATCATGCCAGGCGGCAGGGCGTTCGGGAAAAAAGACTTCGCAGGTTACATGAAGAGCATCCACGGATCGAATCCGGCCTTCCGTATCAAAATACGCGACATCCGGATCAGCCATCAAAGCGCCGACCTGGCGGTCGTGAACTACCACGAATGGCAACGCGACGCGAAGGACTCCGATGAACCGAACAATGGCCGGGTCACGACGATGGTGGTCCGCGATCGCGGCTACAGCCGCGGGCCCGAGATCCTGCAGGTTCATGAAACCTGGCTCCCAGCCGATGTCGTTCAGTCCGCGGATTTCGCGTTCTGAAAAGCGTCGGTCCGAAACGGGCAGAGAAAGGAATTGCGCTGGCGGGACCATCGGCTCTGCCGCCGTCATGGAGCCAGAACCTTGCTTCTTTTCAGCCCGAATTGATCCACATTCAACGTCCGGCTAGTCCAGCAATCCGGCCATTCCATGCGTTCGCGTGGAGCGTCCGGCCGTCATCTGCCAGGCCGTACCGAGGAGTTGGTGGTGGCGCGCCGCCGCGACCGGCCGCACGGGCCGATCTCGAACCGTCTGTGGGATCATATCGAGCAAGAGGCGCCGACGTTGCGCCGAGCGCTCGAGCCTCGGAAGCCTGTCCAGTAGGCGAAGCCAGGGCTCGGCGAGGTCGTTCAGCGGACGGCCAAACCAGCAGCCTTAGCCGTTTGATTGCTGCATAATCCGCAGCAGTGAACTGCATCCCATCGCTATTCCCGCTGTTTATGAGGCGCATTATTGATGTCGCAAGGAGTTCGCCATGAACCGTGCCGACCGGTCTTCCACTTCCATGGAGCGGTCCGAGCGGTCGGCATCCGCCCTGGCAGCGATCCCGTAGTCTGCGCCTAGCTTCATCAGCAATTCGAAGGACAAGACCATGAATATCGACCGTCGAACGTTCGGGCTCGGTACTTTTAGTGCCGGAGCCCTGCTACTTTCCCCGATCAGCTTCTTTGGGAGCAACGCTGCGGCTATCGCCGCCCCGTCTCCGGCTTCGCTTGCGACCGCCCACAGGTTCATGCTCGGCGACCTCGAGATCACGGCACTGAGCGACGGCTATCTCAACCTCGGCCTCGAACTCTTCCCTTCCGCAGATCCGGCTGCCGCTGAAGCGCTGCTGGCAAAGGCATTCCTGCCAAAACCACTCCCGACCTCGGTCAATGCTTACCTTGTCACCAAAGGCGACAGACGGGTGCTGATCGATACCGGCACGGCATCGGCGATGGGGCCCATACTGGGACATATACCTGAGGCGCTCGCCGCCGCCGGCGTCAGGCCGGAAGAAATCGACACGGTAATCATCACCCACCTCCATCCCGACCATGCCAACGGCCTTGTCGGTATTGGCGGCACGGCCGCCTTCCCGGCAGCGGAGGTCGTGGTTGCCGCGCCGGAATTCACTTTCTGGCACGATGACGGGATCCGGTCCAAGGCGCCCGACCAGATGAAACCGTACTTCGAAATAGCGCGCAAATCGCTGGTGCCTTACCATGGCAAGGTCCGGAAGATCGAAGGCGAAGTCGAGATCGCGCCCGAGATCAGGGCGTTGCCTGCGCCTGGACACACGCCGGGGCATCTCGCGCTTCGAATTGGCTCTGGTGACGCCAACCTGCTGCTCTTGACTGACGTAATCCACGCCTCCGCGCTGCAATTTGCACATCCGGAATGGGCAATCGCCTTCGACGTGGACCAGGAGGCCGCAATCGCCACACGCAAGAAGGTGCTCGACATGGTGTCAGCGGATGGCCTGCTCGTCGCGGGTATGCACCTGCCCTTCCCAGGCATCGGTCATGTCATCCGCGAAGGCAACGCCTACGCCTACGTCCCGACGCCGTGGCCCGCTTTGTGAAGCGCGCCTAGGTAAGCTCTCGGGGCGCGCCAGCTTTCTCACCTCGGCCATGGAATGCAATCCTACTGGTTGCCACCATTCAGCGGCGTTGACCTATCCGTGCCATGACGATACGGGATCGGGCGATCGGCTTCGAGAGGATTGGCCAAATGGTGCATTACGCGGACGGGCGGCCGATCGGCGATCTGACGCTCAGGACGCTGGCCATGCCTTCGGACGCCAATGCGGCGGGTGATATCTTCGGCGGCTGGGTGATGGCGCAGATGGATCTCGCCTGCGGCATCCGCGCCGCCGAGCGCGCCAAGGGCCGCGTGGTGACGGCGGCGGTGAAGGAAATGTCCTTCGCCAAGCCGATGAAGATCGGCGACACGCTGTGCATCTATACGCATGTCGAACGCGTCGGCCGCACCTCGATGACGCTCAAGGTCGAGGCCTGGGCGCAGCGCTATCTCTCCGACCTGATGGAGAAGGTCACCCATGCCGACTTCGTCATGGTGGCGCTTGACGGCGAAGGCAAGCCGAAGGCGGTTCCGGCCGAAGGCTGACCCGGCCTGATTCCAGCAAACGGATTTAAACAGCCGTCTCTCCCGCGCGGGGGATGCGGGCAGCGATCCCGCGTGGTTTTTGACCAACGGGTTCCCGCATGCGCGCCTGCAGCGCCATCGACGGGATCTTGGGAGGAAAGACAATGCGTCAACACATGCTGAACGCTGCCCTGGCCGGTGCCTTTGCAGCCTTGCTCTGCCTGTCGTCCGCAAGCGCTTTTGCCGAGGTCAAAAAAGGCGATCCAGGCGCTACCTGCACGTCTGAAAACCGCACCATCAACGGGCAGGCGGCCAAGTGCGAGATCTGCTCGGCGACGAAATGCGACACCAGCGGCACGACGGTGAGCAATTGCCGCAAGGAGACGACCACGACCTGCACGATTGGCGGCAAGGTGGTCAGTCCCAACCCGAAATGGAACCGGATCGAGAAGCTGCCGAAGAGCAAGATGCAGTTACAGCAGTAGGGCTCATCCGGAGGATCCCCGACAGGTTCAAACCCTTGCAGCGCAAGGGATCAACTGTGCATGGCGTCGAATTTTTCGCGCGCGGCCTTGACGCGCTCGGTGTTCTTGCGTGCCCATTCGCCGAGCGCATCGACCGGCACAAGCAGCTCGTAGCCAAGATCGGTCAATTCGTAGTCGACCCGCGGCGGGATGGTCGGGAACACCGTGCGGGTAACGAAGCCGTCGCGCTCGAGCCCGCGCAAAGTGGTGGTCAGCATCTTTTGCGAAATGCCGCCGACCGCGCTGCGCAGCTCGTTGAAACGCAGCGGCCCGTTGCCGAGCTTGCCGACGACGAGCACCGTCCATTTGTCGCCGACGCGCTGCAGGATTTCCGAGATGGCGCGGCAGTCCTCGGTGCGGTGCGGGTGCCTTGGTAACAAAAAAGTGCCTCCTTGCACATTGAGCGGCCAGTTACTCATATAGCTCAGGTATCTAAACGATACCAGTATTCCCGTAAGGAGAGCCCCCTCTATGTCAAAACCCAAAATCGCCATCATCATTGGTTCGACCCGCGCGGCCCGCTTTGCCGACGTCCCGACCCAATGGATTGCCAAGATCGCCAAGTCGCACGCCGACATCGACGTCGAAGTCGTCGACCTGCGCGATTTCCCGCTGCCGTTCTTCGATGAGGTCGCATCCTCCGCCTGGGTGCCGTCGCAGAACGAAGTGGCGCAGCGCTGGCAAAAGAAGGTCGCCGGATTCGACGGCTTCATCTTCACCGCCGCCGAATACAATCATGGCCCGACGGCCGTGCTGAAGAATGCCATCGACTACGCCGCCAACGAGTGGAACAAGAAGCCGGCCGGCTTCGTCGGCTATGGCAGCGTCGGTGGCGCGCGCGCGGTCGAGCAGCTGAGGCTGCATGCGGTCGAGTTGCAGATGGCGCCGGTGAAGTCCGCCGTACACATCGCCTGGGCCGATTTCCTTGCCGTCAAGCAAGGCGACAAGAAGCTCGATGAGTTCGAGCACCTCAACCAGGCGGCAACCGCGCTGGTCAACGACATTGCATGGTGGGCCAGGGTGCTGAAGACGGCGCGTCAGGCCGATGCCGTCGCCGAGGAAGTCAAGGCGGCCTGAGCACAGGTTCGAACAGTCCTCCCAAGGGTTAATTCTCCCAAGCATTGGGGCGGCGCATGCGCCGCCCTTTTTGTTCACACGGCATGGGCGTCCTGCGCTTGCCGTGGCCTGATGATGCAATCGGCAAGGCGGTCCATCTCATTCAGCTCGTCGGCGTGATGCTGGCCCCATTGGCAAAGTGCCAGCAGGATAGGCTCGAGGCTGAGCCCGAGCCGCGTCGCCGAATATTCGACGCGCGAGGGGATCTCGGCAAAGATCTCGCGGCGCACGAGGCCGTGCTCTTCCATTTCGCGAAGCTGCTGGATCAGCACTTTCTGGGTAATGCCGGGCATCAGCGCCTGCAGCGCCGACAGCCGCCGGGGTCCGTCGAAGAGATGGTACAGGATGACCGCCTTCCAGCGGCCTGAAATCACTTTCAGCGCGCGCTCTGCCGGCAGCATCGGCAGTCTCTTGATCAGCTTGGCCATGGTCACCTCCCGGTCAGCAGCCGACAAATCGGTGTGTAGTCGAAGCCAGGCAGAATAGTGGCAAACAGCGGCCGATGCCAATTATGAACGGTGCATGCGATGAGAGCCATTCAACTGAACCGTTTCGGCGGGCCCGACGTTCTCGACATAGTCGCGGTGCCGAAGCCCGAGCCGCAAGCCGGCGAGGTCCTGGTCCGCGTTCATGCGGCCGGGGTGAATTTCTTCGAAGTGCTGATGCGCGCGGATCGCTATGCGGTGACGCCGCAACTGCCGATGATCCCTGGCGTCGAGGCCGCCGGGATCGTCGAGGCGCTCGGGCAGGGGGTGGACGCTTCCTTGCTCGGCACGCGCGTCGCCGCGCCGTTGTTCGCCTCGAGCCGCCCGTTTGGCGGCTATGCCGATTATGTGACGATCGACGCAAGCCTGGCCGTGCCCTTGCCGGATTCGCTCTCGTTCGGAGACGCGACGGCATTGATGGTGCAAGGACTGACGGCGCTGCATCTATCGCGGCGAAGCCCGCCCGGCGGCAAATCGGTGCTGGTCGGCGCTGCCGCGGGCGGCGTCGGTTCGCTGCTTGTCCAGCTTGCCAAGCGCGCCGGCGCGGGCCGTGTCGTCGCGGCGGCCGGCAGCAAGACCAAGCTCGATCATGCTTTGTCGCTGGGGGCCGACGCTGCCGTCGACTACAGCAACACGGATTGGCCGGAGCGCGTCCGGGCAGCGACAGGCGGCGCTGGCGTCGACATCATCTACGACGTTGTCGGCGGCCCGCTGACGGCGGTTGCGCTGGAGGCTCTGGCGCCTTGCGGAGAGTTGGTCTTTGCCGCACTTGGCAGATATGCGCTCGGCGCCCCGCAGATGGAGGCGATGATCGTCCGCAACCAGTCGTTGAGAGGTTTTGCACTGCTGCCGCTGCTCTCTGCAGACTTGCTCCGTGATGGCCTGTCGGAGCTCTTCAATCTGGCGGCAAGTGGTGAGCTTAAAGTGATCAACGGCGGTCGCTTCCCGCTCGACCAGGCCAGTCAGGCGCATCGCCTGCTGGACGAGCGCGGCACTACCGGCAAAGTTGTCTTGATACCTTAGTAGGTGCTCGGCAAGGAGCCGAGGATCCGGGCTTGTGCCGTTCCGGCCGTCAGCGAACCCGGTAAAACGGATTTGGCAGCAGGAACAGCTTCTCGGCATGCCCGCCGAACAGGTCGGATGGCTGGTCACCGACATTGGCAATTATTGTGTAGCCGGCCTTTTCGATTTCGGCCCTTATGGGTGCCTTGAAATCTGCGGCGGAGCCATATTTGGCCCCTGGCTGGACCATGTAAAGTTGCTCATAGCCGGCATAGCCGGCCGACTGCAGGTTCTGTTCGGTTGCCTGACGCTGGTCCTCCGGACGTCCGGTGATGAAGAACACCGCGACTTTCGCCGTTCGCGCCTGCCGGAAAACCTCCAGCACGGCGTCGATGGCCGGATCCTTCGCAAGCTGGTCCCAGGCGGCCCAGCCACAGGGACCGTCGATTGCGATGTCGCAGGCGCCGCCGATCGGGCGGCCGAAATTGTCACGTGTGATCACTTCCCAGTTGGCCAAAGCCGTCTCGTCGATATCGAGCACCAGTGCGGGGCGAGGGACCTCCATTGCGCGCTTGACGACCCAGTCGCCGGCCTGCTTCGCCACTGCGGCAAGGTCGCGATCATAGTCGCCGGAATCATGATAGTTGGCAGCCGCCAGCATCGCATCGCCGACATTGGCTGGCTGGGACGGGCTTGTGAGAAGGAGCGAGTCGGAACGCGCCGGCCCAGGAACGTTTGTGCCGATCATCAGCACGATTGCCCCGGCACGCGCAATTCTATTCCAGCCAATCGCCCGCATCACGAGACTTTGCTGTCACGAGAAGTCGGCTGTCAAGCGAGGTCTTCCACGGGTCCTCGAAACTGCGATGCTGACTTGGACATTCCAGATGCCGAATGTCTCTATGGGTTGCTGCAAGCTACACGATTTCCGCCGTCGCGGTCTTTCCCTCCGACAGGTGACGCACCGCCGAAACCGCCCGGCGGAAGTGCGTCACCCGAAGTCATAGCCACCACGGCCTTTGCCGTACGCTACGCCGCCTGAACGATCTCGACCAGCTCGACGTCGAACACCAGATCCCGTCCCGCCAACGGATGATTGCCGTCGAGCTTGACGCTGGTGTCGTCCACGCCGACGACTGTTACCGGCATCGGGCGCCCTTCTGAGGTTCTGACCTGCAATCGAGTGCCGATATCGACGTTGATGTTGTCTGGCACGCGGGCGCGGTCGACGGTCATGACCGCTTCGGGGCGGTGGGGGCCATAGGCGGCCTCGGCGGGAACAGTCACGGTGCTTTTCGCGCCCACCTCCATGCCCTCGACATGGGTTTCAAGACCAGGGATCACTTGTCCTTCACCCAACGTGAATTGCAGCGGTTCGTTGCCGGAAGAATCGAATTGGGTGCCGTCTGCCAGGCGTCCATTGTAATTGATGCGCACGGTGTCGCCATTCTTGGCCTGTGTCATGATAGCCATCCTTTGAAAGTTTCGAGGGGCCGGCCAAAGCTCACGGTCCCGTCCTCGATCATCCACGCACTTAGGTGCGCGGCGCGAAACGCTAAAACTAGGGACCTGGCTGCCGATGTAAACCCCGATTGAGCTACGCCGGCATGACACCGCCGGCGCTCGCCGCCTTCGGCAGGAGTGCGCCGATCTAGCGGTCATGCCGGCTCAACCCATTCAGGCGGCGTGCAAATGGCGGCTAGATCAGGTGATGGCCGCCATCGATGCGAAGCGTTTCGCCGGTCGTGAGGTCACTTTCCATGAGGTAGAGGTAGGCGGCGGCGACGTCCGCAGCGGTCGGAATTTTTCTCGACGGCAACCGGGCAGCCATGTCGGCAAAGAAGCCGGATTTGGCTTCTCCAACGATATCCCACATCGGTGTGTCGACCCATCCGGGCGACACGACATTGACGCGCGTCGGAGCCAGTTCGAGCGCCAGGGCGCGGGCGAAGTAGCTGAATGAACCGGCAATCGCGGCGACGACTGAGCCTCCCGGCACCGGCGGCCGATCCTTGTTTATTCCCGAGGTGAAGGTCATGGAGCCACCGGCCTTCAGAGTGCGCACAGCATGCTTGGAGAGCATCACGGCGCCAATCAGCTTGTTATCGACGAAGCCTTGCACAGCCTCCATGTCGGTTCCGCCGATGGGATCGCCGGGCGGCAGTGTTCCGGCGGTCGATACGAGGTGATCGAAGGGACCGACCTCTTCGAAAAGGCGGGCGACGTCTGCTTCGTCGGTCATGTCGGCGACCACGCTTGTCACGCGATTACCTGCATTGAGCGTCCGTTCGGCAGCCTGCAGTTTCTCGGGCGACCGGCCGACGATCACGACCTTCGCTCCGCCGTTGAGAGCAGCTTCCGCGACGCCGAGACCGATGCCGGAGCTGCCGCCGACGACGATGACTTTCCTGTCCACGAGCGATGTCATGGGGGTTCTCCATTCGTTGCGATTGCGGTGGGCGAGTCAGGCCTTGCCGGCGTAGGCGGCTTCGAGCTCGGCGATGATGATCTTGCGCATCCCATACATCGCCTGCCGGACGCGGTCGGCCTTTTCGCGATCCGGATCGGCACTGAGCCGCGGCAGGATTTCCGGGATGACCTGCCAGTAGACGCCGTATCTGTCGGTGAGCCAGCCGCAGGGTTGTTCCCTGCCGCCACCGGCGGTGAGCGCCTCATAGTAGTAGTCGGTCTCGGCCTGGTCCTTGGTCTCGATGTAGAGCGAGAGCCGCTCGTTGAAGGGCGGCTGCGGCCCGGCATTGAGCGCAGTAAGGTGCAGTCCTTCGAGCTCGAAATCGAAGGTGGCATGCGGGACCGTCTTGTTGGTTCCGGACACCCAGTCGGTGTATTCGATGGTCTGGAGCGCTTTGCTGTTCTTGAAGACCGAGAGATAGAAATCGCGGGCTTGCTCCGCATCGGTGTTGAACCAGAGGAATGGGTGGATGGTGGCCATGTCCGTTCTCCGTTAATTCCTTGCGACAGCATCTTTGGCGAAGAGCCTGTCCGCTGTTGCTTTCGTTCAGGCTAGCGGTGGTCCGACGGCCGATAGACCGAGCCGTCCCAGTCGCGGGCAAAACCGAGGTCTTCGAGCCGGCGGGTCGAGAGGCGTGCAATCTGTCGCTCGGTCCGGCGCCGGCGGCTCGAGGCGAGGATGCGGCCGGCCATGCCGGTCAGGACGTCGACGATGGGTTCAACTCGTTTGGCGGTCATGGTGCTCTCCCAGAGTGGCGGCAGTTTTGGTTTCAGCAGTTGCCCCGCGACCTTCGGTCAGCGAGAGTATCAGTCACACAAAACTCACCTTTTGCAGCGGCGGTGAATGACTGATTACGCGAGCAAACATGCCGCCTCCCGGCCTGGACGACAAACGACTTATCGGCGACTATGTGTGAGCGTTGCTCACACATAGGTATCGATCCATGCCCCGGAAGCTGCCTCCTCTCACCACCTTGCCGAGCTTCGAGACCGCGGCGCGCCTGTTGAGTTTCTCCAAGGCGGCAGAGGAGCTTCATGTCACCCACGGCGCCATCAGCCGGGCGATCAAGAATCTTGAGGATCAGCTCGGTGTGCAGCTGTTCGAGCGCGGCACGCGCTCGGTGAGCCTGACAGCCGTTGGCGAGCCCTATGCGCGGGCGGTGCGCGAGGTGCTCGCCCAGTTGGCCACCGCCACTGCTGCCGCAACAGCTCGCTATTCGAGCTCGACATTGAACGTCAGTACCTCCGATGGCTTCGCGGGGAGATGGCTGGTGCCGCGCCTCTACCGCTTTCACCGAGCGCATGGCGACGTCGATGTGCGGGTTTCGACGAGCGGGAAGCTGACCAACTTCCTCGGCGGCGGCATCGACGTCGCCGTCCGTTATGGCAGCGGAAACTATCCGGGGCTCACTTCAGAGTTCCTCACCGGCGAGGAGGTGTTTCCGGTGTGCAGCCCAAAGCTTCTTGAGGGCGCATACCCGCTCCGTACGCCTCAGGACCTCAGACATCACACGCTGATCCGTGACAGCTTTCCAATCGACTGGGCGACCTGGCTGGCAAGCGCCGGGGTCGAGGGCGTGGACCCGCAGAGCGGGATTACCTTCGACTCTGCCACCTTTGCCATGGAGTCGGCCGCACAAGGCGAGGGGGTGGTGCTCGGCCGGACCATGCTCGTTGCGGCCGACCTCGCCGCCGGGCGACTTGTCCGCCCCTTCAGCCACGCCCTGAAATCCCCCTCCAGCTTCTATCTCGTCTACCCGCCAGAGGCGATCCGTCAGCGCAAAGTCAAGGCTTTCCGGGATTGGCTGCTTTCAGAAGTCGCGCCGCAACTGGACTGACGGGAAGGCCGAGAGAACAGGATCGTCTACAGATCAAATCGAGCGGTTACTATCGGCTCGCCCGAACTGCGGTGATGATCCAGGCACGCGAGTCAAAAAGCACACCGTCCGCGGTCAAGTGCGCGTCGAGCAGATCGCGCAACCGCCGCAGCGCCGCGTCGACATCCACATCCGCGCGGGCGAGCGGATCCTTCACCAGTTGCAGGCCAAGCAAAGCGTCATAGGCCGCATCGACGTCCTGGCCGTAGAAGACCGGCTGATGGACTTCGGCAAAGTCGACCGAAACAAAACCGGATGCACGCAAGATCTCCGCGGTGATGGCGGGGTCGCCAAGCGAAAACGGGGTGGCGGCGCCCGCCGAAATGGTTGTCCCCGGCGCAATTGCCCGCTGAATGGCAGTCGCCCACTCGTTGCGGTCCCGGCACTGCCATACCATCCATACAACACGTGCCCCTGGTCGCATCGCCCGGCCGATATTGGCGAACGCCGCCGCCGGATCGGCAAAGAACATCACGCCAAACCGACTGATGCACAGATCGAAGCCGGCAGGCGGCAACACCAGCAATTGCGCATCGCCGCGCTCAAAGGCGACGTTTCGCAATCCCTCTTCCGCACTACGCCTCCGGGCGATCTCGAGCATCTCCGCCGATACGTCCACGCCAAGCACGCTGCCTTCCACCGCGACGCGGGCAGCATCGCGAGAGGATTGTCCCGAACCGCATCCGATATCGAGCACGCGATCGCGCGTTCCCGCCTTGACCGCAGCCCTGAAGAGCTCGTTGTGCCGTCGCAGTTCGGCGTCGTAAAACTCAGCGCAGTTCAACACCATCGCACGCCTGCCTGGACATGATGGGCACGGCGGCATTCCCAGCCGCTCCGCTCTGATCTTATCGATGACCTCCTCATCAGGGGTGATGCACCGACTTCCGCTTCGGGTCACCCCAGCACTATCAGCCGCGCCGCGCCGCCTCGATGGCTGCAACGTCGATTTTCTTCATCTCCATCATCGCTTCGAATGCGCGCTTTGCTTCATCGCCGCCGGCGGCCATCGCTTCGGTCAGCACGCGCGGCGTGATTTGCCAGGAGATGCCCCATTTGTCCTTGCACCAACCGCACGCACTTTCCTGGCCGCCATTACCGACGATGGCGTTCCAGTAGCGGTCGGTCTCCTGCTGATCGTCGGTGGCGATCTGGAAGGAGAAGGCTTCGTTGTGTTTGAACGCGGGCCCGCCATTGAGGCCGAGACAGGGGATGCCGGCGACCGTGAACTCGACCGTCAGCACGTCGCCCGCCTTGCCGGACGGGTAGTCGCTGGGAGCGCGGTGGACGGATTTCACCGAGCTGTCGGGGAAAGTCTCGGCATAGAAGCGGGCCGCAGCCTCGGCGTCCTTGTCGTACCAAAGGCAGATCGTGTTCTTGGCGATTGTCATTGCTGGTCCCTTTGCTTTCGAAATCAATCTGGGCTTTGAAATCAAATCCGGGTCTTTTACGCCAATCCGGCCATTTTCCTGCCCTCGGGGCGTTTCGCAGCCGGCCTCGGCGTCGCACCACGAACAGGAATGCGCTCGTGCCATCCGACGTTCCGACGGCGGCAGGTGCACGGAATCAAGGTATCACGGCTGGTGCTTTCAGGACCAGATGCGGGCAGTGACTCGAACAGGCGAGGTCCGCCGGGTCCTGACCGGCGGACTTCACTTTTTTGTTTGGGGCAGCGCCGCTTTGCTCAAGGTCGCGCTGGCTTTCCGTTGGCGCGCCGTTGCCTCAGAAGGCGCATGAGCAAGTTCCGTCTGTCCTTGCGCGGGACGAGTTCGATGTCGCTGACAAGTTTTGCGCCGCCCTTGTGCCGCTCCAATGTGATCTTGCGGCTATGGAAGGCTTCCAGCTCGGCGCGATGCGCTACGCTTATGATGGTGACCTTCGGCAATTCGCGAATGATCATCTCCATCATCTTGTCCTGGCTCTTCTCATCGAGTGCCGACGTTGCCTCATCCAGCACGATGATATCGGGGCGGTGCAGCAGAAGACGCGCGAAGGCGAGCCGCTGCTTTTCGCCACCCGACAAGGTCTGGTCCCATGGCGCGTCCTCCTCGATCCTATCGTTGAGGTAGTCGAGTCCCACCTTGTCGAGGGCAGCCTTGATCTTATTCAGCGTCCAGTTGTCGGCGGCGCCTGGATAGGCGACTGCGCGGCGAAGCGTCCCGGTGGGGATGTACGGCCGTTGCGGCAACATGAACAACCGCCTGTCGGCGCGGATATTGACGCTGCCGCTACCCCACGGCCACAGACCTGCGACGGCCCGCACCAGCGTACTCTTGCCCGAGCCGGATTCGCCGGCCACGAGCACCCGTTCGCCCGGTTGGATCACGACCTCGGTTTCCTTGACCACGGCGGTGCCGTCGTCGAGCGACACGGAGAGATTGTTCAGGCTGAGCATCGCATCGCCTTCGGTTTCGCCCCGCTTTATGCGTCCCAGCGTGTTGCTCTGCTCCGCCCGCTCGAGCCCGTCGAGCGACATCATCAGCGAGGCGATGCGTCGTGCACAGGCGTTCCAGTCTGCGAGACGGGGATAGTTGTCGACCAGCCATCCGAATGCGCCCTGCACGATGGCAAACGCCGAGGCAGCCTGCATGACCTGTCCAAGTGTCATGCTGCCTTCGAGGAACTTTGGAGCGCAAAGCAAGACCGGCACGACAGGCGCAAACAGGCTCGACCCCTGCGACACCAGCGCCGTGCGCATGTGCTGGCCTGCAAGGAGCGCCCATTGCCTGAGCACATGGGCGAATGTCTTGTCCATGCCGCTGCGCTCCTCCTCCTCGCCGCCGAGCAATGCGATGCTCTCGCCGTTTTCCCGCACGCGCGTCAGCGTGTAGCGGAACTCGGCTTCCGCCTGATTTTTTTCCTCGGAGAGGTGGACGAAATGGCGGCCAATGACCGCCATCGAGGTGGACGTGATCGCGGCATAGAGCACTGCGGTGATGACCAGGAAGCCGGGAATGGTGACGGTCGAACCTTCAATCGTCAGGGTCAGGGCGCCGCCGATCGTCCAGAGCACCACGATGAAGGTCGAGGCCGACAGAAATGCGACGATGACACCGGCGATGAAATCGACGGGCGATTCGGTGGCAATCCGCAAATCCTCGGCGATGCGGGCTTCGGGGTTGCTGTGGTCGCCGCCGACGAGGTTCAGCTGATAGTAGCGGCCGCTTGCGAGCCAACGTGCGATGACCGCAGTGGTGAGCCAGGAACGCCAGCGGCGCTGTATCTTCATGCGAAAGAAGACTTGGGCCACCACGAGGCTGGCGCTTCCGAGCACGAGTGGCACGAAAACGGCGCTCAGCCAATATACGGTGTGGGCATCGCGTTGCTCAATGGCGTCGAAAATTGCGCGATTCCAGACATTGATCCCATACTGGAAGCCAACATTGGTGACGATCAGGACCAACAGCCCGATCGTCAACGGCCAAGCGACCCTGTCGCCACTGCTGCCCCAATAGCCGCGCGCGCTGATCCAGAAGCGCTTCAGCAGATATCTCTTGCGCGCCTGCTCGGCCTCTTCAGGTGTCAACTCCGGATCGGGTTCGATGAAATCCGGCGGCGGCGAGGGCTCGCCGACGACCTCGGACGCGACTTCGACGGTCGATTGCTTCTCATGGCGCGACTTCTCGAGATCGCGCGATTGGGCGCCGTCAACCGATTTCGGCTTGAATTGAGCCTCGGGCATCCGGCGATAACGGCTTAAAAATCAGAAGGTTTCATAGCGTCCACTCGAGATGCCGGATGCCAACAACGCCAAGCCTTCTCAGCTGTTTCCGAGCGGTCTCGACAATTCGCTTCAGCAGTCAATAGGACTGAGGAAAAAAATCAGCGATCGCCAGCATCTGCTGCTCAGCCCGACCGCGCGGACGCTGAATTCCGGAACAAGGGCGCGATTTTGCCGTTGAGCCAGAAACTGGAAGCGACCCGCATGTCCGAATTGCCGAATGAAGAGATCGAAGGGCGGCTGAACGCGCAGCGCGAGACTTTGGCGCTGGTCGTCGCGCTGCTTGCCAGCAAGGATACGGCGCCCGAGCGAATATGGGCCGAACTGGAGGCCCGTTTTCAGTTTCAGAACAGTCAGGAGGACCCCGGCGTCCTGCCAAGCCGCGCATTCGCCATCGAGGCTGCGAAGATGCGGGAGTTCAAGCTGATCGCCGAAGAGGCGCGGGCGCGCAATGCGGAATGGAACGGCAGGGACAAGCCACAGGGCGCCAGCTGAAACCCCGGCGAGTGGTTGCAAGACTGGCTATTTTTGGCGAACAGGCGTCAGCTTTGCTGCAAAAGTGTACGTGCCAACTCTTGCCATTCCTCGTCAAGCGTTAAGGTCGACGGCGCCGCGTTGCTGCGGCGATACCAATATTCCGCATTCGACTGGTCGCCTTCCTTGCGGTGGAGATAGGCATGCACGTGCATGCCCGCCGTATCGTCGCGCTGTTGTGCGCACTCGTGCGCCTTAGCCCAATCGCCCTTTGCATCCCACCACAGCGCCTGCAGGGCAGGGCTCAAGCCGGCTGGCGGCTGTGGTTTGGCAATCGAATCCCTGAAGGTTTGCAGATCCATGTTTCCACCATAGCGACGGTACAGGGCGCCGATAATAACCGCGCCGGCAGCCAACCGATAGCGTGCATCGGGCGGGACGATCGGAACGGGTGTCAGGAGTGCTGAGCGCGGACGTTCGATAACCGCGCGGCCAGACACTTGATTCGATGACGTGCATGAAATAGTGCGCGCCACGAAACCATGATGCCTGAGACAGCGAGGATGAGTAGCGAGCCGATGACAGCCTCTGACAAGCCGCGCCAATTCTACCACGGCACCCGGGCCGACCTTAAACCCGGAGACCTGATCGAAGCCGGCTACAGCTCCAATTACGGCGCGCGAAAGCAGGCAGCCTGGGTTTATCTGACCGGCACTCTGGATGCGGCAATCTGGGGTGCAGAGCTGGCCGCCGGTGACGGACGCGAAAGGATCTATATCGTGGAGCCAACCGGCCCGATCATGGACGACCCCAATCTTACGGACAAGAAATTTCCCGGCAATCCGACGCAGTCCTATCGCTGCCGCGAGCCGCTCAGGATCACGGGCGAGGTCACCGAGTGGCAGGGCCACTCCCCCGAGCGGCTGAAGGAGATGAAGGACCATCTCGAACGGCTGAAGGCGCAAGGCATCGAGGCAATCGATTGATCGCCAAATCCTGCGATTGCCAAGCTGGCTCTGACCTACGGTCGGCGGCAGTCGCCGCGAAATACGGCTCCACGTCCGCAATGGGTCCGCGAGTTGTCGTTCCTTGCAGGCTGGAGAGCGGATGCTCCTTTTCATCTCGTCGCGAACGTGATGATCTCGGGGCTCGAAGGGCCAAGTGGGCTGCCGTCAAAGCCGCCGAATTGCTGTTCGATCCGTAGCCCCGCGTTCCCCAGCAGGCTCGATAAGGCGTCCATGTCGAGGAATCGCAAGGTGCTGCGACTAACTTGCGGAAGGCTCGGATGCTTTCCGCCGAACCTGTGGGTGAATGTCACCGTCTGTCCGTCGAACGGCATGATCACCTCTGTTGTGATCTGCACCAGAGACCCGTCAGGTAGCTCAACGACGACCGCATTTTCGGGTGTCCAGCGTTCCCACGCCCGCACCGAAGGGTTCCGCGTTTCGAACGCAAAGCATCCGCCTGGCACAAGGGCCTGTTGCGCAGCCGCCATGAAATCCCCCAGGTCTTCGTCGCTGACAAGGGCCTGGAATGCGTGCCCCGTCATCACAATGAGATCAAACTCGGCTGTCCAGCCCGCCGATTGGAGATCGCCGAGGACCCATTCGATATCCGTGCGCGTTCGTGCGCGATTCAACACGCCGGGTGCTGGGTCGATGCCGCAGAGCCGCCCTGAATGTCCGGCCAGGCGTGCCTCGTGAAGGAGGGTGCCCGTTCCACATCCGACATCAAGCACCGCGTCTGCTGTTAGAATGCGGGGCAGGTAGAAATCATAGTCGTCGCGCGCAGATCTCGGGTGCCAGGCGTCGTAGACGGCAGCGAGATATGGGTCGGCGAAAAGGTGGTCGACCATACGCGGTATTCCCAATCAACTTTGACTGTGAGAGCGGTGTCGCCGCGAGCATATAGCCCATAAGTCGCGTCGATCGTTACCGTACGACCTCGCGGTGGCCGCCGGGCAGGCGGGTGGCGATGAGCTTGTCGATGCGGCGGCCGTCGAGGTCGACGACCTCGAAGCGCCAGCCTTGCGCGTCGACACATTCGCCGGTCGCCGGCAGGTGGTGCAAATGCGACAGCACATAGCCGGCGACGGTTTCGTAATCGCGGTTCTCAGGCAGGTCGATGCCGAGGACCTCCGCCATCTCGTCGGCCTGCATGTAGCCGGCGAGCAGCCATGAGCCGTCCTCGCGCTTGACGGCGTTTTCCTCTTCGCCGGCGTCGAGATCCGAACGGAAGACGCCGGTGATCGCTTCCAGAATGTCGGCCGGGGTGACGATGCCTTCGAAATGGCCGTATTCGTCATGCACCAGCGCCATCGGCACGTCGGATTCCTTCAGCGTCGCAAGCACGTCCAGCGCGTCGGCCTGGTCATGCACGATCGGAGCGGTGCGCACGTGCCGGCGCGGGTCGAGGGCGCGACCGCCGAGCATCGCCGCCAGCACGTCGCGGGTCTGGACGACGCCGATCATGGCGTCGACGCCGCCGTCGCCGGCCGGCAGGCGCGAATGCTGGGTGTCCATCAGCAGCTTCCTGATGGCCGCCTCGTCGGATTGCAGATTGATCCAGTCGACCTCGGTGCGCGGCGTCATCACCGCGCGCACGGCACGGTCGCCGAGCCGCATGACGCCGGCGATCATGCGCCGTTCGTCGGATTCGATGGTGCCGTGGTGCTCGGCTTCGGCGACCAGCATCTTGATCTCCTCGTCGGTGACCTTATCCTCGCTCTGACCGTGCTGGCCAAGCAGCCACAGCAGGGCGCGGCCGGAAAAGTCGAGCAGGAAGACCAGCGGCGCCGAGACGCTGGCGAGGATGGTCATTGCCGGGGCGACCCTGACGGCTACCCGTTCGGGGTCGCGCAATGCGATCTGCTTGGGCACCAGTTCGCCGATGACTAGCGAGCCATAGGTGATGATGGCAACGACGATGCCGACGCCGAGCGGGTCGGCAAGGCTTTCGCGGATGCCGGCCGACGCCAGGAAGGTGGCCAGCCGCTCGCCGAGCGTGGCGCCGGAAAAGGCGCCGGACAGGACGCCGACCAAAGTGATGCCGATCTGCACCGAGGACAGGAATTTTCCCGGATTGGCGCCGAGCGCCAGGGCCCGGCCGGCGCCCTTGATGTTGCGGTCGATCATCGTCTTGAGGCGCGCCGGGCGCGACGAGACGATGGCGAGCTCGGACATCGACAGAAGGCCGTTCACGCAGATGAGGACGACCACGATGGCAATTTCAGCATAAAGCATGCCGGGTCCATAGCATTGCCGCGCGGTTTTCGAAAATAGAACGGTCGCGCTTTTTAAATTTAGCGAGCCGGGCAATCAGGCGGCACCTCATGCGGCATCCCAGGGCGGCGCGGAAAAATGCTCGATCAGGGCGTCGACGACGACGCGCACCTTTGGCGCGAGGTTGCGTGTTACCGGCCAGATGGCATGCACCACGGTGTTTTCGACAAGACAGTCCGACAGAACCATTTCGAGTTCGCCGCGCCTGATGCTGTCGGCCGTCAGCCATGTCGGCAGATAGACGATGCCGCAGCCGGCCAGTACCGCATCGAGCATCGGTTCGCCATGGCCGAGCACCAGCCGCGCCTTGGGCGCGAACTTTTCGAGGCGGCCGTCGGCATGCCTGACGGTCCAAGGATGGACCGTGCCGTCGCGGCCGTAGCCGATGAGGCTGTGCCTGGCCAGGTCCTCGATCGATTGCGGCCTGCCATGGGCGTCGAGATAAGTGGGGGCGGCGCAGATGGCCGAACGCTGGGCATAGATGCGGCGCGCGGCGAGCGACAAGCTGTCGTCCAGGTCGCCCATACGCACCGCCAGGTCGATGCCTTCCTCGATCAGGTCGACGCGCCGGTCGTTGAAAGAGATTTCCATCGTCAGATCCGGGAATTTTTTGGAAATGCCGAACAGCAGCGGGGCGACGCACCGGCGGCCGAAAGCCAAAGGCAGGTCGACGCGCAGCCGGCCGGAAGGCACCTGCTTGCGCGATGCCAACAGCGACTGGGCGGCTTCGATCTCGGCCAATGCCCTGACGCAGGCTTCGTAATAGCTCAGGCCCTCGCTGGTCGGGCTGAGGCTGCGGGTGGTGCGGTTGAGCAGGCGAACGCCCAATCGCTGTTCCAGCTGTGCGATCGACTTGCCGACCGCCGATTTCGTGACATGCAGCCGTGCGCCGGCGCCGGTGAAGCTGCCGGCCTCCACCGTATGAACGAATGCGACGATGCCTTGCAAATTGGCCGATTCCAATGAAGCGCTCCTATTATAGAGTTTTGCTCCTTAATCTGTTGCAGAACATGCCACATGGAAGCACTTTTCTCCATAGTGAAACGGCGTAAATGTCTCGCGCAACCATCAACCACGGAGCGCGAACCAAATGAGCACCGAAAACAGATCCTGGCAGATGAACGGTTTCGGCCTGTCCAGGCTGAAGCCGGCTGAGGGAAAGCTGCCCCAACCCGGGCCGCACGATCTTCTGGTACGCGTCACAGCGGTATCGCTGAATTACAAGGACAGGATGATCGTCGATGGCGTGCTGATACCGGACCTCAGCTTTCCGTTCGTGCCGACATCGGACGCGGTGGGCGAGGTGGTGGCCGTCGGCGGCAAGGTCAGCCGCTTTGGCATCGGGCAGCGCGTGCTCGGCCAGGTGATCGCCGACTGGCCGGACGGCGACGCGCCGCCCGTGCTGCACAAGCATACGTTGGGTTCGTCACTGCCCGGGACGCTGTCCGAGCATGTGCTTTTTCATGAGGATGCCGCCGTGGCGGCGCCGCCGTCGCTCAGCGACGTCGAGGCATCGACGCTGCCGATCGCGGCGCTGACGGCGTGGTTCGCGCTGGTCGAGGCGGCCAAGCCGATCCCGGGCGAAACCGTTCTCATCCAGGGCACCGGCGGCGTGTCGCTGTTTGCGCTGCAATTTGCCGCTGCCTTCGGCCTGCGCGCCATCGTCACCTCGAGCAGCGACGAGAAGCTAGAGCGGGCGAAGGCGCTCGGCGCCTGGAAGGGGATCAATTATCGCAGCCAGCCGGCATGGGACGAGGCGGCGCGCGAACTGACAAACGGGGCCGGCGTCAGGCATGTGCTGGAAATGGTCGGCGGCGACAATGCGCGGCGCTCGCTCAATGCGCTGGGCGCCGACGGCAGGCTGTCGCTCATCGGCCTTCTCGGCAGCATGGAGCTCAGTTTCCCGATCATTCCGTTCCTGCGCAACCGGATCGTCGTACAAGGCATATCGATCGGCCACCGCCGCGCTTTCGAGCGAATGAACCAGGCGATCGAGACGCTCGCGATCAAGCCGGTGATCGACAAGGTGTTTGGCTTCGACGAGGTGCCGCAGGCATTTGAGCGCCTGGAGACGGGACCGTTTGGCAAGATCGTGATCACCGTGCCCTGAGCCCGTCGGGACGAAATGGTTGTCAGACGGGAAGGCCGATTGCGCGCCTACGGCAGTTGCAGCAGGACGCCGATGATGGCCTTGCCGTCGGTGAAATAGGGATCGCCTTCGCCGTTGCGCCCGGTCTTTGTGGCGCCGACGCCTGGTGTCTCGCTGGTCGAGATCAGCATGCCGGCGGCGGAGAGGTCGCGCATCAGCGCATGGCGCTCGGCGTCGATGTCGGGGCCGATGTGGTGGGTGATCGCGCCGGTGTCATGGCTGAGGCCGACGCCGCGGTCGAAGCTTGCCGAGCCAAGCCAAAGCGGCCGGCCGTCGTCTCCGGTCGCATCGGTCTGCCAGAAGCGGACGTGGTGGCGCCGGTCGGCGCTGTCGCCGACCGGCTTTTCGAAGGCGAGGTCCTGGGCGCGGCCTTCGAACAGCAGCCGACTGACCGGCGCGTCGGGATAGGGGCGGTTAAACAGCACGCTTTCGCCGATCTCGATGGCGGTCTTCAGCGTGACCGCGTCTGCCGTATCCCAGCCGGCGACGGCAAAAGCATGGACAAGCTCCTTCTTGGTGCCGACAAGGCCGACATTGATCGGATCGCCCGGAATGCCTTGCGGCGTATGCGTCACCATCTCGAATTGGCGGCTGCGAAAATTGCGGTCCCGCAACGTCCAGAACTCAGGCGCGGCGAAATAGGCGAGCGAGAGATAAGCGGCACAGCATGCCACCAGCCAGGTCGTTGCACGTCGTCGAAGGCTTCGTTGGCTCAAGAGGCACCACCCAAGCGTCTGCGCACCATCTTAATCGGCGCAGCAGGTCTTGGGCAGGGGCCGCAATCACCGGCAGGCGCGATAGCCGTTCTTGCGGTTCTTGATGTCGAAATGGAAATGGTTGCGGTGGTCGTAATTGTAGCCGGGGCCGAGCACGGTGGTGAAGTACTGGCAGCCGTCGGCGCGCACATTGTTGAGGAAGCCGCGTGTGCGGAAGGCGAACAGGCCGGGCTTGCGGACGTCGATGTCGTCGCCATTGTTGAGCTCGATGCTCATCACGTCGAGCGCATTGCCCTTGCCGTGTTCCGACAAAACACCTTCGCCGGCAATCCTGCGGCAGGAATAGCTCGAGCCCTGGTGGATGGTCTTGACGCCTGAAAAATAGCGCCAGCGGGCCGACGGGACGAGTTCGTTCCTGGTCCAGCCGGCAAAAGTAGCGGCCATGTCGCAGGTCAGCGTTGCGGCCGGCTTCATCTCGACGCTGCCGATGGCCGAGACCTTGACCGGATAGTCGATGCCGCACTGGCCTTCATGGATCGGCGCAACGTCGGTGTAGACGACGCCGAGGCGTTTCAGTTCCTTGCGGCAATCGATCTCTGCGGCCGGCATCTGTTCGGCCGGCGACATCGGGTTATCCATGCGCGGATAGGCGGCCGTCATATAGGGGTTGGACGGGACGAGGCGCTGCATGCCGGAATATTCCGGGCCGGAATCTTGGGGGCCGGAATATTGTGGGTCGGAATTGGGCGGGACGGCAGCGGTCTGGCTGCCGACATCGACGGCCGGCTGCAGCGACAGCACGCTGCCGGTATTGCAGGCCGAGACCGCCGCAATGGCAAGCAGGGCGGCAAGCCGGCCGGCTATGCGCGCGCATTCTGTGTGCCGCGCAGCGGCAAGCGTAGCGCGAAGTAGCCCGGCCATCGGAAGGGTTCCTGTCCCCAGATGGCACAGACTCTAAACCTGAAGAGTAAAGGAAAAATCAGCGGCGCCGTTCACGCCTGCGGCCAAATTGCGGCGCCCGCCATCGGCGCCCGACATCATTTGCAAAACGTGCCGCCATTGCGGCGCGGTTCGAGGTCGAAGTGGAGATGCAGCGAATGATCGGCATCGCTGCCGGGGCCAAGCACGGTCTTGAACGGCCCGCAGGCCGCCTTGCGCACTGTATCCAGGAATTTCGCGTCCTTCTGTGGCGGCGCTGGACCGACATCGATCTCTTTGCCGTCGGAGAGCGTGAAGCTGGCGATGTCGAGCGCGTTGCCGAAGGCGTGCTCCGACAGTTTGCCGCCGGCGTGGCGCGGCCGGCAGACGAACGCGGAGGCCTGGCCGATCGATTTGATATCCGTGCCGAACTCGGCCTTTGCGGCAGGCTGGATGACGGACGCAGCAAAGCGTGCGGCCGCTTCCGCCATCTGGCAATTCAGCTCGGGCTCCGGGCCGACGGCGATGGATTTGCCGAGCGTCTTCAGCACGATCGGGTAGGGGATCGAGCAACCGACCGCCGTATCATGCTCGGGCTTGCGCTCCTCGAAATCGACGCCCATCGACTTCAGCCGCCTGCGGCAGGCCAACTCCTCGCCCGGCATTTCTTTCCCGGCAATGGCGGCCGATCGAGGATCTGGAAGGATTTTTTGCTCCGCCTTTTTGTCTGCCTCGGCCGGGTTTGGTGGCGCGCCTGGTGGGCTTGCCGGCGGCTCAGCCCGTGCCGGCTTTTCGGGCGGCTGCGGTGCAATCGGTGGCGGCTCCGGCTGCTCGGTCCTGGGTTGGCCATTTTGCGGCTGAGTGGCCTGGGGCGGCTCAGCCGCCGGGGCGTCCTCCGGGCGCGGTTCGGGGACCGGGATCTCGGTTGGCGGCGGCGGAGTGACTTGCTGGTTGAGCTGCGGAACCGGTGCAGTTTGCGGCAGCTCGGGCGCTTTGGCTAAAACGGGTCCCGCCAGCGGCGTAGCCGCAACGGCCAGCAGCAATCTGCCCAATCTGAAAAAGCCAAACGCCGCCATTACGTCGCAACGGCCGGAATGCCGGGAAGTTGCCTTGGGCGAGGGGGGCGGCCGATCACAATCGGTAACCGCGCCGTCACGCGCCGATCGCTTCCAGGCCTTCCTCGAGCCAGTCCGCCAGCAGCGGCATGCCGAGCAGATATTTTGCCGTGCGCTTGTTGGCGCGCTCGCGGGCGGCGGTCAGCGCGTCCGTCCATTCCGTAGCGTCATAGTCGCCGCGGCCGACCCAGGCCAACGCAATCAGTTCGGCCGCTTCGTCGACATTGAGATCGTCGATCAGCTCGCGCAGTTCCTCCTCGGTGAGATCTTCGGAACTTTCCTCGGCTAGGCCGTCATGATGGTGGTTGTCGTGCGCGTTGCCGTCGAGCTCCACCTCGTGCTCGGCGCCGTCGGCATAGTCTTCGTTGACGGCGGCGCTGAGCGCCTTCGCCTTGAGGATGAACAGGCGCACGGTGTCGGGACCGATCGAAAGCTCCCAGTCTCGTTCAACGCGTTGCTGCACCGGCCGTCTCCCTGCTTCGTGCTCGGTCGGCCCGATGATAGCGGATTTGCAGCGCTCGTCACGTTCTCTTGCGCGTCGGCGTTAATCGTAAAGCATGATTTCCGATGCCCTCTGTTCCCGGGATAAGATGGCATTCCTGGGATAGATCGCGGTTTTGAGATAGGATGGCATTTTCCGGGGACGAAACGGCTTCGGCCCGGCGTTAGTGTTGCATTGTCAGGTTCAAAGGAGAGTGTAATGCGCAGACGATTGCTGACTTACGCCATGGCCATCGCCGCCCTACCGCTGATTGCGGCTCCGGCGTTTTCGGCCGGTGAAGGCGGAGGGGGCGGCAGCGATGGCGGCCAGACGCAGTGCAAGAAGGGGGCGGTTTGGGACAAGAAGCAGAAGAAATGTGTCTCGCCGAAGCAAGGCATGCTGGACGACGACAGCATTTATGATGCCGGTCGCGCGCTGGCGATGGATGGACGCTATGACGAGGCGATCGCCGTGCTCAGCCTCGCCGCCAACAAGCAGGACCCGCGCATCCTCAACTATCTCGGCTATTCGCACCGCCATTCCGGCCGCATCACCGTCGGCCTCGGCTATTACGAGGAAGCGCTGCGCATCGACCCCAATTACACGCTGGTGCGCGAATATCTCGGCGAGGCGCACTTGCAGATCGGCGATCTTGCCGGCGCCCAGGAACAGCTCCGCGAAATCGAGAAGCGCACGGGCAAGGGATCTCGCGAATACGGCATGCTTTCTGAGCAGATCGATCACTTCATGAGGAGCTAATCCGACCTCCGGAACGCTGCTCATAACCGGCTGCGGCGATCGCAGCCGGTTTTTTGCTATGCTGCACATGCTGCCCCGAACCGGAATTGGCCTCACGGTACACGTGATGCGCTCCTTGACGTTAGGTCAGCCGCGCCATCGGTGGATGATTTTTCAAAATCCGACTTTTTGGACGTGAAAAACCCGCGAAGATTGCTATATCTTGCAAGATTGTGGTGAGACGGTTCCGTTAGCGAGGCTGCCGGACCGTTTTCTTTTTGTACCATCGACAAGGTCGCTCCCGATTGCGGGGGCGGCGGCAGGAAAGGTCAGGCATTATGAACAAGGTCCCGATGACAGGCGAGGGGTTCGCGTCATTGAAGGAAGAACTGCGCTGGCGCCAGCAACAGGAGCGGCCGCGTATTATCGAGGCGATTTCCGAAGCGCGCTCGCATGGCGACCTCTCCGAAAATGCCGAATATCACGCGGCAAAAGAGGCACAGAGCCTCAATGAGGGCCGGGTCAACGAACTCGAGGACCTGATCGCGCGGGCCGAGGTGATCGACGTCACCAAGCTCAGCGGCGACAAGGTCAAGTTCGGCGCCACCGTGGTGCTGGTCGACGAGGATACCGAGGAGAAAAAGACCTACCAGATCGTCGGCGACCAGGAAGCAGACGTGAAGTCCGGCCGCATCTCGATCTCCTCGCCGATCGCGCGTGCCCTGATCGGCAAGGAAGTCGGCGATGCCATCGAGGTCAATGCGCCGGGCGGCGCCAGGGGCTACGAGATCGTCCAGGTGCAGTTCATCTAGGACCTTTTGATAATTCTACTCTGGCGGCCGACTAGCGCGGTTTTCTGCGCTTCCGGTGCTCACGTACTTTAAGTACGCTCCGCTCCGGTTCTCGAAAACCACGCTATTCGACTCGCCAGAGCGAATTCTGAAAAGGTCCTATGCAGCGCCTTGTAATTTAAGCGCCAGCAATCTCTCGGCTTCCGCCATCACCTCCGGCGGCGTGACGCTACGGCCGGGCCTCGCCAGCAGCGTCGATGAGAATGGCCCGCGTGGCCCCGTCAGGCCGGGCTCCG
Organism: Mesorhizobium sp. M0306; assembly: GCF_040321655.1. NCBI lineage: Bacteria > Pseudomonadati > Pseudomonadota > Alphaproteobacteria > Hyphomicrobiales > Phyllobacteriaceae > Mesorhizobium > Mesorhizobium sp. M0306. Next base: position 20,373 of record NZ_JAMYRY010000001.1, on the reverse strand, counting down.
TCGCCAGGAACACCGCCACCGTCGGCAGACCGAAAGCGCTGGCGAGATGGGTCAGGCCGGTGTCGGCGCCGATGACCAGCGCCGAGCCGCCGATGACAGCGGCGATCTCGGCAAGCGGCGACCTGGGAAACACCACGGTCTGCGCAACGGCGCCGGCGATCGCCTCGGCAACCGCCTTTTCCCGGTCGTTCGACCAGGTGGTGACCGGCGTCATTCCCGTGCCCACCAGCAGGCGGGCGGTTTCGATCCAGTCCGCGACCGGCCATTTCTTGTCCTCGCGGCTGGTGCCGTGCAGCAGGAAGGCGGTCTTTTCGCCGACAAAAATCGATCTACCGGCTGGCGGCACGATGCCCGATTCCAGCCTGGAAAAATCCGGCTCGTAGCCGAGCGCCAGCCCGAACAGCCGTCTCGTGCGCTCGATGGCATGCAGGCCGCGCGGCACGGCGTAGCGATGGCCATAAAACAGGCTCGCCGAAGGCTCGCGGGCGCTCGAGCGGTCGAGCCCGGCGATCGGCGCTGCCGCCAGCCGTGCCACCAGAGCCGATTTCAGCAAGCCTTGTGCATCGAGGACGAGGTCGTAGCGGCAATCTCTCAAGGCGCGGCGCAAGCCGACCACTTCCCGCCATGTGCCGGGCTCGAGCAGCTTCCTGCGCCAGCGCCGGATCGCCACGCTGTGGATGGTTTGGATGGCTGGATGCAGCGCCACGATGCCGGCAAATGCCTCTTCGACACACCAGTCGACGGAGATATCCGGCCGAGCGCGGCGCGCGTCCTCGATCGCCGGGAAGGTGTGGATGACGTCGCCCATCGACGACGTCTTGACGATCAGCACCTTCATGCGGCGGCCGGCATTTCCAGCAGCCGCTCCGCCGCAGCCACGACCCGTTCGACCTCCAGCGTCTTCAGGCAGTTGAGATGGCCGAGCGGGCAGGTCTTTCTGTGGCAGGGCGAACAGGACAGGCCGAGCCAGACCAGTTCGCGGCGCTCGGCGAGCGGCGGCGTGTTCTCAGGCGAGGTCGAGCCGTAGACGGCGACGACCGGCGTGCCGACGGCGGCGGCGACATGCATCAGCCCGCTGTCGTTGGAGACGGCGAGCCTCGCCGCCGCGATCAGGTCGATGGCATCCTCGAGCCTTGTCTGGCCGGCGAGATCGACGGCGCCCGGCGCCAGCGCGGCGATTTCAGCCGTCACCTGGGCGTCGTTCTTCGATCCGAACAGTGCGACGCCAAACCCTTTCGCCATCATCTCGCGGGCAAGCCCGGCATAGTGTTCGCTCGGCCAGCGCTTGGCCGGGCCGAATTCGGCGCCCGGCATCAGTGCCACGAATTTCCCCGGCGTCAGCCCGAAACGGCCGAGCAGTGCCGCCTGGCTGGCTTGATCGACCGCAAGCTTCGGGGCCCGGAAGGCGCCGCCCCGGGCAAGGCTGAAATAGGCCTGCGCGGTGCGCCGTTTCAGGCGATCGGGCAACGGCACGATGTCGGTCAGCAGCCCATAGCGCATTTCCTTGAGATGGCCGACGCGGCGCGGAATACCGGCAAAGAACGGGATCAGCGCCGATTTCCAGCTTCCCGGCAGGACAAAGGCCATGTCGTAGCGGCCGCGCAGCAGGCGGCCGAAGCGCCTTCGGATGCGGAATTCGAACGCGCCGGATTTCAGCGGCACGTCGATCTGCTGGCGGATTTCGGGCATGCGCTTGACCAGCGGCGCTGCCCAGGCCGGCGCCAGCACGTCTATGGCGGCATCCGGATGAAGCTCCCTCAGCGCCGAGAATAGGCACTGGGCCATCACCATGTCGCCCACCCAGCGTGGGCCGATCACGAGGATCGTTGGGCTTTCAGCCATTCGACATAGTCTCTGACGCCGGTTTCCACTGTGCGGAACTGGCCATTGTAACCGGCTGCGCGCAAGCGGGACATATCAGCTTGCGTAAAGCTCTGGTAGCTGCCCTTGAGGTGGTCGGGAAACTCGATGAACTCGATCTGGCCTTGGCCGAGCGTATCGATCACCGTTTCGGCAATGGCGCGGAAGGGCTGGGCCTTGCCTGTGCCGCAGTTGAAGATGCCGCTCGAACCGCGTCTCCACAGCCACAGATTGACGTCGGCGACATCGCCGACATGGATGAAATCGCGGCTCTGCTCGCCGGGCCCGAAACCGTCATAGGCGCCGAACAGCTTGGGGTTTTCGCCGCGTTCGACCTGGTTGAACAAATGGAAGGCAACAGAGGCCATGGCGCCCTTGTGCGCCTCGCGCGGTCCGTAGACGTTGAAATAACGCAGGCCCGCCACCGGCGAATGATCCGTATCGAATACGGTACGGCGGACATAGTCGTCGAACAGCTTTTTCGAATAGGCATAGACGTTGAGCGGGCGTTCGTATTGCGGCTCCTCGCGGAACTCGGCGCCGCCGCCATAGACCGAAGCGGACGAGGCATAGAGGAAGGGCACGCGCAGGGCCAGGCAGGCGTGCAGCAGGCGCTTCGAATAGGTGTAGTTGACCTCCATCATGAACTTGCCGTTCCATTCGGTGGTGGTCGAGCAGGCGCCCTGGTGGAAGACGGCCTCGATGCGGCCGAGGTCTCCGGCCTCCATCCGCGCCAGGAAATCGTCCTTGTCGAGATAGTCGGCGATCTCGAGATCGGCGAGGTTGGCGATCTTGTGGCCGTAGGTGAGGTCGTCGACGACGAGGATGTCGCTGAAACCGTCGGCGTTGAGCGCGGCGACGATGTTGGAACCGATCATGCCGGCGCCGCCCGTGACGATGATCATGAAAGCCTCTGGTACCTTGTGCCGGTTGTAGCCCTTGTGGGATTCTGGCCTTATAGGGGAGGCGGGCCGGGCTGTCGACAAAGCAGGTGGCGGGCGGCCGGATGAGCGCCATAGTGGCGCCGCAAAGGTCACGTTTCAGTCGGCCTGCCGGCCGACCGGCGACAGGAGCAAGGCAATGCCGTCAACCGAACTGCTTGTCGCCTTTTTTGCCACCACGGCGATCTTCGCCTATATCCCCGGCCCCGCCATGCTCTATGCCGCCGCGCAAACCATGGCGCGCGGCCGCTGGTCCGGCCTGATGGCGGCGCTCGGCATCCATCTTGGCGGCTACGTTCATGTCTTCGCCGCCGCTGTTGGCCTGTCGGTGCTTTTCCATGCCGTGCCGGTGCTTTACATGGCAGTCAAGCTGGTCGGTGCGCTGTATCTGATCTGGCTCGGTGTTTCGCTGTTTCGCGCCAAGGCGCAAGGCGATGCCGTCTTGCCGGGAATTCAGCCGAAATCTGCCCGCCGCGCCTTTTTCGAGAGCGTTGCCGTTGAGGTGCTCAACCCGAAAACGGCGATTTTCTTCATGGCGTTCCTGCCGCAATTCATCGATGCCTCGGCAGCGTTTCCGGTCTGGCTGCAGTTCGTCGTGCTTGGAACGATCGTCAATTTGATGTTCTCGTCGGCCGACATTGTTTGCGTGGTGCTGGCCGGCGCGGTGATCGCCAGGCTGCGGCAGTCGAGCCGGGCGCAGCGCCTGATGCGGCGCGCCGGCGGTACGGTGCTCGTCGGGCTGGGCATGCATGTCGCGTTGCAGAAAAGCTGACGCACTGTCTCGCCGCCGCGATCGGTCGAAGGCCTACCGTTGCGTCGGCTGAAATTGCGGTATATCGGCATCGCCTTGAACGGCCGGCCCTGCCAATCGAGTTTCCCTGTCACTGAAATCGGCTCTCCCGCGCGTTGACATGATCAAGCTTCCTTCACCCGAACCTCTTCACCGCGCCATCTCGCGCTTCGGCAACGCCACCGTGCTGGTGGTCGGCGATTTCATCCTCGACCGTTTCGTCAATGGCGTGATCGAGCGCATTTCGCCGGAAGCGCCGATCCCCGTGCTGCACGGGCGCGGCGAAACGCTGGCCATGGGCGGCGCCGGCAATGTCGTCGCCAATATCGTTTCGCTCGGCGCTGCCGCGATACCGGTCTCGGGGATCGGCGCTGACGAGGCCGGCAAGAACGTCATGCGCATGCTCGGCGAATTTCGCGTCGACACCGGCGGGCTGGCGCAGGATGCCGATCGCATGACCTCGTCCAAAAGCCGGTTCAGCGCGCTCAACCAGCAGGTGCTGCGTTTCGACGAAGAGGAAATCAAGCCGCTGGGCGATGCCGAGCGCGCGACATTGGTCGGGCATTTTCGCGAAGCGCTGGCGCGCGCCGACATCGTCATCCTGTCCGACTATGGCAAGGGCGTGCTGCTCGGCGGCGTCGCCGGCGAGCTGATCTCGATTTGCCGGGAAGCGGGCAAGCCGGTGCTGGTCGATCCGAAGGGCAGCGATTATGCGCGTTATGCCGGCGCGACGGCAATCACGCCCAACCGCAAAGAACTCGGCGAGGCGGTCGGGCGCGCAGTGTTTGCCGACGACGAAATCGAGGCGGCGGCGCGCCAGCTGATTTCGGCGCACGGTTTCGATTTCGTCGTCGCGACGCGCAGCGAAAAGGGCATGAGCGTCGTCGGTGCGGACGACGCCCGCCATATCGCCACGCAGGCGCGCGAAGTGTTCGACGTTTCGGGCGCCGGCGACACGGTGATCGCGACCTTCGCGCTGGCCCTGGCGGCAGGGGCCGATCGCGTCATGGCCGGATCCATCGCCAACGCAGCCGGCGGCGTTGTCGTCGGCAAGCGCGGCACGGCGCGGCTGACGATCGAGGAACTCACCGGTGCGCTGTTTCGCTCGCACGGCCCGGTTGCCCACAAGGATGCCATCCTCGATGCCGCCGCCGCGGCGCGGCTGGTGGGGGCCTGGAAGGACGAGGGCTTGAGCGTCGGTTTCACCAATGGCTGTTTCGATATCCTGCATGCCGGCCATGTCAGCCTGTTGCATGCGGCGCGCAGCCAGTGCGACCGGCTGGTGCTCGGCCTCAACAGCGATGCCTCGGTGCGCCGGCTGAAAGGGCCGGGACGCCCGGTCAACGACCAGCATGACCGGGCCTGCGTGCTGGCAGCACTTGCCTCGGTCGACGCCGTCGTCATCTTCGAGGAGGATACGCCGCTTTCGCTGATCGAGGCGCTGAGCCCCGACATACTGGTCAAGGGCGCCGACTATACGGTCGATCAGGTGGTTGGCGCCGATGTCGTGCAGAAGGCCGGCGGGCGCGTCGTGCTGGTCGATCTCGTCGCCGGCAAGAGCACGACCGGCACCATCGGCAGATTGCGCGCCGGGAACTGAGGGTTTCATGTCCGAACTGAACGATTACCTGGTCCGCTCGGCGGCTGCGATTTCGGCGATGGTGGAGCGCGACCTGACCAGCGAGATGGAGCGGGCGGTCAACGCCGTCGTCGCCGCGCTTTCGCAGGGCAAGGTGCTGCTGATAGCCGGCAATGGCGGCTCGGCCAGCGACGCCATCCACATCGCCGGCGAGTTGGTCGGCCGCTTCCTCAGGGAGCGCAAGGCCTACAACGTCATCGCGCTGCCGGCCAACGCGGCAGTGCTGACCGCCTGGGGGAATGATTACGGCTTCGACACGGTGTTTGCACGCCAGGTCGAGGCGCATGGCTCGGCGGGCGCCGTGCTGCTCGCCATCTCGACCAGCGGCAATTCGCCAAGCATCCTCGCCGCCGCCCAACAGGCGCGCATGATGGGCATAACGGTGATCAGCCTGACCGGCGACACCGGCGGCAAGCTGAAGCCGCTCTCCGACATCCTGCTCAACGTACCCTCGACCTCGACGCCGATCATCCAGCAGGGGCATCTGTGCCTCTATCACCATTTGTGCGAAATGGTCGAAGAGCGCCTCTGCGACGCGGGGTGATCGGGCATTCGGAGTTGATGCCGTGGGCGAAGCTGCAATCTCCCCCGAAAGGGGGGAGATCGGCAAATTCATCGAGGTCGCCACATTTTGTTCTTGCTTTGTGCCGGCAGCTATGCTACTAATTTGGGTATGGTGATGATTCCCACCGACGACCCGCTCCCGAGGCGGGTTTTTTGTTTCCGGTTTTTTGTTTCTCAGGCGCCTTGCCTGGTCTCTCAAGCCGAAAACGCCACCAGCCCTTCGTCTTTGATCCGCCGGATGGTCAGCGCGGTTCGCACCGTATCGACATTTGGGGCCGAGGCCAGTTCCTCGATGACGAAGGTCTGGAAGGTGCCGAGGTCGCTCGCTACGCAATGCAGCAGGAAATCGGACTCGCCCGACACCATCCAGGCATCGCGAACGATCGGCCAGCCGCGGGTTCGCTCGGCGAAGGTCTTGAGCTCGGCGTCGGCCTGGTGATGCAGGCCGATCAGGCAGAAGGCGACGACGTCGAGGCCGAGCGCCGGTGCGTTGAGCAGTGCGCGGTAGCCGCGGATGATGCCGGCCTCTTCCAACCGCCGGACGCGGCGCAGGCACGGCGGCGCCGAAATGCCGACGCGGCCCGACAGTTCGACATTGGTCATGCGTCCGTCCTGCTGAAGCTCGCGCAGGATCTTCCAGTCGAGGGCATCGAGATCGGCCTTGATCGGCATGGTGGCTTCCGTGCGGCTTCCGTGGTGACGCGAAAGAATCTTTCGCGACTTTGTAGTTAAACGACTTTGCTGTCTATTTCATCCGCTGGATCGAGGATTTTCGCATCATCTTGCTGCGGGTTGCTTGTCGCCGTCGCCGGCGCCGAAGCTTTCCGGGGACGAACGGCAACTTGCCTTGCTGGCGTCGCAGGCAACACTTACATTACGCGCAACAATCGACGAGAGTTCATGCCACAATCCATGGCTGCTCCCCCGCAGAGGCTTTTCATGATCACCAAGCACGCGCCTGTTCTCATCATCGGCTCCGGCCCTGCCGGCTATACGGCGGCGATCTATGCCGCCCGCGCCATGCTCAAGCCGATGCTGGTCGCCGGCCTGCAGCAGGGCGGGCAACTGATGATCACCACCGACGTCGAAAACTATCCGGGCTTCGCCGAACCGATCCAGGGTCCATGGCTGATGAGCGAAATGCTCAGGCAGGCCGAGCATGTCGGCACCGACATCGTCAACGACATCATCACCGAGGTCGACCTCAACGTGCGGCCGTTCCGCGCCAAGGGCGATTCCGGCACGATCTATACCGCCGACGCGCTGATCATCGCCACCGGCGCTCAGGCGAAATGGCTGGGCATCCCGAGCGAACAGACCTTCATGGGGTTTGGCGTTTCGGCCTGCGCCACCTGCGACGGCTTCTTCTACCGCGGCAAGGATGTCGCGGTGATCGGCGGCGGCAATTCGGCGGTGGAGGAAGCGCTCTATCTCTCCAACCTGGCCAAGAGCGTCACCGTCATCCACAGGCGCAGCGATTTCCGCGCCGAGCGCATCCTGCGCGAGCGGCTGCTGCGGAAAGACAATGTCCGCGTCATCTGGGACACGGTGGTCGACGAGGTCACCGGCCGGCCCGGCAAGGCGCCGATGCCGCCTTCGGTCGAAGGGCTGAAGCTGCGCAACGTGGTGACTGGGCAGGAGATGCATCTGGTGGTCGACGGCGTGTTCGTGGCGATCGGCCACGCGCCGGCGGTCGAGCTGTTTGCCGGCAAGCTGAAGCAGAAGCCGAACGGCTATCTGTGGACGGCGCCGGATTCGACCCGCACCGACATGCCGGGCGTGTTCGCCGCCGGCGACGTGACCGACGATATCTACCGCCAGGCGGTGACGGCTGCCGGGCTCGGTTGCATGGCCGCGCTCGAGGCGGAAAAATATCTGGCAGGGATCGAGGTTCACCGCGAAGCGGCGGAGTGATTGTTCGACAAGCGGCTGAGAAGAGCCGCGCAAAAGCCTGATTTTTCATTCAGACGCCATAACAGGCGGACGCCAGAAAACAGGACGAGGGGAAATCATGGCGTTGGATTGGGACAAGCTACGCGTGTTTCACGCCGCAGCGGAAGCGGGGTCGTTCACGCATGCGGCGGAAACACTGCATTTGTCGCAATCGGCGATCTCCCGGCAGGTCAGCGCGCTCGAGCATGATGTCGGCGTCCCGCTGTTCAACCGCCACGCTCGCGGCCTGGTGCTGACCGAGCAGGGCGAGATGCTGTTCCGCACGGCGCACGACGTGCTGATGAAGCTCGAAACCATCAAGTCGCGACTGACCGAAACCAAGGACCGGCCCTCCGGCGTGCTCAGGGTGACGACCACGGTCGGCCTCGGCGCCGGCTGGCTGACCGAGCGCGTGCAGGAGTTCATCGAGCTCTATCCCGAGGTCAGCCTGCAGCTCATCCTGGCCAATGAGGAACTCGACCTCACGATGCGCCAGGCCGACTGCGCCATCCGGTTGCGCCAGCCGCAGCAGCCGGACCTTATTCAGCGCCGTCTGTTCACCGTGCATTTCCATCTCTACGCGGCGCCCTCCTATGTGAACAAACACGGCAAGCCGAATTCGATCGCCGAGCTGAAGGCCCATCGCATCGTCACCTTCGGCGTGCCGGTGCCGGCGCACCTGTCGGAACTGAACTGGCTGGAGACGGTCGGCGATTTCGAAGGCGGGCAAAGGGTGCCGACGCTGCAGATCAACGACATCCTATCGATCAAGCGGGCGGTGCAGGGCGGCGCCGGTATCGCCATGCTGCCCGATTACGTGGTCAGCAAGGATTCGGGGCTGGTGCAGTTGCTGCCCGAGACCGAGGTGCCGTCCTTCGATACTTATTTCGCCTATCCCGACGCGATGAAGAACCAGGCGAAGCTGCATGTCTTTCGCGATTTCATCATCGCCAAGGCGCGCAGCTGGTCGTTCTGATTTAGGAACGCGTATCCGCCCGCGTGCTGGCGCCGTAGCGCAAACCGTCGACGAGTAGGGCAACCATGCGCCGCGCCTGGGCAGGGCCGCCACCATGTGCCGGCATGGCAAGGCTGGCGGCCGCCCCCAACAGGTCGCCCGGCTCGATATCGGCGCGCACCTCGCCGGCCGCGGCCGCTGCCTCTAGCAATGTTTGGAGCGCGGGCCGGAGCCGTTGGTTGAAATAGGCAGGCAAAGTCTCGAAGGCCGGATTGCCTGAGTACAAGGCTGCCGCGAGGCCGCGTTTTGCCGTGATGAAATCCACGTAGCGCTGCATCCACAGGGCCAGCGCTTCACCCGGCTCATGCTTCCTGGCCAGGATCGGCGCGGCGTCCGCACAGGCGTCAACCTCGTTGCGGAAGACGGCCACGATCAGGTCCGAGCGCTGTGGAAAGTGGCGGTAGACGGTGCCGACGCCGACGCCAGCCTTTTCCGCGATCTCTCGCACCGGAGCCTCCACGCCGGAGGTCGCGAACACCGCCATGGCCGCCCGGAGCAACGCGTCGATGTTGCGCCGTGCGTCGGCGCGCACGTGGCGATCCGCGCGGTCGCGGGGTTCCAGACCATCGCCTTGATCTTTCGTTTTGCCGTTCGGCGCTTTTTCGTCCATCAAATTGCCTCTTGCAAACGGAACCTTGTTCCGGATATATATGGAACGTGGTTCCGTTTGACTTGTATCTAGCACGGCAAGGCGGTGTTGGCCACACGTCGGTGCACAGAAGGAGATTACCATGCAGGACAAACCCGTCGCCCTGGTCACCGGGGCCAACAAGGGCATCGGTCTTCAGATCGCCAAGGATCTCGCGGCGAACGGCCTCACCGTGCTCGTAGGATCGCGCAGGCTCGAGCATGCGGAGGCAGCCGCAAAGAGCATCGGAGGGGATGCCCACGCCCTGCAGCTCGACGTCACCGACCAGGCGTCGATCGCCGCCGCGGCAGAGCGCATCCGTATCGAACTCGGCCGCCTCGACGTGCTGGTGAACAATGCCGGCATCTCCCATGCGGGAAAGCCGGGCAGGCCACTCGAGGAGATCATCAACTCGGGCCGCCCGAGTGTTGCCTCTCTCGACGACGTACGCGCGGTGTTCGAGACGAACGTGTTTGGCGTCATCGCCGTCACGCAAGCGATGCTGCGGCTCCTTCGTGAGGCGCCGGCGGCACGTATCGTCAACGTATCGAGCGGCGCCGGCTCGCAGACATTGAACGCGGATCCGGCCTTTCCGTACCGCACTTCGTTTGGCGCCGTTTACAACCCGTCGAAGACGGCGGTCAACGCGATGACGCTCGCCTTCGCCATCGAGCTCCAGGAGACCGGCATCAAGGTCAACGCTGCGTGCCCGGGCTACACCGCGACGGAGCTGAACAACTTCGAAGGTCCGCGCACCGTCGAACAGGCCGCGCGGGAGCCCGTGCGCCTCGCGCTTCTCGACGCGAACGGTCCGACGGGCACGTTCTCGAACGAGGACGGCCCGCTGCCGTGGTGACGCAGCCTTCGAGGCTGCTTCAGCCGCGCCAAGGTGTCAGGCGGGGCAGCCAGCCTGGTACGGCGCGGCGGTAGGCTTCGTATTCGTCGCCGTAGCGGCGGGCAAGCGTCGGTTCCTCATATAGTTTCACGAAGGAGATCATGGCGGCCGCGGCGATGATTAGATAAGCAGCGACCGTCCAGCTCGAAAACAGCAGCGCCTGGCCGAGGACGATCGACAGCACGGCGACGTACATCGGGTTGCGGACATGGCGGTAGATGCCGCCGACGACCAGCCTTTCGGTCGGCGCGACCGGGGCGGGCGTACCCAGGCCCTCCAGGGCAAACCGGGCGAAGGCATGCAGCAGTATGGCTGTGCCGGCGATAACCAGCAGCCAGCCCACAGGAACGAAACCGGGCAGTCTCGACCAGGGCAGGCGATAGCGGTCGGTCAGCAGCCAAGGCACCAGTCCGGCGACCACGCCGGGCGCTGCAGCAAGGAAGATGACGCTGCCGGCGATCGCCGAAGCGGCCCGCATGGAGGTCTCCTTACCTAGAGCCTGTTCCATCCCGATAGAATCGGGTTGGAGCTCTATCTTCCTGTTCGACCGGGATCATGCTCCAAGGCGCGCCCTTGAACGGTCTCCTGCGACGCGCTTCAGGTCTTGTCCTTGGCATGTAAACCAAACCGCTGCACCCTCAGGTCAAGCTCGATGGCGGGCTTTTAGGCGACATGCACCAGCAAGGTCTGGCTGCCGAAAAAACAAACGCGTGCTGCACGATTCTACGTCATCCTGCGTTTTTCGACTTTCCGAGCAGGAATCGCTGCTGATTCGCGGCTGCAGATCGATTTTTCCCTTGCCGCACGCTGCATTTCAGCGATTCAACTGGTCCTATTGGGCTTCGGGACGGATTAGACCACAGCCGACGCCTTTTTGCATGTGTGTGTTGCAAAATAGATGCTTGTTTCTTGGGCATGAAGAGCACATATATAGATCATCTCCTGAGCGCGTTCTCCTCCCATTAGCGCTCTCGAGTGTTCCCCTCTGGAGGTTAGCCTTAACAGGCACTTCCAATCAAACTCAGCCGGGTCTTCATTGATCCGGCTTTTTTGTTGCCTGAAACCAACACATCGCCAGAAAATCGGCCGGAACGGCCGCGTAACAGTGACATGTAACCTCGGGTAACATGCCGCGGGCGCGCCAAATCGATTAAGCAGAACATAGGACGCGGTGTGGTTCGTCCGGGGGATGGGGGCATCACTCGGACGATCCGGGCTCAGGCGGCTACCGCGTCCGAACCTTCCTCCGCCGCCGGGCACCGGCGGCAAGTATGCGGCGGACCTGCCGTTTCGCCTCCCACGAAGACGGTCCGCAACGAAACGGCGCCCGGATGGTCCGGGCGCCGTTTCCTTGTGTGTCCCTTGTGTTCTGGCCGCCAGCTGCCGTTTCAGGCGGCCTTGCCGTTGGTGTTCAGCGCTTCGTCGGCCAACCGGCCGGTGAGTTCGGCCATGTGGTCGAAGACGGCCCGGTAGCTGGCGACACCCGCTGTGGCCGAACGCAGCTCGATGATGAGGTCGCCGATCTCGGCCTGCGGCATGGTCGCCTCGACCACGTCCCATCCCGGCCAATCGGGCCGCGCGTCGTAGCCGAGGATCTGGCCGCGCCGCTGCGGGATCAGCGCGATGATCTTCGACGTCGCATCCGACGGCGTGACGATCTCGACCTTCATTACCGGCTCGAGCAGCACCGGCGAGCACGCGGCCATGCCTTCCTTCATCGCCAGCTTCGCTGCCATCTGGAAGGCCATGTCGGAGGAATCGACCGCATGGTAGGAGCCGTCGGAGAGGTTGACGGCAACATCGACGACCGGGAAGCCGAGCGGGCCGGATTTCAGATAATCGCGCACGCCGGTCTCGACCGACTGGATGTAGGTCTTCGGCACGACGCCGCCGGTGATCGTATCGGTGAACTGGAAGCCTGACCCGCGCGGCAGCGGTTTGATCTCCAGCACCACATCGCCGAACTGGCCGTGGCCGCCCGATTGTTTCTTGTGGCGGCCGCGCTGCTGCGTCGCTTTGCGGATCGTCTCCCGATAGGGCACGGCCGGCACATGGCCTTCGATCGGGATCTGGTTCTTGCCTTCCAGCCGCTCGCGCACGACGCGCAGATGCATCTCGCCATGACCGGACAGCACGGTTTCGGCCGAATCCTGGTTGTGATGCAGGTTGAGCGAGGGATCTTCCTCGGCCAGGCGCTGGATGGCCGCCGACATCTTGACCTCGTCCTTGCGCTCCTTCGGTCGCAGCGCGAAGGCGAAGACCGGTTGCGGCGGCGCCAGCGTGACCAGCGGCTTGATGCCGCCCTTGGTCGAGCTCAGCGTCTGGCCGGTCCTGACGGCGTCCAGCTTGCCGAGCGCGACCGTGTCGCCGGCCTTGGCCGAAATCAGCTTGACCTGGTCCTTGCCGAGCATCTTGTAGATGCCGGAGACCTTTGCCGTCTCGCCGGTGGAAAGGAACAGCTCGGCTGCGTCGGCGACCTGGCCGGACAGGATGCGCGAGACCGACAGCTTGCCGCCATGCGCGGTGTGGATGGTCTTCATCACCTGGACCACGGTGGCATTGCCGTCGGGCGCGCCGAGACGCTGGCGCGTCGCCTCGATGTCGGGTGCGTCGTGACGGATCGCCTTCAACAGGCGCAGCACGCCATTGCCCTTCTCGGCGGTGCCGATCAGCACCGGCGTCACTATGCCGTCGCGCAGGTCGGCGGCAAGATCGTCGAAGATCGCGTCCTTCGGCGGTTCGATCTCGTCCAGCAATTGCTCCATCAGGCGGTCGTCATGGTCGGCGAGCGTCTCCAGCATGGAAAAACGCGCCTCGAGCTCGCGCGCCTTGTCGTCGCTCGGGATCTGGGCGACCTCGCTCTCGGCATATTCGCGATAGATGTAGGCGCGCTCCAAAGCGAGGTCGATCGAGCCGATGACGACCCCGTCCTTGCGCAGCGGGATCTGGCGCAGCAGCAATGGCACCGAGCTTGCCGGCTGCAGCATCTTCAGCGTGTCGCGCACGCCTGCTATCGCTTTGTCGACCTTGTTCAGGAACAGCATGCGCGGCACGCCGAGATCGTCGAGCTTGCGCATGATCAGCTGCAGGGCAGGGATCTTCTTCTCGTCAGCCTCGGCAACGACCACGGCGACGTCACAGGCGGCCAGCACCGGCTCGGCTTCGAAGGAGAATTCGATGGATCCGGGACAATCGACGAAGGTGAACGGCTCGCCCATGAATTCGGTGGTGGCGAAGGTCGCCTCGACGCTCATGCCGTGAGCGCGCGCCTCGGGCGAATGATCGGAAACGGTATTTCCGGACGAAACGGGATTCTGGCGGGGAATGGCGCCTGTACGGGCGAGTATGGCTTCGAGAAGTGTCGTCTTACCGCTGGCGAAGGGACCGACTATGGCAATGCATTTCGGTCCCGTGCGTCGTCCTCCGGCGCGAGTACCCATGGCTGACCTCCACTCAGGCGTTTCCCTGTGAGCGGCGGCCGGCCTGTCGGCCGTCGCGGGCGAGGCTTTTTTCAATTTGCCACCTACCCAAAGGGCATCGTCCCACGGGCAGGCCGGGAGGGCAAGGGATTTGAAGTTGAAGGGATTTGAAGTTGAGGGGCTGGGTTCAGCCGGTGCCGGCTAGGCGCGACGCCAGCGGGGGTGCGTCGACGCGCTGCACCGCCACCGTCTCGGCAAAGCGCGCGAGCAACCGATTGAACAGGTCCGCACGCTCCCAGAAAGGCGCATGCCCGGCGCCGGAGATGACGTGGCAATGCTCCCACAGCGAGCCGTATGCGAGCGTCTCAAAATAGCCGAGCCGGACGAACGGATCGTTCTCGCCATTGACGACGGCGACCGGAATCGCCGCCTGCTCGACCACTTGTCTCTGGTCGGCGCCCTTGCCGGTGAGCATGCCGCGCGTCACCGCGGCGCGCAGCCGGCCGTCGGTGCGCAGGATGGCTTGGCGGAAGGACGGATCGGCGGTGTCGCCGAAACACAGCGTCTCGAAGCGCTCGGCATCGCGTTCGGAATACGTCTTTTTGGACGCCAGCAGCATGTCCCAATGCGCGTGGAAGCCGCGCAGCATGCCGAAAGGACCCTTCGATACCGGCGGCGCGCCGGTCAGCATCAGCCCGCCGATGGCGCGGTGAAAACTCGCGAGTTCGATTGCCACGTGCCCGCCAAGCGACCAGCCGAAGACGACGGCGCGGCCGATGCCCAAGGCATCGAGGAGCTGAGCCGCCGATTGGGCAAGGCCGGCGATGGTGTAGTCCGTCGCCGGATCACGGGCGTCCGAGGATTCGCCATGGCCGGGCAGGTCGAAAGCAATCAACCGATGGGCAGCGGCCAACGGGCTGTCGAACTGGCGGGCGAATACGGCGCGCGAACTGCCCGAGCCGTGGATCAGGACAAGCGGGATGCCGGGTCCCGACGACTGGCTGAGGCGCAAATCCGCTTGCGGCGTGCGGATCGTGCGGTGGGAAACGGCCATATCTGGTTGGACCTTGGGATTGTCTCCAGGTCAACATCGCATGCCGAGGTCACCATGTTGTTTAGAACGGTGGTTAAGAAATGATTTCTCGGTTTCTGCCGGGTATGATGAACGAATCCACCACAGCTAACCCCGGGACCCTGATGATGGAATCCACGCTCGACCTTCTCGTCTCGATCAGCAGCATCGCCACGCTCGGCCAATATGCCTGGTCGATGCGCGCGCATTTCCAGTCGCCGAGCATGTCCCAAGGCGCCATGATCATTTCGGCCGTCGTGGTCGGCACGGCGCTGTTCTTTCTTGCGCTGCTTTGGATCGAGCGGCAGCCGGTGGCGGCGAAGATCGGCGGGCTCGCCATCGAACTGGCAAGCTCGGCGCTGTTCTGGTGGGCGATCTCGGTCTCCCGCAAGGCGCGGCTGCGGTTCGCATTCGATCCGGACAATCCCGACAGCCTGGTGACCGAAGGCCCTTATCTCCATGTCCGGCATCCGTTCTACACATCCTACATTATCTTTTGGATCGGGTGGGGCATCGCGACCTGGTCGGTCTGGGCGGTGGTGCCGGTCGCCGGTATCGTTACGATCTATGTGATCGCAGCCTTGGACGAAGAACGAAAATTTTCGCGGACAAGGTTGGCCGACGCCTACGACGCCTACCGCAGGCGCACCGGCCTGTTTTGGCCGCGCCTTGCCCGCAGCCGGCAGGACATGCAGCCGGCGTCGGACGAAAGTGGTAGGCTCTAGACACTGGATTGGATCGAGGACTTGCGACGATGAAGATTATTGCCTGCGGCAGCGTGCCGACGATCGTTGCGCCGGAGACATATTTTACCGGCCGGGTTTTGCAGACGCCGATCATCGAGAAAGAGGCGCCGGCGCGGCTACGCGCCACGCTGGTCAGTTTCGAGCCCGGCGCCCGCACCCACTGGCACACGCATCCGCTCGGCCAGACGCTCTACGTCACGTCCGGTGCCGGTCTCGCGCAAAGCTGGGGCGGCCCGATCCAGGAGATCAGGGCCGGCGACGTCATCTCCTTTGCGGCCGGCGAAAAGCACTGGCACGGCGCCGCGCCCAAATCGGCGATGACCCACATCGCCATGCAGGAGGCACTCGAGAGTGTGCATGTCGATTGGCTGGAGAAGGTCAGCGACGAGCAGTATGGCGGCTGAAACGTCTCAGGCCAGCGAGGCAGTAAAGCGCTGGATGCGCGTGCAGGCCTCTTCGAGCAGAGCCTCCGACGTGGCGTAGGAGATGCGGAAGTTCGGGCCGAGGCCAAAAGCCGAGCCGAAAACGACCGCCACGCCCTCGGCCTCGAGCAGTTCCGAGCAGAAGGTTTCGTCGCTGTCGATCACCTTGCCGCTCTTGGTCTTCCTGCCGATCAGCTGGGCACAGGAGGGATAGACGTAGAACGCACCCTCCGGCGACGGGCAGGTGATGCCGCGCGCCTGGTTGAGCATCGAGACGACGAGATCGCGCCGGCCCTGGAAAATCACCTTGTTCTTCGGGATAAAATCCTGCGGGCCGTTCAGCGCTTCGACCGCCGCCCATTGGGCGATGGTACAGGCGCCGGAGGTCTGCTGGCCCTGGATCATGTCCATCGCCTTGATCAGCGGCACCGGGCCTGCCGCATAGCCGATGCGCCAGCCGGTCATGGCATAGGCCTTCGACACGCCGTTCATGGTCAGCGTGCGCTCATAGAGCTTTGGCTCGACCTCGGCGATGGTCTTGAAGACGAAGTCGCCATAAGTCAGGTGCTCGTACATGTCGTCGGTCAGCACCCAGACATGGGGATGCTTCAACAGCACGTCGGCCAGGCTCTTGAGCTCCGCCTCGGTATAGGCGGCGCCCGACGGGTTGGACGGCGAGTTCATCAACAGCCATTTGGTGCGCGGCGTGATCGCCTTTTCCAGCACGGCCGCCGTCAGCTTGAAGCCGTTGTCGATGGAGGTGTCGGCAAAGGCCGAGGTGCCGCCGCAGATCGCCACCATTTCGGGATAGCTCACCCAGTAGGGCCGCGGGATGATCACCTCGTCGCCGGGGTTCAGCGTCGCCATGAAGGCGTTGAACAGGATCTGCTTGCCACCGGTGCCGACGATGGTCTGGTCCGGCCGGTAGTCGAGATTGTTCTCGCGCTTGAACTTTTTCGCGATCGCTTCGCGCAGCGGCACGATGCCGGAGACCGGCGGATATTTCGTCTCGCCGCGGCGGATGGCCTCGATCGCGGCGTTCTTGATGTTGTCGGGGGTGTCGAAGTCCGGCTCGCCGGCGCCCAGCCCGATCACGTCACGGCCGGCGTTTTTCAGCTCGCGCGCCTTCTGCGTCACTGCGATGGTCGCGGAAGGCTTTACGCGGGAAAGGACGTCGGCAAGAAAGGCCATGAGAAATATCTCCAGAAAGGACCGGCGCGGCGAAGGCGCCGCGGCGCCTCTCATGTCGCATCGTTTTGCCAAGCGCAAGCCCAGCGCAGGCATTGTCGAATGAGCCAGCGCGCAATGCTGGCAACAATAAATTCATCAACGATCGGTAAAAGCTTGAACGGCAGGACCGTAGCCGGTCCGCCAGTCTCGCACAGCGAGGAACCGTGACGCGCAGCATCGGGCTTGCCCATATCATCCGCCATGATGACGGCACCGCCAGCGGTGTCTGGGGGGTCTATACGCTGCAAAGCGCGTTCCAGCCGATCTTCGCCTTCAACAAGGGCAAGCTTTCCGTCGTCGCGTTCGAGGGGCTGATCCGGCCGTTCCGCGAAGGCGAGCCGCAGCCGCCAACGAGTTTCTTCAACAGCTGTCCGGCGGTCGACCGCCTGCATATCGAGGCGCTGACAAGGACGCTGCACCTTCTGAACGCCGGCGCCTGCCTGCCGCGAGACGCCTCGATCTTCATCAACTTCGATCCATCGGTGTTCACCGACCGCAGCATCGCCGACAAGGCGCTGCGCGACATGCGGCTGGTGCTGCACGAGGCCGACATCGATCCGCGCCGCGTCGTCTGCGAGGTCACCGAGCAGAAATCGGCATCGCAGGAAACGCTCTACAATTTCGTCGAGGCGCTCAGGGGCAATGGTTTGCGCATTGCGGTCGACGATTACGGCGCCGACGAGTCCGACATCAATCGCATCAAGGAACTCAGGCCCGACATCGTCAAGTTCGATGCCGACTGGATCATGACGCTGATGGAATCCGGTGCCGGCTTCGCCTTGCTGACCGCCATGGTGACGAGCTTCGAAGAGCAAGGCATCCGTACGGTGTTCGAGGGCATCGAGACGGGCTGGCAGCTCGAGCTCGCCGAAAAGTCGGGCGCCTCGATGGTGCAGGGCTATGTGCTGGCGCGCCCCGAGCTTGCGCCGACCAGCTTCCGCGTCTTCGAAAAGAGCGGGCAGGCGGCTGCGGTGTCGGCCGATACGGAGAAGGTTTCTGCGGCCGTTTCGCCATCGCGACGGCCGATGCGGGCCTTTGGCCGCAGGGTGGCATCGTGACCGGGCAAGCCGACATGCGGCGCAAGGTCGGCGAGGCGATCTTTGCCGACGAGGTCGGCATCGAATATGGCGTCTACGGCGCATTCCGGCTGAGGAGCGCCTACCAGCCGGTCTTCGCGCCCCGCGGCAGGTTTCTCGCCGCCGTCGCGGTCGAGGGACTGATCGAGCCGCATCGTGCAGGCAGGCCGATGGCGCCGCAAATCTTCTTCGAAGATGTGCCGACTGCGGATCGGCTGTTTGTCGAAACCATGTGCCGGGTGCTGCATTTGCGCAACTTCCGCAACATCGGCGTCGACGGGCTCGACCTGTTCTTCAACTACAATCCGCTGATCAACGATGACCCCGCACGGGCGCTGGCCGAAATCAGGCTGATGACCAGGCATCTGGCGGATTTCGGCCTGCATCCCGGCATGCTGGTCTGCGAGATCACCGAGCAGGCGGCCGGCGACAAGGTGCTTGTCAGCCTGGCGCGTGAGATGCGGCGCGACGGCGTCCGCATCGCCATCGACGATTTTGGCACCGGGCATTCGACGGAAGAAAGGGTCGCCCTCGTGCAGCCCGACATCGTCAAGATCGACGGCACCTGGTTCGCCGAATTCTGCCGCCATGCCGCCGCCGAGCGGTTTTTCCGGCCGCTGGTTTCGACGCTGCACGACCGTGGCGCCAAGGTGCTGGTCGAAGGCGTCGAGAACGCCACGCATCTGCGCGTCGCGCTGGATGGCGGCGTCGACCTGCTGCAGGGTTTTTACCTCGCCCGGCCGGCGCTGGCCGGCATGCTGTTCGACGAGGAGCCGCTGTCGACCGACAGGCTGCTCGGCAGGGATAGCAACGTCATTCCGTTGTTCGGATAAATGCATCAGCGACGCTGATGGTTACGCCAAAACAAATCACTGGATGAAGCCGCCGCTGCCGAGATAGAGGCTTGAGGCTGGATCAGCCCTGAGACGGGTGGTTGCGAGCAAGGGGGAGCACCGATGATACTCTATGGAATGATCGACAGCGGCAATTGCTACAAGCCGCGCCTGTTGATGGCCAAGCTCGGCATCCCTTTCACCAATGTCGAGGTCAGCTCGCATACCGGCGACACGCGCAAGCCCGACTATGTCGCCAAGAACCCGAACGCCATGGTGCCCCTGCTCGAACTCGACGACGGCCGCCGGCTGGCCGAATCCAACGCCATCCTGCTCTACCTCGCCGAAGGCACGCGGTTTCTGCCGGCGGACAGATATGAACGCGCGCTGGCCTACCAGTGGCTGTTCTTCGAGCAATACAGCCACGAGCCTTATATCGCCGTGCGCAGGGCGCTGCTGACCTTTCCAGAACGCGCGAAAGACGCGACACCCGATCGGCTGGCGGTGACGCTGGAGCGCGGCAACAAGGCGCTCGGCGTCATGGACAAGCACCTGGCCGGGAGCAGCTTCTTCGCCGGCAATGCGCTCAGCGTCGCTGACATCGCGCTCTATGCCTATACGCATACGGCCGAGACGGGTGGGTTTCAGCTCGACGCCTATCCGGCGGTGGCCGCCTGGCTGCAACGGGTCGAGGCCGACCCGGGGCATGTGCCGCTGGAGTGGGTAGGTTGAGTGCAACTCGCCAATCTTGCTGAGCAACGTTGGGCTGAGCAACATTGGCGATTGGCGGAATCTTCGGCGAAGGCGTCCTTCTCCCCGTCTCTATACGGGGAGAAGATGGCGGCAGCCAGATGAGGGGCAGCGCCAGCCTTCGTCGTGATATCGTGCTTGGCTTGGCGAAGGGCAGTCCTGATACGTCGCGCTGCCCCTCATCGCCCTGCCGGGCACTTCTCCCCGTATAGAGACGGGGAGAAGGACGCCGTGTCGCCGGTTTCGCCAATCGTCGGTCTAAATCCAAACAGCAAAAAGGCGGGACAAAATCCCGCCTTCCCATGCTTGGTAGCCTGATCGGGAGCGTTTTGGCCGGGCCGGCAGCAATCTGCTGCTTCGGCTTGTCGGGGTCTGTCGCTCCGGCGCGCTTCTCGCGCGACTGTCAGTACATCCGTGACTTGCCGCGGGGCCCCCGCCGGGGGGCCGCGCGCCGGCCGGGGCAAAAAAAGGGGGGGTGGGCGGGGATGAGCACCGCCCCCGTGAGCGGGGGGGGGGGGGGGGGCGGGGGGCGGTGTTATTTTTTGAGTAGGCCCGGGGGGG